>JAYQDD010000004.1:0-201643 GCA_038138145.1 Formosa sp.
ACCCTCTTAAAACGCCCCCAAAGCGTCTTAAAATAGTCTTCATTTAAAGGTCTTGAAGTTCCTGTAAATATATTATGTTGAGGTTGTCCTTTAACAAGCAATTCTCTTATATAAATAGGCACAGGAACTATTCTGTTTTTACCCGATTTGTTTCTATGACCCGATAAATGAATATAACTTAAATCATCACTAAAGTCAGACCACTTCAATTCTCTTATTTCTCTATGTGGTCTTAATAAACATCCATAGGTCATTAAACAACACAGATACAAGCTATCACTAAACAACTTAATCTCATTTAGGATGAGGTTTATATCCTTGTAAGGTTTGTGTAGTTTTGCCTTTGTTTTCTTTGTTTTTATGCTTTCCATAGGATTGCTATTCATACCTATGTTTCTAGCTTCATTTATAAGTACATTTAAGTGGCGTTTAATGGTGTTATATGACACGCCTAAAGCATATTGATTAAGATAAGATTTAACGTTGTTAGAAGTGATATTTTCGCTTGTTAAGTAAGAAACGAACCCATCATAAACAAACCTCAACATAGACTTGTATTTATCTGAATATTCTCCTTTTAGTTTGTTGTCTAATGCTAACTTTAAATACTGCCTATCAGACTTACATATAACTCTTACAGGGTCTTGAATACTTAAACCACTTGAGATATACTTAAACACCTCTGCGGCTAATAGTTGCGCTATCTCATAGCGTTTAGCTACAGGGTACGAATTAGGATAGAGATTAGAATTAATTTTTGAACCATTAAACAACCTATAGCGTTTACCATTATTATAAAACACTACAAAGAAACGTTGCTTGTTATCGGACTTAATTTTAGGGTATTTGACACTCATTTTTGGCACACTTTTGACAGACATTTAGTTTATGCGTCTTTAAGTGTTTAAAAATCAAGTGGTTATATGGTTAGAGCATCTGACTCATAATCAGAGGGTCACTGGTTCGAGCCCAGTTGGGACCACCTAAAAGCCTTTTCGTATGAGAGGGCTTTTTTTATGGGCACTCACCTTCTCTAACCACGTTTCGAAAATTGTAATAAAATTCTATATATTTGACTAAACCAATTTAATAATATGAAAAAACTACTCTTGCTCTCTGCTTTATTCATCTTCGGTTGTAGTAGTGATGATAGTTCGGATACTAACAACTCAAATGGAGTTGACTATTTTTTTGAAGTAGAATTTGGTGGTATAATTAGTAGTGTACAAGGAAATAGTTCATCAACTGCTCCTAATGGTACCAATTGGTTTATAGTAAATCCTTGCACTGGGACTACAGATGGAGTTAACTTATGGATAACTGATATTACAGCAGAGAATTATGTTTCTGGTCAAAATATGCAACTTACTATAACTTTTGATAATGCCCAATTAGGAAACAACTCTGGTAAAATTCAAATTTTTGATGGATTTTATATAAATCAGTATTTACAATCAATTGGTGCTAATGATAGTAAATTTGTCGAAAGTATTGGTGATGGATTTAGTCAGAGAGGCAAAATAACTAATATTAACATAACAGATTTAGGGACTGTAGGCGGTTTCCCAAATTATGGTGGAGAAACCATAAAAGCTTCCTATGAGAAGGTTGTGTATTTTCGTTCAATAGACACTGGAGAATATGATATTCCAGCTCCAATTAGAATAGAATTTAATGCAGTTAGATTATAATATTTCTCCTTGATTAAATTTTTTAAAAGAAAGAAATGAAAAACTTAAAAAACCTAAGAGATGTTTTAGGCGGAATTTGGGGTATAAGTATAGTTGTGAGAATAGTCAGTAAATTAACTAATTTATATGATATGCCTAAGTGGAGTGGCTATTTAATAATAGGAACTATTCCCTTATTCATCATATTATCAATATATATATATACCTTAAAGAGAAAACTAACTAAATGAAAAAACTACTCTTACTCTCCGCTTTATTCGTTTTTAGCTGTGACGATGACACCAGATGTTTTACCATCGTACAGAAAACAATTTCAAATGGAGAATTTATTCTGGTTGGTGATTTTGACACCTCAAATTCAGACGACGATGGGCCGCTCAATGGCTATGCAGACGTCAATTTGACGGTAAGCCAAGAGGTTTATAATGCTTATGACATAGGTGACGAATATTGCTACGATTAATAAGGCGACAAAAAAATGGATTTATTGAATTCATTAAAATACTTAAATACTTACAAAACTTTAACATTTTTTTAAATTAATAATGTTTATTTTTAAAAAAATTTAAAATTTTATGAAAAAGATTAAACATTTCGTATTTAAGTGGTACCCCGTAATCCTTGCATTTATATGCTTGGTTTACTCAGTTGGTTTAGGTATTATGGGGCAAACTGAAGAGGCCCAGTACTCGGCACATTGGCCAGGAACAATTCTCCTATTTGCATTAGTAATCAGACAAAGAAGACAGGTATGAGCGTGGCAATGTTTATAATAGGAGCTGTTATTTTTTCATTTTATGTATACTTTCTCATTTGGAATATCTTCCACAGTACAAAAAAACAACATGAAGAAAACAGATATCCCACACAAAATGATCCAATTGACCTTGATGGTATGGGGGATTTTAGCCGATTCCCAAATAAAGAGTAGTTTTTTATAACCCTCTTCATTTTTGATTTTCTTTTGCAAGTGGATTTTATTATCTTTGAAAGGCACTTAAACTAATTAACTTTTACTAAAATCTAAATACAAATCATGAAAATTAAAACAGGATGTGTGGGGTTTCATGTGGCATTTAAAGTGCCCAACAACAACACACAAAGAATGGAAACATTTTTGGAAACACACGAAACTTTTATGCGTGAAACCCATCATATTGAGGGTGCGGTAGAGCCCATCATTTTGTGCTATGCGGTTCTTAAAAGCCCAGAATTTAACAATCCACTCGATCCAAGCAGTGGAGAAACTGGCCATACACTCTATGGAATTACAGAAATATACAATGGCCCAGAAGGTGCACAAGCACATATGCAACTTGGTCAAGAACGCGCTGAAATGTTTTCAGAATTAATCCATCTAACAGGAGAATATTGTGTAAGTGGAATTTTAGGAGCGCCGGTGATTCGATCCATGTAAAATTAATTTACACTTTATAAAATATAAAGCATAAAAAAACCCACTCAATTGAGTGGGTTTTTTCATTGTTTTCGAAAAACGTATTATACCGACTTTACGAATGGAAGTCCAGTTTTTTCATTTTCAACAATCTTTTTCCCAGCAGGAAGATCACATGAGTTTGAACGCTCATCTTTTGCGAAATAATAAATTGTTTGGTTTCTTCCACCTTTCAAGACTACGTCTTTAGTGTGTAAATAATAAGTTTTTCCTTTGCTATTTTTAAATGAATATCCCATAATGTAATTATATTTTAGTCCAAATTACAAAAATTACTTCGGTAATACCAAAAAAATTATCAGATAAATAACATTTTTCTTAAGAAGTAGGGCTAATTGTTAATAAAATCCAATATTTCAGTGCAAATTTCTGACATTACAGGTGGTAAATCCGAATTAGTACATGGGTGTTTAGCACCAAACACATGATTTCCTCCTTCAATGGGCTTAAAAATACTCGTAGAACTCCATGCATGAAGGTGTTTGGCTTCCTCAATAGAAACAGCTTCATCGGCATCGCCATGGATAATAAGGTGAGGAATTGTGCAGTTTCGGGCAGCTTGTTCAATATTTAACCGTTCTTCATGCATTAAAAAATCTTGATAAAACTGAAAATTGTGTGGCATGAGTTGACCAGTCCGCTTGTTTTCTACATGATACACCCCTTCTTTTTGCCATTGCCTAAGGGCTTCCCCTTTTGGAAACCTCGATTTATAATCGCTTACCCCCGCAAGGGTGATGAGCTTTTTTATTCTTATGTCTTCACTTGCCTTTATGGTTACAATTCCACCGCCCCTACTGTGTCCTATCAAAACAATAGAATGCACGTCTATAACAGAATTTGTTTGGTAGGTTTTGTGTACCCAATCGATAACGCACGATAAATCATCAAGTTCTTTACTGTAGTTGTTTTCTGCAAAAGCTTCCAAATCTGGGAAATCTACGGGTTGCGCAACGGTACCGCCATTGTGTGAAAAATTAAACTTAAGAAAGGCAATGCCTTTCGAGGCAAAGGCCTCGGCCCATAAATTCCATGCACCCCAGTCTTTAAATCCTTTGTATCCATGACAAAAAATAATGAGTGGTGCTTTCTTTGTTTTTGAATTGAAAAATAGATCATAAACAATGGGGCGGTTTTTAGGCCTATTGATGACTTGATTTCGTTCTTGAACAATCATACTTCTTTTTCTATAAATTCTATATCTGGGTTGAACAACTCGCTCAGCAATGCCACCAATTGTGTCTTATAAGATTCTAAAATTTCTTCTGAAATTTCTTGCTGCTTTGAAGCACCATTGCCTGGTTTGTCTTTTTTGGTGAATTTTATAACTCCAGATTTAAAATTCTTAAATGAAAAAATCCCTGCTACCGTTGGGCCATTAAAAGGGTCGGTTTGATTTAAAATATAAGCATACATCAATAGCTGAAAGCTTTTGCTGTGTTTTTTATAATCTTGAGTAATCGTTGCCCAGTCAACCAAATTTAAATCTGTCTGTGAGACTTTGGAGGTTTTGTAATCAATAATTCTCCGAATACCATTACATACGTCTATACGGTCTACGTTGCCTTTGAGCTTGATGGGAAAATCGAAGTCTGGATGGTCAAACTCTAAGACCACGGATTCTTCAACCGCCAAAAGCTGAACTGTATTCCCCATATTCAAAAATTGAATCTCTGCATCTAAAAAATTATTGATATAACGCTTTGCAATTTCAAAACTAATAAGGTTTTTGCCTTGTGTAATATCGCCTTTCTTGAAAAGCTTTTTAAAAAAATGCTCCACTGTTTCGGGAACTTTATGTTTTAGTTGTTCCAATTTTAAAGCTTCTAATGTTTCCCCAACAAAAGGCTCATAAAATGCTTCTAAAGTATAATGGACTACACTCCCAAAAGTGTTGGCTTCTATGGTTTCTTCTATGTCATTGGGTTGTTTTAGTCCCAATACTTTATGGTTATAAAAATCAATTGGGTTTCGAATGTATTGCCCCAAAGAAGACGGCGAAAATCCTTCTTTAGCAATAGATTTAAGTTCTTCTAAAAGACCAGGCGTTTTGATTACTTTCACTGTTGATGCCTTTTGAATTGAAATTTTTGGCGCAACCATTTTGTGTTTCAACTGATGACAATTTTCCAACTGCATTTGAGCAATAAAGCGACTGGGCTCCCCCCCATTTAAAACATCAGGTTCGGTATTGTAAACCAGATAAACGTTATGTGCACGTTGCAACAATCTATAGAAATGGTAGGTGTATACAGCATCCTTTTCTTTGTATGTAGGCAATCCATTTTCTAGCTTGACATCAAATGGAATAAATGAATTTTGAGTTTTACCTGCAGGTAAAATGCCTTCGTTGACAGAAACCAAAATAACAGTTTCAAAATCTAAAACACGAGACTCTAACATCCCCATAATTTGAAGCCCTTTAAGTGGCTCTCCTCTAAAGTCTAATGTTTCTTTGCTTAACAATTCGATGTACAAACTGTGCAATGTTTTGACAGAATTGATGTAGACATAAGATTGATCTAAATGCTCCACTTGATTAAACAGCTCTAAAAATCTCAGAAGATACTCCAAAGGCAAAATAGTGTTCACTTTTTGAGTGTCGTACGCTGTTTTCAACTCAAAAATCAATGTTTTGATTTGTTTTAATGCTTTTTTAGGTTGATCATTCCATGACCCAAATAATAGGGCAAATTTTGATTTCAAACTTGGTGCAAGAGCCGTCAATTGATCTATGGTAAGTGCGGTTCGGTTTTGGTCTTTAATCGTATTAAAGACAGTATTGAGAACCGTTGAATGACCCTTGAACAAAGGTGCAACAAAAGGGTGTGCTAAAAGCGCTACAACGTCTTTGTGGTAAAATGAATGACTCGATGCCATTTGAAGTTGAAACCATTGCTCAATAAACGACGCAAATGGAATTTGACGCAAAGGCAAACCCATCGTAATGTTGATGTGTTCTACTGCTTTAGGAATGGTATTCAAAATTGGTAACAACAGTGATTCATCGCCCAATACAAGTGCTGTGTTTTCTAACGCATTGGTGTGGTGTAAATCATCCAAAAGCTCTCCAATGTATTTGACTTGACTAATGTTTTTTGGCGCCCCAATAACGTTGATATTTTTCTCATCTTGATAGTACTTCGTTGCACAATTGAATGCATGTGATTTAAAATATGGCCAATCTTTTTTGTAGTGACGCATAAAATGACCAGCATCATGAAAATGTACGTCTAAAAAACTTTGATCAATATCCCAAAAAATTTGCGCTTGGTTTTGCTGTAAAAGCTCTTGAACTATAGTCGATTCTGAGGAGTTTAACGCATTAAAACCCAAAAATATATGCTTCCCTCGAGTTGTGTTTTGAATGTAATCCTCTAAATTTTTTACGGCGGTTCTATACATTAATCCTTGGTACCCAATCCCTTTATTTAAAAGTTGGTCGACTAAGGATGTATAGTAGTGTTTAATTTGTTGCCAAAAATACAAATACCCTTTAACCATTTTGGTGGGGTTCGGGTCTAAAGACCAATGGTTTATTTTTTGAACAGCACCGAGGTAGTCAAATATTTTGGATGGAGGAACCAAATACCGGTCAATTTCATTAAAATCTTGAAGAACAATAGGGGCCCATTTTGAAAATTGATCAAAAGACTCCAATTTCTCCATTGGGGTAAGGGCTTTATATACACCATAAAATTCGAAAAGAAGCTCTATAGAACTTACCTTTTTTAGCTGAGACAACTCCTCTATAAAAGATTCTATAGAACAAATTTCGGGCAAAAAACTGGCTTGAGTAAAGTGTTTTGAAAGTTCCTGCTTTAAAAATATTCCTGCACGCTTATTAGGAAGCACAAAGGTAAGCTCAGAAAAGTTTTCTTTTTGATTTTTTAATTCCTGTACTACCTCTGCAATAAAGCTTGTCATACCCTAAAAATAAAAAACGCCTCGCAAAAGCGAAGCGTTTTTAAATTTATTTTTTGAGTGTCAAGCGATTAATTCGCAAGTTTTACTTCGACACGTCTGTTTGCTGCTCTACCTTCTGCTGTTTCATTACTAGCAATTGGTGAAGTTTCACCAAATCCTACAGAGGATAATCTTGAAGTCTCTACTCCGTTTGAAGTCAAAAAGTCAACAACTTTAGCTGCTCTTTCTTCTGAAAGTTTCTGGTTGAATTTTGCTGAAGCCGTTCTGTCTGTATGTCCTTCGACAACAAAATTTGCTTTAGGATATTCTTTAAGAATTGCAACAATAGATTGTAGCGTTTCGTTAGCCGCATCTTCGATGTCAGCCTTTCCTGATGAAAAGTTGATTGTTCTTGCATAGCTAGTCAATTGAGCTTGAACATCTGCATTTGGAGTCTCTGGACAACCATTATTTGCAACTGTACCTGCTTCATTAGGACATTCATCATCTTTGTCTAATACTGAATCTCCGTCAGTGTCTGGCCATGGGCATCCTCCGTTTGCTGCATCACCAGCTTCATTAGGACAGTTATCTTCTGCATTGGCAATTCCATCGTTGTCAGCGTCTGGACAACCGTTTAATGCTGCTACTCCTGCTTCATTTGGACAGTTGTCTTTGTCGTCAGAAACACCGTCGCCGTCTGTGTCTGCACATCCATTGAATTCGGCTAAACCTGCAACTTCTGGACAAGCGTCTTCAGAATCTTGGATACCATCGCCATCTGAATCAGGACATCCGTTAAACTCAGCTAAACCTGGCACTTCTGGGCAAGCATCTTTTTTGTCATAAACACCATCGCCATCTGTATCTTTTCCACCAAAATTGACAGAAAGACCTAAGTTATGCTGAAAATGTGTTGTAAGGTAGTCTTGGAAAGAATGCTTGTATGTAGACTGGTATGTCAGGCCAAAGTTGTCAGAAAACCAGTAAGAAAGTCCAACAGTTCCATTTACTGTTCCAGCACCAATAAGTGCGTTTGCTGAACTACCTGCATTGTTTGCGTTAAAAGGCCCTTCTTCAATCCAAGTGTAACCACCACCTAATCCTAGGTAAGGTTCAAAACTTCCAAAGTTCGCAAGATCTTTTAACGAGTATTTTACCGTTCCATCAAGGGCATAGTATTTTAATTCATCAACAGAAATAGTTTCATTTGTTGCATTATCAGATCCCCATTTTTCGATGACGTTAAACGACCCTGAAACACCGAAAGAAAAGTTGTCTGTAAGGTACTTAGAAACAGAGAGTGTTGAAAGCGAAGGAACAAAGTTCCAATGGCCAGTTACATTATAAAACTCATCAAAAAGATCTCCTTGAGGAGAAACTTCTCCAATTGGGTATACGTCAACAGCATTTACACCAATAGATATTTGCCAAGGGTTGTTATCGTCTTGCGCGTTTACGTTAGCAGCAAACATTAGTAGTGCAAAAGTTAGTGCTAAACTTTTTAAATTTTTCATAATTAATTGTATTTTTTAGAAGTTAAATTCACTGCAAAAGTAATACGTTATATTCACTAAACAAATATAATGGCCATAAATTGCAATTTTTATTAAAAAAAACTCATAATCAGTTGGTTAGGAGATTATATTTAGGGACTTACCAACCCGTTTAAATGCATCTATTGCCAGGTCTAAATGCAGTTTTTCATGCGCTGCGGAGAGTTGTACCCGTATTCTTGCTTTATCTCTAGGAACTACAGGGAAGAAAAAACCAATAACATAAATCCCTTCTTTTAGAAGCAAATCAGCCATCTTTTGCGCCATTTTTGCATCATAAAGCATCACTGGAACTATGGCAGAATCGCCATTTATAATATCAAAACCAAGAGCTTTAAGTCCTTTTTTGAAGTAATTTGTGTTTTCCTCTAACCGATCTCGTAATGTTGTGTCTTTTGACAATAAATCAAACACTTTAATTGATGCCCCAACCAAAGCAGGTGCCAGTGAATTTGAAAAAAGATAAGGTCTTGACCGCTGACGTAACATCGAAATAATCTCTTTTTTCCCCGTTGTATAGCCCCCCATTCCACCGCCAAGGGCCTTGCCTAATGTCCCCGTAATAATATCTATTCGCCCCAAAACATTTTTCTCCTCTAAAGTACCAATCCCTGTCTTCCCAATAAATCCAGCGGCATGGCATTCATCAATCATGACTAAAGCATCATATTGATCTGCCAAATCACAAATACGATCTAGCGGTGCTACCAGACCATCCATCGAAAACACGCCGTCAGTCACAATGATTTTAAAGCGTACACCACTTTCATTTGCCGATTTTAATTGAACTTCTAAATCTGCCATATCATTATTTTTGTAACGAAAGCGCTTGGCTTTACACAAACGCACTCCGTCGATGATGGAAGCATGATTTAAACTGTCTGAAATAATGGCGTCTTGATCGGTGAGCAAGGGCTCAAACACACCACCATTGGCATCAAAAGCTGCTGCATAAAGTATAGTATCTTCAGTTTGATAAAAGTTCGCTATTTTTTGTTCCAATTTTTTATGAATGTCTTGAGTACCGCAAATAAAACGAACAGAAGCCATACCAAATCCATGGGTATCCATAGTATCCTTTGCCGCTTGTATAACTTCAGGGTGATTGGCTAAACCCAAATAATTGTTGGCACAAAAATTTAAAACCGTCTGCCCTGTGTCTAGAGTGATTTCCGCACCTTGTGCCGATACAATTATACGCTCCTCTTTATATAAACCTTGCGCTTTTATGGCATCAAGTTCTTGCTCTAAATGTTGTTTTATAGAAGTATACATGAAAAAATAGTTTTATGTGTCTGTTTTAATGGTAAGTTCTGGATGAATATAGACCAGTATTTTTTTGTCTACTTTGTAGCCCATTTGATGTACAACGGAAGCATAATTTTCCAATTGTTGCTGATGCTGTTCACGGAAGACTCCTGTTTTGTAATCAATAATGATTGCGCCATCATTTGGGGTAATCACCAGTCGGTCTGGAATGATAATTTGACCTGTAGTGGTCATTATTTCACGCTCATTATAAACTTCAACTTCTGGGCTAAAATAATATTGGAGTTGGGGGTGAAAAACAATAGATTCTAAAATTTGACAAAGCACTGTACTTTGATCTTTTGCAATGAGCCCTTCTTCCAAGAAGTTATTAATTGTAATTTGAATATCTGATGAAAGATATACTTTTGACAATAAAAGGTGTATTAAATTCCCTTTCTCTATAGCGTCTTTCTGAGCACTATCCCAAAAATAATTGGCTTTTGTCGCCATAGAAACATTCAATTGATTTTTGGGTATCGAAACAAATTTATTTTGAAGTTTCATTGGAAATTTTGGGGCGCCTTCTGGCGCAATTCTCTCGAGTGCCCCAAAAGTGTAGTGAGAAGCACCAGACTCCCATTTGCCTTCAGACTTAAGAAATCCAATAAGAAGATCAGAGTATGTTTTTAAATCTTCTGAAGATTTTGAAGCTCCAGCAGCATTGCCAATAATGTAAAGTTGTTCTGCGGCTCGAGTTAGCGCAACATACAGCAGATTAATATTGTCCAATTCCAGTATAGATTGATGCGCATCATACTTGGCTTTGCCCTCGGGTCCAAACTGCTCAAAATCTTTATTATAATTCATTAAGAAAAAAGGGAAGTCCTTATGCAAATGTGCCGTTGGCATCCACTCCTTGGGTTCAATTTCTTTGTATATGTTGAGTTCTGCAAAAGGGAAAATAACCACTGGAAATTCTAACCCTTTTGCCTTGTGGACAGTCATAATCTGAACAGCATCTAACCCTTTTGGAGAGACAATACTAAGTTTTTCTTTTTTTTGCTCAAAATAGTCCAAAAATTGAGCGATGCTTGCTGATTGTTTTTGAGAAAATTCAAATACTTCGTCTAAGAAAAACTGAACATGCGCATTGCTGTTTTGAACCAAATCAAATGTCGTAATGATGTATTCCGCCAATTCATAAACCGATAATTGAATTGCGGTTATAGGGTCAAAATTAATCCCTAATTGCTCCATCGCTGCGAAACAAGATATGACATCCAATTTAAGGTAATTTAATCTAAACTGATGACCATCTACAACACTATGCCGTTCTACTAAATAATTTATAACATTCAATTTTGCGGCCGTATTTTCATTGTCTTGCAAATACAAGAAAACATTGATGATAAGCTGGACTTCTTTGGATTCAGCAATCAATAATGTTTCATTCGAAATGATGTCAAGCCCTTTTGAAATCAAATAATTTGCAACCGCAATGCCTTCTTTTCGTTTTCGTACCAAAACACAAATGTCTTTGTAGGCCGCATCTTCATTTGACGCGATATACTGCTCAATAGTTGTATGGACTTCTTTGGCGTAAAGCGCATGTTTGTCGTCTCCTTTTTCAAAATCCAAAAAAGAAAGGTGAACATAGCCCTCTTTGGTGTTGTGAATGTCCTGAACCGCTGACTTGTAAAGAGATTTGTGCACAGGATTAGAAAAAATAGTGCTTGAGCAATACTTAAAAAAATCGTTGTTAAATTTTACAACTTGTTGGCAACTTCGATAATTCTTTGGTAAACTCAAAACACTTGCTTCAACAGGTAAATCGTGCTTATTGTTTATGAGGTTTATAAATTGCTCAGGGTTTCCGCCTCTCCAGCGATAAATGGACTGTTTTGCATCTCCTACCAACAAAACACCGCCCTGTTCGGAAGATAGTGCGTTGGTCACCAATGGCTCAAGGTTGGCCCACTGCAGTTCCGAGGTGTCTTGAAATTCATCAATAAAATAATGATTGAATTTTTCTCCAATACGTTCATATATAAAGGGTGCTGGCTGGGCTTTAATTTCTTTACCAATAATGGTATTAAACTCAGAAATCAATAAAATATTCTGTGCTTGTTTTATGGTATTGATCTCCTTTTGAACGAGCGTTAAAACAGAGAGTGGTGTCAGATTTCTTTTAATATTCTGAAGGTAGCGCAAGCGATAAACCGCTTGTTTTGTGCCAAGAAACGCCGCCACTAAATCTGGGCGTAAAGCATCTATTTTTTGAGCAATTGATCCCGAAGTCGTTTTGGTGTAAAATGGTGTTGTTTCTATGTTATTTTGCCAAACTAAATCAAATTTTAAATTATATTTTTTTTCTGCCAATGCAGAAAAGTGTTTTGGTAAAAGACTTTTAAAAAAATCATTGGGGTTCAATCCACGAGAAGCAATAAGCGCTAAAACTTGCGTAGCGGCAGCTGAGACCTCTTGCTCCAAAGCATTGTGCTCTTTAATTAATTTAGTTTTAAAATCATCAAATGCAGCTAATTTTTGGCTAGACAACAACTCCAAATAAGGTAAGGAGGTTTCTTGTGTCAACAATTTTGCCGATTTATACAAGTCTATTGCAATATCCCAACTTTTGTCGTCGTCAGATTTGGATAGGGCGTAGGAGACTAGCGTTTTCGTAAGCGCTTTGTCCTTGCCTATTTTTGAAATCATTTGATCTACAGCCTTCCGCAATAAAGTATCTGTGTCTAATTCGACCTCAAAATTTACAGGAAGCTTAAGGTCGTGTGCAAATGTTCTGATTAGGCGTTGGTTAAATTTATCAATTGTAGACACATCAAATCCGCCATAATTATGCAGAATTTTCTGGATTAATTGTTTGGCTTTTTGATGAATTGATAAAGGGGTTAAGCCCAAATCTTTCACTAAATCAGAAAACAAATCGTCTTTTTCGGTGAGGATTTTAGGAGATGAAAAGCGCAACAATGCAGCAACAATACGGCATTTCATTTCATCTACGGCTTTGTTCGTAAATGTAATGGCAAGGACATGACGGTGCGGTAAATAGGCCTCTGATGTCAATACAATTTTTAGATAGTCCTTTACCAAAGTATAGGTTTTGCCACTACCAGCAGATGCATTGTATATCTTGAATGTTGAGCCGTTCACTAAATAAAATTTATAGCAAAATAAACAATCTAAATCACATACTTGATTTAATTTGTATGGAAAATCGTAAATTTGACCTAAAGTATTTAACCCTTAAAAAATTATTATATGGCTTTTGAATTACCAAAATTAAACTATGCTTACGATGCATTAGAACCAAACATTGATGCAAGAACAATGGAGATACACCATTCCAAGCATCACAACGGATACACGACAAAATTAAACGCTGCAATTGCTGGAACAGCTTTAGAAAATGAAAGCATTGAGTCTATTCTAACGTCTTTGGACATGAGTAATAGCGCTGTTAGAAATAATGGTGGAGGATTCTATAACCACAGTTTGTTTTGGAACGTAATGAGCCCTGTAGACAAAGGAGAACTCTCTGGAGAATTAAAGGACGCCATTATGGATGCCTATGGATCTTTTGAAAACTTTAAGGACGCTTTTTCTAAAGCGGCGGCAACACAATTTGGTTCAGGATGGGCTTGGTTGTGTGTTCACAAAGGAGGTAAAGTAGAAGTTTGCTCTACTCCAAATCAAGACAATCCGCTCATGCCCGGCGTTTCATGTGGAGGCACTCCAATTTTAGGAATTGACGTCTGGGAGCACGCCTACTATTTAAACTACCAGAATAGACGTCCAGATTATATCAATGCGTTTTTCAATGTGATTAATTGGAATGAAGTAACGAAACGATTTGCGGCTGCTAAGTAAGAAGAAATCAACATAGTAAAAATAAAAAAGGTGAACAGATGTTCACCTTTTTTGCCCCAAATCTACCATGAACTTAACCTACTTATGTTATGGTGATTCAAATATATAGTTAAATTAAGTAGCTATTTTGTTTTTTAGACGAACTGCACTTTTTTTAGATGAACTGCACTTTTTTTAATAAGCACGTTCGTTTTTGCCTTCGTAAAAGTTAATAAACGCCTGATTAACAACACGGTTTCCACCATCTGTTGGATAATTTCCAGTAAAATACCAATCTCCCAAATTATTTGGACAAGCTTTATGTAAATTCTCAATGGTTTGAAATATAATCACAACTTCTGCATTGATGTCTTCAGCACTTAAGAGCTCAGAGATTTTATTTGAAATCTGTTCTGCTGTAAATGGTGCGTAAATGTCTTTCACAAAATTCTTCACCTCGTGGTCGCTCAAATGCACTTGCGCTTTACATTTAGCATAAACATCTTCAATAAGTTGCATTTTGTTATGATCTCTCAAAAGGGCTAATGCGGCTCTAAACGCCACTAAGCCTTCCAAGTTTGCCATATCAATTCCATAACAGTCTGGATAGCGAATTTGAGGAGCGGAGGATACCACAATAATCTTTTTTGGAGAAAGACGATCCAACATTTTAAGAATACTCTTTTTTAGTGTTGTCCCGCGAACTATGCTGTCGTCTATAATAACCAAGTTATCTTCTTTCTTAATTACACCATATGTAATGTCATATACATGCGCAACCAAGTCATCTCTGCTGCTGTCCTCCGTAATAAACGTTCTAAGTTTGACGTCTTTTATCGCTATTTTTTCAATACGTGTGTGCTGTGACAAAATTTGAGTGACTTTCTCAGCTGAAAGAGAGCGTTTCCCCTTGAGTATTTGTTCTGTTTTAGTTTTGTTTAGAAAAGCTTCAACAGATTCTACCATCCCAAAAAATGAGGTTTCTGCAGTATTGGGAATATATGAAAAAACCGTGTTTTCAATATCATTATCGATATGTCTTAGAACTTCAGGAACAATCAACTTACCCAACATCTTACGTTCTTTATATATTTCGGCATCGCTCCCGCGTGAAAAATAAATTCGCTCAAAAGAACACGCTTTACGTTCTGTTGGTTCCAAAATTTGACTGATTTTTGTTTGTCCTGACTTTTTTGTGATGATAGCATGCCCTGGGGGTAGCTCGTGAACAGATTCATAAGCTACATCAAAAACGGTTTGAATTACAGGGCGCTCTGAGGCAACCACGACAACCTCGTCGTCCATATAGTAATAAGCAGGGCGAATCCCTGCTGGATCGCGTAACACAAACGAATCGCCATGGCCTATCATCCCTGCCATCGCATAACCTCCATCCCAATTCTTTGCCGATTTTTTTAAAATCTTTTTCAAGTTTAAACGTTCTGCGATAAGTGGCGAACATTCCATTTTAGTATAACCCTCTTTTTTTAATTTTTTATAGATTTTTGATACCGCATCATCCAAAAAATGACCAATTCGTTCCATAATGGTGATGGTGTCCGTATATTCTTTTGGATGTTGACCAATTTCGACTAAATTCTTAAACAATTGACGAACATTAGTCATGTTAAAATTACCCGCTAAGATAAGGTTGCGGTGCATCCAGTTGTTTTGTCTCAAAAATGGATGTACACTTTCAACACTATTTTTGCCAAAAGTTCCATAACGGACATGGCCCAACATTACCTCCCCAAGGTAAGGAACCAACTTTTTCTGTTTTGATATGTCATTGGTGCAATCTGGATTTTTAGCCAAAACATCATTGATGCGTTGATTAATTTGTCCGAATATATCCTGGATTGGTTGTTGAGCTACTGAACGCACCCGGCTGATATAGCGCTCTCCAGGGTTCATATCCAATTTTATGCTTGCAAAACCCGCACCATCTTGACCTCTATTGTGCTGCTTTTCCATGATAAGATACATCTTATTGATGCCATAAAAAGCAGTACCATATTTTTCTTTGTAATATTCAAGGGGCTTTAATAGGCGGATGTGGGCTATGCCACATTCATGTTTGATTGCATCACTCATGTGTGAAGGTTGTGTTGTGTGTGGTTAGTATTTTATAAAATAACATTTTTATTCTAAAATAGCACAATTTTTAGGTTAGTTCTATATCAAATTGGGTTAAATTTTTAAATAATTGAAGCCGTTCAAATACTTCTTTTGGTGCTAAATTACACATTCTTTCAGTACCAAATTTTTCCACACTAAACGATGCTAATGCGGAACCATAGACGACCGCATTTTTCATGTTTTCAAAAGAAAAATCGTTGGTTTTTGTTAAAAAGCCAGCAAATCCCCCTGCAAAAGTATCTCCAGCACCTGTAGGGTCAAAAACTTCCTCTAAAGGAAGTGCAGGAGCAAAAAAGACATTATCGCCATTAAAAAGAAGTGCACCATGCTCCCCTTTTTTGATCACTACATATTTTGGCCCCATTTCATGAATCTTACGTGCCGCAGCAACCAATGAACTTTGACCTGACAATTGCCTCGCCTCTTCATCGTTTATAGTGATAATGTCAACTCTTTTTATGACCTCCATCAAATCCTCTAATGTGTTGTCCATCCAAAAATTCATGGTGTCCAATATAACCAACGCATCATCATTTGTGATTTGATCCAAAACACTCGATTGTACAAGCGGATGGAGATTGCCCAAAACGACAACACTGGAGTCTTTATAGTCTGCGGGCACAACAGGCTGAAAATCAGACAAAACATTGAGTTCTGTAGACAACGTATCTCTCGTATTCATATCGTTGTGGTAGCGACCACTCCAAAAGAAAGTTTTCCCTGTAGGGATAATTTCAACCGCAGAAATGTCGATGTTGTGGTTGCGCAACAATTCCAAATGATCTTCTGGGAAATCCCCTCCAACAACAGATACTATAGCGCTTTCTACATTAAATTGTGAGGCTGAAAGACCTATATAGGGCGCAGAACCCCCTAAAATTTTATCTGTTTTACCGAAAGGTGTTTCGATGGCGTCGAATGCTACAGTACCAACAATGAGGAGTTTATTCATAAAAACAGAAAATTAAAGGGCAAATTTACAAAAAATAATAGGTTAATGCTGTTAAATTTAAATCAAAAAATCGTTGCTATTTTCGGCCAAAATCTGCTGGGATTTCTCCCCATGCTTTGGTTTCCCATTTTTTGATTTTAGTCTTAAATGTGTTGTTTTTAAGCCAAATTTCCGCACGGTCTACAAGTTCAAAAACCGACTGATTCTCCTTGGTGCGTATCAATTTGGTATTACACTTTTTTTTCTTAACCCAGCTCATCGCTGTTCTGGAGTCTGTGTACAAAATTTTGTTGCTGTTTTCTTTTTTCAATAATGCCAATCCATGCACCAGAGCCAAAAACTCACCAATGTTGTTGGTTGCCTCTTGAAATGGCCCTTTGTGAAAAAGCTGTGCTTTTGTTTGTGTATCAACCCCGCGGTATTCCATTATTCCAGGATTTCCACTTGATGCGGCATCAACAGAAATAGAATTACAGACAGGCTGCCCTATGTTCTTTAATTCATCGATAGAAATCGAATCTTTTGCTTTTTTCTGCTTACCGATATAATCTTCATAATGCCCTTCAAATGCTTTTTGAGCCAACGCCTTTGTTGAAAAAGACTTGTATTGCGCACCCTGAAAATTCTTGATTTGCAACTGACAATCAGCCCATGACCCATAGACTCCTGTGTTGTGGCCTCTCCAAACGGTGTAATATTTTTGTTGTTTAGCCATGCGTTATCAAAAGATCTCTTATTACTTTAGGGAAATGCTCCATTTCCAATTTATGAATTTTTTCTGCAACATCTTCAGCTGTGTCGTCTGAAAAAACAGGACATTTCGCTTGGAAAATAATAGCGCCTTCGTCGTAATGTGCATTGACATGATGAATCGTAATGCCTGTTTCTTTAACTTTTGCCTCAACAACGGCCTTGTGCACATGCATGCCATACATCCCTTTTCCACCAAAATTTGGCAACAATGCGGGGTGAATATTCACAACTTTCTGCTCAAATTTTTTAATAATATGCTCTGGGAATTTCCATAAAAACCCTGCCAATACAATGAAATCTACTTTGTGGTTGGTCAATTGACGAAGGACATCCAACGGGTCTGAAAGTTGAGCTTTATCAAAAACAATTGAATCAACACCCAATAATTTAGCGCGTTGCAAGACATATGCATTCGGATTGTTGGAGAGCACCAAAACAACACTTGCAGCGGGGTCTTTTTGAAAAAATTCGATGATATTTTGGGCATTAGACCCAGATCCAGAAGCAAAAACAGCTATTTTTTTCATTAAATTACCAATGTTTATCCCTATTTATTCTACAAAAAAAGGAATAATATTTTTAATATTGACTCAAATCTCTTGATCATTCTCTGATTATCGAAAAGAAAGCGCACATTTTTTGTGTATTCATTCTTTTTAAAATAAAGTTTTTTATTTTTGCACCCTAACTAAAACTTAAAACTAATTATTATGTCAGACATTGCATCAAGAGTAAAAGCGATTATCGTTGATAAATTGGGCGTTGATGAAAACGAAGTAGTAACTGAAGCAAGCTTCACAAATGACTTGGGAGCAGATTCATTAGATACCGTAGAGCTTATAATGGAATTCGAAAAAGAATTTGACATTCAAATTCCAGATGACCAAGCAGAAAACATTGCCACTGTAGGTCAAGCTATTTCTTACATAGAAGCAGCAAAATAATACCTAGTATAATTTTTTATGAACTTAAAGCGAGTTGTAGTCACTGGGCTTGGTGCGCTAACGCCCATAGGGAATAACAAGGACGACTATTGGAATGCCTTAGTGGCAGGAAAAAGCGGTTGTGCTCCAGTTACGTATTTTGATACGGAACATTTCAAGACAAAATTTGCTTGTGAATTAAAAAATTACAACGTTTCTGACTTCTTTGATCGAAAAGAAGCTAGAAAAACAGACAAGTTTGCGCAATATGCTATGGTGGCTTCAGATGAAGCCATCATAGATGCCAAACTTAACTTAGACACCATCAATAAATTTCGTGTTGGGGTCATTTGGGGTGCTGGAATTGGTGGCATTGACACCTTTCAAACCGAAGTTACAAATTTTGCAACAGGCAACGGCACACCACGATTCAACCCTTTCTTTATACCAAAAATGATTGCTGATATTGCCCCTGGTAATATCTCAATTAAACATGGATTTATGGGGCCTAATTACACAACCGTTTCGGCCTGTGCTTCATCTGCAAATGCGATCATTGATGCCTTAAACTATATTCGCTTAGGGCACTGTGATGTGATTGTCACTGGCGGTAGCGAAGCAACAGTAAATGAAGCAGGTATGGGCGGATTCAATGCGATGCATGCCCTTTCAACTAGAAACGAAAGCCCTGAAACCGCATCAAGACCATTTGACGCTACACGCGATGGGTTTGTTTTAGGAGAAGGTGCTGGTGCACTCGTATTGGAAGAATACGAACACGCCAAGGCGAGAGGGGCAAAAATTTATGCTGAACTTGTTGGCGGAGGTCTGTCTTCGGACGCTTACCACATGACAGCACCACACCCCGAAGGAATTGGTGTAACCGCAGTAATGAAAAATTGCCTAGAAAATGCAGGGTTAAAACCGGAAGATGTGGACGCTATTAATACACATGGAACATCTACTCCATTGGGTGATGTTGCTGAGCTTAAAGCCATTTCAAGAGTTTTTGGCGATCATGCTAAAAACATAAACATCAACTCCACAAAATCCATGACAGGACACTTGCTTGGTGCTGCTGGTGCTATTGAAGCCATTGCTTCTGTACTCTCCATGCAAAACGGGATTGTCCCGCCAACCATAAACCATTCTACGGTTGATGAAAATATTGACCCAGAGCTGAACCTTACCCTAAACAAGGCCCAAAAGAGAACTGTAAATGTTGCTATGAGTAACACTTTTGGTTTTGGCGGTCATAATGCTTGTGTAGTCTTCAAAACTTTAGATGAATAATTCGTTTTGAACTATATTCAAAACATACTCAATCTACGCCACAAAAAAAACAACAAACTCAGTGCTGCTCTCGAACCGATACTAGGGTTCACACCAAAGAAAATCCATTATTACGAAAGAGCATTCACACACCGTTCTACCAATAAAAAGGACGACCAAGGCAATCCATTCAATTACGAACGATTAGAATACGTTGGTGATGCTATTTTAGGTTCTGTGATTGCACACTATCTTTATGTCTCTATTCTTGATGCCAATGAAGGGTATCTTACAAAAATGCGCTCTAAAATTGTCAGTCGTTCTCATTTGAATAAAATCGGGAAAAGTCTGGACTTGATATCGCTTTTAGAATCCAAATTGGACCACGATAAATTTGGCGATAATATTCATGGAAACTTGTTTGAAGCACTTGTTGGTGCCGTTTTTTTAGATCGTGGCTATATCATTAGTGAGCAATTTATTTTTGATAGCGTTATTGATCCTCACGTCGATCTCGATCAATTAGAAGGAAAGGTCATCAGTTACAAGAGTCTTATGGTAGAATGGTGTCAAAAAGAAAAAAAGAAAATTCGTTATGTGCGTTGTCCAGATGAAGGTGTCGATGAGGTAAAGCACTTTTCTGTGCATCTTAAAATTGATGGAAAGGTCATTGCCAAAGCTCGTGCAACATCGCGTAAAAAAGCAGAAGAAAAAGTGAGCCAGAGAGGGTATTTTGCACTTCAAGACAAAATACAACTCTAAAATAACATTTAACTATATCGTTTTCGTAATAATTTAACCCCATGACAATATGTTCGTAAGTTCTATTTGCGGTTTTATCTCTATATTTACGCCAACGTTTTTGAATTGAATTATGGCAGTACATAAGCTCGTTTTTGACGATTTTGATGATGTTGACTATTCGCTATTTGCGCTTCATTGCGCTATTGAAGATTATCGTCTTGCTTTTCATATAAATAATGCCTTTAAAACAAACTTAAAGCGCACTAAAGAAGATTTGGATTTCAAGGACAGCAAAGCTTCCTTTTCATTGTTTGAATGGGAAAACACCAATTTAAAAACGACTTGGAACTTAATAAAGAACACCTGTCTAATTGAGGAGCGCTCGATAGACCAAGGGCTGTTTGCAGAGCGTATAGAAAAAAACTGGAAAACCCATTATTTACTCGAAGATCACCCTGCTGTTGGGTATTTTCTAAAAATTAGTGGCGGAAATAATAATGTCGAGAAAATAGCATTTGAATTACAAAAAATTCCAGCAATAAACATGACCTACGTCGTAGATGTTGAAGGACTAAAGTCAAAAGATTACTTAATACTAAATTAATGTCATACAAAAGAAAAAAGACCAAGATTGTTGCCACATTAGGCCCATCCATAGACTCCAAAGAAATGCTACTAGAAATGGTTGCTACAGGAGTCAATGTCTTTAGGATAAACTTTTCGCACGCAGACTACAGCGAAGTAAAAAAACGCATAAAATATATTCGTGAAATCAACGAAGAACATGGGTACAACGCAGCAGTATTGGCAGACCTTCAAGGGCCTAAACTTAGAGTAGGGGTCATGAAAGATGATGTTGTTGTAGCGCCTGGAGACGAAATCATTTTTGCTACAGGAACACGTTTTGAAGGCACCAAAGAACGTGTGTATATGACCTACGATCGTTTCCCTTTAGACACCAACCCTGGAGAACAAATTTTATTAGACGATGGAAAACTTATTTTTGAGGTGCTTTCAACAAACCAAAAAGACGAAGTTAAAGCCAAAGTTATACAAGGAGGCCCGCTCAAATCCAAAAAAGGTGTTAATCTTCCAAACACCAACATTTCACAACCGGCACTAACAGAAAAAGACAAAAAAGATGCCCTTTTTGCAATTGAACAAGAAGTAGACTGGATTGCATTGTCTTTTGTGCGTAATCCGGAAGACTTGATGGAGCTAGAAGCTATAATTTCTAAACACAGTAGCTATAAAATCCCCATTGTTGCAAAAATAGAAAAACCAGAAGCTGTTGAAAACATCGATAAAATTGTTGCCTACTGCGATGGCTTAATGGTAGCACGTGGCGATCTAGGTGTCGAAATTCCAGCCCACGAAGTACCGCTCATTCAAAAACAATTGGTATTAAAAGCAAAAAGTGCAAGAATCCCTGTAATTATTGCCACCCAAATGATGGAGTCAATGATTACCAGCATGACCCCAACAAGAGCAGAGGTTAATGATGTCGCAAACTCTGTAATGGATGGCGCTGACGCTGTTATGCTCTCCGGAGAAACTTCGGTGGGACAATACCCTGTTCAGGTCATTCAAAAAATGTCGGATATCATCAAGTCTGTTGAAAATTCTGATTTGATTCATGTCCCTCAAAAACATCCACACGTAAAAACAAAAAGATACATCACAAAATCTGTATGCTACCATGCGGCCAATATGGCCAATGAAATCAATGCACGAGGCATTACCACACTCACAAACAGTGGATACACCGCCTTTCAAATTTCTGCATGGCGCCCAAAAGCACATATTCTAGTATACTCATCCAACAAACGAATTATTTCTCAATTAAATTTATTGTGGGGTGTTCGTGCTTTTTATTACGATAAATTTGTATCTACAGACGAAACCATAATAGACGTCAATAAAATGGCATTAGAAAAAGGATATTTGGAAAAGGGCGATATGGTTATCAGCTTAGCGGCTATGCCTATTCAAGAAAAAGGAATGGTGAATACAATGAGAGTTACAGAAGTAAAAGCTTAAAACTCAAAACTTAACTGAACCGACACATCTTCTGAAATAACCTCTTTTTTCGTGTTGCTGTTCAAATTTGAAACTGATATACCAACAAGGCGTACAGAATTTTGAAGTCCTTCCTGAAAAAGTAATTCCTTGGCTTGTTCCAAAATAACGTCCTTTTCGCTAATAAAGTAAGGCATGGTTTTACTTCTTGTTTGAAGCTTAAAATCACTGTATTTTATTTTGAGTGTGATGGTTTTACCTGCAATTTTTAAGCCCAATAAACGCTTTGAAACTTCTTGCGCAATGTGGTCTAATTTTTCAATGATAAAAAGTTCACTTGAAAGATTGCTCGAAAAAGTACGTTCTGCAGCAAGAGATTTTCGAATACGATTTGGTTTGACAGAACTCAAATGAATTCCACGAACAACATTAAAATAATATGCCCCCGATTTTCCAAAATGTTCCGCCAAAAATGATTGTCCCTTTTGTTTTAAATCCCAACCCGTAAAAATCCCTAAGGCATACATTTTCTTTGCAGTTACTTTTCCTATACCATGAAATTTTCGAATATCTAACACTTCCAGAAAACCCAAAACATCCTCAGGTGGTACTGTTTTTTGACCATCAGGTTTATTATAATCACTGGCAACTTTAGCAATAAATTTATTTATTGAGATTCCTGCAGAAGCCGTTAGGCCAACCTCGGTCTTGATTCTTTTCCTAATCTGTTCTGCAATAAGGGTTGCGCTTTGAATCCCTTTCTTGTTTTCGGTAACATCAATATAGGCCTCGTCTAACGATAATGGTTCAACAAGGTCAGAATAATCAAAAAAGATTGAGCGTATTTTGGTCGAAATTTCCTTGTAGCGGTCAAAACGAGGAGAAACAAAAACCAATTCAGGGCAAAGTTTAGATGCCAATGCGCCCGACATAGCACTTCGAACACCAAATTTTCGTGCCTCGTAGCTTGCCGCACTTACCACCCCGCGTTCTTTTCCGCCCCCAACAGCAAGCGGAAGACCTTTTAGTTGAGGATTATCCATTTGTTCTACAGAAGCGTAAAAAGCATCCATATCAACGTGAATAATTTTTCGAATTGGTAAATCGCTCAACATAATGTAAATTTAAGGCATATAATCGATACCTTATTTTTTTGTGATAGAAATCGAACGTAAATTCTTGGTCAAAAATGAGGCCTATAAATCTGAAGCCATTAGAGTCCAGACACTAACTCAGGGCTATTTGAGTACCGACCCCAAGCGCGCAGTACGGATACGAATGTGCGACGAGGGGGCCTATATCAACATCAAAGGCGAGACTTCCAAAAATGGGACTTCAAGATTTGAATGGGAGAAAAAAATTGACATTAAAGAGGCAGAAAATTTAATTGTACTTTGTCATAAAAGCATCATCACAAAAGTCAGATACCATGTTCCTTACGGAAATCATACTTTTGAGGTGGATGAGTTTTTAGGAGATAATGCTGGTTTGGTTGTTGCAGAAATAGAACTCACAGATGAACTCGAATCTTTTGAACGTCCCAATTGGCTGGGTAAAGAAGTGACGGGAATAAAAAAATACTATAACAGTCAGTTGAGCCAAAACGCTTTCAAAAACTGGTAATAAATGAGCATCAAACAATAAAAAATAATGGACTCCTAAATCTTAAAAAACAAAACTATGTCAGAAAAAATAAACATTAAAGAAACACTCAGAGCATTAGGGGTAGAAAGCCACAATGCAGGTACCTCGACAGGAAACGAATGGTTTTCGTCAAAGGACAATATTGCATCTTTTTCTCCTGTTGATGGCAGCCACATAGGCACCGTTTCTATAACTAATTCAGAACAGTATGAAATGGTAATGAGTAGCGCAACAACAGCTTTCAAAACTTGGCGAACAATGCCAGCACCTCAACGTGGAGAAATTGTTAGACAATTTGGCGAACAATTAAGAGCACTCAAAGAACCTTTAGGAAAATTAGTGTCCTACGAAATGGGAAAAAGTTTACAAGAAGGGCTCGGAGAGGTTCAAGAAATGATTGATATCTGTGATTTTGCTGTTGGATTATCCCGTCAATTGCATGGGCTAACGATGCATTCCGAACGGCCAGGGCACAGAATGTACGAACAATACCACCCCTTAGGCGTTGTCGGTATTATTTCTGCGTTCAATTTTCCTGTTGCTGTATGGGCTTGGAATACTGCACTTGCTTGGATTTGTGGCGATGTTTGTGTCTGGAAACCCTCAGAAAAAACACCTTTATGTGGAGTTGCTTGCCAAAAAATTGCCGCGAGTGTATTTGCAAAAAACAATTTACCCGAAGGTATTTCATGTCTCATTAATGGCGATTACACCGTTGGTGAACTCTTAACTAAAGACAAGCGTGTACCTCTTATTTCGGCAACGGGTTCTACTCGAATGGGTAAAATAGTAGCAAAAACCGTTGGCGAGCGTCTTGGTAAATCACTGCTAGAATTAGGCGGAAACAACGCTATTATAGTCACTCCTGACGCCGATATAAAAATGACCGTAATTGGCGCTGTTTTTGGAGCTGTTGGCACTGCGGGTCAGCGTTGTACCTCAACCCGTCGATTGATTATTCATGAATCTATTTATGATAAAGTAAAAACAGCCGTGGTCGAGGCCTACAAACAATTACGTATTGGAAACCCATTGGATCAAAATAATCATGTTGGGCCTCTAATTGACGTCGATGCTGTTAAAAATTACCAAAACGCCTTAGAATCAGTGGTCTCAGAAGGAGGGAAAATTATTGTTGAAGGCGGTGTGTTGGAAGGCAAAGGTTACGAAAGTGGCTGTTATGTAAAACCTGCTATTGCAGAAGCAAAAAATAAATTTAAAATTGTTCAACACGAAACTTTTGCTCCTGTACTTTATCTTTTAAAATATTCTGGTTCGGTAGAAAATGCAATTGAAGCACAAAATAATGTAGCACAAGGATTGTCTTCTGCAATAATGACCAACAATCTTCGAGAAGCAGAGTTGTTTCTGTCCCATGCAGGTAGTGATTGTGGTATTGCAAATGTGAATATTGGCACATCGGGCGCAGAAATCGGTGGTGCTTTTGGTGGAGAAAAAGACACTGGAGGTGGAAGGGAATCTGGAAGTGATGCTTGGAAAATTTATATGAGACGACAAACTAATACGATCAACTATACCACAGATTTGCCTTTGGCACAAGGCATAAAATTTGACTTATAAATTTAGGTCTAAAGCATTAATTTTAAAAAAAGTTGCATAAAAAATGTGACTTTTTTTTGTTTTTGGTGTCTATATACATACGGGGGCATAATAGTTATGCTGCTTTTAACCTTAAAACACCTTCGTATGAGCAAAAAAACAACCTACTTCATTGGGATTTTAGCAACCCTAATTCTTGGTTTTTTACTGCATTGGTATTTCTGTTGTGATGAACATTGCGCAGAAAATCCGATAGAGAAAACAAAACAGACAAACGCCAACGCCGCAACTCCTTTTAAATTTGAAGACGGCAATACGGCTATTCGAAGCAACGACAATTTTAATTTTTACTTCTCTGGCCACGCCATTATGCAGCCCATTTCGGAAGATTTATTGTCGTGTGTGAACGAAATGATTAGACATTTAGAAAAAAACAAAAGTAAAACGCTTAACATCTTAGGTCTCTACAATGAACGTGAAGAAAATTTATCAAACTTTGACAATTTAGGCCTTGCACGCGCTGAATCCATAAAAAGATACCTCGTAGAGCAAGGGTTAAATGCCGCACAAGTTTCTACAAACTCAAAAAAAGATAATTCGTTGACCCCCAACCAAAAGGTTATTTTAAACGGGCCTTACGCGTTTTCTGTTGAGGTGCTTGAGGGTTCAAATAGCCTTGAAGCTATGAAGGCAAGCATCATGGAAGATCCTGTGTTGCTCAATTTTGCCCCAGAGCGATACCGAACGGATTTAAATGCAAAACAGCGCAAAAAATTAGAAGCGCTTGCCGCTTACCTCAACGCATCAGATGATGCACGCTGTACTATTGTTGGTCATGCAGATAGCGTAAAGTCTGAGCAACTAAATATGGTTCTTGGAAAAAACAGAGCCGAGTTTACAAAAACAATGTTGTTGAAATATGGCGTTGATCCCACTAAAATAAAAACAACCTCTAAAGGCGAAACACAACCCATTGCGTCCAATACAACCGCAAAGGGAAAAGCCCAAAACAGAAGAACAGAAGTAATAATAAATTAAAACATAGAACTTATGAACACATGTATATTAATCCACTTTGCCGTTGGTATTTTGTCGGCAATTTTTGGATACCTATTAGGAAGACTTTTTGGGAAAAAAACCTGCAATGACTGCGCTGATTGTCATCAAAAAATTGCTCGTCTTGAAACTGAGCTAAGAGCTTGCAAAGACCAAAAAAGCGGAGCTCAAAAAAAACCAACAGCTTCAAGCACAGCTTCTACTTATGCGTTTAATAGCGCATTGGCAAAAAAAGTTTTTGGAAAAACAGTAAAAGAAAATGATCTCACTATAGTAGAGGGTATAGGACCAAAAATTCAACAGCTTTTTCATAAAAACAACATCAAAACCTGGAAGTCATTATTGAACTACAGCGTTGCTAAGTGTCAAAACATATTAGACGATGCTGGTGAAGCCTACAGAATCCACAACCCTGGTACATGGCCAAAACAAGCGCGAATGGCCTACGAAGGAAAATGGGAAAAACTGCTTAAGTGGCAAGACGAATTGGATGGTAGACGATAAGGAAATCAATCAGCTAAAAGCCCTGCACACGCAGGGTTTTTAGCTATATTTAACCTTACGAAGAATTCGGATACTTTCTTTGTACAATTGATAAACATCAGCGCTGTACTGTGCCAAAAGTGGTTTTGCAGATTCTAAATGCTGTATGGCTTGAGAAAACCCATTAAAATAACAAATCAAGTAGGTAATTGGCAGGTTTTTTAAATCTTGTTGTTCTGTATCATTTAAAGTTTGATCGGAACGTAATTTATCAATCAACACGTTGTTCGTGTTAAAAACGTGATGTAATGTTTTTTTATCATAAACAGGAGGTTGAAATAAGAGATTTGTATTTATACTGTATTTAGCATTATTTGAAAATGTGATACACGTTTCTTCCAACTTTAAATACTTGTTTTGGCCGTTGAGCCCTAAATTCACATATTCAATGATTTTAAAATAATCTGTGTTGTAGCTAATTTCGACCTCATCAAGTGTGGAATAAAAAAGGCGTACTTGCTCATTGATCAGCGCAATATCAACCCTAGAATAAAACGTCTGGTTTTTGACCATTTTCTTTTGCCCAGACCAACACATCACAAAATATTCTTTAAAAACATGATAGGTTGGGTTGTAGTCTTTTCTGCTGTTCATAAAATCAAAAACACCATCCAGCGTATACTGAATATTGTTTTGAGCATGTTGTTCAATGGCATCAACAATTGTGGAGTTTGTGTCTGCGAGTTCCAAATCGAACGCCTTTGGCATGCTCATACTCCCATCACGAAAAAAAACAGAGCCGCCATAATATTTCCAAATGTTCTTGCGTAGTGCCGTAATCTGAGTTTTGGATTTTGCCCTAATGGTCACCAAACCAACAACTTTATCATCTGGAAGATGTGGAAATGCAATGTTTTCGTATTGAATAATAGGCGGATTTTCCAAATAGGCATTTATTAAGTTTTGGATTTTACTATCGTCAAAAAAATCGACACCAACAATCTCATTTGAAGGATCATCTATTCCAATTATGATGTATGAATTGTTTTTGGGGTTGCTGTTAGATAGTGCACAAATGTGCTTCAAAAACTTGGCCTTTCCTTCTTTTTCTCCAATATTAATTTGGCGTTTTTTATCATAAAAACTGTTCTCATCGTTGTGAGCAAGTAAGTTTTTAATAAGCAAACGTTTATTGATCATATTAGCTGTACTTAGGGAACATCGTGGCCTTGGCTGGCAACAAGAATTTTAAACCAATCCTCTGTTGATAATTCGATTGAAAACGCCTGTAAAGCAGATTCGACACGCTCTGTTTTAGTTGTCCCAATGATAGGATGTATTTGCGAAGGATGTTTCAAAATCCATGCCAGTAGCAATTGATCCTCTGTGCAATTATATTTAATGCAAAGTGTTGAAAATTCATGTTTTAATCGATTTTTCTGATTAAAATCTTTGAGCTCGTAATAAGAGCGTAATGGTCCCCAAGCCATCGGAACAATGTTGTGTTGAATCATTCGGTCTAGAGTTCCGTCAAACAAGGCATTGTGTCGAATTACCGAAAACTCTATTTGATTGATGTCTAAGACCCCTTCACTCAACATTAAATCCATTTGATGAGGCAAAAAGTTTGAAACGCCAAAATGCAAAATCTTCCCGTCTTTCTTTAATTGCTCCGCAGCCGTCATTACTTCCTCGGGGTGCATCAAAGGGCTAGGGCGATGAATCAAAAGCGCATCTAAATAATCTGTTTGTAAGTATCGCAATGATGCCTCGGCAGAGGCAATAATATATGCTTTTGAGGTGTCGTAATGAATCACCTCGTTGGGTCTGTTTTCGCTTATATATTGGATGCCGCATTTGCTGACAAATTGTGCTTGTTCTCTAGCAACAGAACTCATTTGAAAAGCATGACCAAAAGCAGCTTCCATGGTGTAACTTCCATAAATATCTGCGTGGTCAAAAGTAGATACCCCTTGTTCTTGAAAAAATTCGATGAGGCGAGACATGTCTTTGGTGGACATTGACTTCCCCCATTGCCCCCAAAACATAGTGCCCGCTACAAGTTTTGAAATAGATACCATAGCCGTAATTTTTTTCAATTAAATTTAAAAAACAAAAGGCTATTTTCTCTCAAAAAAATCTTTATTTTTAACCAATTATTAACAGATTCAACAGAAATTATTTAACAACTTGCAAGAGACAAGAATAATCCAATAGATCCTGAATAATGGAAGAGAATGTACAAACAGTTGATATTAAATCAATTAACGAAAAAATTGAAAAACAAAGTGCTTTTATTGACCTACTTACATTAGAAATCAACAAGGTTATTGTAGGGCAAAAACACATGATTGAGCGGCTACTGATTGGGCTTTTGGGTCAGGGCCATATTTTACTAGAAGGTGTTCCTGGCTTAGCCAAAACACTCGCGATCAACACCTTGTCGCAAGCTGTATCGGGGAGTTTCAGTAGAATACAATTTACCCCCGATTTACTCCCAGCCGATGTTGTTGGTACACTGATATACAATATTAAAGCCAATGATTTCAAC
This sequence comes from Formosa sp., assembly GCA_038138145.1. Classification (GTDB taxonomy): domain Bacteria; phylum Bacteroidota; class Bacteroidia; order Flavobacteriales; family Flavobacteriaceae; genus UBA3537. The sequence goes on from JAYQDD010000004.1 coordinate 29,824, forward strand.
ATCAAAAAGGGGCCGATTTTTGCCAATTTTGTTTTAGCCGACGAAATTAATCGTGCGCCGGCAAAAGTGCAATCGGCATTGTTGGAAGCTATGCAAGAAAAACAAGTCACCATTGGGGATGAAACCTTTGTTTTGGAAAAACCTTTTTTGGTTATGGCAACACAAAACCCTGTTGAGCAAGAAGGAACTTACCCGCTTCCTGAAGCACAAGTCGACCGTTTTATGCTTAAAACAGTAATTGATTATCCAAAAATTGAAGACGAACAGCTTATTGTTCGTGCGAATTTGAAAGGTGCTTTTGAACAAATAAAGCCTGTCGTTAGTGTAAAACAAATTTTGGAGGCACAAAAAGCAGTTCGAGAGGTGTATATGGACGAAAAAATTGAAAAATATATTCTCGATATCATCTTTGCTACACGCTATCCTGAACGCTACGGCTTGGCTGAAATAAAACCTCTTATTTCGTTTGGTGCATCACCCAGAGGAAGTATCAATTTGGCGACCGCCGCAAAATGCTACGCATTCATCAAACGTCGCGGCTATGTTATTCCAGAAGATGTCCGTGCTGTTGTTTTGGACGTCATCCGCCACCGAATTGGAATCACATATGAAGCAGAAGCAGAAAATATAACCTCTGAGGACATTGTACACAAGATTGTCAATGTCATTGAAGTCCCTTAATGTTTTATAAGCATTTTACTTCATTTGAAAACTCATTCTCAGCACGCTATGGACACAAAAGAGCTCCTAAAAAAAGTACGTAAAATTGAAATCAAGACAAGGCGGTTGTCCGATCATGTTTTTGGTGGAGAATACCATTCGACTTTTAAAGGGCGTGGAATGACTTTTTCGGAGGTACGACAATATCAATTTGGTGATGATGTCCGTAATATTGATTGGAACGTCACCGCACGATACAATGAACCCTACATAAAAGTTTTTGAAGAAGAGCGCGAATTGACTATGATGCTCATGATTGACGTTTCTGGATCGGAACAATTTGGAACATTTCGGCAGTTTAAAAGTGAATTCATCACTGAAATCGCTGCAACACTAGCATTTTCTGCCACACAAAACAATGATAAAATTGGTCTGATTTTGTTTTCTGGTGAAATCGAACTTTATATTCCGCCAAAAAAAGGGCGGTCACATGTTTTACGCATTATCAGAGAACTTTTAGAGTTCAAACCAAAAAATAAACAAACAGACATTGGCGAAGCTTTGAAATTCTTGTCCAATGTAATGAAGAAAAAAGCCATTGTTTTTGTGTTGTCCGATTTTATTGACAATGACTATCAGCACAACTTAAAAATTGTGTCTGGAAAACATGATATAACCGGAATTCGTGTATTTGATAAAAATGAAATGGAGATTCCAAATTTGGGTGTTGTTCAAATACTGGATCAAGAAACAGGTGTTTCGTCTTTAATCAATACCAGTTCACGTGGGGTAAGAGAGCGGTATGCAAAGCAATACCGCAGTCAGGTTGAGTACTTCAAAGACAGTTTTAAAAAAGCCGGGGCCGGGACACTCGACTGTAGACTAGATGAAAGTTATGTAAAAAAATTGTTGGGCTATTTTAAGCAAAGAGCGTAAACAGCATTGATGAAATTAGAAAAGCAACATATTAAATTTAGAATTAAAACGCACTGTTTTGTGCTGCTGCTTTTATGTGCTTTTGTAGCCAATGCACAACTAAAAACTTATGTGGATTTGACATCCATAAAGATTGGCGAAGAATTGTTTTATAGCATTGAAGCTGAAATTGACAGCACTACACTGGTATTGTTCCCTGAAGGACAAACATTTCAACCCATGGAAATGATTGAAAGCTATCCCATCGATTCTGTATCAAGTACTATTCGCTTGAAACTCATAAAGAAATATGGGCTCACGCAATTTGATTCAGGAACATATACCATTCCGCGCCAAAAAATATTAATTGGTGACAAGACCCTGTTTTCAGACTCTATAAAAATTAATGTAAACCCCGTCGCTGTTGACACTACAAAACAAAAAATGTATGCGATTAAACCCATAATAGAGGTTCAAAAACAATCTTCTTTTTGGGGTAAATTCTGGTGGTTCATTATTGTGTTAATCCTCATCATTTCTGGATTAATTTATTGGTTTGTTTTGAGAAAAAAACCGCTTACCGAAGAAGAAAAAATAGCAGCGCTACCGCCTTACAAACAAGCAAAGCTAGCGCTTAAAAAACTTGATGAACAAACATATTTTGAGCATCAAAAAGTGAAAGAATTCTACTCGGAACTTACGTTTATACTCCGTAAATACCTCAACGAAAAGGTCTACGACCAAGCCCTTGAAAGTACAACAGAAGAATTGATTATTAGACTAAATATTCTTAAAAACGCCAAAGAAATTTTAATAAACAAAGAAACAATCGAAAATATCCAAAATACACTTCAACGTGCAGATCTTGTAAAGTTCGCAAAATCAAAACCTGATTTTGAAATTGCGCGTATGGATAAACATGTTATAGAAAAAGAAATTGACCACGTAAAAGCGGCACTTCCTGAGCCCAATGAAGAGGAGCTATTAAACGATTTGGCATACCAAAAAGAACTCGAACAAAAACGAAAGCGCAAAAAAATTACTACTGCTGGACTCAGTATTGCTGGTGTTTTAATTATTCTTTTTATTGGTTTGAGTTTATATTATGGATTTAGAGACGTTAAAGACACCTTGTTGCGCCACCCCAGCAAACTGCTTTTGGAAACTAGCGAATGGGTAACAAGTGAATATGGCGCACCAGGGATAATCGTTGAAACTCCAGAAGTATTGGAACGACAAGATGAGGTTCAATCAAACAATAACAACAAGATTTTAGACACTAAGATTTTTAGTTATAAAACCAAAAATATCCCTTTAGAAATTGTTGTTAAAAGCTCTAAAACTTCTTCTGATAATGAGTCTGATACAACGGAGTCAGAACCTTTAGATTTACTTGAAATAGCAGATCAAGAACTTGACTTGTTGGAGAAAAAAGGGGCAGTAAATATCATCCCAAGAAGCGAACAATTTATAACACCCAATGGGCAAGAAGGAATTAAAACTTATGGCACAACAAGTTTGAAATTTCAAACCAATGAATTCGTTGATGCGAATTTTATAATCTTAGGGTTTTCTACATCAAAAGTCGTACAACAGCTTGTCATGATATGGGAAACGGATGATGTTTATGCCAACGAGATAGCAACACGCATTTTAAACTCTGTGGAGCTCATAAAACTAAAAGACGACTGATGCTACAGGGAATAGAATTTACAAATAAAGAATTACTGTGGTTGCTTTTGAGTGTACCTGCACTACTCCTATGGTACATCGCAAAATATAAAAAGCAAACTGCTGTTTTAGAAATTTCTAACGCCTCAGGGTTGGTGAAGGGCAATCGGTTTTGGGTGTTTTTAAAGCATGGCCTTTTTGCGCTTCGTGCATTGGCTTTAACGCTAATTATTGTGGCAATGGCAAGACCTCAAACCGTTGATGTGTCCACTAAAACAAAAACAACACGCGGTATAGATATTGTGATGGCTATTGATGTTTCGGCAAGTATGCTCGCCAAAGACTTAAAGCCCAATAGACTGGAAGCGCTAAAAAAAGTTGCCAGTAAATTCATCACACGAAGACCTAATGACCGCATTGGCTTGGTAGAATATGCCGGTGAAAGCTACACAAGAACTCCTGTAACAAGCGACAAAGGTATAATACTAAAGTCTTTAAGCGAGATCAAATACAACACCATCATCACTGGCGGTACAGCCATTGGTATGGGGCTTGCAACTGCTGTAAACCGTATAAAAGAAAGTAAAGCAAAAAGCAAAATCATTATTCTGTTGACCGATGGTGTTAACAATTCAGGTTTTATTGACCCGCAAACAGCAAGTGAACTTGCCGTAGAATACGGCATAAAAACATACACTATTGGTCTGGGGAGTAATGGTATGGCGCTTTCGCCTGTGGCGATTAACAATGGCGTGTTTCAGTATTCAAGAATTCAAGTCGAAATTGATGAAGAGCTTTTAAAAGAAATTGCTGATGCAACAGGTGGGAAGTACTTTAGAGCAACCAACAATAAAAAGCTTGAAGAAATTTATGATGAAATTGACAAGCTTGAAAAAACAGAAATTGAAGAATTTAAATATTATAATTACGAAGAAAAATTCCGGCCATTAGTGTTACTTGCACTCGCTTTGCTAGTGCTCGAGTTTTTGCTTCGTCATACCCTTTTAAGAAGTTTTATATAGTTATGTTTCAATTAGAAGAACGCATATGGTTTTGGCTTTTATTCGTGTTGCTTGGAATGTTCCTCCTATTTATTTGGACACAACTCTGGAAAAAAAGAACAAAACGTAAGTTTTCAGACTTAGGGTTATTGAATCGCCTTAGTCCAGATCAGTCTTTATTCAAATCCATTTTAAAATTCATCACGCTGTCTTTGGCTTTTTCTTGTTTGATCGTCGCTTTGGTTAATCCAAAAATTGGGACGTCTTTAGAAACCGTAAAACGTGAAGGGGTAGATATTGTTTTCGCGATAGATGTGTCCAAAAGTATGCTGGCCGAAGACATTGCACCAAACCGCCTTGAAAAAGCAAAACAATTGACCACGCAAATCATCAACAACCTTGTCAGTGATCGTGTTGGTATTATTGCTTATGCCGGAAAAGCCGTGCCACAACTGCCCATCACCACAGACTATGCTGCCGCCAAAATGTTCCTACAAAACATCAATACAGAAATGTTGTCATCACAAGGAACGGCCATTGATGAAGCAATTCAATTGGCGCGGAGTTATTACAATGACGAAGAACAAACAAATCGTGTATTGGTGATTATTTCTGATGGAGAAGACCACAACGACTTAAGTCTTGATGTAGCCGAAGCTGCAGCCGAAGAAGGAATAAAAATATTCACTATTGGCGTAGGCAGCGAAAAAGGAGGACCAATTCCACTGAAACGCAACGGTATTGTTATGAGCTATAAAAAAGATCAAGATGGTGCAACGGTAATCACCAAAATGAACAAAAAAATTCTCGCTGAGGTCGCTGAGGAAGCAAATGGTACATATGTTGATGGTAAAAACACAAGCGACGTTACCGAAACAATAAGCGATATTTTGAACAAAATGGATAAAAAAGAGTTTGAAGCTAAAGAATTTGCAGAGTTTGAAGATCAATTTCAGTGGTTTTTGGGGTTAGGTCTTTTCTTTTTAATTTTGGATGTTTTGTTTTTAGAACGAAAAACCTCGTGGCTCAAACGCTTGAACTTATTTAATGAAAACCTATGAAAATAACCGCTTCAAATAATACACATTTTCTTTTTGGATTCAGCCCTGTTTTTTGGGGAATCTTTTTCGTGGTTATGGGCGCGTCTATCGCTTATGCACAACAAAAAGACGAAGTTCAAATTGCGTCAGATGCTTATGTATATGAAGGGAATGTTGTTTTAGAAAAAGATTTCACTGAAGCGGAAAAATATTACCGGCGAGCAATATCAAAAAAAGCCACAAACGCAAAAAGTTCATACAATTTAGGAAATGCTTACTATACATCTAGATTTTATGACGAAGCGCTTCTAAAACTCATTGAGGCCGCTGAGAACGGAGATAAAAAAGAAAAACATGCTGCATACCACAACATTGGAAACACCCTTATGCAGGGCAAAAAGTGTAAAGAAGCTGTAGAGGCCTACAAAAATGCGCTAAGAAACAACCCCGCCGACGACGAAACTCGATACAATCTTGCGCTTGCCAAGGAATGCGCCAAAGAACAAGGCGGTGGTGGAAAAGACGATAAAGAAGACGAGAAGGAAAAAGACGAAGAGAATCAAGACCAAAAAGAAGACAGCGAAAAACAACAAGACAAGGACGAACAAAACAAAGACGAAGGTGATAAAGACAAAAACCCTGATGACGACTCTGACCAAAAAGATGACAAAGGGAAACCAAAAGACGAACAAGGAGATCAAAAAAATCCTAATCCAAAAAATCAACAAGGAAAATTGTCGCCCCAACAAGTCAAAAACCTTTTGGAAGCTATGAATAATGAAGAAAAAAAGGTTCAAGAAAAAATGAACGCGACCAAAACTAAAGGTGTGAAAATAAAAACGGATAAAGATTGGTAAATCATGAAATTTAAATTGTTTTTCTTTTTGATTTTTCTTTCAAGCTATGCGACAGCTCAAGTAACTTTTGAAGCAAAACCAAGCAAAACCAAGCTGGGTATCAATGAACGCTTACGCATTGACTTTACCATGAATGAAGATGGTGATAATTTCACTCCGCCAAGTTTTGAAAACTTCAAAGTGGTCGGTGGGCCGAGTCAATCCATCAACAATTCTTGGATCAATGGTGTTCGCTCTTTTTCAAAGAGTTACAGTTATTTTTTATCCCCAACCAAAAGAGGAGAATTTACCATTGGTCAATCTCGTATCGAAATTAACGGAGAAACCTATAAAACTTCCCCAATAAAAATCACTGTTACAGCAGCTGTTGATGTTCCAAAAGACCCTAACGACCCAAATTATATTGCCGCTGAAAGTATTCATTTGGTTGCAGAAGTTTCTAAAACAAACCCTTATTTGAACGAGCCTGTAAGTGTTGTTTATAAATTATATGTTGCCGAAAACACAGGTGTTAGAAATTGGACGGAGTTGGACAGTCCTAGATATAATGATTTTTGGAGCCAAAACATTGAAGTAAAAGGATTAAAGGTTAAAGAAGGAAAATACAAAGGTGAGAACTACCGATATGTTGTTTTGAAAAAAACCGTTCTTTACCCTCAGAAAACAGGGAAATTAAGTATTGAACCGCTCACATTGGATGTGCTTGTCGAAGTCCCATCTAAGCGACGCGATGTATTTGGCCGATTGATGACCTCAACCGCCAACAGAACAGTAACTGCAGGAAAAAGAACAATCAATGTAAAACCGCTTCCCACAGAAGGAAAGCCCATAGATTTTTCTGGAGCGGTAGGGCGTTTTGACTTCAATATAAAATCCAACAAAAATACACTAGCAGCAACAGAAGCGTTTGATGTAACCATAGAAGTTTCTGGAAAGGGAAATTTAAAATTGTTTGAACTCCCTAAACCAAACCTTCCAGGCGCCCTAGAAGTTTACGAGCCCGAACACTCCGAAAAAGTATCAACAAAACTTTCTGGAATGCAAGGACGTATTTCTGATCGATACACGGTTGTGCCAAATGCACAAGGCCAATACCCAATTCCAAGTGTTGCTTTTTCTTATTTTGATTTAACCTCACAAACGTATAAAACATTAAACTCAAAAGAGTTAATCATTTCCGTTACTGGCGATTCTAAGCAAAATTTTGCGGGAACCACACAAAACGAAACACAAAAAACCAATGCCATATCTTTGCCGAAACAGTTTTCATCTTTTAAATCTGATAGCAGCTTAGCGCCCATCATTCAGCGTCCGTTCTACAATACCCCTTTATTTTGGTGTTTGTTTCTTGGGCCTTTGGTGTTCATCCCAATTGTAGTAGTGGTTTCTAAAAAGCAAGATAAAAGAGCGTTAGACGTGGTGGGAAACAAGATTAGAAAAGCCAATAAGCTTGCTCGAAAATACTTAGGGAGCGCTAAAAAAGCAATTGGACAAAAAGAGCAGTTTTATGTAGCTTTGGAACGTGCTTTACATAATTATCTTAAATCAAAGCTAAAGATTGAAACAAGCGAACTTAGCAAAGAGAAAATAAATATTCTTTTGACAAAAAGAGGTGTAAATAGTCTACATATTGAGCAGTTTTTGCGTGTGCTTGAATCCTGTGAACTCGCGCGTTACACGCCGCTTGAAACAGCAGACATGGAGCGCGATTATAAAAAAGCTGCTGAGGCAATCAACACATTAGACAAACAATTAAAGTGATATGAAAAAACATATTCTTCTCTTTTGGCTGATTGGAATTCTGGGTTTTTCTCAGAATAATATTCGATTTGACAAGGCCAATACGCTCTATAACAATGGGGAGTATGAAAGCGCAATTTCGGTTTATAAACAGATTTTAGATGATAGTTTACACTCTAGCGCATTATATTTCAATATGGCCAATTGCTATTACAAATTGAATAAAATTGCACCTAGTATATATCACTATGAAAAAGCGCTAAAACTTTCTCCTAAAGATCAAGACATTCAAAACAACTTAAGTTTTGCAGAGCAAATGACCATAGATAAATTTGATGTTGTGCCAGAAATAGGTATAGCAAAACTGCTCAACAAAATTGCTCGTTCGTTTAGCGTTGATGGTTGGGCTGTCTTGTGTATTGCATTTATGTGCATGATCGTTTTGTGTTTTATTGCTTATTACCTCTTGCAAAACACAAAGAGTAAAAGAACTTTTTTTATTCTTGGTCTAGTTTTAATTTTAATTCTCATATCTGCTTTTATTTTGCTCAACAAAAAACAGGAATTAGACCGCAAACGCTTTGCTATTGTTTTTTCACAAGAGGTTTCAATAAAAAGCGAACCCAATCTAAGAAGCGAAACTGCCTTTATACTACATGAAGGGACAAAAGTTCAAATCGTTGAATTCTACAAAGACTCTTGGTCAAAAATTAAATTGATGGACGGTACGGTTGGCTGGATATCCACTAACGATTTTAAAGAGCTATAATTTATACCGCCATGGATTTTTATTCATAATTTTTTTGATTTTATAAAATACTTCTTATTTTTATTTTTTAGATCCCAAATCACTAAAAAATGAACAACCTTTTCTCTCACATAAAAGGTGATGCTTTTGGAGGCATCACTGCTGGAATTGTCGCACTCCCTTTGGCACTTGCCTTTGGTGTTTCTTCTGGACTTGGCCCAAGTGCTGGTCTTTATGGCGCCATTTTTATTAGTTTCTTCGCTGCTCTTTTTGCGGAACAAATACACAGATTTCTGGTCCAACAGCGCCAATGACAGCAGTAAGTATGGTCATTATTGCAGGAATTGTAGCAGCAAATGATGGCGATATCAATAAAGCTTTACCCTCTATTTTAATGGTATTTTTATTGGCTGGGGTAATGCAAATTGGACTCGGTTTCTTAGGTCTTGGAAAATACATAAAATACATGCCATATCCTGTAGTTTCTGGCTTCATGACTGCTATTGGGGTCATCATTCTTTTGACTCAAATACTTCCTTCCCTTGGGTATAACCCAAAAGAAGATTTAGAATATGTCAATCAATTTAAGCCACAGGCCGAAGAAATAATTCTTCAAAACATCCTTAAAGATGAAGCAGGAGAAGGGATTCTTGTACTGGAAGATTTTAAGGAAACAATTAATCGTGCCAACAAAATTACAGAAGCTGATATCCTAAGAGAATCCAAAACATTAGCCGCCAAAGAAGCCTCTGGGACTATTGGTGCTTTAAAAGTCATGCCTAGAGCTTTGAACAACATTAACTGGTTAGAACTTCTTTTGTCTCTTGGGACCATCATCATCATATATGGCTTCAAACGCATCACAAATGCTGTTCCCAGTACTCTTGTGGCACTTGTTGTAATGTCTAGCTTAGCCATTGCATTGGGGTTAGACTACAAGCCTATCGAGCAAATTCCAGAAGGATTGCCTGTTCCTCAACTGGAAATGTTTTCTAATTTTAATTTGGGTAGCATAAGCCCATATGTATTAACAGCGCTTACATTGGCTCTTTTGGAGGCAATCGATTCATTGCTAACAAGTGTTGTGGCCGACAACATGACAAAAACAAAACACAAACCCAATAAGGAGCTTGTGGGGCAAGGAATAGGAAACAGTATTGCCGCAATTTTTGGTGGTATACTAGGCGCTGGAGCAACCATACGAACTGTTGTGAATATCAACTCGGGAGGAAAAACAAGATTGTCGGGAATGATTGCTGGCGTTTTACTGTTGTTTATTCTTTTAGCATTGGGACCAATTGCCTCAAAAATTCCTGCGGCCGTACTCTCGGGCATACTTATTACTTTTGGTATTGGCGTTATGGATTACAAAGGCCTAAAAGCGATTTCAGTATTGCCAAAAGACATCGCTTTGGGGCGGATAAAATTAAGCTCAGAAGTCCTTATTATGTTTACCGTTTTGTTGTTGTCCACCTTTTGGGATTTGATTTTTGCAGTCGGTATAGGCCTTCTCATTTCATGTTTGATGTTTATGAAGCTTATTGGTGACCTTACTGCAGAGCGTTCCGAACTTGAACCATTGAAAGAAGAAGCGTGGCCCGACGAAAAAGGATTCCCCAAAGATTTGAAAGATGAAGTCTTTATCAAACACATTAAGGGTCCTTTGTTTTTTGGGTCAACTGCAGAATTTCAACAACTCTACAAACAAATCCCTGAAACAGCAAAAACTGTGGTTATTCGCTTAAGTAGAATGCAATACATGGATCAATCGGGTTTGTATGTCATGGAGGACACTCTTCAAGATTTAAAAACAAAAGGGGTCAATGTGGTTTTTGTTGGACTTTTAAAGCAGCCTAGATATATGATGGAGCGCATCGAGATTATTCCTAATTTCATTCCTGAAGAACAAATATACGGTACATTTAAAGCCTATTTAAGATCTGTTTCCGTATGATTTTACTCGCCTTCTGAATCGTTAAGTTCTGGAAAATCTAATGTTTGATTTTCGTCAATAAATTGGGGTAAAATCATTGGAGCCAGTGCGCCCACCGGTTCATAAAGCACAGAAGATTCTAATTCGTCGTTGGAAACTAAAGAAAGTGTTGAATTGATCCGTTCAAAAACTAACAGCAAAACAGAGAGAATTAGCGCTATTTTAAGACCCCCAAAAAGAGCACCCAAAAGCTTATTAATGACACCCAAAGCGGCAAAATTTGCAAGCTTAGTTAACGCCTTTCCTGCAAGAGAAATTGCAAGAACAATGACCACAAATGTTATAGCAAATGATGTTATGCTCATTGTTTTTTCAGACCAATCGACATAATTTGAAAGAAATTCTGAAGCGTAATTGCTGAAATGTACTGCACCATAAACACCCAGCATCAAGGCCAAGAGCGAAGCAACTTCCACAAAAAGCCCCTTAAAAAATCCTATTATCACACCATAAATAATCAAGGCGCCCAGAACAATGTCAATGACCGACATAAAAATAATTTGAATTAATATTTCTTAAATGAAAAATTAGACTCTAAATTTACAAAATAAATTATGGCAAGAGACGAAGAATTAAAAAAACGCTGGAATACCATTGTGGAGAAACTCTCTTTACGCTTTGCTGACGGAGCGCCTTTGGATCTTGACGGCATCATCTATCTTATTGGCGTACAAGAACTTGGCCAACTGCATAGGGCATTCAAAAAGGATGAAAAAGTAAATTTGATGCACATTGCCATTTGCCGCCTTCTTGTTCCTTATGGGTATTACGATTTAGATTATGTTGATGAAGAGGGCTGGCCACACTACAAAATAAAAGCGCAATTGCCCCATTTAAAAGCTGGAGAACAGAGTGTATTAATGAAAGAGGCGATTGTAAACTATTTTCTTGAACAGAAGTTTATTAACTAAGATTTCTTAAATTTGGCTTTTATTTTTAGACCATGATTGACCGTATTCAACATTTAATTGACGAGGCAAAAAGTTTTACAACAGATTCACTCTCTGAACTTGAAGCTTTTCGTATCAAATTTTTAGGAAAAAAAGGCCTGTTGAATGATTTATTTGCTGACTTTAAAACAGTCCCTAATGAACAAAAAAAAGCATACGGTCAAGCTATAAACACACTAAAATCAACCGCTCAAGAGAAGGTAAACGCCCTAAAAGCCGCTTTAGAAACTAATTCGGTTCAAAACTCTAGCATTGGTGATTTGACACGCCCTGGCGACCCAATTCTAGTTGGTGGACGGCACCCTATATCTTTGGTGAAAAATCAAATTATTGATATCTTTTCTCGCATTGGTTTCAACGTCAGTGAAGGCCCAGAGATTGAAGACGATTGGCACAATTTTACAGCGTTAAATTTACCAGAACACCATCCAGCAAGAGATATGCAAGACACCTTTTTTGTGCAAACCAATCCTGATATTTTGTTGCGTACACACACAAGTTCTGTTCAAGTACGTTACATGGAAAATAACAAGCCTCCTATCCGTACCATCTCACCTGGTAGAGTATACCGCAACGAAGCGATTTCTGCGCGATCACACTGCTTTTTTCATCAAGTTGAAGGACTTTATATCGACAAAAATGTGAGCTTTGCCGACCTAAAACAAACCCTTCAATATTTTACAACTGAGCTTTTTGGTAAGTCCAAAATTCGTCTTAGACCATCTTATTTTCCTTTCACTGAGCCAAGCGCTGAAGTGGATGTATACTGGGGTTTAGAAACAGAAACCGATTACAAAATGACAAAAGGCACAGGGTGGTTAGAAATTATGGGCTGTGGAATGGTCGATCCCAATGTTCTTGAAAACTGTGGTATAGATTCAAAAGAATATTCTGGTTTTGCTTTTGGAATGGGTATCGATCGCATTGCACTACTGCTGCACCAAATAAATGACATTCGGCTTTTGAGTGAAAACGACATTCGTTTCTTAGAACAATTCAAAAGCTCTTTTTAGGTCGGTTTAATCAAGCTTTTCGGCTAAATTTTTAAGTGCTTTTTTGGGGTTTCTTTCATGATAAAGCACATCGTGTACCATATCTATTATTGGTGTTTTTGCCGATTTTTCATGAGTTTTATTAATTTCATAAGCACTCTTTGTTGCATAATAACCCTCTGCAATCATGTTCATTTCCATTTGGGCCGACTTGACCGTGTATCCTTTACCAATCATATTCCCAAACATTCTGTTACGTGAAAACGTAGAATACCCTGTAACTAAAAGGTCGCCCAGATAAACGGTTTCATTAATTTTGCGTTTCATTTTATATACCTTTTTTATAAAACGCTTCATTTCTCGTATGGCGTTACTCATCAAAACACTTTGAAAATTATCGCCATAACCCAATCCATGCGCTATTCCTGCAGCAATTGCATAAATGTTCTTTAGCATTGCAGCATATTCGGCGCCCACAACATCATCGTGTGTTTTTGTTTGAATGTAATGATTCGAAAGCTGGTTGGCTATGGCTTTAGCTGTGCTTTTGTTTGTACACGCTACAGTCAAGTACGAAAGACGTTCAAGTGCTACTTCTTCGGCATGGCAAGGACCTGCCAAAACAGCAATCTGATCAAAGGGAACGTCTCTATGCTGATGAAAATGTTCTCCTACAAGCAATCCTGTTTCTGGAATAATTCCTTTAACGGCTGATAAAATAATTTTATTTGAAATGTCAATATTTAGCTTCTTCAATTGAGCATACATAAACGCCGATGGAATAGCAAACACAAGCACATCGGCAGACGCAGCTACTTCATTTATGTCTGAACTGAGCTTTAATTTATGGACATCAAATTCAACAGAACTTAAATACGATGGATTGTGTTGCTCTTTTAAAATATACTCTATTGTTTGTGGTTTCCGAACATACCATCCTACAGAGGGTGTTTTTTCACTGAGCATTTTTACAATTGCTGTTGCCCAACTACCATTTCCAAAAACTGCATATTTTAATTCCGAAGCCATAAACTTAAATTTTTCCTGAGCAAAAGTAATAAAAATTTTATGTCTATAATTTATTCAAAATCAACACAATATGCTTTTGGCACGTATTTTGAAATTACATTAATAACCTAAACTTGTACATTATGAAAACGCTAAAATTCTTTCTTATCGCCACCTTTTCAATCACTGTTCTGTGGTCTTGTGGACACGATGAAGTCCGCTCGCCTGCGGAAAACAGTACTAACATTTCTCTTGAGCAGCTTTTAGGGCAGTACGAGCTTTGGTATGTGGATCTCGAAAGCACATTGGGTAATGGCCAGACGGTGTTTGTTGAAATGGCTTTTACGCTTTCCTTTTTGAATGGAAATCTATATGCAAACAACAATTTAGTAGGCTTTGGAGAGCGCGGTAATGGTTTTGGAATCGCTATTGGAGAATATGATACAGCTGGAATTGTTTTGGATATATTTCACGATTTGGATGGACATCAACGCTTTGAAGTCTATCAAGAAAGTGGGGCATCTATAGAGCTTTACAATCCTGCAAATGACACGTCTTACTTTTTAGATGGCTATCAGCGTAATGAATTTGATTACGATGAGGTGTTTTTTGAAAACATAGATTATTTCCTTCAAGAGTATAAAACTTGGGAAAATACTTTTACAAGTGTGCAGGGCGAAGAAACAGAATTTGATGATGAGAATTACCTGTTTTTTTATAATGAAAACAGCTCTAATTTATTCAAAAGTTCAATCGATGAAAATATTGGAAATGCAGATCAAATTCAGTGGGACTATACGGGGAATTACACAATAGAACCTATATCGGGAAGTGACTCGAAACAACTCACTCTTGATTATGATTTTTATAATCCAGATTTCTTTGAACTGTCTGTGATTAATGATGAACTCATCAGACTATATCATCCAAATTCTGGGAAAATCTATGAGTATAGTGGGCGCAGTTATATTACATTTATGAGAACTTCTGAACGTGGAAAAGCAGACCAAAAAGATAGAAAAGTTCGTCCGCAAAGAACCAAAAGAAAAGAAAACACTCGTGCGCTTAAACGTTCAAGCGCAATAACGTATTATGCTAATCCGTAAACTTTTGCGCTATAGTTTCCAAGAAACGTGTTTCATAGTCTTCTTTGCCTTCCCAATCGTTGTAGTCGGGCTTGATGATGTTTTCTATAAAGTCTGAAACCTCCTCGAAAGAATCCATGGTGCTTAATTGAGACATCACGCGATCGTAGTCTTCATTGTTGTTTTCAAACAAATGATTGACATAAGCCAGACGGTCATTGAGTCCAATTTGAAAACCTGTTGTTTTCAACTTATCGTTTAGTGATTTTTGTGGCGGGTCGGAAGCTAATTCTTGTTGTTCTTGATCTTCAACAGGTGCAAAAATAGGAAGTTGATTATAGTTCGGTGTCAACGCTGACAAGTCTTGTTCTACAGGTTGATCTGGAGAATCAATTATTTCATCCACCAAATCATCAACCGCAGAGGTTTCTTGAGGCATTTGAGCAACAATGTCTTTTATTTTTTCAATAGCAGGTTCCATAATAGCTTCATCTTCTTTGCTGTCAATATTCACATAAACCTTCTCATCTACCTCAACAGAGTCTGTGATTTTGTTGTTAAAAGCACCTTCAAGAGCGTCAAAAAAAGAAGCATTTGTTGCTATATTTTCTGGGATTTCACCATTAAACTGCGTCTCTAAAAAATTCAAAATTGAAATCTTTTGGTATAATAACGCAACCTCTTGTTGCATTTTGGATAAGTCCTCTTTCCCTGTAAGCTTTAAGACCCTGTGCGCTATGCTTAAAAGTTCGGATTCGAGTTTCTTTTTCATTTTTAAAATTAAATTAATGCGATTGAATAAGTTTTAGCGTTATGCTTTTATTTTTAGTAAATTTACAACACAATAGTACAAGCAATCAAAATTGTTTGTTTGCGTTAAAATTACAAAATGTTTCTTGAAAATACGGTAAACCCTAAAGAACAATTTGGATGGATTGAAGTCATCTGCGGATCAATGTTTTCTGGAAAAACAGAAGAGTTGATTCGGCGTCTTAAACGCGCTCAGTTTGCAAAACAAAAAGTTGAAATATTCAAACCTGCAATTGATGTACGCTACGAAGAAGATCGTGTGGTTTCTCATGACGCCAACGAAATTCGTTCTACGCCAGTGCCCGCTGCGTCCAATATTCCACTTCTTGCCGATGGTTGTGATGTGGTAGGCATAGACGAAGCGCAATTCTTTGATAATGAAATCGTAAGTGTGTGTAATGCACTTGCCAACAAAGGTGTTCGTGTTATTGTTGCCGGATTGGATATGGATTTCAAAGGAAACCCATTTGGTCCCATGCCAAACCTTATGGCTACTGCAGAGTATGTCACTAAAGTTCATGCGGTGTGTACTAGAACAGGTAATTTGGCACAATACAGTTTCCGAAAATCAAATGACGACAAACTAGTTCTTCTGGGTGAGGTAAACGAATATGAGCCGCTTAGTCGAAGTGCTTTTTATAAGGCCATGACTAAAGAAAAAATCAAAGAAATGAAAGTTGTAGAGCCGTTAAGCGTGGCAGTTAAAAAGACCAAAAAATAACGCTTGTGGTGGGTGAAACAACATTAGAAATTAACCTTTCTGCGCTAAAAAACAATGTTCAAGTGCTTCGGAGCAAGGTTGATAAGGACATATTGTTACTCGCCGTAGTGAAAGCATTTGCATATGGCAGTGATGCTGTTAAAATTGCTCAATATCTCGAAACTTTAGGCGTAGATTATTTTGCTGTAGCATACATAAGCGAGGGGGTTAAATTGCGAGAAGCAGGAATTAAAACACCTATTTTAGTTCTTCATCCTCAACCCATAAATTTTCCTCATGTTTTGGAACATAACCTTGAACCTAGTTTATATAGTTTCAATACCCTTAAATCTTTTGTGAAAGTTGCTGAGTCAAAACATCATAAGAATTATCCTGTTCATATTAAATTTAATACTGGGTTAAATCGACTTGGATTTAAAGAAAGTCAGTTGGCTGAAGTAGTAAATATTATAAACAACAATAAATCCATATCCGTAACCTCTATTTTTTCACACTTAGCCGCAAGTGAAGATTCAAACGAACTCGCTTTTACTCGATCTCAAATTAGACAATTTGAGTGCATTTCCGAACAATTTAAATCAATGTATGGCTGCTCTGTTTTGAGGCATCTTTGCAACACTTCTGGAGTGGTGAATTTTCCTGAAGGACAATTTGATATGGTCCGGTGTGGAATAGGCATATATGGATACGACAACATGGAAAAGGATAAAAGTGTGTTCGTGCCTGTTGTGGCGCTAAAAACAATTATTTCTCAAATTCATACCATTGAAAAAGGCCAAAGTGTAGGGTACAACAGAGCTTTTATTGCTGATCAAACTAAAAAAATTGCAACACTACCCATAGGTCATGCCGATGGAATTGGTAGACAATACGGAAATGGTGTTGGTGCTGTTCGTGTTCATGGACACAGCGTTCCAATTGTTGGCAATGTATGTATGGACATGATTATGATTGATGTTACAGGAGTTGATTGTGAAGAAGGCGATGAAGTGGTGTTGTTCGACAAACACACTACTGCGGAGGAATTTGCTAGCAACGGCAATACCATCTCTTATGAACTGCTTACAGGGATTTCTCAACGCGTGAAACGCAAATTCATTACAGAATAATTTGATTTTTGATAAAAAATTTTGACCCCGTTTTTTTATGTGAAAAATTTAAATAAAAATCAATCCTTATTTATTAATTTTGTACCCTAATTTTAAGAATCATAAGATGAAAATAGCAGTTGTAGGCGCAACAGGTATGGTGGGCACCATAATGATGAAGTTGTTAGAGGAACGAAACTTCCCTGTTTCTGAACTTATTCCAGTAGCTTCTGAGCGTAGTGTGGGAAAAATTGTAACATTTAAAGAAAAAGAATATAAAATCGTTGGTTTGGAAAAAGCGGTTGAGCTAAAACCAGATATTGCTATTTTTTCTGCTGGTGGGGACACCTCGTTGGCTTGGGCGCCAAAATTTGCGGCAGTGGACTGTGTGGTCATCGACAACTCATCGGCATGGCGAATGGACCCAACAAAAAAGCTTGTGGTTCCAGAAATCAATGCCAATGTTGTTACATCTGAAGACAAAATTATTGCTAACCCCAACTGTTCCACGATTCAATTGGTTATGGCTTTAGCTCCATTACACGAAAAATACAAAATGAAACGTGTAATCGTGTCTACGTATCAATCCGTTTCAGGGACAGGCGTAAAGGCGGTTCGTCAAATGGAAAATGAGATTCATGGCAAAAGTGAAGAAATGGCCTACCCTTATCCTATTTTCAAAAATGCTCTGCCTCATTGTGATGTCTTTTTAGAGAACGGTTATACCAAAGAAGAAATGAAATTGGCCAAAGAGCCACAGAAAATATTAGGGGACAACTCTTTTGCAATTACTGCAACCGCTGTTCGAATCCCCACAGCTGGTGGACATTCAGAATCTGTAAATGTTCAGTTTGAAAAAGAGTTTGAGCTCAACGACATTCGTAACCTTTTAAATCAGATGCCTGGAGTTACTGTTCAAGACAACCCAGACACAAATACTTATCCGATGCCTATTTTTGCGCACAACAAAGATGACGTATTTGTAGGGCGAATACGCCGTGACGAAAGTATGCCAAACACCCTAAACATGTGGATTGTTGCTGATAATTTGAGAAAAGGTGCGGCTACCAACGCCATACAAATTGCAGAATACATGGTAGAACATGTATTCACTCCAGCCACATAATGCTCTCTATTGAAAACGTTTCTTTTAGCTATGGGGAAAGCAAAACAATAACAGACCTCTCTCTTGATGTTAAACAAGGAGAGTACCTTGCGGTTGTTGGCGAGAGTGGCTCTGGCAAAAGTACTTTACTAAAGCTAATTTATGGTGAATTTGATGTTGATGAAGGTGAAATCTCATGGAACGAGTCTCGAGTTCTAGGCCCAAAAGACAAGCTTGTTGTTGGGCATGAGTTTATGAAGTATGTGGCACAAGAATTTGATCTAATGCCCTATACCACGGTTGGTGAAAACATTGGAACACATCTTTCAAATTTTTTTCCAAAAGAAAAAGAAAAACGCATCAAAGAACTTCTAGAGGTTGTTGAACTTCAGAAATTCGGCAATACAAAAGTTAAATTACTTAGTGGGGGGCAAAAACAACGTGTTGCTTTAGCTAAAGCCATTGCAAAAAAGCCCGAGGTTATCCTGCTTGACGAACCTTTTAGTCATATTGATAATTTTAAAAAACAATCATTGCGTAAAAATCTGTTTCAATTCTTAAAATCTGAACAAATTGCCTGTATTGTAGCAACGCACGATAAAGATGATGTTTTGGCTTTTGCAGACCAAATGTTGGTGCTTCAAAGAGGTAAAGCTCTTCTCAAAGGCGCGCCTCGTGTGCTCTTTGAAAATCCTAGTCATGCATTGATTGCTGCATTTTTTGGCGATTATTGTGTGCTTGATGGGGTCATTTATTATGCACACCAAATTAAGTTATCCGAAAAAGGACTCATAAAAGCACAAGTCAAACACAATTATTTTCGAGGAACGCATTACATGATAGAAGCTGAAACCAACAGCCAAACAGTATACTTCAATCACCCCTCTGCGCTCGAGGAAAAACAAACAGTATCTTTAGAGGTTAATACAAATCTCTAAAAAATTTATTAATTTAGTAGCAGTCCTAAAACCAGATTCCACATTAAACCACTGTGTTTTGTGTCTAAATTAAACTGTTATGGTTGCTGATACTACCCATTTTGAAGGTGTTATAGAAAGACTTCCTCGTCATTTGCAACAATTTATTGCACCGCAAAATTACGATGAATATACGCCAATCAATCAAGCAGTTTGGCGGTATGTGATGCGTAAAAACATCTCGCATTTGAAAAACGTCGCTCACGAATCCTACATTGAAGGGTTGAAAAAAACAGGAATTGAAATAGATACGATTCCAAGCATTTATGGCATGAATCGTATCTTGAAAGAAATTGGCTGGGCAGCTGTTGCAGTAGATGGGTTTATCCCTCCGAATGCATTTATGGAATTTCAGGCCAACAAAGTGCTTGTTATTGCGTCTGACATCAGACAATTAGAACATATAGAATATACACCCGCACCTGATATTATTCATGAAGCTTCTGGCCATGCGCCCATTATTGCAAATCCTGACTACGCAGAATTTTTAAGACGGCTTGGTGAAATTGGTGCAAAAGCAATTCTTTCTAAATATGACATTGATCTCTACGAAGCCGTTCGGAAACTTTCTATCTTGAAAGAAGCACCTGGTGTAAGTGAAGATGAGATTATAGCCGCAGAAGAGGAGGTTAATGACCTCCAAAGCCAACACCACGAGTTTTCAGAAATGGCACAAATAAGAAACATGCAATGGTGGAGTGTAGAGTATGGGTTGGTTGGTTCTATGAATAATCCAAAAATATATGGCGCAGGGCTACTGTCTTCTATTGGAGAAAGTGAATGGTGTATGAGTGAGAAGGTTAAAAAAATTCCTTACTCAATAGATGTGGCGCAAATGGGGTTTGACATCACCAAACCTCAACCTCAACTTTACGTTACGCCTGACTTCGCTTATTTGATGGAGGTTTTAGAAGAGTTTGCAAATACGCTCAGTATTCGACGAGGTGGATATAAAGGTTTGCAAAGACTCATTGATTCAAAAGCCGTGGGCACTATAGAACTAAGTACTGGCTTACAAATTTCTGGAGTGTTTACAAAACTTATCCTCAACGAAGATCGTGAGGTTATTTATTTCAAAACCGATGGGCCTACCGCATTAGCTTACAGAGACAAAGAGCTTGTTGGTCATGGTATAGAGACACACAAGCATGGTTATAGTTCTCCTTTGGGGATGTTAAAAAGCGTAAATCTTCCCATCGAAAACATGACTCCTGTTGACTTAAAAGCGTACAATTTATATGATGGTCAACGCTTGTCTTTTACATTTGAAAGTGGAATAACAGTTGAGGGATTAAATATTACTGGAATAAGAAATGTGAAAGGAAAAATTATGGTGATTCAGCTCACCGATTGTACTGTGACCTACAAAGACGAGGTGCTCTTTAGGCCAGAATACGGGGTGTTTGATATGGCCATTGGCAATAAAATCGTCTCAGCCTTTGCCGGTGCAGCAGACAATAATTCTTTTCCTAACTTATATTCCGCCTCTAAAACAAAAACCATTAAAGCTCAAAAAACAGAAAACGAAATCGCGTTAGATCAGCTTTACCAAAAAGTGCGCACATACAGATTAGAATCGGGGGATTGGGAAAAAGATTTGAGTAAAATATACAAAGCGCTTCGTAAAAACCACAACAATGACTGGTTGTTACCATTGGAACTTTTGGAGCTCACCAAAAACACGAATTTAATTTTAGAAATTAAATCTCATTTAAACGCTATTTCAAAAAACAAACCTGAGCTTTCCCATCTAATCCAGTCCGGATTAAAACTTGTAGAAACTCCGATTACTTTCTAAATGAAAACCTTTTTATTATCTTTATACAAAATCAACTTTAAAAACTAAATTGTTATGTCACTTTTCATATACCCCTTTATTTTCTTTGGCGCACTTATTGTTTTTGCTGCCTTTTTTGTTGTCAAACAGCAAACTGCCGCCGTGGTAGAGCGCTTTGGTAAATTTCAAAGTATTCGCCACTCTGGACTTCAACTTAAAATTCCTTTAATTGACCGCATCGCTGGTCGTTTGAGTTTAAAAATCCAACAGCTCGACGTTATTGTAGAAACAAAAACACTTGATGATGTTTTTGTTCGCCTTAAAGTCTCTGTTCAATATAAAGTTATTCGAGAAAAAGTGTACGAAGCATTTTATAAGCTCGATTATCCACATGACCAAATCACTTCATATGTGTTTGATGTTGTGCGCGCTGAAGTTCCTAAGATGAAGCTCGATGATGTGTTTGTCAAAAAAGACGACATTGCAATCGCTGTAAAAACAGAACTTAATGATGCTATGATGGTGTTTGGTTATGACATTATAAAAACACTTGTGACGGATATTGATCCGGATGCGCAAGTGAAAGAAGCAATGAACCGTATTAATGCTTCCGAGCGCGAAAAGATTGCAGCGCAATTTGAAGGTGATGCCGCCCGTATTTTAATTGTCGAAAAGGCAAAGGCAGAAGCCGAAAGTAAGCGCCTTCAAGGGCAAGGTATTGCAGATCAGCGTCGAGAAATTGCGCGCGGATTGGAAGAATCTGTAGAGGTGTTGAATAAAGTTGGAATAAATTCTCAAGAGGCCTCTGCGCTGATTGTTGTTACCCAGCATTACGACACACTTCAGTCCATAGGCGGGGAATCTAACAGTAATTTAATTCTATTACCAAATTCTCCACAAGCCGGAAGTAATATGTTAAACGATATGGTTGCCAGTTTTACGGCTAGTAATCAAATTGGTGAGGCGATGAAAAACCAAAAGAAGAAAAAAGAGGATTAAACTATTTTATTTTCTTCTAAAATTTTGCCTCGGCGGCTAGCACTTCATTGCTGTCTGTTGAGGCTTTTTCTATAAATTCATTAATCGCTGAATTTCGCTCTTGCCCGTTTTTTAATAATTCTTTCAAAGCAATCATTACCGCAATACGTGTCCCTACTTTTTTGGCGGCTGTTCCGAAAAGGGGGGCCAATTCTTCATAAAGGACCGCTACTGAAAGCTTTTGTATCTCCGCTTTTACTTTATGTTGTTTGTGTTCAGGTAAGTTTGTGTACTTTTTGCCGAGTTGTTTTATAACATCTATCGCTTTGCGTTTGGCATCTTGTTTTGTTGGCTGGCTCGTTTTTGGTTTTGTTTTTTGCTTTGCCCAACTATCTCTTAATCCTACTGTTTTGTTAAAGACAACTTTAGCGTCGGTCGTGTCTTGGTCTACACAAAAGTATCCTATACGTTGGAATTGAAAACGGTCGTTTGGTTTTACAGTAGAAATGTTTGGCTCTACAAAAGCGGTGGTTTTTGTAAGTGATGATGGGTTCAAAAACGTCATAAAATCTTCTTCTTGGGTGTCTGGTGCTTCATGAGAAAAAAGGCGATCATAGGCCCTAACTTCAGCTTCTACGGCGTGATCCACAGAAACCCAATGCAGTGTTCCTTTTACTTTTCGAAGGCTTTCTTGTGTGCCGCTACCGCTTAAGCTTTTTGGGTCATAAGTACAGTGGATTTCACTTATTGTTCCATCTTTGTCTTTTATTACAGAATCTGCTTTAATAATATAAGCGTTCTTTAGGCGCACTTCTTTTCCAAGTGATAAACGAAAGTATTTATTGTTCGCTTCTTCTCTAAAATCGCTTTTTTCAATATATAATGTTTTAGAAAAAGGTAGTTTTCTGCTTCCTGCTTGATCATCCTCAGGATTATTTTCTGCTTCCAAAAACTCTGTTTCTCCTTCAGGGTAATTTGTAATTACCAATTTTACTGGGTCTAAAACAGCCATTATCCTTGGTGCTGTTTTGTTTAAATCTTCACGCACACAAAACTCAAGTAACGAAACATCAATCACGTTATCTCTTTTGGCAACCCCTACAGTATTTATAAATTTTTTGATGGCGTTTGGCGTATACCCTCGGCGTCTCAAGCCAGAAATTGTTGGCATTCTAGGGTCGTCCCATCCAGAAACGACACCCTCTTGTACAAGTCTGAGCAGTTTTCTCTTACTCATGATGGTATAACTCAGGTTTAGACGCGCAAATTCCCGTTGCTTTGGAAGTTCGGGATAATCCTCTTTGCTGTACGCATAAACACAATGTTTAAACCAATTATATAACTCGCGGTGAGGTTTAAACTCTAAAGAGCATAGGGAGTGTGAAATTTGTTCTATATAATCACTTTCACCATGCGTCCAGTCGTACATTGGATAGATGCACCATGTTGTGCCTGTTCTGTGGTGTGGTGCATGCAAAATGCGGTACATAATAGGGTCGCGCATAAGCATATTGGTGTGTTTCATGTCTATTTTGGCGCGCAATACATGAGTGCCAGCTTCGTAATCGCCATCGCGCATTTGATAAAACAAGGAAAGGTTTTCTTCTGGTGTCCTATTGCGGTAAGGCCCATCTAATCCAGGCTGAGTTGGTGTTCCTTTTTGCTCAGCCATTTGTTCACTAGATTGTGAGTCTACATAAGCCTTTCCTTCTTTAATCATTAAAACCGCCCATTCAAAAAGTTGATCAAAATAATCTGATGAAAAACATTCTTTATCCCATTTGTAACCCAGCCATGCAATATCTTTTTTTATAGCATCTACATAAGCTTGTTCTTCTTTTGTTGGGTTGGTGTCATCGAATCTTAAATTGACGGGGGCATTGTATTTTTCGCCCAAACCAAAGCTAATACCAATGGCTTTGGTGTGTCCAATATGAAGATATCCGTTTGGTTCTGGGGGAAATCTAAAGCGCAATTGCTCTACATCCAACCCGTTTTTAAGATCGTCTTCAACGATTTGTTCTATAAAATTAAGCGGTTTGTTGCTGTCTGTCGGCATATGTTTTGTGTTGAGCACATATTGTGCAACAAAATTAATCAATTAAAAAGATTGTGAATATATCTTTAAGAGAAATGTTACTTTTGTAGAAATAAAAAAAGGATGGGAATTATAAAAGTTGAAAACATAAGAGTTTTTGCGCACCATGGGTGTCTGGAGGAAGAAACAATTATTGGTAGTAATTACAGGGTTGATGTTTCTGTGCGCGCAAATCTTGATAAGTCAGCTCAAACAGACGCACTTTCTGATACTGTTGATTATGTTACCTTAAACGCTATTGTTGTTGAAGAAATGGCTAGCCCCTCAAAACTTTTAGAAACGGTTGTTCAGCGTATTATAAGCCGTATTTTTAAGATGTGTATTGAAGTAGAGTGGGCTTGGGTTTCTGTTTCGAAACTAAACCCCCCAATTGGTGGTGATGTTGAAAAGGTAACTGTTGTTTTGGAACAAAATCGAGCTTAAAGCTCAGGAACAATAACATTTAACGCCGCTTTTCTCACTGAGATTTCTAGTTCTTTTGAGTCAATAATTGCAGACTCACCATCAAGCTGAATAAGAAAGCGATTTTCGTCTTTGTTTGTAACTTTGATTTGTTCTACCAAGAAGTATTCTGCTTTATTAAATATTTTATTTTTCATAAAGACAATTTGTTGGACAAACCTTAGTTTTTGAAAAAAAGAAAGTTGTTCGCTCAACACAACATCTAATTTGCCGTCTTGCAGAGACGCATCGGGTGTAAAAGAAACATTGTATCCCATTTCATTTGAGTTGGAGACAAACAAAACCAATGGGGAAACTGTTCTTTTTATTCCATCTATATCAAGTTCTACTTTTAATGGGGGTATTTTGGCCCATAATGCTTTTAAGATGGCGCGCAAATATGAAATGAGTTGACGTTTTTTGTAGTGTGTGTAATGATTGATAACCTTTGCGCCAACGCCAACGCTCATGTTGCTAAAAAAGAAATGTTGATTAACAACACCAACATCAATTTTAGTTATATTTTGGTTTTTTATTACTTCTAAAGCACTCAGGAACTTATTTGGTATTCCTAGGTGAGCGGCCAGCCCATTTCCTGATCCAAATTTCATAATTCCCAAAGGGGTCTGTGTATTGACCAGATGGGTAGAAACTTTGTTAATAGTGCCGTCACCACCACAAGCGACAATAATATCTGCATTTTCTTTTATGGACATTTTAGTAAGCGAATCTATGTTGTTTTTGTGTTGAGACACCTTTAAAACAACCTCATAATCTTGTTTATTCAGCACTGTTGATATTAAATCAATATTTAACTGATTTTGTCCCCGTCCAGAAATTGGGTTTAAGATAAAATGTATGCTTTTTTTTGGATTCAAGAGTTGAGTTTCTTTGTTTGTTTTGGGTATTAATTTTTATTTCTCTTGTGTGTGCTGTTTTTTTACTTAAATTTGCATTCCTTTTTGGCGTCTTGGCCGAGTGGCTAGGCAGAGGTCTGCAAAACCTTTTACAGCGGTTCGAATCCGCTAGACGCCTCTAAAATAAAAACCACAATAATGTTGTGGTTTTTTTTATCTAATATCTTCAATTATTTGGGTTGGGTTTAGTTTGTCTTTTGGTAAAAACCCTTTAGCAACAAGGGTTAGGCCGCAAATGAGTAACAATATACCTAAAATTTTTTTTATGTTCAAAATCAACCTAATAGTTAAATGGCTTTGTAGGCGTTTGGCTAATAAAATCTTTACTAGATCCGTTAAAAAATACGCAATTATCAGTGTCCCAAAAAAGATTAAAAAACGTTGCACATCCCCTTCCAAGTTTGGCCCTACAACAATAATGATTCCCAACCAGAACACCAAAACACCTATGTTTATAAAGTTTAACAAAAACCCTTTCATAAAGAGTTGTAAATAATTGTTTTTGGTTGGTGTTTTTAGGTTGGTTTCTAAATCTGATTTTTTGGTTTTCTTAGAAAATATAATAACCCCATACACAGCTAAAAGGGTTCCTCCAAAAATATAAAGTCCCGGTTGATTGCTTAGGTTTTCTAAAAGCTGATAACTACTAAAATATGCTAATAAAATGAAGAAAATATCGGCAACAATTACTCCTAAATCAAATGCAACAGCTGCTCTGAACCCTTTGACAATACTGGTTTCTAAAAGCACAAAAAATACAGGCCCTATCATAAAAGATAAAAAGAATCCTAACGGTATGGCTGCTTGTATGTCCTCTAACACTTGAGTTTAATCTTTAAAAATAATACGTCCGCCAAATAGTTTATTTTGTTTCAATTGTTTTGGTGTTCCATAAATCAAAACATCTCCTCCTGAAAAAATCTTCACATCCAAAACTTTTACTGTATTAACTTTTGCTACACCTCCTGCTTTTATAAACAAAGAAGTGTGTTGAGCCTCTGTTTTACTTCCATTATATTGTCCACCTGTTCTAATATTGAGCTGCTGCTTTTTTGTGCTTCCTACAGTTTTTACAGCACCCCCAGTAACACTTTTTACTATGAGTAGCTTTGTATTGACTTGAGCAGATATTTGTCCGCCCTCTTGAGTTTTTAATTCTAATTCATACTGTTTTATAGGGTCTTTTGCTGTAATAATTGCTCCCTCATTTGCATCTACCTTATCGACAGATGTGTAATAAAGTTTAACGTTTGTGTCTTCTCCGTTAAACATTTTATCTAATTTCATTCTAATTTTTAAAGTATTGTTTTTTTGTACAATTCTAACGTCTTGAGTGTGTTTACCAGATATCACGATTTTATTTTGATCAGACTTAATAAGGTCTACATTGATAAGATCATATACTTTAAGTTCTGAGAATTCTCCGAGGGTTTTTGTAATTGGTGTTTGGGCAAATATTTGTGTGCAAACCAATAACAAAATGAAATATAACCTTTTCATATTTATAAATTTAGGTTAAAATAAAATCTAAGTGTCTTTTTAACAAATCAGCTTTCTTAACTTTAACATGCACTTGATCGCCAAGTTGATATTTGTTTTTTGTACGCTCTCCTACAAGTGCATAATTATCTTGATCAAAAGTATAATAATCTCCGCTTATATCCTTGATTCTTACCATACCTTCGCATTTGTTTTCAATAATCTCTACATACATACCCCATTCTGTTACTCCAGAAATAACCCCAAGAAAAGGTATGTCTTTTTTGTTTTGCATGTATTTTATCTGCATATATTTTATAGAATCACGTTCAGCTTTTGTGGCTAAATTTTCCATAGCAGAAGAATGTTTGCATTTTTCTTCGTATACATCTGCTGCTGCTGATTTATTACCATCTAAGTACTGTTGTAACAAACGGTGTGCCATAACATCTGGGTAGCGACGTATAGGGGATGTAAAATGGCTATAAAAATCAAAAGAAAGACCGTAATGTCCAATATTATTTGTTGAATATTCTGCTTTGCTCATACACCGAATAGCTAATGTATCAACTAGGTTTTGTTCTTTTTTTCCAACAACATCGATTAATAGTTTATTTAATGAGGTGCTGATTTGATTAGGGTCTCTTAGGTTTAATTGATGTCCAAATTGAGATACAACTCGTTGTAAGTTATCTAATTTTTGTTGATCAGGAACATCATGGATTCTATAAATAAATGTTTTTTTAGGGGTTTGTTTTCCTATAAATTCTGCCACTTTTTTATTTGCTAATAACATAAATTCTTCTATAAGTTTATTAGCATCTTTTGAGGTTTTAAAATAAACGTTTTTTGGTTCATTGTTAGAGGATAAATTGAATTTAACTTCCATTTTATCAAAAGAAATGGCACCATTTTGCATTCGTTCCGACCTTAAAATTTTAGCTAATTCGTCTAATTTCAAGATCGCTTCTTTGATTGGTTTTAAGGTCGTGTATTGTTTTTTGCTTAAAGCTACATTTTCTGGTATTATAGCATCTTGAGTTTCTATAATATGTTGTGCTTCTTCATAACTGAAACGGGCGTCACTGTAGGTTACTGTTCTTCCAAACCACTGATTTATAAGTTCTGCTTTTTGATTAAGTTCAAACACCGCTGAAAATGTGTATTTTTCCTCATGCGGACGCAAAGAACAAGCATTGTTAGATAATACTTCAGGAAGCATAGGAACAACCCGATCTACAAGATATACTGAAGTTGCACGTTCATAAGCTTCGTCGTCTAAAATTGTTCCTTCTTTTAAATAGTGGGAAACATCCGCTATATGTATTCCTACTTCATAGTTTCCGTTTTTCATAACTTTAAACGAGAGTGCATCATCAAAATCTTTAGCATCTTTTGGGTCAATAGTGAAGGTTAATGTTTGACGCATATCGCGTCTTTTCTTTATTTCTTCTTCTGTTATAGAGGTATCTAAAGCATTTGCAAATTCTTCTATTTCTTTTTCAAATTTGTAAGGTAAACCATAAGCAGCGAGTATAGCATGTATTTCTGTTTGATGGTCTCCTGCATCCCCTAAAACTTCTATAACCTTTCCTGTTGGACATTCTGCTTTTGAAGGCCATTCTACAATTTTTACCAAAACTTTTTGACCTTCTTTTGCGTTTTTAATTTTCTTTAATGGAACGTATATATCTACAGGCATTTTCTTGTTATCAGGTATAACAAATGTAAAATTTTTATTGATTTGAATAACGCCTACATATTCTGTTTTTGAGCGTTTTGTTATTTGTGTTATTTCTCCTTCAAATCTTCCTTTCTTTTTTCGATTTAAAATATAAAATTCTACTTCGTCTCCAGAAAGGGCACCCATTGTTTTGTTCGATGGAATAAATACATCTTCTTCAAAACCTTCAGAAATTACATAGCCAGAACCACGGGAATTAAGGTCAAAAACACCATAATAATATTTATCTCTCTTTTTTATTTTGTAAGCTCCTCTTTTAGCTTCTTCGATTTGATCTGAGATCATAAGATAATGAAGACATTCTATAACCTCTGCTCTAGCTTTAGGATTATGTACCCCAAGTTTCATAGAAATTTGTTTGTAATTTAAGGATGAGGACGTATTAAGGATAGAAAGAATGCGCGAAGTATGCTTTTTAAAAGCATTAGATTTTTTTGGTTTTTTTGGCATTACAGCTTTTTAATTACAACAAAACTACAATTTTAATTTATGGCTTTTGCAAGCTTAAAATTAACTTTATCCACATTATATATCATAAACAATATATTTTTTTAAATTTTAAAATCTAATTTTTTATTATGATTGCTTGTTAATAGCTCTAATAACTTTATTTTTTTTTTAATTCTCTCTGTTATGTTTCTAAATTTTTAATAATTAGAATGTTTATAACCTTACATAAAATTTAGATAAGTAGCTTATTAAATGTAATAAATAAAGTTTCATAATATAATTTTTTTGTTACTATGAAATAATTTCATTCATCCTAATTATTTTTTTTATAAACTATATTTATTTATTAACAGGATATAAATAAAGGAATTAACAGTTTTATTTTTTTGTAAGTTTACACAACTTCAATAAAATAAAAATAAATGAAAATTGCTATAGGAAACGACCACGCTGGAACAGATTATAAATTCAAGATTGTTTCACACCTTAAATCCAAAAACATAGAGGTGATAAATCATGGAACAGATGATAATGAAAGTGTTGATTATCCAGATTTTGTTCATCCTGTTGCAAAAGATGTAGAGCAAAAAAAAGTTGATTTAGGTATTTTGTTATGTGGTAGCGCAAATGGTGTTGCAATGACAGCAAATAAATACCAAAATATACGAGCAGGATTATGTTGGACCAATGAAATAGTTTCGTTGATCAAACAACATAACAATGCAAATATTTTATGTATTCCTGCTCGATATACTACAGAAGATGAAATAATTACTATGGTAGACACCTTTATAAATACAGATTTTGAAGGGGGTAGACATCAGCGAAGAGTCGATAAGATTCCAAGTTGTTATTAACTTATATTATGTTATCTATTGTTGTAAAATCTTTTGAAGAACTTTCTAAATTAGAATTATATAAAATTCTAAGACTTAGGGCGGAGGTTTTTATTGTAGAACAAAATTGCATTTATCAAGATATTGATGATAAAGACCACAAAGCTCATCATGTTATGTTGTTGAAAGAAGAAAGTATTATTGGTTATACGCGAATTTTTAATCCAGAAGATTATTTTGATGAAGCAAGTATTGGTCGTGTTGTTATTTCAAAAAAAGAACGACATAATAATTACGGATCTGATCTTATGAACGCTTCTATAAATTTTATTCATAATCAACTTCAAGAACAAGTTATAAAAATATCCGCGCAGTGCTATTTAGAAAAGTTTTATAAAGGTTTAGGTTTTATTCCAAAAGGAGAATCTTACTTAGAAGATGGTATACCGCATGTTGCGATGTTTCTTAAACAATAAGAATTATTCTTTTATATACGTTATTTCTATTTCTACTCTACGGTCAAATTTAGGGTCACCACCTAATGGGTATTTATGTTTTAAACCAATGTATTTCATTCGTTTTTTAGCAACACCATTTTTCATTAAATATTCATAAATATAACGTGCCCGGGCAAAAGACAAATTTCTTTTTCCTGTCCCTCTATCTACCGCATCTCTACCGTATGCTGTACAACACACATGCCCTTCAATGGTAAAATGAATATTATTTTTATCACGTAGTGTTCTAGCTATCTTTTCAAGAACAGGGATTGATTCTTTAAGAACATAACTATATCCTGTTCTAAACAATATTTTATCTAAAACAATTTTATCCCCAACTCTTAATTCACTTTCTAAAGTAATAGGCTTTTTACGGTCATCTTCAACGTTCTTAGATTTTTCTTTTTTACGTATATTATATTCTACCTCTATTTCAACTTTTCTATTTAAACCTCTAATTACATTTAAATCTTCAGTAGCAATTATTTTTAATAATATTTCTCCTTTTCCATCAACATTGCTAATGAGTTCTTCTTTTACTCCAGTTGACGAAAAAAGATGTTTTATAGCATCGGCTCGATGTTGAGAGAGATCTAAATTGTATTTATTTGAGCCACGATCATCACAAAAACCATATATAGATATTCTTTTTATTTTTTCAAGTTGAAGACTCTGGATAAAAAACAAAAGTCTATTTTTTTCCGTTTCCAAAACCTCATATTTATCTGTTTCAAAATAAACCACATGTTTTTGGTTTGATTGGGCAATCAAACTATTAAAAGAAACAATTAAAAAGAAAATCAATTTTGGCATACTTCAATATATTCAATTTATTTTAAAAGAGAATAATACCTTGGTGAATCTTTAAGAATAGATTTTGCTTCCTGTATAGCGGTATTTTTTAATAATGAATATTGATACATCCCCTCTCTGTAAAAATTACGCTTAACAACTTCTTTAGATAGTTGCCACATGATTCTTTTCTTTGATTGATTAAAAACTAATTTTTTTTCTTTTTCTAATGATTTACGAATGTTTTCTAAAGAAGCACTTATGTTGTTTAAATCTTCTTCTTCACTATAATCAAACGCTTTTTTTAGATGCTTTTCTGTGTTTGTATTTAACGAAAAACCTTCAACAAAGCAATAGGTTTTAAATGTTTCAAAGACCGAAGGTTTTAATTCAAAGCTTTCCAATTCAGTAATTGAACGTGTTGTACAATAGTTGTTAGCAAAACTAAAAAATAGATTTTCCTTTTTAAGATTGGTAATTATGTCAAATTTATCAATTGTATTTATTGTTATGTCGGGCTTTATTCCGCCCCCATCAAATACTGTTCGTCCATTTTTTGTTTTAAATGCTTTATAATCTTCCTTTTTTGTTCTTTGTGCATTCCCACTCTCTAAACGTTGTCCATAGTTTAAAGCTTGAATACATCTTCCTGAGGGTATAAAATACCGGGAAATTGTAATTTTAACTTGAGCACCATAAGGAAGTGGCTTAGGTTGTTGTACAAGACCTTTACCAAAACTTCTATTACCTATAATCACCGCACGATCTAAATCTTGAAGAGCACCTGCCACAATTTCACTTGCTGATGCACTTCGCTCATTGATAAGAACAATTAAAGGAATATCTTCGCTGATGGGTTGTTTTTGTGTAAAAAATTGAGTGTTGTATTGTTCAATATTAGATCGCGTAAAAACCACAAGTTGGTTTTTAGGTACAAAAAGATTGACAATTTCTACTGCTTCTTGAAGCAACCCACCGGGGTTGTTTCTTAAATCAAGAATTAATCCTTTTGCTTCGTCAATAAGTAAGAATTTTAAAGCGAATTCTACTTCTTGAGCGGCTCCTCTTGAAAAACGATCCAATGCAATATATCCAATCCCATCCTCAAGCATTTGGTATAGTGGGACTGCTTTTGGTTTTTCTTCACTTCTAATTAATTCTACTTCATTTTCTTTATCACCTCTTTTAAAAGTAACCTTTACGGTAGAATTTTTCTTTCCATTAAGTAATATTTCTACTTGTTGAAAAGAATCGGAGAGTGCTACACCATTAATTTCAATGATTTCATCACCAGCTTTTAGCCCAGCGTCATCTGCAGAAAACCCTTTAAAGGGTTCCTCTACAAATAGTTTTTTGTCAATAATTTTCATCTTTGCACCAATCCCAACATAAACACCAGATTGATAAATTTTTGCATCCTCAACATCTTGTTCACTGCTATAAACTGTGTAAGGATCTAGTTCTGAGAGCATATGCTTTACACCACCTTCCATAAGTTCTGCTGGATCTGTTTTATCTACATAACTCATGTTTATTTCTTTAAAAAGCGTATTGTATATCTCTATTTGTTTTGCAATTTCAAAAAAATCGTAACGAAACCCTGTTAGTGTTACAACAACAACAACGCCAACTATTGCAAAACCAATGTTTTTAATAATAGAGCGACTCATAATTTTTTTTGTTTTATTTTCTTAGCGATGTTCTGAATTTTTCCCCCTATTTTGTCCCAGTTAGGTATACTTTTACCAGTATAAATAGCCATGAAATTGTATGGTTTTTTTGTGCCTTTTATTGTATCAAATAAATGAAGTTCTGCAGCTGCACGTAGTTGCCTTTTTATACGGTTTCGCTGTACTGCCAATTTAAAATTTCGTTTTCCAACAGAAACACCAAATCTAGAACTTTCACTTTCTAAATAAATTACCCTAAGCGGAAAATCATTGATAGAAGCGCCTTCTTCAAACAGTAGTTGTATTCTTTTTTTACCTTTCAGTTTTTTCACGTTTTTCTATACTTAAGCTATTATTTTTCATATTAACATCGGCAACTTTTTTGTCAGGATCAATTATGATTTGTTGAACATCGCTATTGTTTTTGATTGTAAATGAATAGGTTGGATAGGCCCATGCCCAATCATTCAAAATTTGGGTAGATTTTTGTACAGGCTTTTCTCCGCGCATCATTTGTACAGGGATGTAAAACCTTTTTTTGTGTCCATCATTAAACGTTATTTCAACCTCAACAGGCATTGGCATGATGCCTATTCGCTCCAGAGTAATCTCTTTACTTTGGCCTTTTTTCTCAATTGATTTTACAGCGTAATCAATAGTGTTGTTTGTTTTAGTCCAGTCGGTCAAATACCAATCAAGTTCGAGTCCAGAAGCAAGTTCTGCGCACCTTATAAAATCATTTGGTGTTGGGTGTTTAAAAGCCCATAAATCATAGTATTTTTTAAGTGTTTTGTTAAAAGCATTTTCTCCGATAATATACTTTAATTGTCGTAAAAAGATAGCCCCTTTTACATAAGAAGCCACACTGTATGCTGTGTTGTAGTGGTATCGGTCTGCATGTGTGCTTTGTGGTTGTTCTTTTCCGCTAAGAACCAAATCCGTGTAGCGTTTGTAGGCGTTTTCAAAATATTTTTTTTCATCAATCCCAACAACTGCAACTTCTGCCATTGTACATATATATTCTGTAAACCCTTCATCCATCCAAGGGTGTTTACCTTCATTGGTTGCCATCAAGAACTGAAACCACGTATGTGCCAGTTCATGTGCAGTAACACCAACGAGACTTTCAAAATTACGTTTCCCAGTAATGAGTGTGCACATTCCATATTCCATTCCACCATCTCCACCTTGTATAACAGAGTATTGATCATATGGGTATGGTCCTATGTTTTCACTAAAAAAAGCCATAAGCTTTTTGGTAATTGGCTGTAGCTCTTTCCAATATTTTTTATACTCCTCTTCGAGTGTATTTTTATAATAAAAATGAAGCGTTGGCCCATTATCTATTTGTAATGTATCATGAATATAATCTGGGTCTGCAGCCCACGTAAAATCATGAACATTGGGTGCCACAAAATGCCATGTGTTTGTTTTTTTATTTCTTTTTTTAGACTTAGGTGTAATTTTTATGTCTTCAGCATTTTGCAGGTATCCTGTTCCAGCCACAACGAATCGGCTGTCAATATTCAATGTAAGCTCAAAATTTCCCCACACACCATGAAATTCTCTACCAATATAAGGGTCGGCATGCCACCCCTCGAAGTCGTACTCTGCTAGCTTTGGGTACCATTGCGCTATGGACAGCGCTACATCTTCAGCACTATTTTTTCCCGACCGCCTTACAATAAGCGGCACTTGACCATTAAAACTCATCTCAAAAGTTGTCTGCTCTCCAGAAGCTATTGGCCGATTAAGATCAACCTCCAAAATTGTTCCTACGACTCTTGTGTTTAATTTCTTTCCATCTTGAACCAAATCATGGACAACCAAATACCCTTGATCCTCTTTTGATAAGTTTTGAATTCTATTCATCACTCTACTGTCCGGGTCAGCTATCGTTCGAGAACGTACATCCATTTCACTTCCAGGCTGAAAAGCATTAAAATACAGGTGAAAAAACACCTTATTTAGTGTGTCTGGAGCGTTGTTGGTGTAAACTATTTTTTGGGTTCCGGTATAATTAAATGTTTCCACATCCATTGTTACATCCATCACATAATCGACATGTTGTTGCCAATAGCCCATACTGTTTCTTTGTGCAAAGCAAATGGAGGTATACCCAAGTACAAAAATCAGAAGAATTAATGTTTTTTTCATTTCAGTAGCGTTATTTAGATCGTTGAGAAGCCATTATTAAGGCATTGTAGGCATTCACTAATTTCCCCGATTTGCTAAGCGTATTAAATTCGACAACATTTCCATCCTCAAGACTTACCTTTTTATTGATAGGCAAACCAGATTCCATTATGATGTTTTTTACTTGTGCGGCTTTCAAATTAGGGTACTGAGAGAAAACAAGGGCGGCAATACCAGCCACCAACGGGGCAGCCATGGAGGTGCCTTGTGCAAATTCGTACTTGTTTTTTGGGTAACTTGAATAAATTTGTTCGCCAGGCGCAAAAACGTCTACACTACTTTTTCCGTAGTTAGAAAACTCTGCCACTAACCCAGAATCATAATTGTATGTTGTAGCACCAACTTTTAAAAAGGTGTCTGAGACTTCAGGGCCAGCACCAATTTGATCATCAGGGTAGTTTTCTGCTTTATCAGTATTACTACCATCATTTCCTGCAGCAGCAACAATTAAAACATCGTTTTTTCCAGCATAAGCAATAGCACCTCTTACCCAATCACTATGGTCCGAGAACCCTTTTCCAAAGCTCATATTAATGACTTTTGCCCCATTGTCTACGGCATAGTATATGGCCAATGCTACATCCTTGTCATACTCATCACCATTGGGTGTATTTCTAATTGCCATTATTTTTACATTATCAGCCGCACCATTTATACCTATACCATTGTTTCTCTTAGCAGCAATAATTCCTGTTACATGTGTACCGTGGCTACGGCCTTCCTTGGGCATAACATTGTTGTCGCCATAATTTTTATCGTTTAAATCATTAGGGTCGTCATTTACTATAGATCGCCCATCAAAATATATATTAAGGTGATAATCTAAGCGCTCATTAAAGGATTTCAAATCTCTTTCCAGGTCTTTTTTAAGATCAGTGATGGACTCATAGCCAAAACCATAGGATTGCTTAATTATACTAAGATGCTGTTTTAATACAGGGTCTTTTGTGGTAATTTCATATACATCTTTTTTACTAAAAGAATCTTTTTTTAGGTAGCCCAAAACAGCTTTTTCAGAAGCATTTACTTGCTCTAGAATTGACCCATACTGTTGTTTTAATCCAATGTATTTGACCCGTTCTTTTCGGTGCAAATCTTTGGCTTCGCTATATCTTGGGTGTGCGTTGTTTTTACTTGCTAATAAGCGTACGTACTCCAGTTGTTCGTTGTTGGCTTCACCTAAAAAATTCCACCCATTTACATCATCAATATAGCCATTTTTATCATCATCTATACCATTGTTTGGCACTTCGTCTTCGTTGATCCAAATGTTCTCGCGAAGGTCTTCATGGGTTATATCAATACCAGAATCAATAACAGCGACGACAACTGTTTTGCTTTTTGGTTTTACAATTTTTTCATAAGCAAGATTTAAACTAATCCCCGGAATTGTATCTTTTTTTAGGTCAAAATGACTCCAATTTTTTTCCTCGTCTTCTGTTATGGCAGAAAATTTAACGGGTGTTTGATCAATATTCTCAATAGGTGTAGAGAGAATAGGCGCTGTAGAACCACAGCTGTTGAGCATAAAGCACCCTAAAAGAACAAAGTATTTTAGGGTATAATTTACGGCTAAGTGTTTCATGATTTAAAATATAGAGTTAAAAGAATGGGTTTTATTGAGCCGCACACCTTTTTCAGTCTGTTGAACAGTAATGATTTCGTGTTGAGCGTCGTGTTCCAAAAATAAATAATAATTTTGACTTGCAGCTATATTTAGAAAAACCTCTTTTTCTTTCAGAGTGATTAAAGGTCTTGTATCATATCCCATAATAAAAGGCAAAGAAACATGACCAGCTGTAGGCAATAAATCAGCCATAAAACAAACTGTTTTGTCTTTGTATTTTATCATGGGAATCATCTGCTTTTCGGTATGCCCGTTGGCAAAGAAAATATCAAAACCTAGGGCGCTGTTTTTTAAAATATCACTTTTTGGGTTTGCAATATATTTCAGATGACCAGATTCTTCAATAGGGTTAATGTTTTCTTTTAAGAATGAGGCCTTTTCTCTTTTGTTTGGGTGTTTTGCCCACAACCAATGATCTTGATTGCTCCAATAGTTAGCATTTTTAAAGGTGAGTTGATAAGCAGTTTTGTTTTTATTCCACTCTACACCACCTCCGCAGTGGTCAAAATGTAAATGCGTTAAAAAAACATCCGTTACATCGTCCTTGTGGAAGCCGTGTTTGGCGAGCGCTTTTTCAACACTTTGTTCGCCCCAACGATAGTAGTAATTAAAAAACTTATCAGATTGTTTGTTTCCCATACCTGTATCAATCAAAATAAGACGGTTGCCATCTTCAATCAAAAGACAGCGCGCTGCGATGTCGATCATGTTGTTTTGGTCGGCGGGATTTGTTTTTGACCAAATCGATTTTGGAACGACACCAAACATAGCACCACCATCGAGTTTAAAATTTCCAACGTTTAAAACATAAAGGTTCATTGTTTTTCTATTTTGGCTTTTAATCGGTTTCCAAAATCTAAAAGAAGCTTGATCTCTTTAACACTAGCGATTCTTTCTTTATTAAAAACAATTAACGCCTCCTTGTTGGATTCCACATGATAATAGGCGTTACTCTCAAAAAAGCGAACAATATCAGCATTAAAAAAGGATTGAATTTCCTTTTGGTTTTCTCCATTGAGATAAAACTGTTTCGAAAAGTCGTTTTGGTTAGGAATATCAATATCCTTTTCTCTGGTAAGTGCATAAAAACGCTCCAGTAGCCCTTCTTTTATTAAGGTAAATTGAGGTGCTTTTTTACTTAGTTTGATATAGAGCATTGTAGAGCGCACAACCTCCTTTGCGATGAACTCTCCTTCTGAAAATGTAATGTCAAAAATAGAATTGCTTCCATTGTCATCGGACAAATGATTGTATGTATATTCAATTTTTTTTGTTTTAAAAAACATAAAATTCTCTAAGTGAAAAATAGTAGTTTGTCGCTCTGGATTGTAATTCAAATTAAAGTTTGAAGCCATTAGCTCTAAATCTTTTTGACGCTTAGTTTTACTGTTGTTTATTAATCCTGGAATGGGCAATAGACGCCGCAAAGCGAAGGGGTGTTGTGATTTAGCATCCAACATATCTAAACCAATAATTTCGATATTACCCCCTTTTTTGTGAAACAACTCTTGATAATCATGAAGATTTTCCATAACAGAATGATCTACGAACTCACACATGGAAAAATCAATTATTACGTCCTTTTGTTCGGGGATTACACTTAATTTATTTTTAAGGTTATTAAAATTTAGAAAACTACAAAAGTGTTTTACACTTATAAAATAGTTGTTATCCTCCTCTTTGTACATCAGAACGTTCGGCTTGACAATATTTTTAATGAAAAGCGCAACACTTTTGTTTACAAAAATGTGAATGAGTAATGTTGCAAGAAGGCCCGCCATAATTCCAGATATTAAACCTATTTTTAGGGTAACAAAGAGCGTTGAAAGAAAAATAATAATTTGTTCTTTTCCTATCAAAAATACGCGCTTAATCATTTCGGGTGCTGCCAATTTATAACCCGTATAGACCAGTATTGCCATAAGCGCAGAAAGGGGAATTCTAGGCAGTTCTGTGCTGAAAAGCAGAATAAAAAGGATTAAGAAACTAGCATGAAAAAAGTTACCAAAACGGTTCGACCCTCCGTTGCTAATATTCACTGAACTCGGGGCGATTACTGTGACTACATTCAGGCCACCCAAAAAGCCACTAATAACTGTGGACAATCCTAGTGCCTTAATATCCTTGTTGACGTTAGAGCGACGCTTTTTTGGATCAAGTTTATCAACCGCTTTGATGCTTAAAAGGGACTCAATACTCGCAATTAAAGTTAGCGCAATCACACTTCCTACAAACTCTTTTGAGTATATTTTTGTAAAATTAGGTATAGGTAAGTTGTTTACAATTTCTGTAAGACTTGGAATGTTAGGCATCATATATTTTGGAGAAATTGGATTTGGTATTTTTAACACAAACTCACAATAGTAACTGAAGCCAACCGAACATAATACCACCCACATGGGCGCAGGAATAAGCTGAAGGTATTTGTTTCTTATTTTAGAATAAAAAACCATAATTGCCAAACTCAATGCCCCAACAATGGCTGCGTTTCTTTCGCCTGTATCGGTTAGACGAAAAACATTAA
This sequence comes from Formosa sp., assembly GCA_038138145.1. Lineage (GTDB taxonomy): Bacteria > Bacteroidota > Bacteroidia > Flavobacteriales > Flavobacteriaceae > UBA3537. Next base: position 69,214 of record JAYQDD010000004.1, read on the forward strand.
TAATGGTTTCAGGAATAGCAATCAAATAGTCAATAGTATTGTCTTTTAAAATTTTATTACCAAGCATGATGTGAAATTGCTTCCCTAAAATGATCATTCCTATTGCTGCTAATACGCCCTGAATTGCGGACGACGGAAAATAATCTGCCAACTTACCAAGTCGTAAAAACCCTAAAATCAAAAGCAAAACTCCAGAACAAATAATTGCAGCATAGGCACTTGTAAGTCCCAAGGTTGAAACCGCAACCAAAACAACACCAACAAGTCCTTTTCCAGGCCCTGAAATTGTAACAAAACTTCCACCAAAAATTGCCACAACAATCCCACCAACAATAGAAGTGATAACTCCAGCTATAGGTGGAGCATCACACGCCATTGCAAGCCCCAAACTCAAAGGAAGAGCGATAAGACTTACCACCAGACCAGAGAACAGGTTTCTTGGAATCGAAGTGATTGTTTGTTTTATGTTATTCTTTTTATTCATCTAACAATGAGTACATCAGTTGGTAATTCGCCTAAAATATGCTCAATATCATGCGGGAATAAACGATCCCAAAAATTTGTTTTGGACGGGGCATTCATGACCAACAAATCTGCTCGAACAACTTGTGCATAATGCCCAATAGAGTACCCTCTTTTTCCAAAAATAGGTTGAGACTTAATAGTAATATCTTTTGAATATTCTAAGGGAACTTCTTGAAGCAATTTATTTACTCTTTGTTTTTCTCTATGTATTAACCGTTCTCTTATGATAGTTGATTGCCGTAATGTTTTGTCGTCATCAACTTTAACATTGACTTCTTCTTGTGACACTTCTTCCACAACGGTTATTTTCGATGCATTTAGTTTATGACTCACATAAAACGCGTAGCGAATGGTGTCTTTCGTTTTAGGGTCTTTTAGTCCATTAACTACAATGTGATTACAGGGTATTCGTTCTACAGATGGGTTGATCAACAACAGGACAGAACACGTGGCCTTTCGGGTGATTTCTCGTGCAATTGACCCTAAATAATAGTTAAAAAAACTTTCTCGTTTAAGCGCTCCCAATACCATTAAATCAATGGCATTGTTTTGTATTGACGAGAGAATAACCTCTACAGGATTACCAGGGAGAAAAACAACTTTAGAGATAAGCTTGTCATTTTTGAAAGCAGAAAGATGTTTGTCGATGATGGCTTTCTTTTTATTATCTTCTTCACCAACATGAATCAAAACAAGCTCACTTTTCATAAAAAGCGCAAGCCTAGCAGCTTCGTAGATGTTCGCCTTTAGATTTGGTGAGAATGCGACACCAATACCAATACGATTAAATTGAGTAGTGCTCAAATTTTCTGATTTTTAAGTGCTTTTAAAGATATGGCTTTCTTTAAAAATACAAAAATACTTAAGCCGTAAGACTAATCATTGAGTTTTAGTACGGCCATGAAGGCCTCTTGAGGGATTTCAACACTTCCAACCTGACGCATTCTTTTCTTCCCTTTCTTTTGGTTTTCTAGAAGCTTACGCTTTCGAGAAATGTCGCCCCCGTAACACTTTGCGGTCACATCTTTTCGAACTGCTTTTACGGTTTCTCTAGAGATGATTTTTGCGCCAATGGCGGCTTGAATTGGAATGTCAAATTGTTGTCTTGGGATAAGTTCTTTGAGTTTTCCACACATTTTTCGACCTATTTTTTGTGCGCTATCGAGGTGTATAAGCGCCGATAAAGCATCAACCGACTGTCCATTAAGCAGCACATCTACACGCACCAATTTTGATACGCGCATACCGATAGGGCTATAATCAAATGAAGCATATCCTTTCGAAACGGTTTTTAGACGATCATAAAAATCAAATACAATTTCGGCAAGCGGCATATCAAAACTAAGCTCCACACGTTGTGTGGTTAAATATGTTTGATTGGTAATCTGTCCGCGCTTTTCTATACACAATGACATGACGTTTCCAACAAAATCAGATTTGGTTATTATGGTTGCTTTAATATATGGTTCTTCTATTCTATCCAATGTTGATGGATCAGGAAGATCAGAAGGATTGTTTAACAGAATTACCTCATCTGGCTTTTTTCTGGTGTATGCATGATAAGATACGTTGGGCACGGTTGTAATGACCGTCATGTTGAACTCTCGCTCTAAGCGCTCTTGTATAATTTCTAAATGCAACATTCCTAAAAAACCACAACGAAAACCAAAACCAAGAGCTGCAGAGCTTTCTGCCTGAAATACGAGTGAAGCATCATTCAGTTGTAGCTTTTCCATGGACGCACGAAGTTCTTCATATTCTTCAGTGTCTACAGGGTAAATTCCAGCAAAGACCATTGGTTTTACGTCTTCAAAACCGTCAACAGCCTCCAAGGTTGGATTTTTTGCATCTGTAATAGTGTCTCCTACTTTTACCTCTCTTGCATCTTTTATACCTGTTATGAGATAACCAACATCACCTGTTTTGATCTCTTGTTTGGGGGTTTGTGTCAAGTTGAGCGTGCCCACCTCGTCAGCACCATACGTTTTTCCAGTAGCCATAAATTTTACAGCCTGATTTTTCTTTATACTTCCATTAACTACCTTGAAATAGGTTTCAACTCCTCTAAAAGAATTGTAAACAGAGTCAAAAACTAAAGCTTGAAGCGGCGCTTCGGGGTCTCCTTTTGGAGGAGGAATAAATTTAATGATTGCTTCTAAAATGGAATCAATGCCTAATCCAGTTTTTGCACTTGCCGGAATTACTTCGCTTGCGTCACAACCTAAAAGATCAATAATATCATCTGTAACTTCTTCAGGATTTGCGCTCGGTAAATCTACTTTGTTGAGCACCGGAATAATTTCTAAATCATTTTCTAATGCAAGATATAAATTAGAAATGGTTTGTGCTTGAATACTTTGAGCCGCATCCACAACTAATAAGGCACCTTCGCAAGCTGCAATCGAACGAGAAACTTCGTAACTAAAATCTACGTGGCCAGGTGTGTCGATAAGATTCAAGATGTATTGTTCTCCATTGTGCTCATACTCCATTTGTATGGCATGAGATTTAATGGTGATTCCACGCTCACGCTCAAGATCCATGTTGTCTAAGAGTTGATTTTGTTTTTCACGTTCAGTGACTGCTCCGGTAAAGTCCAATAGACGATCTGCCAAGGTACTTTTTCCGTGGTCAATATGGGCGATGATACAAAAGTTTCTTATGTTTTTCATTAGGTTTATTCCCTGCTCTAAAGAGCACAAAAGTAAGTAAATTTATCAGACAATATTGTTTCTGGTGTTAGTGATGTTGAATAAGTGTATTTATGCGCCGTATGGCTTCCTCTTTCCCAATACAAAAGACAATATCAAAGACATCTACTCCTTGCAAAGACCCAACGAGCGCGACCCTAAGCGGCATCATCACTTTTCCAAAGCCAACACCTTTACTTTTGATCCACTCAGAAACGGAAGCTTTTAGCGTTGTCGCACTTTCGTCGTTTGCCTTTTCTAAAACTAAGACTAATTCGCGTAGAAGATCTTTAGTATCGTCTTTCAATGCTTTATTAAGTGATTTTTCGTCGTAACCTTTTGGCGCTTCAAAGAAATATTTTCCTAACGCCCAAAGTTCTGGCACAAGTTCTGCGCGCTCTTTTATAAGTCCAACAACAAGCTCTACATACCCTCGATCCAAAGCTGTCAATTCACTCTTTTCGTTGATTAGTTTTTCGGCAAGTTCTTCGTTTGTGGTTTGTTGAATGTAGTGATGGTTATACCATTTTATTTTTTCAGGATCGAAACGCGCCCCAGATTTATTTACTTGATTTATGTCAAAGAATCGAACAAGTTCATCAAGAGAGAACAGTTCTTGTTCAGTTCCGGGATTCCAACCTAAAAAGGCAAGAAAATTGATAATAGCATTAGGAAGATAACCACTTTCTTTATAGCCCTGAGCTTTTGTGTTTTCGTCTTTCCATTCTAGAGGAAACACTGGAAAACCTAATTTATCTCCATCACGCTTACTTAATTTACCTTTCCCAGTTGGTTTTAATATTAGTGGTAAGTGCGCAAACTGAGGAGCGTCCCAACCAAAAGCCTCGTACAACATTTGATGCAGCGCTAAGGAAGGTAACCATTCTTCGCCTCTAATAACATGTGAGATTTCCATGAGGTGATCGTCCACTATATTGGCTAAATGATATGTTGGCATACCATCAGACTTAAATAAAATTTTATCATCAAGAATGTTGCTATCAATTGATATTTTACCCCTAACCATATCGTTCAGCGCAATGGTATGTCCTTCAGGCATTAAAAAGCGGACAACATAAGGTGCGCCGCTTTCAATCCTTTTTTTTGTTTCTTCTTTCGATAAAACCAGAGAATTTACAAGACGCCCTTTGGTTCTATTGTGCCAGTTATAAATAAAGGTTTTTCCTTTTTCTTCGTGCTTTTTTCGCTCAAGAGCTAAATCATCAGTGCTATCAAAGGCATAGTACGCCTTATCGTTTTCAAGCAAAGTATTTATATATTTTTTGTAGATATTTTTTCGTTCACTTTGTCTGTAAGGACCATAATCTCCGTCTTTTCCGGGCCCCTCATCAAAGGGAATAGCACACCAGTTAAGCGCATCAATAATGTATTTTTCGGCCTGAGGGACGTATCTGTTTTGGTCAGTATCTTCAATACGTAAGACAAAGGTACCGTTGTACTTCTTTGCAAAAAGATAATTAAAGAGCGCGGTACGCACCCCTCCAATATGTAGTGGACCAGTTGGGCTAGGGGCAAAACGAACGCGAACAGGTTTTTTCATTGAATTTAGTCTTATTGCAAAGATATGTGCCCAAAAGCTAATGGGCAAACAAAAACGAATTTGCTTTTTTCGGATTACAAGTGAGTTTCAAAGATGTTGATTTTTGTTGTAGATTTATGGTTTAAAAAATACAATGTGGATCATTTTGAGGAAATAAAATTTAAATTAGAACAATTCATTAGGCGCTATTATATAAGCGCTTTAATTAAGGGCGCTATGCTCTTTTTTGGCTTTGGTCTTTTGTATGCTTTTTTCTGGATTATTGTTGAATCTTTTTTTTGGTTTTCATCAACAGCCCGCACTTTGGTCTTTTGGTCTTTAATTTCTTTTGAAACGGCCTTGTTTTTGAAATTTCTGTTGGTTCCTTTTTTGAGTTACTTAAGAATTCGTTCGGGAATAAACCACCAAGACGCATCTAAAATTATTGGAGACTTTTTTCCAGAAATTAAAGACAAACTGTTAAATGCTATACAGTTAAACAATCAACCACAAACCGAACTTGTAATTGCCAGTATTCAGCAAAAGACAGCCGAGTTCAAATTTGTTTCATTTAAAAAAGCGGTTCGATTTAAAGAAAATCTCAAGTACTTAAAGTATGCCATATTACCAATCTTTGTCATTCTGGTGGTCTATACTTCTGGCGGCCAGTCTAACTTTAAGCAGAGTTTTAACCGTGTGATTGACTACAAAACCTCTTTTAGCCCACCCCCTCCTTTTCAGTTTATCATTCTCAACAATGCACTGCAAACCATTGAAAAAACACCATTTGTTTTAAACATAAAAACGGACGGTGATGTGACTCCACAGCAGGTAGAAATTAAATTTGAAGACCAAGTTTATTATTTAAAAAAAACAAAACCCAATTTATTTCAATATAAATTTACAAACCCAATCAAAAGCTTACAGTTTCAATTAAGCTCAGGAAGTGTTCGTTCAGAAATATTTGATTTGAAAGTATTGAAAGCACCTAAAATATTGTCGTCAACCTTAGATTTGAACTACCCCTCATACACAAAAATTAAAGACAAAAGCATTTCTAATTTCGGAGATATCTCTGTTCCAGAAGGTACTAAACTTACATGGTCGCTTACGACACAAGCAACAGACCGAGTTGTTTTTTTACATGGGCAAACGGCTTTTGATTTTAAAAGGGAGGACAATAAATTTACGGCTTCAAAGCAGCTTTTCTCTGATTTAGAGTACAGTTTTGAAACGAATAATATAAAACTTAAAAGCTATGAAACCTTATCGTTTGGTGTTCGTGTGATAAAGGATCTTTCGCCTACAATAAATGTGCGCCAACGCAGCAACGACGCAATAAACGAGGCCTTGTTTTTTTATGGCCAACTCGGAGATGATTATGGAATTTCATCCCTAAAAATACATTATTACCCCAAAAATAATGTTGAGCTAAAGAAAACAAAAGAAGTTAATTTTGACCAGAAATTGGAATTTGTTTTTCAGTTTCCAGACCAATTAGAACTTATACCCGACACTGCATATGAGCTTTTTTTTGAGGTCTTAGACAATGACCCTTTTCCAAAGCCAAACCGCACCACATCAAAAACATTCAAATATTTGTTTAAAAGTGAAAATCTGATTCAGCAAGAACAACTCAGTGTTCAAAAAGATGCAGTTCAAGCTTTAGAAAAGACAATGAAATCAATAGAGGACCAAAACACCCTTGTAGATGAGCTTACCAACGAACAGATTCAGAAAAACAAATTAACATTTAATGATCAAGAAAAAATCAAAAATATTTTAAAGCGTCAACGCCAGCAGGATGAAATTTTAAAACAGTTTAATGAACAAATGCGAGAAACATTGGAGCAGTTTCCAGAGGAGTCTCCCGACCCATTAAAAGAGAATCTAACCAAAAGGTTAGAAGAGCAAAATCAGCGCCTCAAGGATGACGAGAATACACTCAAAGAACTTGAAGATTTAGCAAAAAACATTCAAGAAGAGGGGCTTTTAGAAAAACTTCAAAAACTAGGCCAGCAGGCAAAAAACAAGCAAAAAAGTCTTCAACAAATGCTCGAACTAACAAAACGATATTACCTTTCTAAAAAAATGGAACAATTAAAAAATCGTCTTGAAACACTATCAAATAAACAGCAAGAGTTAGCTGATGATAACAAAAAGGAGTTGAGTAAAGACCAAAGCAAATTGAATGATAAGTTTGCCAAGATCAAGGGTGCACTGGAAGAACTTCGCGCTCAAAACAAAACGTTAAACAAACCTTTGACTGTGCCAGAAACCCAAAAAGAAGAAGAATCCATAATGGATAATTTAGAAGAGGCAAAAGCCCGCTTAGAGCAGCATGAGCAAAACAAAGATGCTTCACAAGATGTAAACGCGCTAAGTAAAGCTAAAAAGGCCCAAAACAAATCTGCTCAAAAAATGATGCAATTGGCTCAGCTTATGACCCAAAGTATGTCTGGAGGGTCATCTCAGCAGCTTACTGAAGACATTGAAATTTTGCGCCAAATTTTGGACAACCTTCTCATTTTTTCTTTTGAACAAGAAGATTTAATGCATCAACTAAATTCAACTAATTCACAACAAAAATCGTTCGCTAGCCGCATTAAGAAACAGATGAATTTAAAAACACATTTTGAACATATCGATGACAGTTTGTTTGTTGTTTCTTTGCGCCAATCAAAGATTTCAGAAAATATTACTGAGCAGATTTCTGAAGTTTATTTTAATATTGATAAAACCCTAAACGCCCTTTCTGAAAACGAAGACTACAACGCTATGACTGGTCAACAATATACCATTACCGCAACAAACAACCTTGCAAGTATGCTCAGCGATATTTTGAGCAACCTCGAAATGCAAATGCAGCCTAATCCCGGCCAAGGTGATGGTGACATGCAACTGCCAGACATTATAATGAGCCAGGAGGAGCTTGAAAAGCAAGCTGAGCAAATGATGAACGGCAAAAAAGAGGGGCAACAAAATCCGGGCAAAGAAAACCAAAGCAAATCCACAGAACGAGCTAAAGGCAAAGGCGGGACATCTGGTAATTCTTCAAAAAACGGAAAACCCTCAGACGCGAACCAATATAGTGACCCAGACGAATCACCAGCGTCTTTGTTTCAGCTGTATAAACAGCAACAACAGTTGCGCCAACAACTTGAAAACATTCTCAAAAGAGAAGGGCTTTCTAGTCAAGGTAAAAACACACTTGAATCTATGGAAAATATAGAGCAAATTATTGTAAATCAAGGAGTTAGCCCTCAATTGCTTAAAAAAATGAAAGCGCTTAAGTATGAATTTTTAAAGCTTGAGGAAGCTGCATTAAAACAGGGCGAGTCTTCTAAAAGGCAATCACAAACAAACAAGAAAAATTATCGACAACAAAGCCATTTAACAAAAGAAGAAATTAAGCTTCTTTTTAGCACAGAGGAGGTTTTAAACAGAATGCCACTACCTTTGCGTCAAAATATTAAGAAGAAGGTAGAACACTATTTTAGCAAAAAGAATGATCAATTTTAGCAACACAACAGCGTTTAATATTCCCAACAAAAAAGCGCTGAAGAAATGGCTTAGCTCAATTATTATCCAAGAAAGCCACGCAGAGGGCGAGCTTAATTTTTTGTTTTGTTATGATGACCATTTACATCAATTGAATGTTGAATTTTTAGCGCACGACACATTAACGGATATTTTAACTTTTGACTATAATGTAGACAAACAGGTGTTTGCCGATATTTGTATCTCTATTGATCGTATTCAAGACAACGCGGCCGAACATCAAACCCCAGTTTTAAACGAGTTGCATCGTGTTATGGCTCACGGAGTACTTCATCTTTGTGGCTACAAAGATGGTACTGACAACGAAAAAAAACAAATGCGCAAAAAAGAGGATGAATATCTTTCTCAGCTCGAATTCAGCAGATAAGCTTATATTTGCAGGAAATTGTTCCACGTGGAACATAATTATTTTAGATGTTTGAAAGTATTTATGATGTAATAGTTGTTGGCGGTGGTCATGCCGGAAGTGAAGCCGCTGCTGCTGCTGCCAACATGGGAAGCAAAACCTTGTTGGTTACGATGAATTTGCAAAATATTGCCCAAATGTCTTGTAATCCTGCTATGGGTGGTATTGCCAAAGGACAAATTGTCCGTGAAATTGATGCCCTTGGCGGCTACAGCGGGATTGTAAGTGACACATCAGCAATACAGTTTAAAATGCTTAATAAGTCTAAAGGCCCTGCCATGTGGAGCCCAAGAGTACAAAGCGACCGCATGCGTTTTGCACAAGATTGGCGAATGCTTTTGGAGCAGACCCAGAATTTAGATTTTTATCAAGAAATGGTAGTCGGCTTATTGGTTAAAGGTGAGCGTGTTGTAGGAGTAAAGACATCCTTAGGTCTAGAAATTAAGGGCAAAACCGTAGTGCTCACTAATGGTACTTTTCTAAACGGACTTATTCATATAGGAGATAAAAATTTTGGCGGAGGGAGAGCAGGTGAGAAAGCGGCAACAGGGATCACCGAACAGCTTATCGACCTAGGATTTGATTCTGGTCGAATGAAAACCGGAACACCTCCAAGGGTTGATGGTCGTTCATTGGATTTTTCAAAAATGATCGAACAGCCAGGAGATAGTAACCCACAGAAGTTTTCCTATTTAAACACTACTTCACCGCTCAAAAATCAGCGTTCATGCCACATGACGCACACAAGTATAGAGGTTCACGACTTGCTAAGAGAAGGGTTTGACAGATCACCCATGTTTAACGGAAGAATCCAAAGTATTGGACCAAGATATTGCCCGTCTATCGAAGACAAAATTAATCGTTTTTCAGAAAAAGATCGCCACCAAATCTTTGTCGAGCCAGAAGGATGGAACACTGTTGAGTATTACATTAATGGATTCTCCACCTCTCTCCCAGAGGACGTACAGTACAAAGCGCTTAAAGCCGTTAAAGGCTTTGAACACGTGCGGTTTTTCCGCCCTGGTTATGCAATAGAATATGACTACTTCCCTCCTACTCAGCTCACATATTCTTTAGAAACAAAGCCTATAAATGGCTTGTTCTTTGCTGGTCAAATCAACGGGACAACTGGCTATGAAGAAGCTGCTTCACAAGGGCTTATGGCGGGTATTAATGCAAGCTTACAAGTTCAAAACAAACCGTCGTTTATTTTAAGACGTGACGAGGCCTACATTGGTGTTTTGATTGATGATTTAATCACCAAAGGCACTGAGGAGCCTTATAGAATGTTTACGTCACGTGCAGAATACCGAACACTTCTACGTCAAGATAATGCTGATTTACGGCTTACTCCGAAGGGGTTTAAGTTGGGAATTGTAGACGAACACCGTTTAAAACTTATGGAGCGTAAATTAGAGCAATCAAAAGAATTCGTGTCTTTTTTTAGAAAGCAAAGCGTTAAACCCAATGAAGCCAATCCTGTTTTAGAGGCTAAGAATTCATCGCCGATCAAACAGTCTGACAAGATGTTTAAGATATTTTCTAGGCCTAATATTAGCATTAACGACATGCGTAAGTTTGAAGCTGTTGAGGACTATATTTCGGCTCATAGTCTTGATGACGAGGTTATAGAACAAGCAGAGATTCAGATTAAGTATTCAGGATACATTGAGAAAGAAAAAAACAATGCAGACAAGCTCACCCGTTTGGAATATGTAAAAATCCCAAAAAATTTCGATTACTCAAGAGTTAAATCGATGAGTTATGAGGCGCGTGAGAAATTAAATACGGTTCAGCCAACCACAGTAGCACAGGCGTCGCGCATTAGTGGGGTTTCCCCTAATGACATTTCTGTTTTACTTGTTTTCTTAGGGCGTTAATCAGTATATTTTCTATTTTTGTTCCACGTGGAACACATGGCTAAAAACAATACTTTATATCTAAAAACAAAGGACTTTTCTGTTAGTGGAAAAGCTTTTGAGTTACATCAAAATGAACTGTGTGACTTTTTGGAAACATCGCCAAGACCATCAAAAGAAAACCTATCCTCTTATTACAATAGTGATCAGTATGTGTCTCATTTAACAAGCAAACGCAATTTGTTTGATTGGGTATATTTTTGGGTGCGGTCGTTTACACTTAAGAAAAAGATAAAATTAATTTCTAAGTTTTCTTTCAAACACCAAACGCTTCTGGATTATGGAGCAGGGGTTGGTTATTTTGTTAGAACAGCCCGAAACGCTAAATGGAAAAGCATCGGTATAGAACCCTCTCCTGAGGCGCGTCACGCGGGTAATTTGCTTCTTGAAAATTCCATTTTTGATGAAAACCATACAAAAAAATTAAAACCCAAAAGCCAATCTATTATTTCTCTTTGGCATGTTTTAGAACATCTTCCAGATCTCAAACAAAGTATTGATGAGTTTGAACGACTACTTTCTGAAGATGGTCGATTAATTATTGCTGTGCCAAATTTTAGATGCTATGATGCGCGTTATTTCAAAAATTTTTGGGCTGCTTATGATGTGCCCCGACATTTGTGGCATTTTACTCCACAGTCAATTGTTCGATTGTTTTCTGAATTTGGATTTGAATTAGAATCGACCCACCCCATGCCTTTTGATGCCTACTATGCCAGTCTATTATCCACAAAATACAAATATGGAAAGATAAACATTACTAAAGCTTTGTGGGTTGGTTTTCAATCAAACCTACGCGCAAAACGTACAGGCCACTATTCATCCTTGATTTACGTGTTTAAACGACACAAAACTTGATTTAAGCCCTTGTGGTGCATTATTTTGACTCTGCTAAACATTCAGTGGCACTAAACCTTTATTGCCCTTAAAACGGTCTATAAAGCACGATAAATAATAGTTTAAAAAGATCCAAAACAAAAAAACGATAGATTTATCTTATTGTTGGTTTTGCTTTGCTTGTTGATGAAGCAGTCTCGTAAGTTTAATGGATAAATCTGTAAGAACAATTTTTCCATTTGCATTTCGCTCAATGTGATAAATAGCACGTTCAATTTCATCACAAATGCTTTCAATATTTTGTGCATCGATAAAATTGGCAAATTTTTCTAAAGAAAAAGTTTCATCTAAAATTTCCAAATGAACCAAATCTAAAGCCCCATAATTTACCATGAGCGCTTGTCTAAAAAAATCTAAACTGTAACTCAAAAATTGTTTTTCCCTTTCACGCCCTAACTTTGCTACCCCTTCACTCCACGACATAAGCTTGTTGATGGCCTTTTTGTTAGACTTTGCCTGAAATGCGGTTCTTACCCATTCAATAAAAAGTTTTTCAAATTCAATTTTATCATCTTCTTGATCAATAAGCTTTAAAGCTGTGCTAAGGTTACCTTCTGCCCGACGAGCGATTAGTTTTGCAGACACTTCATCTAAGTTATGAAAACGCACAAGCGCATTTGTGATTTGTGGTTCTGAAAGCGGATGCAAATCTACAGACTGACATCTAGATTGGATGGTTTGTAAAAGTCCATTTTCCTGCTCGGCAACAAGAATAATATATGTTTTTTCATTGGGTTCCTCAAACCATTTTAGGAGTTTATTAGCACAAGAAGTATTCATTTTTTCGGCATGCCAAATAATCAACACTTTACTTCCGCCACCAAATGACTTTAATCCCAAAGTTTTAATGATGGCATGTGCCTCCTCAACCGTAATCACACCTTGTTTGTTTCCCGCATTTATAGCACCATACCAGTCATTTAGTGTTCCATATGGTTTGGATGTGATAAATTCTCTCCATTCTTTCATGTAGTCTTTAGAAATAAAGGCACTACTTGTCTTTTCCTTTTTTACAACAGGAAAGAAAAAATGAATATCAGGATTTTCTAATGGATTGATTTTTTGATTAGGGTTTTCGGATTCCATCAAATATGAAGCATAGGCGATTGCTAAAGGCAACGCACCCAAACCATCTTTTCCAACAAAGAGTTGTGCATGAGGAGCACGACCAGACTGGATGTTTTGTTGTAGAAATGGTTTCAGATGTTCTTGTCCAATGATATCCTCAAAAGTCATCTTACAAATATAATTTATTTAACCCAAAGAATACGTTTTAACGAGTTTTGATAAATTTTTTTTTTTGCTTATTATTTGATAAATCCCATTTTAACCACTCTAAAGAAATATGTACCTTTGGGCTTTAAAAAATTTATATAACCAACAAAAGATTACAATTGATGAGTACATTGAAAGCGTTCAATTTTAAAAACCAAAAAGCACTTATTCGCGTTGACTTTAATGTTCCTTTAGATGACAATTTAAATGTTACTGACGACACAAGAATCCAATCCGCAAAAAAGACAATTCTTAAGGTTTTAGAAGACGGCGGCAGCTGTATTTTAATGTCGCATTTGGGCCGACCAAAAGCAAAGGAGCCTGAATTTTCATTAAAAAACATTGTATCAAAACTTGAGGATATTTTGGGAGTAAATGTTCTATTCTCAACAGATTGTATTGGCGTACAAGCTACTCAAATGGCTAAAGAATTGAAACCAGGACAAGTTTTGCTACTAGAAAATCTACGCTACCATAAAGAAGAGAAAGAAGGAAACATATCCTTTGCCAAAGCACTTTCAGAACTTGGAGATATTTATATCAATGACGCCTTTGGGACGGCGCATAGAGCTCATGCATCTACGAGTGTTATTGCTCAATTTTTTCCACAAAAAAAATGTTTTGGTTACTTGTTAGAACAAGAGATTATAAGCATAGATAAAGTCATGACCTCTGGAGAAAAACCAGTTTTGGCCATATTAGGCGGCGCCAAAGTGTCTTCAAAAATTACAATCATTGATAATATTTTAGACAAAGTTGATCATCTTATTATTGGTGGCGGTATGTCATTTACATTCATAAAGGCACAAGGCGGCTCTATTGGTGATTCCATTTGTGAAGATGATAAAATGAATTTGGCATTGAAGATCTTAAAATCTGCCAAAGAAAAAAATGTTCAAGTTCATCTTCCTGTCGATGTTTTGGCAGCAGATGATTTCAGCAATTCAGCCAATACACAAGTGGTCGATATTACAAGCATTCCAGCCAATTGGCAAGGACTGGATTGTGGGCCAAAAACTAAAGCTATTTTTCATGATGTTGTACAGCAGTGCAAAACCATTTTGTGGAACGGACCGCTAGGAGTTTTTGAATTAGAAACATTTTCTACGGGAACTATAGCGTTAGGAGATTCAATTGCTGAGGCCACAAAAAAAGGAGCGTTTTCCTTAGTTGGCGGTGGGGATTCTGTCGCGGCAGTAAAGCAATTTGGTTTTGAAAACAAAGTAAGCTATGTAAGTACAGGCGGTGGCGCAATGTTGGAAAGTTTAGAAGGAAAAACACTTCCAGGAATTGCTGCAATTAATGGTTAAACAACGTTAAAAAATGACCAGATTTTCGGCTTTTTTCTTATTACTTTTAGTAAACAGTTTTTTTACTAGAGCTCAAAATTCTGAAAAAGCCAATCAGAAAATAAGTGTTGACACCACAGCAATTGAACTAAAGGATTATAACGCCGCAGCACTTTTTGATGCTGCGTTTCAAGCAGAGTTTTTCGAAGACGCACCTAATGATTCCATTAAAAACAGCGTCAACGAGGGCTTGGTAAATACGGGTGATTTTCCCGAACTAAATACAGACACATTAAAATCACGTCTTGAGCACCTTGATACCAAAACCCCTTTTCATATCAGTTATAATCCCGCCCTTGAGACTATAATTAGAAAAAATCTCAAACAACGAAAGGACCTTTATGAGCGGCTGATGAAATTAAGCCAATACTATTTTCCGCTTTTTGAAGAAGTTTTCGATAGAGAAGGTATTCCATTGGAAATCAAATATTTAGCCATCGTAGAATCAGGATTAAAACCCAAAGCTAAGTCAAGAGTTGGCGCAACAGGTCTTTGGCAATTTATGTTCACTACGGGCAAATATTACAATTTGGAAGTAAGTAGTTATGTAGACGAGCGCTCAGACCCTGTTCGCTCAACTATTGCAGCGGCGCAGTATCTTAAGTCATTGTACAACATTTTCAAAGATTGGGATTTAGCATTAGCCGCCTATAATTCTGGCCCTGGCAATGTAACAAAAGCCATACGACGCTCTGGTGGGTATACAAATTATTGGAACATTCGTCCTTTTTTACCGCGTGAAACAGCAGGATATTTGCCCGCCTTTTTGGCTACCATGTATCTTTTTGAATATGCGGAGCAACACGGCTTTGACGTGCCTAATCACCATCATCCAATTACCAAAACGGATACCGTACATGTAAAGAATACGATTAGTTTAAAACAAGTAAGCGAAGTTATAGATGTGGATTTGAATACGTTAACATCTTTAAACCCCTCATATAAACTAGGAATAGTACCATATGTAAAAGATAAACATTACTCCTTGAGACTACCTCTTGAAGCGGTTGGCCTATTTGTGAGTAATGAAGATGCTATATATGCTTATGCAAAAGAAGTATTTGATCAACGCGAAAAACCCCTTCCAAAGTTTTTTAATTTAGACACTAAGATTAGATACAAAGTAAAGCCAGGGGATTATTTGGGGAAAATTGGTAATAAATTTGGTGTGCGTGTCAGCCAAATCAAACAATGGAATGGAATGCGCTCAGATCAACTCAAAGCAGGAAGCCGACTTACAATTTTTACCAGAAACCCTCAGCCTCAATCACCTCAAAACCCTTCAAAGCCCAGCAAAAAATCAGGCAATGAAGTTGTGTATGAGGTACGTCAAGGCGATTCTCTTTGGAGCATTTCAAAAAAATATTCTGGTGTTTCTGTTGAGAATTTACAAAAATGGAACGGTATTAGTGGTGATGATTTAAAACCAGGAATGAAGTTAATTGTTTCCAAACAAAACAATCCGTAATATGAAGCCATTTATAACGTTAATTATCACAATCACGATTCTTTTTTCGTGCAAAGAGGGTGCAACTAAAAAAGTCTACAAACCGGATTCTTCTGGCAACATCAACAACCTTTTGGTGGTTGTAGATAATGATTTATGGAACACTACCGTAGGAGATGCCATTAGAACCCATATTGGGGCAGAAGTTTATGGACTACCACAAGTGGAACCACAGTTTGATTTACGTCAAGTGCCCCCTATTGTTTTTTCAGATTTTGTCCGAATGAACAGAACTGTACTCAAAATCCAACGCGTTGAAGAAAGCGGCGTAAAGTTTTACACTGATCCTTATGCAACACCTCAAAAAATGGTTTTAGTAAGTGGGTCTACACAACAAATCTTAGAGGAACTGATAGAACAAAATGCCCCTAAAATTATACAAGCACTAAAAAAAGTTGAATTAAAAGAAAAACAAAGGCGAATAAAGAAGTCGTTATTCAATACAAGCGCATTAAAATCTGCTTTAGGGATTAACCTTAACCTTCCATCTGCCTACAGAATTGCCAAAAAAGAGGACGAATTTTTTTGGATCCGACGCGACACAAAAACAGGCATCATAAGCTTGTTGGTCTATAGTGTTCCTTGGCAAGATTTTGAGACGCTTGATGTGTTTTCACAGCGTGTTATTCAATTGAGGGATTCGGTTGCTAAACGACACATTCCAGGTCCTACAGACGGGGATTTTATGACCACTGAAATGGCTTATACGCCATTTTCAATGCGCACCGAAATAGCCGAGACTAAGGTTTTAGAAACGAGAAGTTTGTGGAAAGTAGAGGGTGCATTTATGTCTGGACCTTTTATTAATTATTCTTTTTTGGATCAAAAGAACAAAAGAATACTTGTGTTAGAAGGCTTTGTTTATGCACCTTCGGAAGCGAAAAGGGACTATATTTTTGAATTAGAATCCATCATCAAATCAATAACAATTCAATAAAAAAAATCCCAGAAAATTTCTGGGATATGCTTATTTTTTTTCTTCGTCTTTTTTATCGTCTTCGTCCTCTTGACTTGCTTTTTTAAATTCCTTAATTCCACCGCCTAAACCTCTCATAAGTTCAGGGATTTTTTTGCCGCCAAAAAGTAAAAGCACAGCAAGAACGACAAGAACTATTTGCATTGGGCCAAAAGCCAAGGGTAGTGTATACAGATCCATAATTATTGTGTTTATAAAGGCAAAGTTAAGAATTATCCATTAATAAAAATACGAATTCAAAATATTAGTCAACGAGTACTGTAACAGTCGCACATTTTTTATTTAATTTTGTTTCGATGAAATATTCAAAAACATCCGAAAAATCACGCAAAAAGAAATTAACCAAAAAGCTATTACACAAATATAGACTGGTTGTTCTTAACGAAGACACTTTTGAAGAGCGTTTTGCCATGAAGCTGACACGACTCAATGTCTTTGTTTTTGGTTCATTGTTTGCGCTCCTACTCATAGGATTTACAACGATTTTTATAGCATTTACCCCAATACGCGAGTATATTCCTGGCTACACTTCGCCAACACTACAAAAGCAAGCCATTGTCTTGGAACGAAAAACGGATTCTTTACTGAGCGTAACAAAAATGAATGAGCGCTACATGAAATCCATCAAAGATGTCTTGAGTGGTGAGGCGCCTTTAGAGGAGATAAATAAGGATTCTATTTATGCTGAATTGGCGGCAGAGGTTGACCCACAGACACTTAACCCCTCGCGCGCAGATTCAATACTTAGAGAAAAAGTGGATAATGAAGACAAATACAATCTATTTGAATCCGCGCGATCGGTCAAAAATTTTGTGTTTTTTCCACCCGTAAAAGGTACTGTAAGTGCTGGGTTTAACCTGGAGGCACAACATTATGCTGTAGATATTGTTGTTCCAAAAAACACCCCAATTAAAGCTGCAGCTGATGGGCGAGTAGTTTTAGCTTCATGGACATCAGACTCGGGCTATGTTATTATCATTGACCATGGTAATCAATTATTATCGGTATACAAACACAACTCGTCGCTTACAAAAGAACAAGGTGATTTTGTAAAAGCAAGAGAAGTCATAGCAATATCAGGATCTTCGGGGGCATTGAGTACAGGGCCTCATTTGCATTTTGAATTATGGAACGATGGTGATCCAATAGATCCTACAGCATTTATAGATTTTTAGTTTAAAAATAATGACATCAGTAAAATCCTTTTTTGCCAAGATATTTGCGGCACACATTAGCAAGAAAATTAACCTTTGGGCTTCCAATCCTATTGAAACTCAAGACAAAGTTTTTAAGCATTTGATAGACTCGGCTAAACACACCACTTTTGGGCGAGACCACCATTTTAGCACGATAAAAAACCATGATGATTTCGTAAAAAATGTTCCTGTGCGTGATTATGAAAATCTTAAATTTTATGTTGATCAAGTTGTAGACGGAAAGCCAAATATTTTGTGGCCAGGCAACCCCCTTTATTTTGCTAAAACCTCTGGCACAACCTCTGGTGCTAAATACATTCCCATCACAGCGCCATCCATCAAAGCACAAGTTGAAGCATCACGGAATGCAATCTTGGTGTACATCAATGAAACAGGGAATTCAGGGTTTGTAGACGGCAAGTGGATTTTTCTTCAAGGGAGTCCAGTACTGAATGAAAAAAATGGGATTAAACTTGGACGACTTTCAGGCATTTCGGCACATTACGTTCCGTCCTATTTACTCAAAAACAGAATGCCAAGCTGGGAAACTAATTGTATTGACGATTGGGAAACCAAAGTTGATGCGATCGTTGAAGAAACACTTCAAGAAAATATGACAGCCATTGCTGGAATTCCTTCTTGGGTTCAAATGTATTTTGAAAAGCTAATTGATAAAAAGCAAGAAAAAGTAGGGGATATTTTTAAGGATTTTAGTCTTTTTATTTTTGGTGGCGTAAACTTTGAGCCGTACCGATCAAAATTTGAAAACTTGATTGGAAGAAAAGTAGACAGTGTAGAACTTTATCCTGCCAGCGAAGGGTTTTTTGCTTTTCAAGACCGCCAAAATGAAAAAGGCATGTTATTGCAATTAGATTCTGGCATTTTTTATGAATTCATTGAAGCGGATACTTTTTTTGAAGACAATCCCCAAAGGATAACCCTGAAAGATGTAAAAACAGGAGTAAATTATGTCATCATCATTTCTACAAACGCAGGTCTTTGGGCTTATAATATTGGTGATACGGTACAATTTACATCACTATCTCCGTACAGAATTATTGTAAGTGGACGCATCAAACATTTCATTTCTGCTTTTGGAGAACATGTTATTGCCAAAGAAGTCGACCAAGCGCTTATTGAAGCAGTAAAGGCATCCGACGCACAAGTATCGGAGTATACCGTTGCACCACAAATCACACCAAAACAGGGGCTACCCTATCATGAATGGTTTATTGAATTTGAAAAAGAACCAAAGGACCTGATTAAATTTATTCAACACATTGACACATCTCTTCAACAACAAAACAGTTATTATAAGGACCTTATCAAAGGGAAAGTTTTGCAACAACTTCAAATCACAAAAGTTAAGAAGGACGGATTTAAGACCTACATGAAAACCATAGGAAAATTAGGAGGGCAAAACAAAACACCACGCTTATCTAACGACCGGAAGATTGCCGACAGTCTTGAAAAACATAATCTCATCAATTAATGTATCTTTGCCCAAGATGATGACGAAGACAAAAAACACCCTTAACCGCACACGTGCACAAGAAAGTTCGCACGCTATAGAGCGTATGTATATTACCATGCGTCATTTGTTTAGTCGAGGGTTTTATAAACCCATGGGTGTTTCAGGAGCAACACTTCGCCAAGCACTACTGTCTTTACGTCCTGAAATTTATGGCACCATCGCTGAAGAAAAAACAGAATTAGAGGGATTACTGTATGTTATCGATCGTTTACCAATCGGGATTGAACAATGTACACATATAAACCTCACAAGCGCCGAGGGCTTTGGAGGATCACATTTTGAAGTTATTGTACCTGCCAAAAGACGCCGAAATTGTTACCGCATTGATTTCGAGCAGATGAATATCGAAATCACTAGAGGACGGTCTGAGATTTATGATATTCTAACACACCTTACATTCCTATATATTGAGTCCCACAAAATTGCTCATCAAGTACTCATAGGCGAAAAAGGAAAAACAACAAGAGATTGGCAAAAGCTTGAAGCTACAATAAATAGCAAGAAAAGTCTGAGCAAAAAAGATCGTGAAATTGCCGTTTCTCATACCGCCAACATTTTAGGCCGCACATTTAAAGAAATTATGTCTGTGTACGACGCTTTTGCAACACAAAAACAACCAGATCACTTTCTTCATTTGATTTATTGGCTTGGGAAACGCGCAATTAGTGAACTTCTTGACCAAGACAAAAGAATCATTACGTTTAGTCCTGTTTTAAGGGAACGCTTAGGGCATCATATTCATGGAGAGCAGTGGGCCAACGCCATAAAGAATATTTTGTTGGAACAAAAGCTTATCGACCGTCCTATCCACATCATTTCTGCAAATCTGCACAGCGTCATGAATGCATTATATGCGCCAAAAGCACTCCTAAATCAAATAAAAAAAGACCCAAATATTTTTTCTGTTTACGAACAATTGAGTGCAGATGAAAACATAACTATGCGCAATAAAATCAAGCAGTTAGCGTTGAAAGAGGGGATGATTTACATTAAAGATAGTTCGGGGACCAACATAGACGTTCAAGTTATTGACACTTCCAAAATTGATTTTAAACACAATTCGTTTTTTTCAAAGGGCAAAGATTCGACAAATGCCCCAGTAATTATAGTTATGGACTATGCTTTTGGGGAACAGGCGTATGAAACCATAGATGAATTGCTCAAACCCTATAAAACAGATACGGTAACCTATTTTTTAAATGTTGACTCTATTTCTGTGATGGGTAAGGCAGGAATTTTGGACGGCTCTAAAGGCGACATCATGATTCCTTCGGCGCATATCTTTGAGGGAACGGCAGATAATTATCCGTTTAAAAACGAATTAACACAACAAGATTTCAAAGGCCAAGACGTTGTTATTTATGAAGGCGCAATGGTAACAGTATTGGGGACTTCATTACAAAACAAGGAACTTTTACGATTTTTTCATGAATCAACTTGGGATGTCATTGGCTTAGAAATGGAGGGAGTTCATTATCAAAAAGCGATTCAGTCGGCATCCAAAATTCGCAATAGTATTTCACCCGATGTCAAGGTACGTTATGCCTATTATGCGAGCGATAATCCTTTGGAAACCGGAAGCACTTTGGCCTCAGGGGGCTTAGGGCTTACAGGGGTTCGGCCAACGTATGTTATCACACATCAGATTTTAAAACAAATTTTAAATTAATATAAAAATGAGTACTACCAACAACACACAACCCAATGAAGAAGTTGATTTGGGTCAGCTTTTTAAAATGATTGGCAATGCCTTTAGTCGCTTATTTCAATTCATTGGATCAATTTTTTATCGATTGTTTTTAGCCTTCGTTTGGTTTGTTTTTTTTCTAAAGAAACGTGCTGTAGTTTTCTTAGTTGTAGCCATTGTCGGTCTCGCTATTGGCCTGTATTTAGACAAGACCTCACCACCAACCTATAAGTCGTCAATTATGGTAAAACAAAATTATCCGACGGGTGAAAATTTATATGGGTCTATTAGTTATTACAATGGTCTTATAAGTGATGCTGATTATGGTGTTTTAGGCCGTGTATTAGGTGTTAGTGAGGATGTTTCTATAGACATTATTGGATTTGAGGTAGAACCGGTCATTACAGATAACGACCGAGTTATTATGTTTGATCGATATATTACGGGATTAGATTCCTTGGCAGCATCTAAGGTTGAATACGAGGAGTTTATCAAAAACATTGAGGACCACAAACACAGTAATCAGCAAATTAGCATTAAATCCAAAACAAGAGCGAATTTTAAGGCAGTATTTTCGAATATTGTTAAAAACATTAACAGCAATCCGTTTTTCAAAAACGAGCAAGCCAAAGATATATTAGAACTAGAACAGAGCAAAGCAGCTTTAGAACAAGCGCTAGCTCAATCGGACTCACTCCAGCGCACCTACAAGCGGGTATTGGAACAGCAAATGGCTACAAAAACAAGTTCTGAAATAGGCATCACGTTTGAGGGCGATAATGATAAGCAAAAAACGCGTGAGTTTGATTTATATAAAAACGATATAGAGCTTAGAAAGGAACTTGTTAACATCAACCGAAAGTTGAGCGACAAAGAAAATATTATTGATACAATTTCTAGCAAACAGGATAGCGGATACGTAGATAATACCATAAACTTTTATGGTTTAAAACTAAGAGTAAGATATTTTTATATAGTTATACTTACTATTTTAAATTTTGTTGTCCTTCTGGGCATCGAGTTTTTAAAATTTTTGGACAAATACAAACCCTAGCAATAACACTTATTTCAAGTTATTTCATTCGTCATGAAGATAGTTCAAACTTCTTTAAAAGGTTGTGTTGTTTTGACGCCAACAGTGTTCTCCGATGGCCGTGGTCGGTTTTTTGAATCCTATAAAAAAGAAGCATTCAATGAAGCACTAGGACAAGAAGTTAATTTCGTCCAAGACAATGAGTCTTTTTCATCAAAAGGGGTTTTGCGGGGATTACATTTTCAAAAAGGTAAATGTGCACAAGCCAAATTAGTTCGAGTTGTCCATGGTTCTGTTTTGGACGTCGCGGTTGATTTAAGGTCAGATTCAACAACTTATGGAGAACATTTTTCTATAGAACTTTCTGCTGACAACAAAAAACAACTTTTTGTACCTCGTGGCTTTGCTCACGGATTTGTAGTTCTAAGTGACACCGCTGTATTTTCCTACAAATGTGATAATTATTATAACAAAGAATCCGAAAGCGGAATCATCTACAATGATTCCACGCTTAACATTGATTGGATATTACCTTCTGAACAATTGCAGCTATCAGAAAAAGATTTGCTACTTCCAAAATTTAAATCTTTATGATTAAGGTTTTAGTAACAGGCGGAAATGGACAATTAGCACAATGCCTAAAGGATGTGGTAAAACTCCATAAGAACTTAGCAGTAGATTTTCAAGATCTTCCAGATTTAAACATTACAAACCCATTACAATTAGAATCCTTTTTTTCAAAAAATGAGTTTGATTACTGCATCAACTGTGCGGCCTACACCGCAGTAGACTTAGCCGAAGAACAAAGCAGTTCCGCTTATGCCGTGAACGCAGAGGGCCCTAAAAATTTGGCTGATGTTTGCCAGAAATTCCAAACTACGCTAATTCATATCTCTACCGATTTTGTGTTTGACGGACAAAAGCGAACACCCTATTTAGAAACGGATGTACCCAACCCACTTGGTGTTTATGGCGCCAGCAAACTGCAAGGTGAATGCAACATACAGGAGGCCATGGAGGCCTATTTTATTGTACGTACCTCTTGGCTGTACTCAGAATATGGGAATAACTTTATGAAAACTATGTTGAAACTTTCAGAGACGCGAGAGGAAATCAATGTGGTTTCCGATCAAATAGGATCGCCAACATACGCAGGCGATTTGGCGGAGGTTTTGATAAAAATTGTTTTATC
Source organism: Formosa sp. (assembly GCA_038138145.1). Lineage (GTDB taxonomy): Bacteria > Bacteroidota > Bacteroidia > Flavobacteriales > Flavobacteriaceae > UBA3537. Next base: position 92,501 of record JAYQDD010000004.1, read on the forward strand.
TTCGTCCAAAGCATATGGATTGTATCATTTCAGTAACTCTGGAGCGATATCTTGGTATGATTTTGCTGTTGAAATTTTTAATCACTTCAACAAGCAAGTGGTTGTTAAGCCCATCAAAACAAAAGATTATCCAACTGCAGCCAAGCGCCCAGAGTATAGTGTTTTGAGTACCAACCGCATCATTCAAGAGTTTGGACTAAATGAACTTAACTGGAGAGACAGTTTAAAAATAAATTTAAAATGAATTTAAACAACAAATCAATACTAATAACAGGGGGGACAGGGTCCTTAGGAAAGGCCTTAACTAATAGAATATTCTCTGAGTTTCCTAATGTAAAAAGGGTTGTTATTTTCTCCAGGGACGAACAGAAGCAATTTTTAATGGCTCAAGAATATCCTACAGAAAAATTTCCGGCCATTCGTTTTTTTATCGGAGATGTTAGAGATCGAGAACGTTTAATTAGAGCCATGAATGGAATCGATTACGTAATTCATGCTGCAGCAATGAAACACGTACATTTGGCAGAATATAACCCTTCGGAATGTGTCAAAACCAATGTAAATGGCGCAGAAAATGTGATTCATGCTTGTCTTGAAACTAATGTAAAACGAGTTGTTGCCTTGTCAACGGATAAAGCATGTGCACCGATTAATCTTTATGGCGCTACAAAATTAACTTCTGATAAACTATTTGTTGCTGCTAATGGTATAAAAGGAAACAGAGATATTCGTTTCTCTGTTGTACGTTATGGGAATGTGATGGGTTCCAATGGGTCTGTTATTCCCTTTTTCATCAAAAAAAGAGATGAAGGATTTTTGCCCATTACAGATTCGAATATGACGCGTTTTAACATCTCACTTTCTGGCGGTGTGGATATGGTATTGAACGCCCTTGAACATGCTTGGGGCGGAGAAATATTTGTCCCTAAAATCCCATCTTATAAAATTACAGATGTAGCTAAAGCTATAGCCCCCAACATTGAACACCGTGAAGTTGGTATTCGACCAGGAGAAAAACTCCATGAAGCAATGATAACGTCTTCAGATTCCTACAATACCTACGATTTGGGTAAATATTACACCATTTTACCAACGGTTTTGAACTGGGATTTAGATGAATTTATAAAAGCTTTTGGCGCACAAAAAGTTCCTGGAGGATTTCGTTACAATTCTGGAGAAAATAATGAATGGGAAACCGTCGAAAGTCTTAGAACATTAATAAAAGAGCATGTAGACCCAAATTTTTCAGTGTGATGAACTCAATCCCTTATGGAAGACAACATATAGACCAAGATGATATTGATGCTGTTGTGTCCACCTTACAGAGTGATTTTTTAACTCAAGGGCCAATAGTCAAACAATTCGAAGACCAGTTTTCGGCCTACATTGGCGCAAAATATGCAGTTGCTGTGAGCAATGCCACCGCAGGACTTCATTTGGCCAATCTGGCGTTAGGTTTAAAAAAGGGCGATCGTATTATAACCACACCCATTACATTTGCTGCAACAGCAAACAGTGCGCGCTATTGCGGAGCAGAAGTATGGTTTGCTGATATTGACCCAGACAACTATTTACTTTCATTAGAAAGTACCAGAAATTTGATTGAAAGTAAACCAAATGGATTTTTTAAAGGCATTATACCAGTAGATTTTGCGGGGTTGCCCGTAAATATGGAAGCTTTTAGGGCTTTAGCGGATGAATATAATTTATGGCTTATTGAAGATGCTTGTCATGCGCCAGGAGGATATTTTATAGACAGAAAGGGCGAACAACAAATGTGCGGGAATGGTAATTATGCAGATATAGGAATATTTTCTTTCCATCCAGTAAAACACATTGCTTGTGGAGAAGGTGGAATGATTACCACAAATTCTGATGAATTATACCATAAACTAGTCACGCTGCGCACCCATGGAATTACCAAAGTACCAATGAGTGAAAATCACGGCGGTTGGTTTTATGAAATGCAGCAATTGGGGTTCAATTATCGACTTACAGACATCCAATCGGCATTAGGGATTACGCAATTAGCAAAAAACCACAAGGGTGTAGAAAGAAGAAATGAAATAGCGAAAAAATACAAGTCGGCATTTAAGGATAAAATAAAATACCAAGATTTGCCCCAAGGGTTTTACAATGCCCATCATTTATTCGTAATCGAGTTGGAGCAAAGAAAAGCGTTATACGATTTTCTTAGAACCAAAAACATATACGCACAGATCCATTACATACCGATTCACACGATGCCCTATTATAAACAGATTGGTTACGAGGGTGCAGATTTAAAACACGCCGAGAACTATTATTCAAAATGCATTAGTTTACCCATGTATCCTACCTTGTCTGAAACAGAACAAGAATATATCATTAATACAATTTTTGAGTTTTTGGATGAATAAATGTATTGCAATCATACCAGCTCGAGGAGGAAGCAAACGCATTCCTAGAAAAAACATAAAAGATTTTCTTGGTAAACCCATTATGGCCTATGCAATTGAATCGGCCCTTAAATCTGAGCTCTTTGATGAGGTTATGGTATCTACTGATGACGAAGAAATTGCAACAATTGCCAAAAAATATGGCGCAAAAGTACCTTTTTTTAGAAGCGCTAAAAATGCAGACGACCACGCCACAACCTTTAGCGTATTAGAGGAGGTATTAACAGCATACAGCAGCGTAACTTCTGCGGCGTGTATTTATCCAACAGCACCATTTGTTACACCTGAAAAACTAAAGTCAGCCCAAGATTTGTTATGCAAAAATCACTTTGACACGGTTTTTACAGCGATGAAATACGGACACCCTATCGACAGAGCATTACAAATCGATGAAACAACAGGGAAAATCAAAATGATTGACGCACGCAATATGAACACACGTTCTCAGGATTTGAAGAACACTTATCATGATGCCGGGCAGTTCTATTTTTTCAATACTGTACCGATTTTAAAAGCCAAATCATTATGGACCAACAACACTGGTGCTTTGATTGTTGACGAATTAGAAGCTCAAGACATTGACACGCTAACAGATTGGAAATTGGCAGAACTTAAATTTAAATTAAGCAATGAAATTTCCTAATCGCTATCACATTTTAAAAACGAATCAATATGAATCGGGCAACATAAAAATTGTACCCATCCGTTATGAAGATCGTTTATTGATTATGCATTGGAGAAACGAACAAATGTATCATTTGCGCCAACAAAAAGTGTTGACAGAAACAGATCAAAACCAATATTTTGATACTATAGTTTCGAGGTTATTTGACGCAAATCAACCCAATCAATTGTTGTTTTCTTATCTGCAAGATGATATATGTATTGGCTATGGAGGGTTGGTGCACATTAACTGGAAGGATAAAAACGCAGAGATTTCATTCATCATTGATCCTGAATTAGAAAAAGAGTATTTTCAACAGCATTGGACAACTTATTTGGCGCTAATTGAACAAGTAGCTTTTGAGGGTTTAGATTTAAGAAAAATATACACCTATGCCTTTGATTTAAGGCCTAATCTGTATAAAGCGGTCGAAGCTGCAGGTTTTGAAAAAGAGGCAGAACTCAAAGAGCATTTTTTACACAATGCAGAGTATAAGTCTGTCGTGATTCATTCTAAGATAAACCCTATTGGGATAAGACCAGTAACCATAGACGATTTGGCCTTGATTTTTGAGTGGTCTAACGATGAATTGACGAGAGCAAACTCATTTCAACAAGAACCCATATTATTTGATGCGCATTGCGACTGGTTTACTATGCGGCTAAAAGACAAGTGCAAGCATAGTTTTATATGTACTTTTCGGGACGAACCAGCAGCTTTTTTACGATTAGATCAACAAGATGATCACGCCATAATTGGAATAAATATTGCTCCAAAATTTAGAGGGGAAGGGTTATCTTCAGTGTTCTTAAAAAAAGCACATCAAACCATAAGTAATTTAATTCCTGATATAAAAATAAGAGCATTAATCAAAGATCAAAACACACCTTCCATCAAATGTTTTGAACGCGCAGGATACCGCTTAATAAGCAATACAGTTGTCGAGGGGGTTAAAACCTTAATTTATCAATTATGATAGACAAAAAAGATGTTTTTATTATTGCTGAACTTTCAGCAAATCATGGCGGCAATATTGCCACCGCTTTAGAAACAGTACGGGCTGCAAAACGCGCTGGTGCTGACGCGATTAAGTTACAAACCTACACCGCTGACACGATAACTTTGGATAGCAATAAAGATGATTTTTTGATAAAAGGAGGCACTCTTTGGGACGGAAAAACACTGCATTCATTATACAAGGAAGCCTACCTACCATGGGAATGGCACAAAGAGCTATTTAGAACTGCAAAAGAAGAAGGTTTGGTTTGTTTTTCTTCGCCTTTTGATGTTACTGCGGTAGATTTTTTGGAACAATTTGATGTCCCTGCTTATAAAATCGCCTCCTTTGAAATTACAGATATTCCATTGATTGAATATACTGCAAGCAAAGGAAAACCCATGATTATGTCTACAGGAATTGCGACGTATGAAGACATTCAATTAGCAGTAGATACCTGTAGAGCTGTTGGGAATAATGATATTACTATTTTAAAGTGTACTTCAGCATATCCAGCGCCTGTAGAGGAAGCAAACTTGATCATGATGCAACAGTTTGCAAAAGATTTTGATGTCAAGGTTGGGCTTTCAGACCACACGCTGGGAATTACATTGCCTGTAGCGGCTACGATATTGGGCGCGTCCGTTATCGAAAAACATTTTATTCTGGACAAATCTATTGGCGGACCAGATACAGCTTTTTCTCTGGGCGAAGCAGAGTTTACACAAATGGTAAAAGCAGTACGAGGTGCACAAAAAGCCATTGGAAAGGTTTCCTATGAGCTTACTGAAAAGCAAAAGGCGGGCAAACAATTTTCTAGAAGTCTTTACGTTTCTGAAGATGTAAAAAAAGGGGATGTAATTACCAAAGAAAATGTAAGATCGGTACGGCCTGGATATGGTTTACATCCTAAACATTTAGAAGACATTTTAGGAAAAACATTTAAATCTGACATAGAGAAGGGAACGGCATTGTCTATAGAGATGATTCAATAAAAAGTAATAAAGCGGCGATTGAAACAATATTAAATAATACTTAGAAAATGTTTTACATGAGATAATGTTCTCCATGCTATTTATTGAGCAAAACATTAAAATAAATTGTAAAGCACTAATACAAGAACACAAAATTGACATGTCAAATAAGAATTTTGAAATTGCCATTAATGCTGCCTTAGAAGCAGGAGAAAAAATAATGAAAGTTTATGATACCGTAATTGAAGTAGAATACAAAGACGATAAATCGCCTTTGACACTAGCTGATAAAGAGTCAAATGATGTTATAAACCGATATTTAAAACCAACAAATATTCCTATAATCAGCGAGGAGAATAAACAAATTGACTACACCGTTAGAAAAGAATGGAAAACGTGTTGGATTGTTGATCCTGTTGATGGCACAAAAGAATTTATTAAAAGAAATGGAGAATTTACAGTGAATATAGCGCTAGTTAATAATGGTAAGCCAGAATTAGGTGTTATTTATATGCCAGCTTCCAAAATACTTTATTATGCTGATGTTTTAAAACAACAAGCCTATAAAGCTGAATTAGAATCTCATGATACAGATATTGAGACAGTTTTAGCTAACTCAATATCACTTAAAACTAAAGAAAATAAGCAAATTGTTAAAGTAGTTGGTAGTAGGTCGCATATGACTAAAGAAACTTCAGCCTTTGTGGAAACTTTAAAATCTTCTGGACAAAATGTTGAGATTGTTTCAAAAGGGAGTTCACTAAAATTTTGTCTAATTGCAGAAGGTAATGCTAATATATACCCTAGATTTGCACCAACTATGGAATGGGATACTGCTGCTGGTCAAGCCATCTGTAGTGCTGTTGGTATTGATGTACTTTGTGAAGACACAAAACAACCACTACTATATAACAAAGAGAACCTAATAAACCCTTGGTTTGTAGTATCTAAACTCAAAAATTAATGACGGCTTACAAAAGAGAGTCACATATTAGAAGTCTTTTAAAAGGCATTTCATGGCGAGTTATTGCAACTTCAGATACCATTTTAGTGGTGTTACTCATAACATGCCTCACAGAAAATTGTAGCATTGGAAATGCTATTAAAATTGGTTTTCTAGAGTTTGTGATTAAGTTTTTAGTATACTATCTTCATGAAAGAATATGGCAAAAAATTTTAATAGATAAAAAGGTAACCAAAAAAGTAATTCTTCAAAAATCAATTTCTTGGCGTATCATTGCCACTGTAATGACATTTTTAATTTCGGGTTCAGTACTAAACGCCTATGATGAAATGGCATTATATATTGCACTTACAGAATTATTTACGAAATTAGCATTGTATTATTTACATGAAAGACTTTGGCTTAAACTTCCTCTTGGAAGAATAAGACATTATGTTTTTGGTAAAAAACAATAGCATGACTAAACACATCATTCCTCACAGCTACCAAGTTACTAAGAACCATAGGTTAGCCTCAAACAAACATAATTCATTTTTAATATGGTTTACAGGGCTTTCAGGCTCTGGTAAATCAACCATTGCCAACTTAGTAGAGCAAAAGTTACATGAGCAAAGCATTAAAACCTACACACTAGATGGTGATAATATTAGAAAAGGAATAAACAATGACCTTGGCTTTTCACCTAAAGACAGAACGGAAAACATTAGACGCATTGCAGAGGTTTCAAATTTAATGATAGACGCAGGGTTAGTGGTGTTGGCTGCATTCATATCCCCTTATAAAAAAGACAGACAGAATATTAGAACTATTGTTAAAGATGTTAACTTTGTCGAAATTTATATTAACGCCAGTCTCGAAGAGTGTGAGCGGAGAGATTTGAAAGGACTTTATAAAAAAGCCAGAGCAGGGGAAATTAAAAATATGACTGGGATATCGGCTCCTTATGAAGCGCCAGAAAATCCAGATATTGAAATATTTACAGAATCTGAACCTATTGAAGAGGCTGTAAATAGAATAGTGGAATATATAACACCGAAGTTATCAAGGCATATACAATAATGAGTAAATATTATTTAAATTATATAGACGAATTAGAGAGTGAAGCCATTTACGTATTACGTGAAGTTTGGGCACAATTTGACAACCCAGTTATTCTATTTTCTGGCGGTAAAGATTCAATTTTAGTTACTCATTTAGCAAAAAAAGCGTTTCACCCCGCTAAGATTCCTTTTGCGTTATTGCATGTTGACACAGGGCATAATTTTCCAGAAACCATTCAGTTTAGAGACGATATTATCAAAGGTTTAGGGGTTGAACTTATCGTAGGTTCTGTTCAAGAATCTATTGATGATGGTCGTGTAGCAGAAGAAAAAGGTAAAAATGCAACTAGAAATGCCCTTCAAATAACAACCTTACTCGATGCCATAGAATCTAATAAAATTGATTGTGCTATTGGAGGAGGGCGAAGAGATGAAGAGAAAGCGAGAGCGAAAGAACGCTTCTTTTCACATAGAGATGATTTTGGACAATGGGACCCCAAAAATCAAAGACCAGAGCTTTGGAATATTTTTAACGGGAAACATTTTGAAGGAGAGCATTTTCGAGCATTTCCTATAAGCAATTGGACCGAAATGGATGTTTGGAATTATATTAAACGTGAAAACATAGCCATCCCTTCTTTATATTTCGCACATGAGCGTGAAGTGGTTTGGAGACAAGATTCGTGGATTCCAAATTCTGAATTTTTAGTTCTTGAAGATCATGAAGAAATTGTCACCAAAAAGGTCAGGTTTAGAACTTTAGGAGATATCACTATTACGGGAGGAATAGAGTCAGAGGCCAACACCTTAGAAAAAATAGTAGAGGAAGTTTCAGGAATGAGACAAACAGAAAGGGGCAATAGAAGTGATGATAAACGTTCAGAGTCTGCTATGGAAGACAGAAAGCGTCAGGGCTATTTTTAAATCACTAAAATTTACTTATGTTAGATAATAATCAATTATTAAGATTTACTACAGCAGGAAGTGTTGATGACGGAAAAAGCACCTTAATTGGCCGCTTGCTTTTCGACTCGAAATCTATTTTTGAGGATCAATTACAAGCCATTGAGAACACCAGTAAAAAGAAAGGGCATGACGGTGTAGATTTAGCTTTGTTTACTGATGGGTTGCGAGACGAAAGAGAACAAGGGATTACTATTGATGTAGCGTATAGATACTTTACAACTCCAAAACGTAAATTCATTATTGCTGATACACCTGGACACATTCAGTATACTCGAAACATGGTGACAGGAGCATCAACAGCTAATGCTGCAATTATTTTGGTTGATGCCAGACATGGTGTGATTGAACAAACAAGACGACATTCTTTTATTGCATCTTTACTTCAAATACCTCATGTTATCGTTTGTGTGAACAAAATGGACTTAGTTGATTTTTCCGAAGAGGCTTATAATAATGTCATTGATCAATTTGAGAAGTTTTCTTCAAAAATGCTAATTAAAGATGTAAGATTTATTCCTATCAGCGCATTGCTTGGAGATAATGTAGTTAACAGATCAAAAAATATGGATTGGTATCAAGGCGCTCCATTATTACACACATTAGAAACAATGCATATTAGTAGCGATATTAATAAGATTGATGCAAGATTTCCTGTGCAAACAGTTTTGAGGCCTCAAAATGAGACTCATAGAGATTATAGAGGATATGCAGGTAGAATTGTCAGTGGAATTCTAAGAGTTGGAGATGAGGTTACAGTGATGCCTTCAGGGTTTAATTCCAAAATTAAAAGCATTGATACGTTCGAAAAAACAATAGAAGAAGCATTTGCCCCAATGTCTGTTTCTATTACACTTGAAGATGATATTGATATTAGCAGAGGCGATATGATTGTTCGATCTAACAATACCTCAGAAGCTTCTCAAGATATCGAAGTTATGCTTTGTTGGTTACATAACAACCCGGCAAAACCAAGAGCAAAATACAGTATTCGCCATACATCTAATGAGCAAAAAGCAATGATTAAAGAAGTCGTTTACAAATATGATATCAACAGTTTAGAGCGCAATAATGATAATAATGAATTGAATATGAATGATATCGCTAAAGTCAAAATACGAACAACTAAACCTTTAATGGTAGACTCGTATAGAAAAAATAGAGCTACTGGAAGTATCATTTTAGTTGATGATAATACGAACGAAACGGTTGCTGCAGGAATGATTAAATAATAGAAGTTATATCATTATCTTTATTAGATAAACAAAAAGAGGCATTTACCTCTGTCGTAATTTAACATACATTAAGTGCTAAAAGTTTTTAAATTTACAGGTTACTTGCTAAAAAACAGTACGCAGGTGTTTGTTTTTAGAATTACAGGTGTAATTTTTGCCTACTTGATAATGATACTAATAACAAACTATTTTGGTGCCGAAATTTACGGTAGATATACCATAAGTATAACACTTTTGCAATTTGCAGTTCTTTTGTTTGCATTTGGAATTCCTACAGCAATTGTAAAATTGACTTCAGACAAAGTCAATTTTGATATGATCCCCAAGAACGATTACTTGAAAAAGGCATTGATAAGTGTATTAATATCATCAGTTATTGGTGGTGTTATTTTGTTTTTATTGAGTTCTGTGCTTTCTAATCACATATTTAATGATGAACAATTACAGAGTTATTTTGAGGTATTATCATATTCGATAGTCTTTTTAGTATTCCACTCTTTTGTGATGGAATTTTTAAGAGGTAGAGAAAAGTTCCAATCTTTCGCTATTGGAATGTATATTCTACCTTACCTCATTTTCTTTTTCTTTTTGGTAATCGTAATTTATTTCGACCTAAAAGAGTCTTATCTGCTATTGAGTTATATTCTTGGATTATCTTTGACAGGGATATTATATGCCAGGTTTCTCCCTTTTGGCAAGCTAAAATCATCTAATACTTACAATTTAAGGGCCCTCTATAAATTATCGTTTCCTATGTTAATAACCGCAGCGTTTATTTTTTTAATAAACTGGACAGATGTGTTTATGTTAGGAGCTATGGTTAGTAAAGAAGAATTAGGTATTTATAATGTAGCTTTCAAGTTGGCAACCGTTGCCTTAATTGTAATTCATACAGTAAATACTATTATAGGACCTAAGATTGCGAGATATTACAGTGAGAATAAAATTGGTGAAATGGAGAATCTTATTAAGCAGGCAACTAAGATTATTACATTATTGACATTTCCAGTTGTTATAGTATTAATTGTTTTCAGAAATTTTTTTCTAGGAATTTTTGGAATAGAATTTGTAAATGGAGATCAGGCTTTAATTATTATATCATTGGGGTTGTTGTTTAATGCCTTGTCTGGAAGCGTCTCACAGGTATTGAATATGACAAAGCATCAAAATGAGTTACGGAACATAACTTTGATAGCAGCCTTGTTAAACATTATTTTTAATCTTATATTAATACCGACATATGGAATCAAAGGAGCTGCATTAGCAAGTTTGATTGCTAATGTATTTTTGAATGTTTCAGGCATCATAATGGTTAAACATTACCTTAACTTTTATACATTTTTTTCACTGTAGTTTATGAGCTTAAAGGTTGATTTTATATGTGTTGGCGCCCAAAAATCAGGGACCACATCTTTGCATGATATTCTAAAATATCACCCTAAAATTTATTTGCCAGAACGCAAGGAGGCTCATTTTTTTGACATGGATGATCGTTACAAAAAAGGGTTGAACTGGTGGAGCGAAACTTTTTTTAAGGGGGACAAACTAAATAAGAAAGTAGGGGTTTTTACTCCTGAATACTTGTATTTGGATAAAGTCCCAAATCGGATAAAAGAAACTTTAGGTATAGATTTAAAAATTATCATACTACTTCGTCAACCAGCCAAAAGAGCATATTCTCATTACTTAATGAGTAAGCGCAGAGGATTTGAAAGTCTACCTTTTTCTCAAGCCATTTTAAAAGAAAATCAACGGTTGAGTCAAAACACTTATTTTAATGACAGCCATTATAGCTATCTAAGTAGAGGGTTTTACTATGAACAAATAAAAAGGTATATTGATTTATTTGGAAGAGACAAAGTTAAAGTGTTTGTTTTTGAGAATGATATTATCAGGAATAAGAAAAAAACCATAAAGGAAATTCAAAACTTTATCGATGTTGCATATTTCGACATCGATTCTAATGTGAAAAGTAATCATGCGTCTGAACCAAGATCAAAATTACTGAGAAATATGATTTATGATAAAAATAACCCATTGAAGAAAATTGTAGGAATGATCCCCTTCCCGGATAGTTTTAAATATAAATTAGCCACAAAATTAGATTCTTTAAATCGGAGACCATTAAAATTGAGTAAATTATCTGATGAAGAAACCCAAAAGTTGACATACGCTTATTTTATTGAAGACATCGAACGAACAGAACAATTATTGAATCTGGATTTATCTATATGGAAATAAGCAAGCCAAATATTAATCTTTTTATTATTGGAGCTGCAAAATCAGGAACAACCTCTTTGTACAATTATCTTCAGCAACACCCCAATGTATTTTTCCCGAGAGTAAAGGAACCTCATTTTTATGCAGATGTAGAATCTAATGATCCTTCGGCCTATATTAAGCCTGAGCCGGGTAAATTATATCATGAAAAAATCATAAATGAAAAGGAGGTATATGAGGCGTTATATAATGAGGCCAGTTCAGAAAAAATACTAGCAGATGCCTCTCCTTCATATCTGTGGGATGATAAGGCAGCAAACCGTATTTACCAGGACTATCCATCAGCAAAAATTGTCATTCTTCTAAGAAACCCTACAGAACGTGTTTTTTCTCATTATTTAATGGATATAAGAAGTGGAAGCCAAACTTTAGATGACTTTATTCTCGCAATTGAAAAAGATCAAAAAGCAATTCCAAAAGGATGGGGGCAGTCACATCTTTATTTGGAATTAGGATTTTATTCTCGTCAGATCGAAAGATACTTAGATTTGTTCGGAGCTCAAAACGTAAAGATTATTCTTTATGATGATTTTATTTCCGAAACAAAAAAAACCCTTAAGGATATTTGTAAGTTTTTAGGAATCAATGAGAAACATATTTCAGCAATAGATTACAAGAAGGTACATAACCAATACGTTGCTCCAAGGGGAAAATTATCAAGGCTTATTCTAAAATATAAAAATAAGAGCAGTTTTTTAAAGCGATTGGTTCCATTTTCGGCTAAAAGTTTTTTGAACGGAAATGTGCTTTTAAAAAAACAAAAAAAGCCAAGCTTAAAGGAGTCTGAAAGATTATATTTGTATGATATCTATAAGGAGGATATCGAAAAAACCGAACAAATTCTTAACCGTGATTTAAGTGTTTGGAAACAACTATGATTTGAATTTGAAGACCTAAAAATGACAGACATTGATTGTATATATGGATGGGAATAAATATCAGAAAGTAAACATTATCATAGTCAACTATAACAGTTGGAAAGACACAGTTGCTTGCATAAGTTCTATTATTAATTCCACCTATAATAATTATCAGATCTTTGTTGTAGATAATGCATCTCCAAATGATGATGTCGAGCACCTATATAATTGGTTAAAATCTAATGAGCTAAATTCTTTAATTATCGATGTAAAAGAACCCTCTGTTTATAAGAAAGTAAACCTAATTGATAATTCTAAAATTATAATTTTTAAGAACGATGAAAATCTTGGTTATGGAGCCGGCAACAATCTAGCAATACAATATCTAATCAATAGTAGGAATAACGAATATCTTTGGTTATTAAACCCAGATACAACTGTTCAAAAAGAAGTACTAAGTCATTTGGTGCAATTGGCGTATGAGAAGGAAAATATGATATTTGGGAATGTGATGTACCACTATTATGACCAGAATAAAATGATAAGGTACGGAGGGTTTAGAGTGAATAAACTATACCATGGAGTAAGTTATATTACCAAACAAAAAGAGGTTGAATCTATGGATTCTGTTTCGGGGGCTTCACTTTTTACTGATATAAAGACATTTCAACATCTTGGATTATTTCCAGAGCATTATTTTATGTATTGGGAAGAAACGGACTTTTGTGCTCATGCAAAAAATAATGGATATACTTTTGGAGTAAATAATAAATCAAAGGTTTTTGATAAAGGGGGAACGGAATCCAATAGTAATTTTTCACGAGAATATCTTTATTTATTAAACGGGCTTAGGTATTATAAGAAATACTACCCAATGTATTTGCCAGTTATTTTGTTATCAACACTCGGTAAGTGGACGAAGGCATTGTTGTTTGGAAGTAGATCTAAAAGAAAAGCTATGTTTTATGGGCAATTAGATTTTGTTTTAATTGTCCTTGGTCAGACCATCAATATTAGAAAACGGATATTGAATAATTCACATTATTAAAAATATATGAATAGAAAAACTATCTTATTTGTTCATCAGTCTTCAGAATTATATGGTTCAGATAAAATGTTGTTCTGTTTAGTCAGAGATTTAAAAAACACTAATTTATATACCCCCATAGTTGTATTACCACATGAAGGACCATTGAAAGACATCCTTAGAAAGGAAAATATTAAAGTAATTGTGGCTCCAGTTACAAAAGTGTCACGAAAAATGTTTAAGATAGGCAACTTGTTACTTCTCCCGTTTAAATTACTTAAAGCTTTAAGATATTTAAAAAAAGAGTTAAAAGGAGAAACAATAGACCTGATACATTCTAATACTCTAGCTGTGCTATTGGGAGCATTTTATGCAAAACAAGAAAAGATTAAGCACCTATGGCATGTTCATGAAATTATAGAACATCCTAGGGCAGTAAACAAAACGTATTCCGTCTTCGTAGATAAGTTTTCTGATCTGGTTGTATACAACTCTAAAGCATCACTTGATGCTTTGTGCAATAAAAGAACTTCACTAATAAATAAGAGTCAAGTGATATGGAATGGCTTGGATAGAGAAGCTCCTAAGACACCAAATTTGGAAGTTTCCAAAATTAGAAAAACCTTATTCAAGGGATATAATTTAGACACACAATATATAGGTTTGGTTGGTAGAATTAATCGTTGGAAGGGACATTTGTTGATGCTTGAAGCCTATCATAAAGTATCAAAAAATCATCCTAATACCAAATTGATTTTTATAGGATCACCACCACCAAATCAGGAGTTTTTTAGAGACTCAGTACTTCACAAGATCAAAGAATTAGGGATAGAGTCTCATTGTGAAATAGTTCCCTTTAGGGAAAATATTTGGCCATTATATGATAGCTTAGATATAGTAGTTGTACCATCTACTGAGCCTGAACCATTTGGATTAGTGGCAATTGAAAGCATGTTGTCTCAAAAACTTGTAATAGCAGCTAATCATGGAGGTTTAAGGGAAATTATTGCACATGAAAAAACAGGGTTATTGTTTGTGCCAAATGATGATAATGATCTTGCACTAAAACTCACCAAGAGTATTGAAGAAAAAGAATATTCTAATCAATTAGCAGCTTCCGGGTTTCAATCTGTAATTTCAGATTTTTGTCTTGAAAAATATGTTTCATCATTTAGAAAAGTATATTTGGAGATTGAATCGAAACAAGTAAAAGAATAGTTTTAGGCAAACACCTTATGACAGTAAAGAAGGAAATATTATACAAAACCATGTTATTAGTCTTGTTTCTAATACCTGAGTTATTTGGTTCTTTGGAGGTTAATATTTCTGTTGGGCTTCTTTTTTTTGGAATACTACTAATTGAAAAGCAACCAAAGATTTGTAAAATAATGCTAAACGTTTTATTACCACTATTGCTAGTTTTGATAACTGCGTTTATATCAATGTGGTTTTACCATTGGAATTGGTATGATATTCTTAAGGACTTTACATACCTATTAAAACCCATATTATTTATTTCTATTGGTTATCGACTGGTAAACAAAATAAAAGATAAACACGAACTCTTTAAAATTTTAATTTATTTAGGGATAATATTTGCCGTTATTCATATTTTAAAAGCTTCCTATTGGATTTTTTTTGAGTATTTTGAAGTTAATGCTGTTAGAAGATTTGCAGGGAAGTCCAATTTTATAGAATTATTGGCTTTATTTTTATTGTTGGCCAATAAAGAACAAAAGTACTTTAGTTTAAAATTGCGTTATAAAAATTTCTTTAAACTGCTTTTAATCATTTCTATGATTTTATACTTTTCCCGAACTTTATTAGTAGGTTTTTTTCTGTTTTATATTGCATACAAAGGATACACCAAGATTACTCCAAAAGGATTATTGTACTTTTCTGTTTTAGGAATCGTTACAACGGGATTTTTCTCATATTTAAATTCCATAGAATTAGAACGCGGAGCCCCAGGAATGGAAGGCTTATTATATAAAATTAGTATAGCTTATGAAGAAATATTTATCTCAACCGAAGATATATCAATAAAAAATCACGCTTATCTTTGGGATCATTGGAGAGCATATGAGGCCAATCAAGCAATAAAACAATTAAAAGAAACTTCTTATGGGCTCGGCTTAGTTTTTGGTCAAGGTCTTGGAGCGTTAGTTGATTTAGAGTTTGTTGCACCTTTGAGCAATATTCGAACTCAATATATACCTAAACTTCATAATGGCTTTGCATATGTTTGGTTTAAGTCTGGGTTGGTGGGGTTGTTCTGTTATTTAGGGTTTATAATTAGCTTATATTTAAAAACTTATAGTACTCAAGAGGATAATATACAAAGATTCTATAATAATGTGATCTCTGGAATTGGAATATATTTTATGTTTACCAGCTTAATTATTACAGGATTATATAATCAAGGTGATATAATAAGTGTATTTTTGGGAGGTATTTTTGCATTAAAAAATTATTATATTGAAAATAGGAATATTAGGCACTAGAGGAATACCAAATCACCATGGGGGATTTGAACAATTCGCCGAATACCTATCGGTTTATTTAGCTGACCACCACCACGATGTATATGTTTATAATTCAAGTAAGCATCCTTATCAAGACAGGACATTTAATGGCGTAAGCATTATTCATTGTTATGATCCGGAAGATAAAATTGGTACACCTGGTCAGTTTATTTATGATCTCAACTGCATTTTAGATTCCCGAAAAAGAGATTTTGATATTTTGCTTCAGTTAGGATATACAAGCAGCACAATCTGGTATAGATTATTGCCAAAAAAAACAACGATTGTAACTAACATGGATGGGCTTGAATGGAAGCGATCTAAGTATTCAAAAAAAGTTCAAAAGTTTTTAAAGTATGCTGAAAAACTATGCATTAAATCAAGTGATTTTTTACTTGCTGATTCTATTGGAATTCAAAACTATTTAAAAGAGACTTACAATGTAAAATCAAAATACATTGCTTATGGTGCCGAACTTTTTAAATCTCCTAAAGTAGAAAAAATAGATGAGTATAATGTAGAGCCCTATAATTATAATATGCTAATTGCACGACTTGAACCTGAAAACAATATTGAAACCATATTAGATGGTGTTGCTTTATCTGAAAAGAAGTCACCTTTTTTAGTCGTTGGAAAACACGATGTAAACAGCTTTGGAAAATATTTAAAAGACAAATTTAAAAACCATGAAAACATTCGTTTTGTAGGAGGTATATACGACATGAATGTACTAAATAATTTAAGATACTATTCTAATTTATACTTTCACGGACATTCTGTTGGAGGCACAAACCCTTCTTTACTTGAGGCGATGTCATCAAAAGCTTTTATAATTGCTAATGACAATCAGTTTAATAAGTTGATTTTAAATGAGAATGCATTTTATTTTGAAACACCAGAAGATGTTAAAGAACACATAGATAACCTTTCTAAAGAAAACTATTCAGATAAAGTTGAAAATTGTTTCAATACAATTGAAAAGCACTTTAGTTGGGATATTATTAATAAAGAGTATTTAAACTTTTTTTATGAGTGCAAGAAGTAAAATAACATTCATTATTAATCACAAAGACTTTTTGCCTTACCTACTTGTCTTAGTGCTTTCAACAGTATTATTGGGATATGCGCTAAGCAGCATTGCTCTTGCCTTATTTTCTATATTCGCGATAAGACATGCTATTTTAACCAAAACAAAGTTCAAATTAAATCTTTCACTATTTCTTTCTATTTTACTTTATGTATTATGTTGTGCTTCATATTTTTGGACGGTTGACCAAGCTCTAAGTTTAAAAGGGATAGGAAGACTTTTGATATTTATGTTACTGCCATTACTATTTAGTAGTATTCCAAAACTAAAATTTAGGGCATTTCTAATTGTTTTAAATGGATTTACAATATCCAATATAATATTAGGGTTTTTTTTCTTATCTGTTGCAATTATAAACTACATTAATTCTGGTTCCCCCAGTGTATTTACCTATCATGATCTTGTTGAGGTTTTAGATCTTAATGCTATTTATGTATCGGTATTTTATTCAGTCAGCTATTTTTTTCTTTTATCAAAGTCTGTTAAAAAACGTGTTGATTTATTAGGTCTTTTCTTTTTAGGGTTTGTAATTTTATTACTGTCGTCAAAGTCTACAATAGCGGTTTTTATTTTAGGAAACTTTATATATTTTATGTCTGGTAAGGGTTTAAAAACGTTAAAGTCCAAAAAAAACTGTGGTATTGTTTTAGTAACAATAATTTTAATTAGCGTAGCTTCACATGAAGTTGTTAATCGAATTTTGATTGAGTCAACAACTAACTTTGAAGAAGTAGTAAATCGAGAAAAATTTAACAGAGTTTATCCATGGACAGGAATATCAATTAGATTACTTCAATTAAGAAATTTAAAAGGGCAAATTGAACAAGACGATATTTTTTGGAAAGGCTTTGGGATATTCGCGTCCAGAGAAAATTTAAGGGAAAGACATCTTGCTTTTAATACTTATTATGGTTTTCATAGCTACAATTACCACAACATGTATGCTCAAATTCTCTCAGAACTAGGTATATTTGGATTATTAATTCTATTAATTATCTTAGGCATAGGGTTCAAAAAATCGTTTAAAACAAAATCTTTTTTTATGCTTATGTTCTATGTTTTAATGGCCATAATTTTCATAACAGAATCCTTTTTGTGGGTACACAGAGGTGTATTTTTATTTGTAATCATGAACTCTATTTTTCACCGAACAGATTTTTCTGAATTAATAACCTTGATAAAAAAACCTATTATTCCTGAGGGTAGTAACTCTTACGACGTCAAGGATCTTGAAAACGAAGGTTTTAACGACTTATCTATAAGAAAAAAAAGGATATAAAAATGAAGAAAAAAGTTTTAATAACTGGTGCCGCTGGCTTTTTAGGGTCACACCTCTGTGATCGATTTATCGATGAGGGGTTTCAAGTCATTGGGATGGACAATTTTATTACAGGCGATAAAGACAACCTTCAGCACATTTTGGATCATCCCAATTTTGAATTTGTCGAACACGATGTTACCAATTATGTAGAGATTAACCAACCCATTGATTATATCCTCCATTTTGCCTCTCCCGCAAGCCCTTTAGATTATTTAAAAATTCCTATTCAAACCCTTAAAGTAGGGTCTTTAGGAACACATAACTTATTAGGACTCGCCAAAGCCAAAAACGCCAGAATTTTAATCGCATCCACTTCAGAAGTGTATGGCGATCCTTTGGTACATCCGCAAAGAGAAAACTACTTTGGGAATGTGAGCTCCATTGGGCCTCGTGGCGTTTATGATGAAGCCAAACGCTTTCAAGAGGCTCTTACTATGGCGTATCATCGTTTTCATGGGCTTGATACCCGCATTGCACGAATTTTTAACACTTATGGCCCCCGTATGCGTCTCAACGACGGACGTGTTATTCCAGCGTTTATGGGACAAGCCCTCAGAGGAGAAGCCCTTACTGTTTTTGGTGATGGCCGCCAAACACGCTCGTTCTGTTATGTTGATGACATGATAGAAGGCATATACCGCTTGTTGTTTAGCGACTATACATTGCCTGTAAATCTTGGTAATCCAGAAGAAATTACCATACTGGATTTTGCGCAAGAAATCTTGGGACTTACGAGTACTGACCAAAAAATAAAATACGCACCTCTTCCCAAAGGAGATCCATTAAGGCGTCAACCAGACATTGCTTTGGCAAAAAAAATATTAAATTGGTCGCCCAAAGTTAATCGAACTGAAGGCATGAAAATAACATTTGATTTCTTCAAAAACTTGCCAGAATCAAAATTATTTAAAGCCGAACACAAAGACTTTTCAAAACACATTAAACCTTAATGAGCAATTTTAGACAAGGACGTTATTCGTGGCTCATCAAGCCCATTTCTTACACAGTTGACCTGCTTGTAATACATTGTGTTGCGTTCCTTTGGTTGCTGCCTCAATCTTCGCCTTTAAGGTTTGTTTTAGTGATTTCAATAGGGTGGATCACGACGGCTTTAATTTCAAAATTTTATGAAGTTCACCGCTATTCCAACGTCGTAAGAATACTCAATTTATTGGTGCGTCAGGGGCTATTCTTTGCGTTACTTATGTTTGCCTATGCAGGATTTTCCCCACAAGAAAATAGCAACCCCACCCAAATACTTAAATTCGTTTTAGTCTGTATTTTTATTATCTCGGTGCTTAAATATTCACTTTTTTTCTTACTAAAGAAATACAGAGCATACTTTAAGGGGAACTTGCGCAGAACAATTATTTTAGGTGAAAGCAAACAAGCCAAAGCACTCGATGAATTTTTTACCAACAATCCACAATCTGGTTTTGTCAACACAAAAATAGTATCTTTAAAGGATTCTGAACGGCTCAATCTTGAAGCACTTTTTAGCTACATCAAAGAGGAAGAGGTTGATGAAATATATTGTTCACTTTCAGAAATTAAACCCTCGAATGTCAAGGCCATTACACAATTTGCAGACAATAATTTGATTATGGTCAAATTTATCCCAGAAGAAAATACTGTTTTAAACAAAGACTTAAAACGCGATTTTTATGGGATTGTACCTATTTTAGAGTTTAGAAACATCCCTTTAGACGACTCTTTTAATTTGGCCTTAAAACGAATTTTTGATGTTGTCTTTTCTCTTTTTGTCATTTTATTATTCATGTCGTGGCTTACACCAATCATTGCTGTACTTATCAAGTTAGAGTCCAAAGGCCCCGTATTTTTTATGCAAAAACGCAATGGATACAACTATAAAACCTTTAACTGCCTTAAATTTAGATCGATGATTCCTAACAAAAAAGCAGATATTATTCAAGTTTCAAAGGAAGACCAACGCATTACAAAAATTGGCAAAATCATGCGTCAAACAAGTATAGATGAACTCCCTCAATTTTTTAATGTATTTGTTGGCGATATGTCTGTCGTTGGGCCACGCCCTCATATGCTAAGCCATACTGAAATGTACGCCAATAAAGTTGACAAATTTATGGTACGCCACTTTGTAAAACCAGGGATTACAGGACTTGCACAAGTCAGTGGATATAGAGGAGAGGTAGAGACCGACAAAGATATTATTGGCCGCGTCCGCTATGATATTTTTTACATAGAAAACTGGTCTATCTTTTTGGATATCAAAATTATTATTCAAACCATCATAAAAGCCATTAAAGGCGACGAAAAAGCATATTAAACAATGAACGTATTAGTATTAGGATCTGGAGGTAGAGAGCATACCTTCGCATGGAAAATTGCGCAAAGTCCATTATGTAATCATTTATTTGTAGCACCAGGAAATTCAGGTACTGCTTCAATTGCAACCAATCTAGAGGTTTCCGTGACTGATTTTGAAGGAATCAAATCGGCAGTTTTAGAACACAACATAGATATGGTGGTTGTAGGCCCTGAGGATCCTTTGGTTAATGGGATTCATGATTACTTCTTGAATGATAATGAGCTTAAAAACATAGCCGTTATTGGCCCACAAAAAACCGCTGCTACACTTGAAGGCAGTAAAGAATTTGCCAAAGAATTTTTGTTTCGCCATAACATTCCTACAGCAGCATATCAAAGTTTTACAGCCAGTGAACTTGAGCAAGGATATGCGTTTTTAGAAACACTTTCACCCCCATATGTTTTAAAAGCCGATGGTCTTGCTGCAGGAAAAGGGGTGCTCATCATAGAAAATATTGACGAGGCAAAAACCGAACTCAAAAACATGTTGGTTGATTCAAAATTTGGAGCAGCAAGCACCAAAGTTGTTATCGAAGAATTTTTGGACGGCATCGAACTAAGTTGTTTTGTACTCACCGATGGAGTGCATTACAAAGTTTTACCCACAGCCAAAGATTATAAGCGGATTGGCGAGGGCGACACGGGTCTAAATACTGGAGGTATGGGCGCTATTTCGCCAGTACCCTTTGCAGATGAGGTGCTTTTAAACAAGATTGAAAAGCGTATTGTAAAACCTACTGTTGAGGGGCTTAAAAAAGACCAAATACCGTACGAAGGATTTATTTTTATAGGGCTAATTGTTGTCGACAACGAGCCCTTAGTCATAGAATATAATGTGCGGATGGGCGATCCAGAAACAGAAGCTGTTTTACCACGAATCGATACAGATTTGATGGAAATTTTTGTGGCCATAAAAGAGCAAAACTTGGATCAAGTCCATTTAGAAATCAACCCCAAAACAGCGACTACAGTTATGCTTGTTTCGGGAGGATATCCTGAAGCTTATGAAAAAGGGAAAACAATTTCTGGATTTGAGCATGTGCGTGATGCATTAGTTTTTCACGCCGGGGCAAAACAAAGCGGAGATAATGTGGTAACGTCTGGAGGGCGTGTGATGGCCGTTACAGCTTTTGGATCAGATTATAAAAAAGCCCTGGAACAGGCCTACAACGAAGTCTCAAAAATAACATTCGAAGGCATAAACTATAGAAAAGACCTTGGGTTCGATTTATAGATAAGAGTGTGAAGAAATACTTTTGTCCTCTTCGTTATTGTCATTGAATGATTTGAGTTGAAGCATCCAATACGTAAAACTAACCACAAGAATTACCAAGAAAATCCATGTAACAAGGTTGGCAACCCACCAATTTTCCAATTCTACTTCTCTTAAAACATTAAAAGGAACAAACAAAACAGTTTCAAAAAATTCCTGAATTCCATTAAAAAAATCTTTCATCATGTGGTTTTATAAAGTTGTCATTTTGTGCAATCGCACAGAATAAGCTTATATTTACGTTGCAAATATAAGCAACACTGCAAATGATTACAAGCTTTTTTAAAACATCTAAACCGTTACACTATGTAATTTTTTTGGCGGTATTGTTGGGGCTTTTTATTTTTAGCGGCATACATACTTATGCGTTTGATGTGACACCAGTCAATTACCTTAAAGAATTAGGCACATTTTGTGCTTTTTTGATGTCTTTATTTGTATTTGTTTTTGTCATCACAAAAAATAATTTGACACAAAAGAATAGTTTTGCAGCACTCTATCTTTGTTTGTTTATATTTTTGTTACCCCAAGCCCTTTCCAATTATTTTATTGTCCTTTCGAATCTTTTTGTTCTTTTGAGTTTTAGACGCATTTTTAGTTTAAAGACCAATACGAACATCAAAAAAAAGCTTTTTGACTCTGGGTTTTGGATAGCATTGGCGTGTTTTTTTCAACCTTGGGCTGTGTTGTATTTTGCACCTTTAGCTTTTGCAATTTTTTTATTACCCTCAGACTATATTAAGCATATATGTACGGTTATTTTTGGAATCATTTCAGTTGGTTTATTAGTACTGTTATATTGTTTAGTACTGAACAAAGACCCTATGATTTGGCTTAGTTTTTCTCCGCAGATAAGCTTAGATTTTTCAATTTATAACGACCTTTTTATAGTGTTGGCCATAGCATTGCTGGTTAGTTTGTCTGTCTGGGGTATGTCAAGTGTTTTTAGCGAAATGGTCATTAAGGTGAGTAAATCTCGATTTACATTTCTCATGTTATTTTTTGCTATTGCTATTGGAATAACGATTCCTATTTTATCTCCAAACAAAACAATAGCCGATTTTCTATTTCTGGTGTTTCCTTTGGCTATTGTTATGGCCAATTATACAGAACGCGCCATAGTTCAATGGATGCCCAATGTGTTTGTGCTGCTCGTTTTTTTACTTGCACTTACCAAATTAGCATTTAATATTGAACAACTACTCGAAATTTAACTAAAGAATTGCACTATATTTGCACCATAAAAGTTATGCTATGTTTTCTAAAAAAGCCAATACAATTTTTCAAGACGTGATTGCAACCTATAAGTTGCAAAACACAGTAGATCAACCCTTTCACAACAAATTTGACAAAGATCAAGACCTTATAGGACATTTATTGTACAGAAAATGCTGGATTGATACCGTGCAGTGGGCTTATGAAGACATCATTCGTGACCCCAACATAAACCCAGTCGAAGCGCTCAAATTAAAACGTATGATTGACGCTTCAAATCAAGACCGAACCGACACCGTTGAGTTTATCGACAGTTATTTTTTAGAGCTTTATAAAAATGTACACCCTAAAAGCGACGCTAAAATAAATTCTGAAAGTCCGGCATGGGCTATAGATCGCCTTTCAATTTTGGCCTTGAAAATATTCCATATGCATTTAGAAACGGTACGCACCGATGCTTCGGATGCGCACAAAGCATCATGTCAAAAAAAATTAGACACATTACTTGAGCAAAGGGAAGACCTTTCTACCGCTATTGACGATCTTTTAGATGCTATTGCCAATGGTGACAAATACATGAAAGTGTACAAACAAATGAAGATGTACAACGACGACGAGCTAAATCCCGTTCTTCGAGGAACGAAATAATCAACACTTCTTGCATAACGCTGCAAAACACATATTGGTCATTAGATTTTCATCTCTCGGAGATGTTGCAATGACAGTGCCTGTTGTTGCCACCTTTTCAGAAGCTCATCCACAAGTCAAAATTTCTGTTCTTACGAGACAACAATTTGCACCTCTTTTTGCGCACATTAGTACTGTTGAGGTCATTGGTATAGATTTAAAAAATGAGTTCAAAGGATTTTTTGGGCTATTGCGGTTAGCCAAAAAAATAAACACACTCAAAGTAGATACAGTTGTTGATTTGCACAATGTTTTACGCACCAAAATATTAAATATTTTACTACCCAAACAGCAATGGGCTGTTCTGGATAAAGCGCGCTCCGAAAAAAGACTGCTAATTTCTGGCCAAAAATTTGAACCATTACGCCCAATGGTCGAATGTTACGCTGACGTATTTCGTAGTCTTGGGTTTGATTTTTCTTTGGGAGATTTTCAACCCCCAAAACCTCAATCACTTTCTAAAAGAATGGAATCACTTTTGAAAGAAAAAAACAAACCTTACATCGGTATTGCCCCTTTTGCAGCATACACTTCAAAGACTTATCCTTTAGAAAAAATGAAGCGTGTTGTTGCACCTCTCTCAAACACAGAATGTACTATTATTTTATTTGGCGGCGGGAAAGAGGAAGTTGAAAAACTCGCCTACATAGCAACATTATACCCCAATGTAATTTCTGTAGCGGGACAATTCTCTTTGCAAGAGGAGTTAATATTAATGCAACAATTAACATTGATGTTGGCCATGGACTCAGGTAACGCACACATGGCCGCTTTAATGGGTGCAAAAGTGCTCACATTGTGGGGCGTAACACACCCATACTCTGGATTTAAACCCTACAATCAACCTATGGAATATTGTTTGGTTGCAAATCGAGAAAAATTTCCAAAAATTCCCACCTCTGTATATGGAAATCGCTACCCAAAGGGCTATGAAAAAGCAATTGAGACTATTTCTGAAGAGGCCATTATAGCCGCCATTCACAAACTGCTTTAAACGTCATCAAAATCTACATGAATTTCCGAAGACGTTGGCACCGCTTGACAACTGAGCACCAGACCTTCTGCAATTTCACTATCCGTTAGCACGCTGTTTTGACGCATTTCGGCGGTTCCTTTGGTGAGTCTGCAAATACAACTACTACACACGCCACCTTGACACGAATAAGGAACATCGATGTCTTGTTTTAAAGCAGCTTCCAAAAGAGTGTGCTTTGGTGACATGGTAAATTTTTCCGTTTCGTCATCTACCAAAATTGTTGCTTCGACAAACTCATCGCTTGACGCTGCATTTTCTATTTCATTTGAAGCCGTAGAAGCGGTAAAAAGCTCAAATAAAATAGTATCCTCTGGCACTTTTTTGTCTAGCAATACATCTTTGACTGTATTGATCATTCCTTCTGGGCCACACAAATAGAATGCGGAAGTATCCTCAAGGGATATTAAGTTTTTGATGACATAATTTGTATTTCCTACATCAATTCTACCAAAAAGGCCTCCGTCAACTTGAGCTTGACTGTAGACATATTGAAGTTGAAATCTGTTTGGGTATTGCGCTTCTAACGTTGAGAGCGTTTGGTAAAAAATAGTATCCTCTGGAGATTTATTTCCATAGATAAGTATAAACTTTTGCTCTTCATTGGTTTCCAACACTGTTTTCAGAATACTCATAATGGGGGTTATACCACTACCAGCAGCAAAAGCGACAATGGTATTGTTGTTTGTGTTTGGGATAAAAGTAAATCGGCCTTTGGGAGGTGCTACCTCAATCGCATCTCCGACGTTTAGTTGCTGATTGGCAAAAGAAGAAAATAAACCGTTTTCAATTTCTTTGACGGTAACGGTTAAATCTTTACTACCAGGACTTGCACTAATGGAATAATCGCGACGGACTTCTTGACCATTAATTTTTGTTTTTAACGTAAGGTATTGTCCTGCTTCAAAACGATAAGTGTTTTTTAAAGCTTCGGGGATATCAAAGCTAATACTTACTGCTTTGGAAGTTTCACGATGAATATTTTTTATGTTAAGAAAGTTGAATGGCGCCATGAACTAAAATTTAGAACAAAAATAATAAAGTTTGAAGCGGAACATTAGTTAAGATACCGCCAATTTTTATATTTTTTTAAAAAAGCCCAACAGTAAAATTGTGCTAAATTCATATAAATAATTAGATTTATTCAAAAAGATGAGTATTTTTACAAACTTTGTATACAATTTACAGAGAAAATCTTAGTTATAAACAACAAAAACGTCCCACAGTTGAGATGCACATTTAAATATATCCTAAGCGTTTTATTTCTCGCCACAATTTTTTCAAGTTGTTCGCGTAAAAAAGATAAATTCATCAATCGTAATTGGCATTCTTTAAACACGAAATACAATATTTTGTACAATGGGAACTTGGCCCTTGATGCAGGATTAAAAGACATAGAAGATGGGTATAAAGACAATTACTGGGCAATTTTACCTGTAGAACGCTTAAGTATTTCTGAAGATCTCTTTTCTGATGAACAAGCACAAAATTCAAATTTTGAACGCGCAGAAGTAAAAGCAGTAAAAGCCGTCCAGAAGCACGGCATGAACATTAAAGGAAAAGAAAAAAACCCACAAATCGACGACGCCTACATTCTTCTTGGTAAAGCGCGTTACTACAGTGGGCGTTTCATCCCTGCATTAGAAGCATTTAATTATATACTGTTTAAATATCCCGGAAGCAGTAATATTAATTTGGCCAAAATATGGCGCGCTAAAACAAATTTGCGCCTCGAAAATGAAACTACAGCTATAGAGAATTTAAAAGCGCTGATTGAGAAAAACGAATTATCAAAAATAGACCAAGTTGAAGCACAAGCAACCTTAGTACAAGCATATTTAAACACCAATGAAATTGATTCTGCACTTATGCATTTGAAAAATGCGAATGCGCTTACAAGAAATAAATTTTTTAAGGGGCGATTGCATTTTATTGAGGGGCAACTCTACAACAAACTTGGTAAAAAAGATAGCGCTAATATGGCTTTTCAAGAAGTCATAGAACTCAAAAGAAACGTCCCGATGGCCTATCGCGTCAACGCTTTTCTAGAGCAGATTCATAATTATGATTATTCCAACGGTGACCGCGAAGCGTTAAGTGAATTATTATCCGACATTGAAGAAAACAGAGAACATCGCCCTTATTTAGATCGAATACACCACACCATAGCAAAGCATCATTTGAAGCAAGACAACGATTCGCTTGCTATTGTGTATTTCAATAAATCTTTAAGAACGAAGTCTGAAGATAATTATTTGAATGCATTGAACTACCACACCATTGCCGATCTTTATTTCGACAATTCCAAATACACCGATGCGGGAAAATATTACGACAGTACGCTTTTAAACTATAAGCCAAATTCTAAACCTTTCCGTGCGGTAAAAAAACGATTAGACAATCTTCAAGATGTCATATACTATGAATCCATTGCAAGGACTAATGATAGTATTTTGGGTCTTATTGCCCTGTCCAAAGAAGAACAGGAACAATACTTTGAACAGCTTATCGCTAAGCTAAAAGAAGAACAAGAAAAAAAGGTAGCCAAACAAAAAACATATGTAAATCCAACTTCAAGTTTCAATTCATCAAAAGCCAAAAAAGCAGGCACATTTTATTTTTATGAAACGGCAACCGTAGCGTATGGTAAAAATGAGTTTGCCAATAGATGGGGCAAACGTCCTTTGGCTGACAATTGGCGTTGGTCTAAACAAACAGTTTCTGATGCAACTTCAAAATCTATTGCTTCAGAAAAGGGGAAAGAATCTTCACAAGGGATTCGCGATGTGGGTTATTATATGAAGCAAATTCCGACAGACCCAAAAGATATAGACAGCATAGCCAAGGAACGCAATTTTTCTTATTATCAATTGGGATTGATTTATAAAAATAAATTTAAAGACTACCGGCGTTCAAAAGATAAATTAGAAGCACTTTTAGCTCAAAATCCAGAAGAACGATTGGTACTTCCAGCAAAATATAATTTATATAAAATTTATAACCTACTTTCAGATGCGTCGTCGGCTACAGCCATGAAAGAAAACATTATTCGCGATTACCCAACATCAAGATATGCACAAATATTAAAGAATCCTGAAGCTGTTTTGGGCAATGATGCTCAAGGACCAGAAGCGAGATACAAAGCCCTTTTTGAAAAATTTGAAGCAAGCCAATATCAAGACGTCATAGATTCATGCGCTGAAGAAATTATTAGGTTTGAGGGCGATGAAATTGTTCCTAAGTTAGAGCTATTAAAAACCAGTGCAAAAGGGCGTTTGTATGGATTCAAAGACTATAAAGAGGGGCTAAATTATATTGCACTAAACTACCCAAATGCACCAGAAGGGAAGCAAGCCCAAGATCTTATAGACAATGTTTTATCGACTTTAGAAGACGACACTTTTGAAGAACTTCAGGAGGGGCAACATTTTAAGACAATTTATCAGTTTGACATTAAAGAACAAGACCTTATAAAAGCATTTAAGGAAGAATTGACCAAAGTTGTTGAAGATGAGGACATACTGCAATTGAGTGTTTCACAAGATGTATTCAATAAAAATACTACATTTGTAGTGGTTCATGGATTAAAAAGTATCCAAGGCGCTCAAGGATTTGCAGAGTTGTTAGATGTGAAGTCCAATGAAATATTGGCACGACCATATTTTGCAATTTCTTCTAAAAACTACAAGAAACTTCAAATCCATAAAAACTTGGAAAACTATCTAAAAAAGAATAAGAATTAAAATAACAAGTCATGTTTACAGATGCTAAAAAAACAAGACCCCAACAAGGATTATTGTCACAACAAAACACCATTGCACAAGGCACTATTTTTGAGGGCGACCTAAAAAGTGAAGGCGACTTCAGAATTGAGGGCGTGATCCAAGGGACATTAATAACCAAAGGCAAAGTAGTGATTGGGAACACAGGCAAAATAGACGGTAGTTTGTCTTGTAAAAATGCAGATATAGAAGGTGGTTTTAAAGGCAAACTGACTGTTCAAGAAACCCTAAGTTTGCGTGCCACAGCGCGCGTAGAGGGCGAAGTTGAAACAGGAAAATTGGCTGTTGAGCCGGGGGCCTCTTTTAATGCCCATTGTCAAATGAAAGACTCTGTCAAAGAGCTTAAAGCAGAACCTAAACCAACCCTACAATCAAGTGCCAAACCAGGACAAACCGCTTAAACACTTTGCTGCACTTTCTGGATTAGGAATTCAGATGGGGGTGATTGTTTTTGTTTTTGTCCGTTTAGGGAAGTGGCTTGATGTATATTTCAATCATTCTAAAAAAATATTTGTAGCCGTTGGCGCCATACTTGGGGTAGCCATTGGGCTGTATGTGGTGCTGAAGCAACTCAAAAAACTTCAAAGCAAATGAACTTAACTACAAAAAAGTTCTCCAAAAAGGTATTTGTTTTTTTGAGTATTGCATTTGCAATACATATTCTTACAAATATATTTTTGTCCTTGCCAAAACTTCAACACCAAATCGTTGAAGCTTATATAATCAATGCCTTGATGGCTATTGGAATCTTTTGGGGTTTAACTGCTTTAAAAACCAAGTATAACAATCAAATTGGGTTTTTGTTTTTAGCCAGTAGTTTTGTCAAATTTTTTGTGTTTTTTATGGTGTTTTATGGCCCATACAAAGCTGATGGGGAAATTGTTTTTTTGGAATTTGTATCGTTTTTTATTCCTTATACAATTTGTCTTGTTTTAGAAACTTTTTACCTCAGCAAACAACTCAACCAAATGTAGAACTTAAACACCCACTGAGGACAGGTTTTTTAACTAAAAATAAAGTCCTTAAAATTGTTTTTGTTTTTGATAGAAAACCATAACTTTGCACCGATTTTATACAACGATAAAAATCTGCAATGCGAAGCAAATTAACTTTGAAAGCGACAACACTAATTCTATTTTTGATGCCATTCTTGGTAATGGCAGGAGGAGACGCCCCAAAAACTGACAAAAAAGCTGAAATTAAAGCTTACATTCAACACCACCTTCAAGACGCATACGACTTTAGTTTATTTTCATATACAACAGATCAAGGAGAACACAAATATATAGGTGCTCCTTTACCTGTAATTTTGTGGGATGAAGGCCTTAAAGTTTTCGCTTCTTCAAAATTTCATCATGGTGAGACTTTAGCTGAGATTGATGGTAATTATTACAAATTATATCATAATAAAATATACAAAACGGACGCTGAAGGGACGATTAATTATGACGAGCACAACCACCCTACAAATATAAAACCACTCGATTTTTCCATTACAAAAAGTGTAGTCATGATTATGATCACGGCGTTACTCATGTTTTTCCTTTTCAAAGGACTTGGAAAATCTTATGGTGCAAATAAAGGTATTGCTTCAGGAGTCGGGCGTTTTTTCGAACCTATTGTGCTTTATATTCGTGATGATATTGCCATTCCAAACATTGGTGAGAAGAAATACATGCGCTACATGCCGTTTTTACTTACTGTGTTTTTCTTCATATGGTTTTTAAATATTTTTGGGTTAACGCCATTAGGAGTAAATGTCACTGGCAACATTGCAATCACTTTTGCATTGGCCTTATTGACCTTTTTAATCACAAATTTAACAGGGACAAAAGACTATTGGAAGCATATTTTTGATCCACTAGGAGATTCCATGCCATGGTATGGAAAAGTTCCTTTATACATAATATTAATCCCTATTGAAGTACTAGGGATATTCATTAAGCCATTCTCATTATTAATCCGTTTGTATGCCAATATGCAAGCAGGACACATTGTTTTAATGAGTTTGATTGGTTTAATGTTTTTATTCAAAAGTTGGTTGGGAAGCCCATTGTCCTTTGGATTGGCCTTTGCCATCTCACTAATTGAAGTACTTGTGGCATTGTTACAAGCGTATATTTTTACAATGTTATCGGCTTTGTATTTTGGTTTTGCTTCAGAGGAGCACGAGCATCATGATGAAGCACATGCTCACTAACAGTTGAGTCATTAGAATTGAATGTTTAATTTTTAAATACATATATATGGAAATTCCAGTAATGGTAGGTGCAGGTTTAGTTGTCATCGGAGTAGGATTAGGTATTGGTAAAATCGGTGGTTCCGCAATGGAAGCTATCGCTCGCCAGCCAGAAGCTTACGGAAAGATTCAAACAGCGATGCTTATTGCAGCAGCCTTGATTGAAGGTATTGGATTTGCAGCATTATTTGCAGTATAATCTTAATCCAAAAAAAACAATCTTGCAACGGTTGGTTGCAAGGTTGTTTTAATTAAACTTAAAACATCATCATAATAAAATTATTATGGAAAAATTATTAGAAGAATTCTCACTTGGACTGTTTGTTTGGCAAACATTACTTTTTCTTGGGCTTTTATTGCTATTAAAAAAATATGCATGGGGGCCAATATTGAACGCTGTTAATGAACGTGAAGAAGGTATCAAAAATGCGCTTAGTGCTGCAGACGACGCCAAAAAAGAGATGAAAAATCTGCAAGCAGACAATCAAAAACTTTTGAAAGAAGCCCGTGCAGAGCGTGAAGCCATGCTTAAAGAAGCGCGTGAACTCAAAAACAAAATGATTGACGACGCTAAAGGAGAAGCTAAAGAAGAAGCTGCAAAATTAGTCGCACAAGCACAAGCGGCCATCGAAACAGAGAAAAAAGCAGCTATTGCAGATTTGAAAGCACAAGTTGCAGACCTTTCTATTTCCATTGCAGAAAAAGTGTTGGGAGAAGAATTATCAAACAAAGGAAAGCAAGAAAAATTAGTGGAGTCTATGTTAGACGATGCTAGTTTAAACTAAAAATATATGTCAGGGACAAGAGCAGCCATTCGATATGCTAAGGCCATCTTAAGTGTGGCAGAGGACAACAATACATCAGCGAAAATTCATGAAGAAATGAACCAAATCGCTCGTGCTATTGCTTCGAATCCTGAACTGAACGAGGTACTTAAATCACCAGTTGTAAAACTTTCAGAAAAAACAGCCGTTTTGGAACATGTTTTTTCAAAGTCTGGAACAGAAGTAAAGTCTTTGTTCACCACTTTAGCACAAAACAAGCGTGTTGATTTATTAGAGCATATCGCATCACAATACAAGCGTTTGTATGATGAACTTAACAATAAAGAACAAGCCACGGTAACCACAGCAGTACCAATGACTGAAGCTTTAGAAAAAAAGGTGATGGCAAAGCTGAAAACATTGTCAAGCAAAGAAGTAACCTTGACCAAAATTGTAGATGAAACCATCCTTGGAGGATTCATCTTGCGTGTTGGAGACCAGCAGTACAATGCAAGTGTTTCCAGCCAATTAAATGAAATAAAAAACAAGTTCATAACAAATTAAATAGAACCCATAAGGAGTTCTATGAGTTAAAAATAGATTAAAATGGCAGATGTAAAAGCAGCTGAAATTTCAGCAATTTTAAAGCAACAACTTTCAGGATTTGAAGCCACCGCTTCTTTGGATGAAGTAGGAACTGTACTCACTGTTGGGGATGGTATTGTTCGTGCCTACGGACTTTCAAATGCGCAGTATGGAGAATTAGTTCAATTTGAAGGAGGTCTTGAAGGTATCGTTCTAAACCTTGAAGAAGACAACGTGGGGATTGTACTTTTAGGTGCTTCCAAAGTTGTAAAAGAAGGATCTACAGTAAAACGTACAGGACGTATTGCTTCCATCAATGTTGGTGAAGGCATTGTAGGACGTGTTGTAGATACCCTCGGCGCACCAATTGACGGAAAAGGTCCAATTGAAGGTGATGTTTACGAAATGCCATTGGAAAGAAAAGCACCTGGTGTTGTATTTCGTGAGCCCGTAACTGAGCCACTTCAAACAGGGATTAAATCTATTGACGCCATGATCCCCGTAGGACGAGGACAAAGAGAGCTCGTGATTGGTGACCGTCAAACAGGAAAAACCACAGTTTGTATTGACACCATTCTAAATCAAAAAGAGTTTTACGATGCTGGTGAGCCCGTATATTGTATTTATGTTGCTGTTGGGCAAAAAGCATCAACAGTAGCCAATATTGCAAAAACATTAGAAGATAGAGGCGCATTGGCCTATACTACTATTGTAGCGGCTAATGCATCAGATCCAGCGCCAATGCAAGTATATGCACCGTTCGCTGGAGCTGCGATTGGAGAATATTTTAGAGACACTGGTCGTCCAGCACTTATTATTTATGATGATTTATCAAAACAAGCAGTTGCTTACCGTGAGGTATCACTTTTGCTTCGTCGTCCACCGGGACGTGAGGCCTACCCAGGAGATGTTTTCTACTTACATTCACGTTTGTTAGAGCGTTCTGCTAAAGTTATTAATGATGACACCATTGCGAAAGACATGAACGATTTGCCAGACTCTCTTCAACCTTTGGTAAAAGGAGGAGGGTCTTTAACGGCACTTCCAATTATTGAAACTCAAGCAGGAGATGTATCAGCGTATATTCCAACAAACGTAATTTCGATTACAGATGGTCAGATTTTCTTGGATGGAGATTTATTTAATTCTGGTGTACGTCCAGCCATTAACGTAGGTATTTCGGTATCTCGTGTGGGGGGTAGTGCACAAATTAAATCCATGAAAAAAGTTTCTGGAACACTAAAATTAGACCAAGCACAATTCCGTGAATTAGAGGCCTTTGCAAAGTTTGGTTCAGATTTGGACGCCGTTACACTAAACGTTATCGAAAAAGGAAAACGAAACGTTGAAATCCTCAAGCAAGCACAGAACGATCCATATACAGTAGAAGATCAAATTGCGATTATTTATGCAGGATCTAAAAACTTATTGCGTGATGTACCCGTCAATAAAGTCAAAGAATTTGAAACTGAATTCATTGAATATTTAAGAGCAAAACACAGTGACGCTTTGGCAACACTGAAATCTGGTAAATTGACTGATGAGGTAACGGATACGTTAACAAAAGTTGCACAAGATTTATCGGCCAAATACAATTAATTTTAAATTAAAGAACTAATTTAAAGCATGGCAAACTTAAAAGAAATAAGAAACAGAATTTCGTCCGTATCGTCAACGATGCAGATTACCAGCGCCATGAAAATGGTGTCTGCTGCGAAGCTCAAAAAAGCACAAGATGCCATCACAGCGATGCGTCCTTATGCCGACAAACTGACGGAACTTTTACAAAATCTAAGCGCAACTTTGGATGCCGATAGCGGAAGTAAATTTGCAGATCAGCGTGAAGTCAAAAACGTTCTTATTGTTGCCATTACTTCTAACAGAGGATTGTGTGGCGCTTTTAATTCTAATATTATCAAACAAGCCAATCATTTAGCAAACAGCTATGCTGGCAAAAACGTTTCTATAGTAGCCATCGGTAAAAAAGCCAATGATGCTCTTTCAAAAGATTTTGATGTTATATCGAATCAAAGTAGTGTTTTTGATGATCTTACTTTCGATAATGTAGCACAAATTGCCGAATTGTTGATGGAAAAATTTGAGGACGAAAGCGTTGATAAAATTGAATTGGTCTACAACAAGTTTAAAAATGCGGCCACGCAAATTGTAACCACGGAACAATTTTTGCCAATTGTCCCAAGTGCTGAGGGGACTAATGCCAACCAAGACTATATTTTTGAACCCTCAAAAGCGGAAATTGTAGAAACCTTGATTCCAAAGTCTTTAAAAACACAATTGTTTAAAGCCATTAGAGATAGTTTTGCCAGTGAACATGGTGCACGAATGACCGCCATGCACAAAGCAACCGACAACGCTACAGAACTTAGAGATCAACTAAAATTGACCTACAACAAAGCACGACAAGCAGCCATTACCAACGAAATTCTTGAAATTGTTGGTGGCGCTGAAGCACTGAACAATTAACACGGTTTTTTATAAATACCTTAAAGCCCCACAAAGTGGGGCTTTTTTTGTGGAATGAAATTTGATGATAATTAAATATGCGTTTGAAAATCACCTATAAAATTCCACTGCTTTGTTTGTCTTTTTTGTTGGGTTGTAAAACAACAAAATCTACGCTTTTCGTCTCCAAGCCTCCAATTTCAATAGAAGCGCCTTACTTTCAAACTTGGGTTGCTGGTGTTCAGGGCGGAGGTCGTGGTGTCGATGTGTTTTTGCCTGTAAAAGATCTAAACAACATAACCCCTGACAGCATACATTTTAGAGGACAGCGCGCCAAAGCCGTTTATAAAAACCAAATGATTGTTGGGCATTTTTCTTCGCCACAAAATCAACCCAAAGACATTATTTTGAGCAATGAACCTTTTGCAGAAGCCAATAATCAGTTGCTCCCCAAAGCAGATCATTCAGCATTTGAATTGGAACCCAACACCTGTGTTTTGAGTTATATCCTCGAAAACAAACGCTATTATCATAAAATTATTGATTTAACTCAGCGCCCATCCATTCCTTATCCCAAATCTCCTCCCTCTCATTAATTATTGTATCTGGTCTAAAAAGTGTATTTTTAAGCCCATAAAAGCAACAATTTGAGTATCCTTAAAACGCTTTACAAACAAACTTTTATTTATGGGCTTGCAACCGTAGTGCCCAAAATGCTCAGTTTTCTTTTGGTACGTTTACACACTGATAAATCTGTACTCGAAAATGTGGCCGACTACGGCGACGTTTCGCTGATTTACGCCTATTTTGTCTTGTTTAATGTGCTTTTGGCCTATGGCATGGAAACGGCCTTTTTCCGCTTTTTTAGCAGTGATGAACATAAAAAAACAGTACTCAGCACTTCAACTATTTCATTAATTCTGACCTCGACATTGGTACTGGTATTGGGGTATTTTTTAAGACATCATATAGCAAACCTTACACACATTGACAGTGCTTATATTGTATTGGTCCTTTGGATTCTATTTTTTGATGCCCTTGTTATTATTCCCTTTGCGTATTTAAGAGCGTTGGGCAAGCCCATAAAATATACAGCAGTCAAATTGCTCAATGTTGTTCTCAATTTGGGATTAAATGTTGTCCTGCTACTGTTCCTAAAATCTTGGGCTGAATCCTCTACATTTTGGGCTATATTCTATCGACCTAATTTTGAAGTACACTATATTTTTATTGCCAATCTTGTGGCCAGTGCGGTTACATTTTTGATGCTAATTTCTTTTTACTTTAAATTAAATTATAGCTTCGACACAAAACTTTGGAAACAAATGTTGCGTTATGCATTTCCAGTGTTGGTTGCTGGAATTGCCTTTTCCATAAATGAAACGTTTGATCGCATTTTATTAGAGCGTCTTCTTCCAGAAAACCTATCCAAAGAAGCTATTGGGACCTATTCTGCTTGCTACAAACTTGCGTTGTTTATGATGCTTTTTGCAACGGCCTACCGTTTGGGGATCGAGCCCTTCTTTTTTAGCAATGCCAAAGACAAAGACGCCAAAGCAAACTATGCCAAAATCCTTGAATTTTTTGTCATTTTTGGTGCCTTGATTTTATTATCTGTAGTGGTTTTTGTGGATATTTTAAAACTAATGCTTATTCCAAATGAGGTCTATTGGGAAGCCATGTCGGTAGTACCTATCTTGTTGTTGGCCTATTTGTTTTTGGGGGTTTACCACAACCTTTCGGTGTGGTACAAAATTACGGACCGTACAAAATTTGGTGCATACATCTCTATATTCGGCGCTCTTGTTACTTTGGGGATTAACATTATTTTTATTCCAAAATTTGGCTACATGGCTTCAGCCACCGCAACACTTTTTGCCTATGCAACAATGGCAAGTATATCCTACATTTTAGGGCAAAAGCACTATGCGATACCTTATAATTTGAAAAAAATGGGGCTTTATTTGATTTTGTCAATCGGATTTTCAGCACTTTCATTTTATAAGTTCCGAGAAGATTATGCCATTGGGATTGGCCTCATTATAATTTTGATGGGTGTTATTTGGCACAAAGAAAAAACAGTATTAAAACAACTTATTAAATCTTAATAATGAAGATCAACATCATCAACAAATCTGCACATGCCTTACCGCACTATGAGACCATTGCCTCGGCAGGGATGGACCTTCGGGCGAATTTAGATCACGATATTGTACTTAACCCCATGGAGCGCAGTATCATACCAACAGGACTTTTTATGGAACTTCCTGTGGGTTATGAAGCGCAAGTACGTCCACGAAGTGGATTGGCGGCCAAACACGGCCTAACAGTCCTCAATAGCCCGGGCACAATTGATGCGGATTATAGAGGAGAAATAGGCGTGATTCTTGTCAACCTTTCGCAAACAGCTTTTACCATAAAAAATGGTGAACGCGTGGCACAAATGGTGATTGCAAAGCATGAACGTGTCGAGTGGGAAGAGGTTCAACAACTATCGGAAACAAGCCGTGGCGAAGGCGGCTTTGGAAGCACGGGACGTCAATGATTCAAAACATCTACATAGTCATCTGTTTTTCATTTTTGCTTTGTTGCCCAAATAGCTTTGCACAAACTCAAAACGACAGTCTTCCAAGTTCTGCGCAATCCACTCCAGAAGATCAATTTCAGCATTATTTTTATGATGCGTTGATGCAAAAAGGCATTGAAAACTACAGCAAAGCAATAGATGCTTTACTAAAGTGTGGCGATTTATTTCCACAACGAGCGGTTGTTTTTTATGAACTAGGCGATCTTTATTTCATAACAAAAAAATATGGCCGGGCCGAAAGTAATCTTCAGAAAGCCATTGACTTAGACCCTGATAATTTTTGGTACAAAGAAAAATTATATCACCTTTATGTGGATCAAAACGACTATGAAAAAGCCATTCAAGCAGTACAACCGCTTTTGTACAAAAATCAAGATTATGAGCATGACTTAGTCAATTTATATGCTAGTGCTGGGCGTTTTGATGAGGCCTTGTCACAGATTGATAAACTTGACCAACGTCTTGGTTACAGCACCAATCGTGACCAAACACGTATAGAAATTTACAAACAAACAGCAAATCAAAAAGGCCACATTAAGTTTTTAAAAAACCGTCTTGAAGAAGCTCCCAAAAATGCACAAAATTTCTTGACGCTTATTTACACTTTAAGTCAATATAATTTAAAAGAAGAAGCATTTTCAACAGCAAAATTGTTTTTAAAAACGCATCCAAAATCACATATTGCACATGTGGCTTTATACAAATTTTACTTGGACGCCAAAGCATACGACAAGGCCATTGCCTCTATGAAAATAGTGACCGCCAGCAATGTGTTAGCACCACATCTTAAGGTTAAAGTATTGAGTGATTTTATGCGTTTTGTACAGCAAAATCCCGAATACAAAGATGTATTGTTAGAAGTTCAGCCAGCACCGTCGTTGGACACTTCTTCACGTTCAAGCTTGGAATGGGCGCATTATTATGAACAACAAAATCAAATAGACAAGGCCCTTGAATTTTATGAAAAAGCGTTAAGCGAATCCCCCGAAAATTTAGATGCCATTAAAGCATTTGTTAAGCTTTGTTTGGTTGCCAAACAATATGACCGTGTAGTGTTGTTCACAGTCACACAATTGGAATTATTTCCTACTCAACTTGAACTGTATTTGGCGCGTAGTCGAGCACAACTCGCTTTAGAACAAATAGACGAAGCTTTAGAAACCCTAGAAATGGGGGTGGATTATATTTTTGAAGAAGACGAAATTGCCGTACAATATTACCGCTTAATAGCCAATCTTTACAAAAGAAAAAACAATATTAAAAAAGCTAAAGCGTTTACCAATAGCGCTAACGCAATTCAATTGGAACAATGAGAAATTTTTTAGTCTGTCTTATCGTTTGTCTTGTTTTTGGGTGTAAAAGTACCCAAACATTGAGTTCAAAATCTGGACTCAACCCCAAGCTTAAGGCAAAACAAATCATAAAAGCGCATAACAAACAAAAAGCTGATTTTTTGACCCTGCAATCACGATTAAAAATTGAATTAATAGAGGGAGAAAAAGCGCAGACGCATACTGTAACGTTACGCATGGAGCGCGACAAAGTCATTTGGGTCAATGCTTTTTTGAACATGGTTCGACTAAAAATCACACCCAAAAAAGTACAGATGTACAACAAACTCGATCGTACTTATTTTGATGGCGATTTTACTTTAATTAAGGATTTTTTAGGTGCAGAATTGAGTTTTTCTAATCTCGAAAATTTGCTGCTTGGAGATGCCATGTTCAATTATAGAGCAAACGCTTTGGAAAAGCAATTGCACCCTAAATCTTACGCTTTATCGCCCAAACAACAAAATGCGTTATTTGAAGTTTTATATTTAATTAACCCAGGGTATTTCAAAATGGACGGCCAAGAATTAAGGCAATTGCAAAGGAATAGGTCACTAAAAGTTCGCTACCTTTCATTTCAAGAATTAAATCAGAAAATTTTCCCCAAAAAAATGACCATTAAAGTTATTGAAAATCAGCAAGAAACAACGCTAAATTTGAATTTAAAATCTTTAAATTTGAATCAACCTATACGGTTTCCATTTTCCATTCCTTCGGGATTTAAAGCGATTAAACTCTAATGCAAATCAGATCTAAATATTTATCCTTTTTATTTTTTGTTTTATTGGTATTCACCCACATGGACGGATATGCACAAAGTAAAAGACAATTGGAATTGGAAGAGCGACGTCGCGAGCTGCAACAGGAAATCAGACAAATTACCAATTTGTTGTTTGCTGGTAAAAAAGAAAAAAAATCGGTGGTTAGTGCAGTTGAAGATTTAAATTATAAAATCAGTGTCCGTAAAAATCTGATGCGCATCACGAATCAACAAGCAAATTTGCTCACTAGAGAAATCAACAGCAATCAAAACGAAATCTCAAAGCGTCGCGATAAACTGAAAATTTTAAAGGACGATTACGGCAACATGATTGTTAAATCATACAAAAATAGAGCTGCTGAAAATAAGCTCATGTTTTTGTTGTCCTCTTCAAATTTTCAACAGGCTTACCGGCGTTTACAATACATCAAGCAATACGCAGATTATCAAAAACAACAGGCGATTATTATAAAGCAAGAGACCGAAAATTTAAAGCGTTTAAATCAAGATTTATTACGTCAAAAAAAGGAAAAACAAAAATTGGTGGCCGAAAATAAAGCGGCTAAAGCCATTTTGGATAAAGAACTAAAAGCGCAACAAGTATTGATCAGTTCCATTCAAAAAAACCTTTCAAAATTTACAGCACAAATCAAGTCCAAACAAAAAGAGTCTGATAAGTTGGACCGAGAAATCCGAAAACTGATTCGAGAGGCGATTGCTGCATCCAATAAAAAGGCCGGGAAATCCACCAAATTAGCCACGTTTTCATTAACGCCTGAGCAGAAAATATTAGCCGCTAATTTTACGACTAACAAAGGAAAATTGCCTTGGCCAGTGGCCAGTGGCGTGGTCAAAATGCGCTTTGGAACCAACCCATCACCTATCGATCCGACGATTAAAATTAAGAGTAACGGTGTGCGTATTGCTACCAACAAAGGCGAGCAAGTTCGTGCTGTTTTTGAAGGCACTGTTCAAGGGATTATGACACCAAAAAATGGTAACAATGCCATCATGATTCGTCATGGAAATTATATAACGGTTTATAAAAACTTATCTAAGTTTTACGTCAGTAAAGGAGAAAAAGTAAGTACCAAACAAGCCATCGGAGAGGTTATTACCAACAAGACCTCTGGGGAATCGATATTGAGTTTTGGAATTTATAAGGACAGTTCAATTCAAAATCCTTCGCACTGGATTTATAAACTTTAAATGTTATTTATCTTCAAAAAGTGCTTTGAGTTCTGTGGCGTCCTTTGCCTTAATTTTTCTGGCCAGAACCAAACTCAATTGACGGCGCCTTAGCGCTCCATCAAAGCGTTGTTGTTCTTGCTCACTTTCTGGGATGAGTTCTGGGATACGCACTGGTTTTCTGTTTTCATCTACAGCTACAAATGTAAAAATGGCTTCATTGGCTTTTATAGGAGTATTAAAATTATTGTCGGTATACCACACGTCCAAATACACTTCCATAGAACTATTGAAAGCGCGAGAAACTTTTGCTTCAATAGTGACAATACTTCCTAATGGAATAGCATGATTAAACGCCACATGATTTACAGAAGCCGTCACTACTATTTGTTCGGAATGGCGCTGAGCGGTGATGCTCGCTGCACGGTCCATACGCGCCAGAAGCTCTCCCCCAAAAAGGGTATTTATGGCATTAGTTTCGCTAGGTAAAACTAAATCCGTAACCGTAGTTTTGGAATCAGAAGGGTGTTTTGCGTTCATAAGACTTTAATCTATGCTACAAAGGTACAATTATTAGTTTTTATTTTTTAGAAACACAATGATTGAAATCGAAATTTCCAATAATAGAATTCCAATACTTTTTAACAAGAAACCATTTAGATAAAAGTAAACACATAAATAGATACTTGACAAAAGTAATAGTACGGCCTTAATAATATTAGATTTCATGATGTAGATTTAATGGGGAAAATCAACTGTAATATCCTAAAAATAATTTAAATAACTTAAGCTTAGACACAAAAAAACAGCAATGCATTTGCTAACACATTGATAATCATTAGTTTAGTTGGGTTATATAAATTATAAAATAAAGTTTAAGGCAACGCCTTAACAAGTAGCCAAGCGCTTGAGTCTTGAGTTCGTTTAATTTGGTAAAGCGCACGTTGGGCCTGTTGTCGGGTTTGGTAGCTATCGTACACGACTTGATGTAATCCGTAACGGTTTTGACCAATTTTACGTGCATTGAAACCAAGACGTTTGAGTTGGCGGAGTTTACGATCTGAATTGGCTTCAACTCTAAACGCACCAGCAACAATATGAAAATTTCCAGAAGTATTTGTAACTTCTAAGGTCACTGCGGGTAGTGGATTACTCATCACAAAAGTGGCTTCTTGTATTTTGTTGTCCAAAGCCATATTAGCCTGTTCTTGTGCCAGAATATTTTGCTGTTCAATGCGTTGGAGGTAGGTATTCGACCCCAAAAAACCACCCAATCCTAGCATGATAACGGCTACTGCAGCATACTTGAAAACAGCTTGTGTTTTTCGTTTTTTGTAAGACAATGCAATTGGCGCTTTTTGTCCTATTGCTTCGACTACTTTTAGATGTGTCGTTCTCGAAACTGTAGGCGAAACAAATTGAGATAAACCAAAAGACTCTGTCAAATAGTTTAAGTGGTATATAGGTTCAAAAACGAGCTGACCTGTTTTTGTCTGTTGTAACGTTCCAATGTGTTCCAACAAAAGCGTTTCATTTTTTTCCAATTGTGTTTTAAGCGCAGTGACTTGTTTGTCGATTTTTGCTAAAGCATTTTCATACGAAATGCGTTCGGATACAGCGATATGGTTGGCCAAAACACCATCATTGGATTGTAATTGTGTATTAAATGATAAGCGCTTTTTAGGGGGGTAAAATGCGTTGGTATGAAGGTCAATTTCTGCCGAAACTTTGTGTGCCAAGAACGCTCCAAAGTCAGGAACCACAACACAATCGTAGCGGAAGAGAAGATCACTAATGTACTTGCTTATTTGCATAAACTCAAATGTATAATTTTTTTTTGAATTTCCATAAAGTACTAAATAAGAAATTTCTACCGTTGATTTTTATATATTTATAGACAAATTCTCCTAAATGAAACCTACACAATTGCAGTACGCTTTGGCCTTGC
Source organism: Formosa sp. (assembly GCA_038138145.1). Classification (GTDB taxonomy): domain Bacteria; phylum Bacteroidota; class Bacteroidia; order Flavobacteriales; family Flavobacteriaceae; genus UBA3537. The sequence goes on from JAYQDD010000004.1 coordinate 135,080, forward strand.
AAGCCGTTCCAAATATTGGCGACATTACGGCCAAAAAACTCATTCAACATTGCGGAAGTCCTGAAGCTGTTTTTAAAGCTTCCAGCAGAGCACTTCAATCCATCGATGGGATAGGCAGTGTGGTTACTAGTGCATTGCAACACTAAAAACGTTAAAAGCAGCAGAACAAGAACTTGAGTTTATGCAAAAGCACAACATCAAGGCTCAATATTTTGAAGACGATGACTACCCTTTCCGGCTAAAACACTGCATAGATGGACCAATTGTGTTGTTTCAAAAGGGGAATATACGTTGGGAGAATTCTCCCATCATTAGTATTGTAGGGACACGGAAATTGACAAACTATGGCAAACAACAATGTGAACATTTGGTAGATAAGCTTTCTGTTTTTGACCCCATCATTGTTTCGGGGTTCGCTTATGGTGCCGATATTACGGCGCACAAATCTGCACTCAACCAAAATTTACAAACGGGGGGTTGTATGGCGCAAGGGCTGCAAAATACCTATCCATCTTCTCATAAAAAATATCGTGGTTTGATTGAAGTCAATGGCGGTTTTGTGACTGATTTTTGGAGCACTTCAAAATTTGATCCTTCCAATTTTTTGCGCCGTAACCGATTGATTGCTGGGCTAAGCACCGCAACAATTGTTATAGAATCTGGTGCAAAAGGAGGCAGTCTAGTAACCGCTCGATTGGCCTTTGGCTACAACCGCGAAGTGTTTGCTATTCCAGGACGCAATACAGATTCGCAGAGTGTGGGTTGTCACAATTTAATTAAAACAAAAAGTGCACACTTACTGTCTACTCCAGCGGATGTTCCCTATATCCTAAATTGGGATTTAGAAACCAAAGTAAAACCTATTCAAAAGAAATTATTTGTACATCTTGAGCCTGATGAGCAAGTGGTCTATAATTATTTAAAAAAAGAAGGAAGAACACTTTTAGATTTAATTGCGTTGAATTGCAAAATACCAACGTCGAAGGCGGCATATTTACTTTTAAATTTAGAATTGAAAGGTGCTGTACGGCCTTTACCAGGAAAAGAATTTGAATTGATTTAGTACCCTAATTTTTCACGAACGCGATCCAAAACTTCATGGGCTACACGGCTTGCTTTTTTTGCTCCGATTGCCAATACCTTTTCAACATCCTCGGGGTGTACCATATAATGATTGTATCGTTCACGCTCTTGACTAAATTTTGAGCAGATGAGCTCAAACAGCGCTTGTTTAGCATGGCCATAGCCATAACCTCCTGCTTCGTAGTTTTTCTTCATGACTTGAATTTCTTGTTCTGATGCAAGAAGATCATAAAGAGCAAAACAATTACACGACTTCCAATCTTTGGGGTCTTCTAAGGGTGTGCTATCGGTTTTGATGGCCATGATTTGTTTACGTAAAGCTTTATCGTTTTGAAAAATATCAATAACGTTGTTTTTGCTTTTGCTCATTTTTTGTCCATCAATTCCAGGAACTAATTTTGTTTGTTCCTGAATTTTTGCTTCAGGCATAACGAAAGTTTCTCCCATTTTTGCATGAAAACGCGACGCAACGTCTCGAGTCATTTCAATGTGTTGTAGTTGATCTTTTCCGACAGGGATTATATGAGCATCATACAACAAAATATCTGCAGCCATCAACATGGGGTAGCTGAACAATCCACCGTTGACGTCTTCTAAGCGACTTGCTTTGTCTTTGAAACTATGGGCCAATTCTAATCGAGAAAATGGGAAAAAACAGCTCAAATACCATGCAAGTTCTGTGGCTTGAGGCACATCACTTTGTTTGTAAAAAACGGTTTTCTCTATGTCCAATCCAAAGGCAAGCCATGCAGCAGCAGTGGACAATGTATTTTGGCGCAGAATTTCTGCGTTTTTGATTTGCGTTAACGAATGTAAATCGGCAATAAACAAAAAGGAGTCATTGGTGCTTTCATTGCTCATTTGAATTGCGGGGAGGATTGCCCCTAAAATATTTCCTAAATGTGGTGTGCCTGTACTTTGGACTCCTGTTAAAATTCTGGCCATGTGGCAGTTGTTGCTTTGATTTTCCTACAAAGGTACTTTTTTTGACCAAATCGCTCAATTTTTTTAGTAGTTTTGGTGGCAATGAAGTTGATAAAGTACCCACTTTGGATAATTTATAGAGTTTGGTTCTATGTTTTGGTAGGGTTAACCATTGTGGTTTTATTTCCTTTGTTGTTTATTTCTATTTTAAAATCTTCTTGGTATCCTTTTTTCTTCAGATTGGCTCGTGTATGGTCCAAATGCATTCTCATTGGAATGGGCTTTTATTGGCGTGTAAAATGGACACAAAAATTAGAAAAGGGGCAGAGCTATATTTTTGTAGCCAACCACACGTCTATGACCGATATCATGTTGATGCTGGTCATCATTAAAGACCATCCTTTTGTTTTTGTTGGGAAAAAAGAATTGGCTCGAATTCCACTGTTTGGCTATTTTTATAAACGTACATGTATTTTGGTAGACCGTGGCAATGCGATGAGTCGGCAGGCTGTTTTTAGAAGGGCGCAACAACGCATTGAAAGTGGCCTAAGCATTTGTATTTTTCCAGAAGGCGGTGTACCCCCAGAGTCTGTTGTTTTAGACCGTTTTAAAATGGGCGCATTTCGATTGGCAATAGAACATAAACTTCCTTTGGTGCCCATTACTTTTTTTGACAATAAAAAGCGGCTTTCCTACACCTTTTTTAGTGGAGGGCCAGGAAAAATGAACGCCCTTGGGCATCCTTTTTTGTACCCTGAGGATTATAAAAAAGATGCTGCAAAAAAAATGAGCAGTGAGGTTTATGACCTACTGCTCAATTCCTTAAAAAAGGGATTTCATTAATACAATAATTTATTCCACGCCACCTTTAATGGCTGCTTTGATTTTTTCCTCAAGTTCATCCATAAGATCTGGATTGTCTTTTATCATTTGTTTGACCGCATCGCGGCCTTGTCCAAGTTTTGTTTCATCATAGCTAAACCACGATCCACTTTTCTTTATAATTTCGAAATCTACAGCAAGGTCTAGTATTTCCCCAACCTTAGAAACACCTTCTCCGTACATAATGTCAAATTCGACGAGCTTAAATGGAGGTGCTACTTTGTTTTTGACAACTTTTACACGGGTCTTGTTACCGCGTACTGTCCCGTCAGTGTCTTTTATTTGTGTTGAACGTCTGATGTCTAAGCGTACAGAAGCATAAAATTTGAGCGCATTTCCACCTGTTGTAGTTTCAGGATTTCCAAACATCACACCAATTTTTTCGCGCAATTGATTGATGAAAATCATGGTACAGTTTGTTTTGCTGATAGACCCAGTAAGTTTTCTTAAAGCTTGTGACATAAGACGAGCATGAAGACCCATTTTTGAATCGCCCATTTCCCCTTCAATTTCGCTTTTTGGTGTCAATGCTGCTACGGAATCAATAACAATCATGTCAATTGCACCAGAACGAACAAGATTGTCTGCAATTTCTAAAGCTTGCTCTCCGTTGTCTGGTTGAGAAATGATGAGGTTATCAATATCTACACCTAAATTTTGGGCATAAAAGCGATCAAAAGCGTGTTCCGCATCTATAAATGCAGCTATTCCCCCAGCTTTTTGTGTTTCTGCAATGGCATGAAGCGTTAGGGTTGTTTTTCCTGAAGATTCTGGACCATAAATCTCTATAACTCTTCCTCTTGGATAACCCCCAACACCTAAGGCAAGATCCAATCCTAAAGAGCCAGATGAGATGACATCGACATCGACTACTGGAGCATCACTCATTTTCATTACAGTACCTTTACCGTAAGCTTTATCCAGTTTGTCTAAGGTTAATTTTAATGCTTTAAGTTTTGCTTCTTTTTCGTTGCTCATGTTATAATTTTTAGAGGGTTGCTTTAGTCATGCTAAAATACTATTTCTTTGTAAAATTTACTGTATTCAAAATCGCTTTTTATATAATTTTAACGCATGAGACTCCATTTTTTTTGACAATCCTCAGCCAAAGGCACTGTTTAGCCCTCCACAATTTTAAAAAGTAGTACATTTGTAGCAGATATATTCATTAACTTAAACATTAGTATAGCATGCAACTGTACAACAACTTAAGCAATAATGAAAGAGCAGAACTTATAAAAAAGGCAGGCAAAGATCGCCTCACTATCTCTTTCTACAAGTATGCCAAAATTGGCAATCCCGAACTTTTACGAAATCATTTATTTTTATTTTGGAACGATATTGATGTGCTTGGACGGATCTATGTCGCACATGAAGGCATAAATGCACAATTGTCTGTTCCAGCAGATAATTTTGCGGTATTTAAAACCCATTTGGACACGATTTCTTTTTTAGAAAATGTCCGCCTAAACATTGCTATCGAACAAGACATGTTTTCTTTTCTCAAATTAAAAGTAAAAGTTAGAGATAAAATCGTAGCCGATGGACTCAATGACGATACTTTTGATGTTACTGATATAGGAACACATGTCGATGCTTTGAAATTCAATGAACTAATTGAGGACGAAAATGCTGTTTTGGTTGATATGCGTAATCATTATGAAAGCGAAATTGGGCATTTCAAAAATGCAGTTACTCCAGATGTCGATACGTTTAGAGATTCTTTGGATTTGATTGAAGATCAACTCAAGGAACATAAGGAAAACAAAAAGCTAGTCATGTATTGTACAGGAGGGATTCGTTGTGAAAAAGCCAGTGCCTATTACAAGCATAAAGGATTTAAAAATGTGTACCAGCTTGAAGGCGGTATCATAAATTATGCTCGACAAGTGAATGCTTTAGGGTTAGAGAACAAATTCTTAGGCAAGAACTTTGTGTTCGATCAGCGGCGTGCCGAAAAAATATCGGACGAAATCATTGCGCAGTGTCACCAATGTGGCGCACCAGCAGATATTCATGTCAATTGTGCCAATGAGGCCTGTCATTTATTGTTTATACAATGTGATTCGTGTAAAGAAAAAATGGAAAATTGCTGCTCGTCAACTTGTATGGAAATCAATCGATTACCCTATGAAGAGCAAAAAGCACTGCGTAAAGGACAAGGCAACAGTAATGATATATTCAAGAAAGGCCGGGCAGACCATTTACCCTACAAAAAAGATCTGAGAAATATTTTTGAAACCCTTAAGAAGTCCAAAACTGCGACGGATTCGATGGGTTAAGAAATCAATCTTTTTTAAGTTCTTAAATAAGCTTATATTTACCTATCAATTGAATTAAAAAAATACTTGCTTATCTTCAATGGTGGGCAAATACAATATATAAGATATAGCGTATGGGATGTGCAAGTTGTGCAACAAGCAAAAATGGTCAACCAAAAGGGTGCAAAAACAATGGAACTTGTGGTACCGATTCTTGCAACAAACTCACCGTTTTTGATTGGCTATCTAATATGAGTCTACCCAACGATGCTCAACCTTTTAAGTGGGTGGAAGTGCGTTTTAAAAATGGGCGTAAACACTATTATGAGAATACAGAAAACCTTACGCTAAGCATTGGCGATGTTGTGGCTACACAAGCTGAGTCTGGTCACGATGTAGGGATGGTAACTCTTACTGGAGAATTGGTCAAAGTTCAGATGAAACGCAAAAAAATAGCTGAAACACCAGAAAAAAGTCTTAAAATTTACCGCAAAGCTACAAAGAAAGATATTGATATTTGGATAGAATGCAGGGATAAAGAGGAAGCTATGCAAGTGAAAGCCAGACAGTTTGCTATAGATTTGCGGCTCGATATGAAAATATCAGACATTGAGTTTCAAGGCGATGGAAGTAAAGCCACGTTTTATTACACAGCAGATGCCCGTGTCGATTTTAGAGAACTCATTAAAATTTATGCCCGAGAATTCAGAATTCGCATCGAGATGAGGCAAGTAGGACTTCGGCAAGAAGCTGCACGACTCGGCGGGATAGGTTCTTGTGGGCGAGAATTGTGCTGTTCAACTTGGCTAACAGATTTCAGATCGGTGAGCACTTCCGCAGCACGCTACCAGCAACTCTCTTTAAATCCATTAAAATTGGCAGGACAGTGTGGAAAATTGAAATGCTGCTTGAACTACGAATTAGACGCTTATTTGGATGCACTAAAATCCTTCCCAAAAACCAGCATCAAACTTAAAACAGAAAAAGGAACCGCTGTATGCCAAAAAACAGATATTTTTAAAGGGATTATGTGGTACGCCTATGAGGGTGAATGGATGAATTGGTTCAAACTAACTACAACACAGGCCAATGCAATTATTGCCATCAATAAGTCTGGGGAAAAAGTGTCAAGTTTGGAAGAATATGCAACGGAACTTTCTGCGACAACAGACACTAAAATTGATTTTGAAAACGTTGTTGGACAAGATAGCTTAACTCGTTTTGATCGCCCAAAAAGAAATAAAAAGCAAAAAAAGAGAAGACGCAACAATAATCGAAAACCCCAAAATGGAAAAACCCAAAGAAACAAAAGACCGAACCCTCAAAACAATGCAAATTAGGTTAGCGTTTAGCATTTTAGTTGTTGTTTTGACGACTTCTTGTCGCCAAAATAATGCCTTTGAGCGCTACACTTCAATTGATGATGGGTGGGATAAACATGAGATTGTTTCATATGATTTTACCATAAATGATACCCTTCAAAAACAAAATTTGTATATTAAACTCAGAACATCTGAGCAATACGAATACAGCAATTTGTACCTCATAGTCGATTTAAAGTATCCTAATGGGAAAGTCGAAAAGGACACGCTTGAATACCAAATGGCCAGACCAGATGGTTCTATGATGGGTGAAGGGCTAATGTCCATAAAAGAGCACAAGCTCTGGTATAAAGGGCACGAGACACCCTTCGCGTTCTCTGAACAAGGAGATTATAAGATCAGCATTAACCACGCCATGCGCACACTTGGCGAAGTGTCAGGGATTACTTCCCTGGAGGGGGTCTTAGACGTTGGCTTTTGTATCGAGAATTTGGAATAATATTATAATCATGACAAAGAATAAAACAGCCCAAAAGACTGATTTATCAACGCCAAAGCGTTGGTTTTGGATCTTATTTTTAAGTGGGATTTGTATTGTTCCCTTAGTATTTATTTTGGCCTCTTTTGGTGTTTTTGGCTTTATGCCCGATCATACGGCCTTAGAAAATCCGAGAACAAATTTAGCAACAGAAATTATTTCTTCCGATGGGGTCACCCTTGGGAAATTTTATTATGAAGACAACCGAACTCCTGTAGGGTTTGACGAACTTCCGAAACATTTAGTCGATGCGCTTCTCGCTACAGAAGACATCCGCTACTTTGACCATGCCGGAATAGATGCGCGTGGGACACTTAGAGCCCTATTCAAGCTCGGCAAAGGAGGAGGTGCGAGTACCATCTCTCAACAATTGGCCAAACAACTTTTTCATGGTGAGGGTTCAAGAAATACTTTAGGGCGAATTACTCAGAAAATAAAAGAATGGGTCATTGCTACTCGTCTCGAAAAGCAATACACCAAAGAAGAAATAATTGCACAATATTTCAACATCTATGATTTTGGTAATAATGCCGATGGCATCCGCAGTGCTGCTCGAATTTATTTTGGAAAAGAACCTTCTGAACTCAACATCAAAGAATCCGCAATGCTTGTTGGAATGTTTAAAAATTCATCCTTGTACAATCCGCGACCAAAACGAAATCCGGTTGGGACAAAAAATCGTAGAAATGTAGTGCTGGCACAAATGGAAAAATATGATTTTATTACAGAAGAGATCAAGGATTCGTTACAGCAAACCCCATTGGATTTGAATTATACTCCAGAATCGCACCGCGAAGGAATTGCGACTTATTTTAGGGCCTATTTGAAAACGTTTTTGAAAGAGTGGGTCAATAAAAAAGAAAACTTAAAACCTAATGGCGAGAAGTATAATATTTATAAAGATGGTCTAAAAATCTACACCACAATTGATTCTCGAATGCAATCTATTGCTGAGGAATCTGTGACGGCACATATGAAAGCCCTTCAAGCCGAATTTTTTGTACAAAACACCCGCCGACGCAATCCAACAACACCTTTTTTGGACTTAGAAAAAGAAGAAATAGATCAACTCCTCAACCTTTCTATGAAACGCTCCGAGCGTTGGCGTAAAATGCGGTATGACCTTAAAAAACCAGTTAGCGAAATTGTAGCGTCATTTAAGAAACCGACGCCAATGAAAATTTTTTCTTGGACGTCCCCCAACAATGAAATCGACACTGTACTGACCCCTTTGGACTCCATGCGTTATTACAAATCTTTTTTAAGAGCTGGAATGATGTCTATGGCGCCTCAAACCGGCTTTGTAAAAGCATGGGTAGGTGGATTTAATTACAAGCATTTTCAATACGATATGGTAAAGCAAGGGAAACGTCAAGTAGGATCGACGTTCAAACCATTTGTTTATGCAGCTGCTATTGACCAATTGCAACTTTCTCCATGCGATACGTTCCCCAAAGCACAAATCACGATTCCAGCACTTAAATATGGAAATATGAAACCCTGGGCGCCAAAAAATTCGAGCAAAAATTATTCTGGGTTTGAAACCTTAAAATCTGCTTTAGCAAATTCTAGGAATACCATCACAGCAAGATTGATGAACGAAATTGGCCCTCAACCCGTCATTGATTTAGCCAAGAGTTTAGGCGTAGAACAGAACATGCCTGCTGTCCCTTCTATTGCTCTAGGAACTCCTGATTTGAGTGTTTATGAAATGGTCGCTGCTTATTCGACATTTGCTAATAAAGGAGTATATACAAAACCAGTAATGGTGACTCATATTGAAGACAAAAATGGCACATTATTGTATCAGTTTTCACCCGAAACCAAAGATGTTTTAAGCGAAGAAATTGCTTATGTGGTTGTCAATTTAATGGAAGGTGTAACCCAATTTGGCTCTGGACAACGTTTACGCCATAGCTCCGCCAAAAATCAAGCCGTTTACAAAGAAATTGTAACAGGATACCCTTATGAATTTGACAATCCTATTGCTGGGAAAACAGGGACGACACAAAACCATAGCGACGGATGGTTTATGGGGATGGTACCCAATTTGGTCACAGGTGTTTGGGTTGGCGGCGAAGATCGGGCAACACACTTTAAGACCATTACCTATGGGCAAGGCGCATCAATGGCTTTGCCTATTTGGGCCAACTACATGAAAGGATGTTATGCTGTAGAAGAACTTGAAATCTCGAAAGAGGAATTTGAAAAACCAGAAGTTGTATCTATAAAAACAGAATGCGATGCCCTGGAATCAGATGTGGATGAGGTCATGACACAAGAAACAATGATACCAGATATTGACTTTTAAATAAGATTTAATCAAAAACACAGGCTTATGATTAATAAAAAAGTAAACAATGTACAAGACGCTTTGCAAGGCGTAAAAAGCGGAATGACGATGCTACTCGGGGGCTTTGGATTGTGTGGAATTCCCGAAAATGCTATTTCAGAATTGGTCGCTTTGAATGTGAATAATTTGACTTGTATCTCGAACAATGCAGGAGTAGATGATTTTGGATTAGGACTTTTATTACAAAAACATCAAATCAAAAAAATGATCTCTTCCTACGTTGGCGAAAATGATGAATTTGAACGTCAAATGCTTTCTGGGGAGTTGGATGTAGAGCTCATCCCTCAAGGGACTTTGGCCGAACGTTGTAGAGCTGCCCAAGCAGGCTTTCCAGCCATTTACACCCCTGCGGGCTATGGAACTGAAGTCGCTGAAGGGAAAGAAACACGCGAATTTGATGGTAAAATGTATGTTCTTGAACACGCTTTTAAAGCTGATTTTTCTTTTGTAAAGGCATGGAAAGGTGATGCTGCTGGGAATTTAATTTTTAAAGGCACGGCTAGAAACTTTAACCCCAACATGTGTGGGGCCGCCAAAATCACAGTTGCTGAGGTTGAGGAGTTAGTCCCTGTTGGCACACTGGATCCCAATCAAATCCATATTCCTGGAATTTTTGTTCAACGCATATTTCAGGGGAAAGACTACGAAAAGCGCATTGAACAGCGAACCATCACCCCAAAAAACTAAAAACAAAATGCTATGTTAGATAAAAACGGAATTGCAAAACGCATCGCCAAAGAAGTCAAAAATGGGTATTATGTAAACTTAGGCATAGGCATTCCAACGCTTGTTGCCAACTTTGTTCGCGAGGATATAGAAGTAGAATTTCAAAGTGAAAATGGAATTTTAGGCATGGGCCCTTTTCCTTTTGAAGGCGAGGAAGATGCTGATCTAATCAATGCAGGAAAACAAACCATTACTGCTTTGGATGGTGCTAGTTTTTTTGACTCGGCCATGAGTTTTTCAATGATAAGGGGACAGCATGTCGATTTAACTATTTTGGGCGCTATGGAAGTCGCCGAAAATGGAGATATTGCCAATTGGAAAATTCCAGGGCGATTGGTTAAGGGCATGGGGGGCGCGATGGACTTAGTAGCCAGTGCAGATAATATTATTGTGGCCATGATGCACACCAACAAAAAAGGAGCGTCTAAACTTTTGAAGCGCTGTAGCTTACCCCTAACTGGCGTCAATTGTGTCAAAAAAATAGTCACAAATTTAGCCGTTTTGGAAGTCACTAATGAAGGGTTTAAATTGCTCGAACGAGCACCAGGTGTTTCTGTTGATACGATTTTAGAAGCAACCGAAGGTCATCTTATTGTCGAGGGGGATATTCCAGAAATGGCACTATAGCCCTTTGGGAATAGCATCAATCAAACGTTTTGTATACGCATTTTTTGGTGCACTGTAAATATCATCCGCTTCACCACGTTCCACAATTTTTCCTTTATTCATAATTAAAAGTTGATCGGCCATGTATTTTACAACGGCTAGATCATGAGAAATAAAGATGTAAGTAAATCCAAAATCTTCTTTTAGGCTATTGAGTAAATTCAACACTTGGGCTTGAACGGAAATATCTAATGCAGATACAGATTCGTCACAGAGAATCAATTTTGGCTCCACCGCAATAGTACGTGCAATCCCAATACGTTGCCGTTGACCCCCCGAAAATTCATGCGGGTAACGATTAAAAAAGGAGGGATCTAACCCTACTTTTTCAAGCAACTCAAGTGCCTTTAACTTTCGTTCCGATTTGTTTTTATAAAGTTTGTGTACCGTCATGGGTTCCATAATGGCCGCACCAACTGTCATCCTTGGGTTGAGTGATGCAAAGGGATCTTGGAAAATGATTTGGATTTCTTTGCGCAGTTTTCGAATATCTTTTTTGGCCATTTTTTGTAAGTCATTTCCTCTATAAAAAACCGACCCTGCAGTGGCTTTATCGAGTTGTAAAATGGCTTTCCCCAGGGTTGATTTTCCACATCCAGATTCGCCAACCAGTCCTAAAGTTTCGCCTTCATAAAGTTTAAAACCCACATCATCAACCGCCTTGAAGGCGTGTTGTTTTTTAAAGAGCCCAACACTACTGAAGTATGTTTTCTCTAAATTGATAACCTCCAAAAGGGGCTTAGCGCTGTATATCTGCTTGTGTTTTTCAGCACGTTCTTGTTTAGCTATTTTATGCGTGTTGTTTGTTTTTGACAAGATGGTTTCCACTGTGGGTAGTTGTTTTAAACGGACTTTTAGTGAAGGCCGTGCTGCAATCAACGCTTTTGTATATTGATTTTTTGGGCGTTTAAAAATTTGTTGTGTTGAGCCGTACTCTACAACCTCACCTTTGTACATCACCAGCGTTTTGTGTGCAATTTCAGAAACTAATGCCAAGTCATGACTTATGAATAACACACTCATTTGCGTCTCTTTTTGTAGTTCTTGAATCAAAGAAATGATGTCATTTTGAACGGTTACATCTAAAGCCGTAGTGGGCTCGTCAGCGATGAGTAAATCGGGTTTACAAGCAATAGCCATGGCAATCATAACGCGTTGCTGTTGTCCGCCAGAAAGCTCGTGAGGATATTTTTCGAAGGCCTGTTTTGGCATAGGAATTTTCACACGTTCAAACAAATGGATCACTTCGCTATCGGCCTCTGCTTCGCTTATAGATTCGTGCTGTAACAGTACTTCGCTGACTTGTTCGCCGCATTTCATTGAAGGATTCAACGCGCTCATAGGTTCTTGAAAAATCATACTGATTTTCTTACCTCTTATGGCCTCCATTTTTTTTGTTGGGAGCGCATTTAAATCTACATCCTTAAAGACAATTTCACCTTCTACTTTTGCATTTTTAAGCAATTGCATCACTGCTAGTGCTGTGATGGATTTTCCACTTCCAGATTCTCCAACGACGCCTAAAATTTCGTTTTTTTGAACATCAAAACTAACGCCTTGCAGAACCTGTCTGTAGTTATCCTTTTTTTTGAAAGCAATGGATAAATCTTTTACGCTAAGTAAAGGGTTGATTTTCATTGCTTAAATATAAGCAATTTCGTTTTTTTCAAGCAATGGCGCACCACGAAGGCGAAGTAAAATTTGCGCCACAGCCAAGGTGTCTTTCTCGCAGTACGTAATAATACGCTTGAGGTCATTTTCTTCGTAAAACACACGATAAATTTCGCTGCCATCAATATCGTCTTTGGGCGAGGGGATACCCAACACATTGGTCATTAATTTCAGGGAAGTATAGTGCTTATAGTCCCCAAATTTCCATAACTCAAGAGTATCTAAATGTGGAACTTCCCACGGTTTTTTCCCAAAAAGATTAAGTTTTGATGGAAGTTTTATGTTGTGAATCAGCATCCTACGTGCAATGTAGGGGAAGTCAAATTCTTTGCCGTTATGCGCGCAAAGCAAGTGTTTTGAGTGGTTGAAATGTGTTTCAAGCAATGTTTTAAATTGGGTTAAAATGTCGAGTTCTTCGCCAGAAAAGGTCGTGATTCTAAATGCTCTAGCATCTTCACCAGACGCAAAATAACCCACAGAAATACAGATGATTTTTCCAAATTCGGCCCAGATTCCCGCACGAGGATAATAGTCCTCCGCACTAAATTCGTCTTTGCTTTGGTACTCTGATTTTTGGGCCCAAAGCGCTTGTTTTTCAGGGGGTAAATCCGAAAAATTTTGAACTTCAGGAACCGTTTCAATATCTAAAAATAGAATGTGTTCAAGGTTGAGTTTGGAGTGCATGGTTTAACATTTTATAGGCCTCTTCAATATAGATTGAGATGTCATCCGAAAAGATTTGGCTAGCGGCACCTGGCGATTTTTGATGGCCAAGACGTACTATGATGATATTATCTTCTGGTTCTACAATAACATATTGTCCAAGATGACCACGCATCATAAAAAAGGATTTACCATCGCGTTTTTGCATCCAAAACCCATAGCCGTATTGTGGGCTTTCGGCAAAGCGTGGGGTAATTGATTTTGCAACGAACGCAGAATCCAACAGTTGTTTGCCGTTCCATTTCCCATGGTCTTTGTAGAGTTTTCCAAAGCGCGCAAAATCTTTGGCATTACTGGCAATACAGCAATAGGCCTTGACCAAATCGTGGTCCTCGCTATCAACTTGCCAAAGCGCTGAGTTTTCGCTGCCGAGGGGTTGCCAGAAATGTTCAGTAAGGTAATCATAAAGTTTTTTGCCTGTTGCCTTTTCAATGACCATCGCCAAGAGTTGCGTGTCGCCACTGGAATATTTATACACTTGACCGGGTTCATCGACCACTTTTAGACCGAGGATTACTTTTTCCAAATCATCATCAAAATAGGCACGAGTGGTAATCGATAAAGGCGAGTAATATTTTTCATCCCAATTGGTCCCCGAAGCCATAGAGGATAAATCGCCAACGGTCATTTTTGCCGCAAGACCTTCGCTAAATTCAGGAAAAAAATCACTTACTGGCTGATCCAAACTTTTTATATACCCCTCTTCAATGGCTTTGCCCATTAGCCCAGACACATAACTTTTGGCCATTGAAAAAGAGTTGGTTTTGGCGTCCTTATCAAAACCATCATAATAATTTTCAAACCAAACGCTGTCATTTTTTATGATGACATAGGCGATGGTGCCATAAGCATCATTGTATTTTTGAAGGCGTTCTGTTTCAGAAACACTGTTATAGTCTTTATGAATGGGCCAGGGCTGAGGGGTACCATTCAAAATTTCAGCATTGTCAAATTCTTTATAATCCTCTAAAAACGCGGTGGTATAGCCCTTGGCATAAACGGTCCTTAGAGCTTTAAGCAGGTAGTCTGTATCGGTGATATATAAAATAGCGATAAGACCAATAACGGTCAGTAAGCCCCATTTTAGCGTACGCTTTAGTATGTTCATGTTATTTGTAATTTGGTCTAAAGATAATTAAAAAATTACATTAGTTTAGGGGGCTTTTTTTTCAGGTTGATTGGGTTTCTTGGCTACTAACGATTTACAAATATTTCGTTGTAATCTTCATTACTAATTACCGTATCAAACCCTCCTATTTCTTCTCCTTCTCGTTTATTTATTCCAGTGTATTCCAAACTTGCGTCTTCGTAACGCTTAAATTTATAAACAGCATCATTCATTAGTAAGCTATTAAATACTCCTAAACTCACTAGTAATTCAAAATCTTTTACATCTAGTCCACTTACCTTTTTGAAAAGACCAGGTTCTAACTGTGTAATCACATCTTTCAAACTCCTTTCTCTGTAATCTGTTAAATACATAAAAACAGGAATTCTTGTTGCAAACTTAATAAGCTTTTCTTGAATTTGTTTTCGTCTACTTTTATATTCTTTTTCCTCAGCAGTTAGTTCTTTCTTTTCATTTAACCATAGGTTTTTCATGGGTTGTAGAATAGATGGGGGTCTAATTCAAAACACTAAAGTAATAAAAATTTGGGGGCGTGTCAAGAGGTTACCCCAGTAGCTTCACCACCTCTTTTGCAAAATAACTCGCCATAAGGTCTGCCCCAGCACGTTTAAACGCCATGGTGGTTTCTAGTACCGCTTGGTCGTGGTCTAACCATCCTTTTTCGCTTGCGGCTTTAATCATGGCGTATTCGCCACTCACTTGATAGGCCGCTACAGGCACATCAAATTCATTTTTTACCGCTCTAATGATATCCAAATAGGCCAATCCAGGTTTGACCATCACAATATCGGCGCCTTCATCAATATCCATTTCGGTTTCGCGGAGCGCTTCAAAGCGGTTGGCATAGTCCATTTGGTAGGTTTTTTTGTCTTTTGGAATGTCGTCTTGTTCTGCTGGTGCAGAATCCAGCGCATCCCTAAAAGGGCCATAAAATGAGGAGGCGTATTTGGCGCTATAACTCATAATGCCGGTGTCTATAAATCCATCGTCTTCCAGCGCTTCTCTTATGCTTAAAATACGGCCATCCATCATGTCGCTAGGCGCAACAAAATTGGCGCCAGCTTCGGCATGAGACAAACTCATTTGTGCTAAAACATCAACGGTAGGGTCGTTAACGATTTTACCGTTTTCGATAATGCCATCATGGCCATAAATGGAATAGGGGTCCAAGGCCACATCGGTCATGACCAGCATTTCAGGACAGGTATTTTTGATGGTTTTAATGGCGCGTTGCATCAGTCCATTGGGGTTTAGTGCTTCGGTTCCACGGTTGTCTTTAAGTTTATCCTCAACTTTGACAAACAACAAAACGGCTTTAAGTCCCAAAGACCACAAAAGTTTTACCTCCGCTTGCAGCGTATCCAAACTAAAGCGGTAGTAATTGGGCATCGATGGAATTTCGTCTTTAATACCTTTCCCTTCAACAACGAATAGGGGAACTAAAAAGTCATTTGGCGTAATGCTGTTTTCACGCACTAAACTTCGAATGGAGGCGTTGGCACGTAAACGTCTGTTTCTTCTTAATGGATACATAATATTAGTTTTAAGCTTTAAGCCAAAAGCTTAAAGTGATTTTTTAATTTCTTATATTTTTATTTAACCATAACTTTTAACTTATAGCTTATAGCTTTAAGCTGAAGCAACCCATTCAACAGGGCTTTTTAACACTTCAATTAATTTTTCTTCTTCGCTTCCTTCTTCAGGGTGATGATCATACACCCACTGCACATGTGCGGGAAGACTCATCAAAATACTTTCAATTCTACCGTTTGTTTTTAGTCCAAACAAAGTGCCTTTGTCATGCACCAAATTAAATTCTACATAACGCCCTCGTCTGATTTCTTGCCAATCGCGTTGGGCCTCAGTATAGGGTAAATTTTTTCTTTTTTCAACAATAGGCGTGTAAGCTTCCAAGAAACTGTCGCCAACTTCAGTGACAAAAGCGTACCATTGTTCCATATCCATGCTGTCATTGGCTTTACAATAATCAAAAAATAAACCACCAATACCTCGACCTTCATTTCTGTGGCTGTTGTAGAAATATTCGTCACAACGTTTTTTGTAGTCTTTATAAAAACTTTTGTCGTGCTTATCACAAGCGGATTTACATACGCTATGAAAATGCTTGGCGTCTTCTTCAAACAAATAATATGGAGTTAAATCTTGACCACCGCCAAACCACTGATCTACAATAGTTCCGTCTTTATCATACATTTCAAAATAGCGCCAATTGGCATGTACTGTGGGCACCATAGGGCTTTTGGGGTGAATGACTAAACTCAAACCACAAGCAAAAAAATCAACATCCCCAACATTAAAATAGCTTTGCATGGCTGGGGGAAGTGGGCCATGGACTTTAGAAATATTGACCCCACCTTTTTCAAAAACAGTTCCGTTTTGAATCACTCGTGTGCGGCCTCCGCCGCCTTCTTTTCGTTGCCAAAGGTCTTCTTTAAATTTTGCTTTACCATCAATCTCTTCGAGCTTAGACGTGATTTGCTCTTGCAAATGTTCAATGTAATTATAAAATTGATTTTTCATCATAGGTAGATTTTTGGGTTTATGAATTATAGGATTTTACAGCATCAATAAATGCTTTGGCATGATCCACAGGAATATTGGGTAATATGCCGTGACCAAGATTTACGATGTATTTATCTTTACCAAAAGCATCAATCATTTGATGCACCATTGTTTTGATTTCATTTGGTGGAGAAAGGAGCCGCGAAGGGTCAAAATTCCCTTGAAGCGTGATGTTTCCGCCCGTCAAATATCTTGCATTTCTAGCTGAACATGTCCAATCTACGCCTAAAGCAGAGGCGTTTGATTTTGCCATTTCCCCCAACGCAAACCAACACCCTTTTCCAAAGGCAATCACAGGGGCATCGTCTTTTAGGGCTTCAATAATTTGGTTGATGTATGGCCAAGAAAATTCTTGATAATCTGTGGGGGAAAGCATACCACCCCAAGAGTCAAAAACTTGAACTGCATTGACACCTGCCTTTACTTTTTCTTTTAGATAAGCAATGGTTGTATATGTAATTTTTTGCAATAGCTGATGGGCAGCAACAGGGTTTGAAAAACAAAATGCTTTTGCTTTGTCAAAATTTTTACTCCCTTGACCTTGCACACAATAACACAGAATGGTCCATGGTGAACCTGCAAAACCAATTAGTGGAATTTCATCATTGAGCAATTCTTTGGTGGCCTTTATGGCTTTGTACACATAATCCAATTCGATTTTTACGTCTGGCACAACCACCTTGTCCACATCGTTTTGTGTTCGAATAGGATTTGGGAGGTATGGGCCAAAATTTGGCTTCATTTGAACCTCAATATTCATAGCTTGTGGAATGACGAGGATGTCACAAAACAAAATCGCTGCATCCATTCCAAAACGGCGGATAGGCTGTACGGAAATTTCACTGGCGAGTTCTGGAGTTCGGCATCGTGTAAAAAAATCATATTTTTCTCGAATGGCCATAAACTCAGGCAAGTAGCGTCCGGCTTGACGCATCATCCAAACAGGAGGGCGTTGTACGGATTCACCTTTTAATGCACGTAAAAATAAATCGTTTTTAATCATTGTTTTTTGTTTTTAGCAATGTAGTGTTCATTGACCATTTCGATGACGCTCTCTATGGTTGGTATTTTCGCAATGCGTACATCTTCAAAGTGTTTTGCGGCTTCTTTGGCTGTGGTTTCGCCAATGCAAAAGGCCACATAATTGGGGGTGTTGTTTTTTAAAAAACTCTGCACAGTCGACGGGCTATAGAACATCACGCCTTCAACCGACTCGGGGAGTTTTGGCGCTTCGAGTTTTGTGCTGTAAGCCGCTATTTCATGTACTGTGATGTTGTTTTTTGTCAGAATTGACGGTAAATCATCCATTCTAATAGCACTACAGAAATAGGAAACTTCTGTTCCGTCCAGAAACTCAACTAAATGTTCTGCAAGTAGTTTTGCATTTTTAGCGCTATGCTTAACAGGACCAATTTTTTGTTCAATCAATTTTTTAGTACGACGCCCCACACAATAGATGGTTTTAAAATTTAAGTCTTCAGCGGCACAATTATTTAAAAGCGCTTCAACGCCATTTTTACTTGTGATGATGACGTTTTCATGCGGTGCTTTGAGTATAGAAGTTTTAATTCTGTTGGGTGTAGTTTTTATAAAATCTGAACTTTCAACCTTAATGGCATCAGCAAACAAATCTTTTTGACCTGCGCTTAATGTTTTTGAAGAAAAGACATTGGTTTTTTGTGGTTTTAAGCTGTTTTTACTCACCAAGTTTTTACCACCTCGGTCAACAATAAATTCCACACATTCATCTACTAGCGATGTGTGTTTTCCCAATGGGGCACTGCGTTTTGCTTCTACTTTTTTTGTGCCGTCTTCACTCAAAACGATACCATGAAAATGAACTTCTTCATCTTTGATAAAAGCCAAAGCACCAATAGGTGCGCTACAACCGCCTTCTAATTTATTTAGGAAAGTACGCTCTATATGGGTGCAAATTTCAGTTTCTTTATGATTTAATGCGGAACAAATTTCCAAAGTTTCTTGCTCTGATTCTAAACAGGCGATCATAATGGCACCTTGTGCTGGTGCGGGCACCATCCATTCAAGATTTACAGCATTCTGTGGCGTGAGACCAATCCGTCCAAGACCAGCAGCAGCAAAAATGGCACCGTTCCAGTTTTTGTTGTTTTCAAGTTTTTGAAGCCTTGTGTTTACATTGCCTCTTAGGCCAACAATGGTGTGTGTTGGGTAGCGGTTGAGCCATTGCGCTTTTCGTCTCAAGCTGCCAGTAGCAACAACGGCCTCTTTTTGCGCTAAAAACTCTTCATTATTTTTGAAGACGAGGGTGTCTCTTACATTTCCACGTTTCAGAACAGCCGCTTGAACAACCCCTTTTGGCAGTATTGTGGGCACATCTTTGAGGGAGTGCACGGCAATATCAATCTCCTCATTAAGCAGAGCAATATCGAGTGTTCGGGTGAAAACACCGGTGATACCAAGCTCGTATATAGGTTGATTTAATACTAAATCTCCAGTTGATTTTACAGGGATAATCTCTGTTTTATGACCCAAGTGCTCAAGTTGTTCTTGAACAGTTTTTGCTTGCCAAAGCGCAAGTTGGCTATCACGAGTTCCAATGCGAATAGTTTTTGGCATAGTTATGAGTCGAGTTGAAATATTTTTTGAATTAATTCTAAGCTTTTGTTGCTCGAA
The DNA here is from genome assembly GCA_038138145.1 of Formosa sp. GTDB lineage: Bacteria > Bacteroidota > Bacteroidia > Flavobacteriales > Flavobacteriaceae > UBA3537. The sequence goes on from JAYQDD010000004.1 coordinate 154,593, forward strand.
TTGGCCTCTTCTTTAAGGTGGTGTGCAAAATGATTAGTGATTTTTTGGACAATCTGTGCACTGATCAAGTCTGCTTGTGTTTTGTTGAAATTGTCTAATTTTTTACGTTGCGTGTCAATTTCTGCTTCTGCAAACACATTGAGTTTTTCTTTCAATGCTTTGATGGTGGGAGCAAATTTTCGATAGTCTAACCACGCTAGAAAATCATTTTTAATCTCATCAATTATGGCCTCAGCAACAGGGATAAATTCTTTTCTTTTATTTAAATTTTCGTCGGTAATGTCTGACAGCTCATCCAAATGTGTTAGGGTGATGTTTTTTAATTCTTTGACGTTTTCATCCACATTTTTCGGAATAGACAAATCCAAAATAAGAAGTGGTTTCTTGTTTTGAATGACTTGTTTGTCAATGGTGGGGTGTTGTGCACCTGTAGCTACAATGAGGATATCCGTATTTTTTATTTCTTCGGGAAGTTGGGTATAATCTTTGACAAGAACTTTAAATTTTCCAGCAATTTTTTCGGCACGATCTCTTGTTCTATTGATCAAAGTAATGTGCTCATTTTTGGTATGTTTGATGAGGTTTTCGCAAGTATTTCGCCCTATTTTACCTGTTCCAAAAAGAAGAATATTTTTGGAACTAACATCTTTTACAGATTTTAAAATATACTGTACTGAGGCAAAGGATACCGACGTCGCTCCAGTCGATAGTTTTGTTTCTGTTTTGATGCGCTTACTGGCTTGAATCACAGAATTGATAAGCCGTTCAAGGTAGGCATCAAGAAGATTGTATTTTTTTGAAACTCTTGCACTCGATTTTAGTTGGCTAATGATTTCAAAGTCACCGAGAATTTGGCTGTCCAGTCCAGCACCTACGCGAAACATGTGTTCAATGGCAGCAGCATCTTTTAATGTGTAAGAGACTGGATTGAAAGTGTCAATAGTTCCAACAGTATTGTTGCACAAAAGCTCGACAAGTTGGGAGGGGTGGTGTACAAATCCATAAATTTCAGTTCTGTTACAGGTAGAGGTCGCCACAATGCTTTGGATTCCCAAATCTTTTGCTTGATTGAGTAAGCTCGCTTTCTTGGTTGGGCTTAGACTAAAGTCTCCACGCAATTTTGCATCTGCCTTTTTATGGCTTATGCCAATAACATAAAAAGAAGTTGTTTGTGTGCCGTTAAGCTGTTTCATTTGTTTGGGCAATGATTGCGTTTGTGCGCAAAAATAGTATCTATGGTAAACAAAAAATAACGCTACAGGAACTTTATTTGTCGTTTAGGGTTTAGTTTGTAATATTTCCTTATTTTTGCAATTTAATTTAAAATAACAGGTTTAAATTGACACATAATACAAATTTTATTTATAATGAATCTAAATAAAGAACATTCCTCTTCGTTAAACGCTCCTTCAAAAAGTATCGCTACAGGTACTTTTTTGGAAACTTCTATTGAATCTGGATTTATAGTCCTGACCTTTCAAAACGAAACAGACGAATTGAAGGTCTTGGAAAAAGCCATAGATAACTCCTTTATTCAGTTTCATTTTTGCCTTAAAGGATCGACTCAATTTTGTTTCAATAACAATACCTATGCACTAGACATATCAGAAGAAAACTCGTTGTTGTTGTATAATCCACAGCGCGATTTACCTATCCATATGATTGCACAACCAAATACATGGGTTGTATCTGTTTTAATTTCTATCAAAAAATTTCACGGATTGTTTTCTCATGAAGCGAATTACATTACTTTTTTGAAGGACGATAACAAGCTTAAAAAATATTACAAGGATGGATATATTTCGCCATCGATGGCTATTGTTTTGAATCAAATAATGAATTATAATTTGAATTCCAATCTTCGTGAGTTGTACTGCAAAGCAAAAGTGTATGAATTGTTGAGTTTGTATTTCAATCGTGGTGAAGATGCTAACGTAGAACAATGCCCTTTTTTGGTAGACGAGTCCAACGTTTTAAAAATAAAAAAAGCCAAAGACATTGTTATTCAGCGCATGTCTGAACCACCTACGCTTGTAGAATTGTCCAATGAAATAGAGCTCAGCTTGAAAAAACTCAAAGAAGGATTTAAACAAATTTATGGCACTACGGTCTATGGTTTTTTATTTGATTACAAAATGGAATTTGCTCGAAAATTATTAGAATCAGGGGCACACAACGTTAATGAAGTTGGTCTAAAAGTAGGCTACAGCACAGCCAGTCATTTTATATCCGCCTTTAAAAAACAATATGGGACTACCCCAAAAAAATACATTCAATCCATAAATTAATCAATACTAAACAATGAAAGGGATTTTATTAGTCAATTTAGGCTCCCCCGATAGCCCAAACCCAAAAGATGTAAAAAACTATTTAGGAGAATTTCTTATGGACGAACGTGTGATCGACGTTCCTCGCTGGGCCAGAACATTGCTGGTCAAAGGCATTATTTTGAACACCAGACCCAAAGCCTCCGCAAAGGCCTACAAGAAGATTTGGTGGGAAGAAGGGTCTCCACTGATTGTTTTATCCGAACGCCTTAGAGAGAAGGTACAAGAGCAAGTTAAATTGCCAGTCGCTTTGGCCATGCGCTATGGGAGTATGTCTATCAAAAAGGGACTTCAAGAACTGGAAAACAAAGGGGTTACAGATGTTTTGATCATTCCACTCTATCCGCAATTTGCAATGGCCACAACAGAAACAATTTTAGTTCTGGCTAATGAATTACAAAAAGAATTTTTTCCAAAAATGACTTTGGAACATTTGCCCCCTTTTTACAACAACCCTGATTATATCAAAGTGCTTTCGGAGTCTATAAAGACTTATCTTAAAGGCAAAGACTACGAACATTTGTTGTTCTCATATCATGGAATTCCAGAACGTCACATCCGCAAAAGTGATGTTACAAAAAAGCATTGTAAAATAGACAAATCGTGTTGCAGTACACCGTCAGAAGCCCATGCTTATTGTTACAAACACCAGTGCGTTGAGGTAACGCGTTTGGTAGGGGAATATTTACAATTGGCGCCAGACACATATTCTACCTCTTTTCAGTCGCGCCTTGGTTTTGATCCGTGGTTGCGCCCATACACAGACCGAACGATTGAGCGTTTGGGTAAAGAAGGCACCAAAAACATGGCGATTGTTACCCCGGCATTTGTAAGCGATTGTTTAGAAACTCTCGAGGAAATTGCGATGGAAGGTGAAGAAATTTTTCATGAAGCTGGCGGAAAGAATTTTACCACAATTCCCTGTTTAAATGACGATCCAAAATGGGTTTCGTTGCTCGTAAAATGGATTCGTGAATGGGAATCAAAAACAATAACTACAAGTTAGATGACCAAACCAATAGTTTCAGATTTTGGAACAGAACCCATAGGTAAATTACTTGTACGCCAAGCGGTTCCAGCGTCTATCGGGATCTTAGTCATGTCGCTTAATATTCTTATTGACACTATTTTTGTGGGGCATTGGATTGGCGCTCAAGCTATTGCTGCGATTAATGTCGTTTTGCCTGTTTCTTTTTTCATTGCCGCATTAGGAATGTCTATTGGGATCGGGGGCTCCTCAATTATATCGCGAGCATTAGGCGCAAAATCAAAGCCGAAAGCGTTGACAACTTTTGGAAATCAAATTGCACTTACGCTCATTCTTACGCTTACTCTAATTGCCTTTGGGCTGTATTTTATTGACGAAATTATCCCCACATTTGGAGGGAAAGGGACCATTTTCGCCCCGGCTAAAATCTACTACAGAATAGTACTTTATGGAGTACCATTGTTGGCGCTTTCCATGATGGGGAACACCGTGATTCGCGCAGAAGGGAAACCTAAGTTTGCCATGTATGCCATGATGATTCCATCGGTAACGAATTTGGTGCTCGATGTTGTTTTTATAAAATTTTTGGATTTAGGGATGATGGGTGCTGCTTGGGCGACCACAGGGTCTTATGCTTTTTGTTTTTTATTCATTCTTTGGTTTTTCTTTTCAAAAAATTCTGAGATGAAAATTGGATGGTCTCATTTTAGACTCCAAAAAGTAATCGTTTCTGAAATCAGCAGTTTAGGATTGGTGACTCTATCGCGTCAAGCAGTAGTGAGTGTGACCTATTTACTGATGAATAATATTCTCTTTGATTTTGGTGGTGAAACTTCAGTCACAGCTTATGCTATTGTATCAAGAATGCTCATGTTTGCTTTATTCCCCATATTTGGGATCACACAAGGATTTATTCCCATAGCGGGGTATAACTATGGGGCCAAAAATTATGAACGTGTGCGGCAAACCATCAATATTGCAATTCGATATTCAATGGTTCTGGCAACTTTAGTTTTTTTGGCTTTGATTGGATTTCCTGATCTTATCACAAAGATGTTTACAACAGATAGTTTAGTCTTGCAAAAAACACCAAGTGCCATGCGTTGGGTATTTGCAGCAACGCCAATTGTTGCCATTCAGCTTATAGGTGCGGCCTACTTTCAAGCGGTTGGAAAAGCCACCCCAGCATTATTACTTACGCTTTCGCGTCAAGCATTTTTCTTTATACCTTTAATTTTTATATTACCTTTATGGTATGGAGAACTCGGAGTTTGGATGGCATTTCCTGCATCCGATGTATTATCAACGCTCATGACAGCTTATTTTTTAAGGAATGAAATCAAACAAAATTTAATAGCATCCTAATGGAATATTACAACTACATTAAAGCACTGCATTTGATTTTTGTAATCACTTGGTTTGCAGGATTATTTTACATTCCACGCCTGTTTATTTATCATATAGAAGCCACTCAAAAAACCGCTTCAGAACAAAAAATTCTCTCTGAACAGTTGAAGCTTATGAGCAAAAGGTTATGGTATATTATCACTTGGCCATCGGCGATTTTGGCAACTTTTTTTGCACTTTGGCTTTTGCATTTGGCACCCTATTGGGTAGAACAACCATGGATGCATGCCAAAATTGCTTTTGTAGTATTACTTATTGCGTACCACCTCAAAACCCACATGATCTTTAAAGCATTCCAACGCGATGAAATTAAGTATTCTTCAAATTTTATGCGCATATGGAACGAAGGTGCAACATTGCTTTTATTTGCCATAGTTTTTTTGGTCATTTTAAAAAACACATTGGACATGGTCTATGGACTTTTAGGACTTATTGGTCTTGCCGTAGTTTTGATGTTAGGGATTCGTCTTTACAAAAGGACACGCGCTAAGTAGCTATAGGAATCCTTCATTTTTCATATATTTATAAAAAAAGTTATTTCGTATGGCAAAACGCAGTCTGTCATTAAGTTCAAGAATCTTTTTCTATATGATCCTTTTGGTGGTGCTGGCCTCGATTTTGATTGCTGCTGTTACCGTATATCAATACAATGAACAATCTCAAGATTATCACCGCAAGCGATTAGAGCGTAAAGAGGCACAACTCATTTCCAGTATTGACTATGTTTTAAAAGAGTCCAGCTGGGAAATTAAAACCGAAAATTTGCAACTCATCTTTAAAGACAAAATATATGAAATTGCAAATATCCAAAATGTTGCGTTTAATCTTTATGACTTAGATGGACAGTTAATAAAATCGTCTAAACCAAGTTTAAAAAATGATCCTGTTCCGGAACAACTTCCATTGTACATCCTAGATACATTGAACCAAATGTCTTCAAAGCGGTTTGTGGAGAGAAACAAACTTTTAGACGGCAACTATAGATCCTCCTATTTGATTTTAAATGACCCATTTTCAAAACCATTAGGGATTTTAAATGTTCCCTATTTTGATGATGATTCATTGAATTCTGGAGAGTTAAAAGAATTTCTAATTCGTCTTGGTTATGCGTACATCATCATGATGTTAGTTGCTATTGCTTTTGCGTACTTTATGTCTAAATTCATTACTAAATCTTTAAAAGCAATTAGTGATAAAATGTACCAAACACGTTTTGAAAAGCGCAACAAAAAAATTGCTTTAGAAGGTGCTACAACAGAAATTAAATCCCTTGTGGAGTCTTACAACAACATGATTGATGCCTTGGAAGAAAGTGCTCAAAAATTAGCGTCAACCGAACGTGAACAAGCGTGGAGAGAAATGGCAAAACAGGTTGCTCATGAAGTCAAAAACCCTTTGACGCCCATGCGGCTGAGCGTACAAAGTTTTCAGCGTAAATTCGACCCAAATGACAAAGATATTCTCAAAAAAGTTGATGAATACAGCAAAACGTTGATTCAGCAAATAGATACCATGAGTAAAATTGCAGAGGCCTTTTCGAGTTTTGCAAAAATGCCTACTCAACACATAGAACGTTTAAACGTTGTTGAGGTTGTCGAACATGCTCTTGATATATTCCCAGATTCCGCCATAAAATTTTTGAGTAGTACAACACATATAGAGGCAGACTTTGATAGAGATCAGCTGAACCGTATCGTGACCAACTTGGTCAAAAATGCCATTCAAGCTATACCAGAGGATAGAACCCCTAATATTGAAGTTGAATTATCAGACCAAGCGCAGCGTATTTATATTAAAGTCAAAGACAATGGGAGTGGGATAGAGGACGCCATTGGAGAAAAAATCTTTGAGCCAAAATTTACAACCAAATCCAGTGGAATGGGCCTTGGGTTGCCAATGATAAAAAATATTATTGAAGCTTACAAAGGAGAAATTACCTATAAAACTACTTTGGGCAAAGGAACTATTTTTAGTGTTTCTTTTCCAAAAAAACAATAAACTTATGCAGTTCAACAACCTTATTATACAGATTGAAAACGGAGTGGGGGTCATCACCATTAATCGCCCTAAAAAACTCAATGCCTTAAACAAAGATACCATATTGGAACTTCACCATTCCATAAAAGATTTGGATGCAGCCCATGACATAAGAGTTATCATCATTACAGGCAGTGGAGACAAAGCTTTTGTGGCGGGTGCAGACATTAGTGAGTTTTCTGATTTTGATGTGCAACAAGCAGCCCAATTGTCTCGCGAAGGCCAGAAGATGCTATTTGATTTTATCGAAAATTTGTCAACTCCAGTTATTGCAGCAATCAACGGTTTTGCTCTTGGTGGCGGATTGGAATTGGCCATGGCCACACATTTTAGAGTTGCAAGCGACAATGCACGTATGGGTTTACCCGAAGTGAGTTTGGGTGTCATTCCAGGATATGGTGGAACTCAGCGTTTGGCAAAATTGACGGGCAAGGGGCGTGCATTAGAAATGATTATGACGGCTCAAATGATTGATGCATCCAAAGCAGAACAATGGGGGCTCGTTAATGCAACACAACCTCAAGAAGAATTATTGCCGTATTGTTTTTCATTGGCTGAAAAAATAAAACAAAACGGTCCACTCGCTATTTCTGCGGCCATAAAAGCTGTTAATGCTAATTTTGAAGAAGGCACTTGTGGATATGATGTAGAAATTTCAGAGTTTGCAAAGTGTTTTGGTACTGAGGATTTCAAAGAGGGGACATCGGCGTTTTTAGAAAAACGCAAAGCAAAATTTACAGGGCAGTAATTTTTCGGCACAAAAAAACCCTAAAACAAATGCTTTAGGGTTGTGTATTTTTTGGATTTTAATTAATCGGCTAAGACAATAATTTTATTGGCATTCATTTCAATCGTTCCTGAGTTGATAGCGAGCCAAAACCCTTTATCTTTATGCTCAAATTTAGAAGCATTTTCTTCATCAATAGTAATGTTGCCACTTATTTTTACAAACCCCTCTTTCAGTATAGAAACAATTGGGGCGTGATTATTCAACATTTCAAAATCCCCATTAACTCCTGGGACAGATACGCTATCGACCTCGCCTTTAAAAAGGGTTGTTTCTGGAGATACAATTTCTAAATACATATTTAATTAGTAATGAGTAGCGAGTATTGAGCTTTTCAAAGTTTTAACTTTGAGGTCGTCATAACCCTCCACTAGTTTTACGCTTCAGCCAACATTTTTTCACCTGCTTCAATAGCTTCTTCAATTGTTCCTTTAAGGTTGAAAGCTGCTTCTGGTAAGTGATCTAACTCACCATCCATAATCATGTTGAACCCTTTGATGGTTTCTTTGATGTCTACCAAAACCCCTGGAATTCCTGTAAATTGCTCTGCAACGTGGAAGGGTTGAGATAAGAAACGTTGTACACGACGTGCACGTCCTACGGCAAGTTTATCTTCTTCAGAAAGTTCTTCCATTCCAAGAATAGCAATAATATCTTGTAGTTCTTTGTAGCGTTGTAATAACTCTTTTACGCGTTGTGCACAATCGTAGTGTTCATCCCCGAGGATGTCCGCAGTCAAAATTCTAGAGGTTGAATCTAAAGGATCCACGGCTGGATAGATACCAAGCTCTGCAATTTTACGTGACAATACCGTTGTAGCGTCCAAGTGGGCAAATGTTGTTGCTGGTGCTGGATCTGTAAGGTCATCCGCAGGCACATAAACCGCTTGAACCGAAGTAATAGATCCTTTCTTTGTTGAGGTAATACGTTCTTGCATCGCCCCCATTTCTGTGGCAAGTGTTGGTTGGTATCCCACCGCAGAAGGCATACGTCCAAGAAGGGCTGATACCTCAGAACCTGCTTGTGTAAATCGGAAAATGTTATCGACGAAGAACAGTACATCTTTTCCTTGTCCATCGCCTGCGCCATCACGGAAATATTCTGCAATAGTAAGTCCAGAAAGTGCAACACGTGCACGTGCTCCTGGAGGCTCATTCATTTGACCAAAAACAAAAGTTGCTTTGGATTCTTTCATGGCGGCTTTGTCGACTTTTTTCAAGTCCCATCCACCGTCTTCCATAGAGTGCATAAAGTCATCGCCGTACTTTATAATCCCTGACTCCAACATTTCACGAAGCAAATCGTTTCCTTCACGCGTACGTTCTCCAACACCGGCAAATACTGAAAGTCCACCGTGGCCTTTGGCAATGTTGTTAATTAATTCTTGAATCAAAACGGTTTTACCTACACCTGCACCTCCAAAGAGTCCAATTTTCCCTCCTTTAGCATAAGGTTCAATAAGATCAATAACTTTTATTCCTGTAAAAAGAACTTCAGTAGACGTTGAAAGGTCTTCAAATTTTGGCGCTTCTCTGTGGATTGGTAATCCGTCTTTTCCAGCTTTTGGTAAGTTTCCTAGACCATCGATAGCATCTCCAATCACATTAAACAATCTACCATATACGTCATCCCCAATCGGCACTTGAATCGGTGCTCCAGTAGCATTGACTTCGGTACCACGGCTTAATCCATCGGAAGAGTCCATGGCAATGGTACGTACAGCGTTTTCACCAATGTGTGATTGAACTTCGAGTACGAGTGTTGAACCGTCTGGGCGATTGATTTCTAAGGAATCATAAATTTTTGGAAGGTCTGCTCCAGAATCAAATTCTACATCAATAACTGGGCCTACAATTTGAGAAACTTTACCTGTAACTTTTGACATTACTTCTATGCGTTTTATTTTTAGCTAAAATTATGTTTAAAAACCTGTGGTTTTTGCGCTGCAAAGATAGAGAATATAATTAAAAAACCCAGAGCAAATGTCTGGGTTTTTTTAAATTGATTTGTTATTGTTTTTTATTGCAATAGTGGAGAATAATTTGTTGGGTAATCTCCTATATCAACCAAGTTTCCTGAGGCTTCAAAATTTGAGCCATAGGTTTCGTCAATAGCTTTCATGAATTCGTTAGCGATTACCGCATACCCTCTTGATGTTGGGTGAACACCATCCAAACTAATCATTCCACCAAAGACCAAACTTGCATTTGGGCTAAAGCCATTATAAGTAACGTCTCCATTGAAAATTTGTTGGAACATATCGTTAGCGTCAAAGTGAGCATACCCTAATTCAGTGGCCATTGTTGAAATTTTTGTATTAATCAAATCTGTAGCATCTTTGACTTCATCAACTTCTGTTTTTGTTAGAACCCAATTGTCAGAGAGCGGTAATGTAACACCCATTGCTGAAAACTGACCAGCCAACTCTTGGGATAGCCCCTGACTCATTAAAGTTGCAACATTATCAGTATCAACTGTCGCAATAACCCCAGCAGCTAGTAACACAACCAAATCTTCCTCTGTAGCCTGTCTAGCTTGTCCATAGGTATTTCCGAGCAATCCTGCAACTAGCGGTGCCGCTGCTGCCGGTAAGCCAAATTGAGCAATGAATGCTGGAAAGTCTGGATTTGCGGCTAATACCGCTGTAATTTGTGCAGACAAATCAACTAAGCTTTCGTCTTTTATTACAACAGCATTTGTTTCCTCAAGAGAGAATGAAATTTTTCTTTCAGAAAAATCTTGCCCAGTTGTTGCCCCTAAGTAGTCGTATACATTGTTGATAGCACCATAGATTGTGTTTAAAAGTGGTATTTGATTAGCTAGGTCGGGGTTTGAGGGGTCTAGTGGGTTATATGGCACAGTAGTAAAGAATGGAATATCAGTCACGTAGGGGATATTAGCCATCACGCCTTGAGCATTAATTGTTGAAAGATCACCAGCTATAGCATCCATTGATGCATCAAAAGTTGCCTGTGGTGTTAGTGCTCCGTTAGACCCACCTGAAGTTGCATAGCTTAATACATCGTTGGCCCCTATCCATAAACTCACAAATGTGGGCGATTGTGCTAGAGCCAATTCCATTATTGACGCATTAGGTGTTGATCCTGTTAATCGGACGGCATATGGGTTGGCCAACCCTAAAGCAAGGTTAGCTAAACTTCCATATCCATTAGCGCGTAAATGAAAACTTCTTGCACCAGGAACCCCTAAGTTGTTAAACGGACCAGTTGGGTTGTCTAACAAATTGGTGCCAACTGTTACAGGCCCAATGACGCTTTCTAATCCTGCGGGACCAGAGCCATTAAACACTAATCTAGGGTCAAAAATTCTAGTTCCACCTTGTGTTATTGGAACACCATTATCAGGGCCTAAAGATAAACCGCCAAAATTATCAGCAGTCATCGCTTGTACAAAATCTCCGCCACCAACAGACGCAAACTGGCCTGCAAGTATATTTGGATATGAATTGATTTGTGTTGCTCTAAAAACGCCATTATCAGTTACTCCAATAGTAAGCGAATTTCCAATCGCTACATAATTCGAGAAATCTGCAGATCCAGCAGTTAGTGCTGGGAGATCTTCTGGCGTTGATACACCGTTATCCTCTAAGACATCTTCTACCTCATTACAAGACCAAAGCCCTAGAAGTAAAAACGAGAAAAATATATATTTTAAGTTTTTCATTGTGTTAATTTTTTAGTTATTAATTGTCCATCCTAAGTAATACATAGACCCTATAAATCCAGTACCAAAGGCCGTAAAGTACTCATCGCCTAACAAGTTGGTTGCACCGGCTTTGAACGTAGACTTTAGACTAGGGACTTGTAGATTTATCTGAGCATCAAGCACATGGAACTCTGGTATGACACCGTTTCCAAAGGTGGCTTCCCAATAGTAGTCATCACTGTAGCGGTAGGCAATATTAAATCCAAAGTTTTCGAACACTTCAGTATTTCCAAAGGACGCCTTAAACTTATGCTCTGGCGTATTGAAGTTTGTCGTAAAATCTGGATAGGTATCACGATCAAAGTCGAGTTTAGCATAAGTATAACTACCGCTTAAATCAAAGTCGCCAAATACCTTTGTTGAAATTCCTAAGGATGCTCCATATGATTTAACTGGTGCTTTGGAGTTAGTGTAAGCACTGTATGCTTGAAAATCTCCATTTGCAATCGCAGCAACAGATAAAGTATTGTCACCGACAGTACCATAGAATGGCGCTATGACCACTTCTTGAGAAATAAAATCTTCATACGTGTTGTGGTAAGCACTAAAGTCTACAATCAATTTCCCAAATTTACCACGGTACCCCACTTCTATTGATGTTACTTGTTCAGGTTTTACAAGCTCTGGATTTGCTACTTCAAGTACAGCTGGGTTTCCTGTTACAGAAAGCGCCCCAACTGAGCTTAATGTGAATGAATTATTATATGCAGCAGCTCCAGTTTGTGTTACAGTTCCTGGGACACCAAGTGCTTGACCAGAAGCAGAAATTCCATAATTTCTTGAATATCGATCCAAGTTATCAGGCGCCGATCCTACAAGTATTGCGCGTCCAGCATCTAAACCAATAAATAAGTCTTGTGTGGTAGGATTTCTAAATCCTGTTTGTATAGACGCTCTGATGTTGTGGTCTTTGTTTATAGTTAAACCAGCAGAGAAACGTGGCGAATAAAAACCATCAAAAAATTCGGACTTGTCATAACGTACAGAACCTGTGAGTTTTAATTCTAATTCTGAAGAAAGTTCCAATTCTTTTTGAACTTGAGTGTATACCCCATATTCAGAATAGTCAATAGCACCATCGTAGTCCGTATAAATTGTTCCAGAAGAATTTAAACTGTATTGTCTGTAAGAACCACCAACTTGAATATCAGCAACATCGATGAGATGGCTAAAGTTGTAGTTAAAATCACCATGGTAATATTTTGAAGCGTCTTGGAATTTAGATCCCGTACTTAAATCGGGGTCGCTTACACTTCTATTGAACGCTGCTTCATATTCTGGAGTTCCAGGCATATACATCCCAGTATCTGCAACAGCTCTCGCCGTAGCGTGCGCTTGGTCGTTCGTTGCACCTCCTAATGTTTCGAGCACATAAGTTCCGGCATATTCGCCAAACCACGACAAATCATCTTTCCATGCTCTGTTGATGTTTATTCCCGTAAAGACCATATCATAGGAGTCTCCAGCATCATCACTCACAACATAGCCACGTGCAAAAAAGTTGTCGTTGCGGACTTCTAATTTGTGTTGTTGTTGAAAGAAGTTTTTGATGTTGTAGCGGTTGGTGCCTTGATAAATGGTGTTACCAGTACCTACTTTTCCTACATATGAAATTTCAAAATCGTTTTCAAATGGGCGGTAATACAATCCCCAGTCCGCTTTGATGCTTTCTGCATTGTAGTTCGTGAGGTGTCTTTCATTGTACCCTGTTCTACTGACGCTTACGTCAGGAAGTAGTGTACTTGCTCCGGATGGGAGTAACCCCAAACCTTCTAAAGCTACACCAACTTGTTTGATGTTGGTAGCTACCTCATCCCCATATACGTTGATTCCGTTGTAGTTAGGGTTTGTGGCTCTGGTTCCTCCAACCATGTCACTATCGACTTCGCTTGTAGCGGCCCAATCCGTTCCTTTTAAGTAACCAAAATTAACTTTAGCCGCAAACTTATCATTGAATTTGTGTGCCATTCTAATGCCAAAATCTGTGTAGGGATTAGCCCCTGCAGCATCTTGTGTAGTCACCCCACGCTTGATGCTCACTCCTATACCTTCGTGGTCAAAAGGATTTTTACTGCGCATAAACAAAATACCATTAAAGGCATTTGCTCCATAAAGTGCAGATGATGCACCTGGGAGAAGTTCCACGCTTTGTACGTCTGGCTCTATCATACCGACTAAGTTTCCAATAGGGAAGTTAAGTGCTGGCGTTGAGTTGTCCATTCCATCCACAAGTTGCATAAAACGCGTGTTTGCAAATGTTGCAAAACCTCTTGTGTTGATGGATTGGAAGGTCAAACTGTTGGTGTTGACATCAACACCTTTTAAGTTTTCGAGACCACCGTAAAAATCAGCAGAGGCCGTATTTTTAATTTCTTTAATTCCAAAACGTTCTACAGTTACAGGCGATTCAAAAATACGTTCAGGAGTTCTCGACGCAGAAATAACGACTTCGTCTAACACACTTCCTTCATTTAAGGCCACTGTGATGTCTTGGTTGTTTGTTGTAATGTCTTGCGTAGCAGTTTCAAAACCTACACTACTTACTTGTACCGTAAATGGTGGGTTTTGGCTTACAGTTAGAGAGAATTTTCCGTCAAAATCTGAAATGGCTCCAGATGATGTGCCTACGACAATAATATTTGCTCCAGGCAGTGGTAATCCGCTTTCGTCATTGATGGTTCCTGTTACAGTTGTTTGTGCAAAAGAAACTACACCAAAGAGTAAAATAAAAATCTTTAAAATAGTTTTCATTAGTTATAAATTTTGGTTTGCTTGTTATTTAATTAATAAAGATATTAAAATTATTGATAAATTTTACCAATTTACCAATAAATAACACGATAAAATACCAAAACTATAATTTTTAGGCGACGTAGTGTATTGATTTTAAGAGGATTAGTACAAATTACTCCACCGTAACCGATTTCGCTAGATTTCTTGGTTGATCCACGTTTTTGTCCAATAAGACGGCTATATAATAAGAGAGTAATTGTAGCGGAATAGTTGTAAGTAATGGCGACAAAAGCTCTGAAGTTTCAGGAATTTCAATGATGTGGTCTGCAAGTAATTTTACTTGTGTGTCGCCTTTGGTTACAATGCCTATTATTTTCCCTTTTCTTGATTTTATCTCTTGAATGTTACTTACAATTTTTTCGTAATGGCCATATTTTGTGGCGATGACCACAATAGGCATATTTTCGTCAATGAGCGCAATAGGCCCGTGTTTCATTTCTGCAGCTGGATACCCTTCAGCATGGATGTACGAAATTTCTTTTAGCTTGAGCGCACCCTCCAAAGCAACAGGGAAGTTAAACCCTCTTCCCAAATACAAAAAGTTAGGGACATCTTTATAAATTTCTGCTATTTGTTTGCTTAATTCATCAGACTTAAGCACCTCTTCAACTTTTGATGGAATGGTTTCTAATTCTACCAAATAACGTTTGTAATCTGAATTTGAAACAGATCCTTTGGCTTTTGCCAGCCTAAGCGCAATAAGTGTTAATAGGGTGATTTGTGTGGTGAATGCTTTGGTGGATGCTACACCAATTTCTGGACCTGCGTGCGTGTACGCACCTGCATGGGTTTCTCTAGAAATGGATGACCCTACCACATTGCAAATACCAAACACAAATGCACCTTTTTCTTTAGCTAATTTGATGGCCGCTAGAGTATCTGCAGTTTCTCCAGATTGGGAAATAGCGATGACAACATCTTTGTTGGAGATGACAGGATTTCTGTATCTGAATTCTGAAGCATATTCTACCTCAACAGGGATACGCGCCAAATCTTCAAAAATATATTCTGCAACCAATCCTGCATGCCAAGAAGTGCCACAAGCAACAATCGTTATTTTTTGAGCATTGAGGAATTTTTCTAAATTATCTTCAACACCAGACATTTTGATGATGCCCTTATTGACAATCAATCGTCCTCTGTAGGTGTCTTTTATAGCGTTTGGCTGCTCAAAAATCTCTTTGAGCATAAAGTGCTCGTACCCTCCTTTTTCAATTTGCTCTATATTCAATTTTAATTCTTGAACATAGGGACTTACAAGCCGATCATTTTTTATGTTTCGAACTTTGGTTTCTTTATGTAATCGAATAATAGCCATTTCTTCGTCTTCCAAATAAATAGCATTGTTGGTATATTCAATGAATGGTGAAGCGTCACTCGCAATAAAAAACTCTCCATCGCCAACCCCTACAGCCAAGGGACTTCCGAGTCGTGCAGCAATAATTTCATTGGGTTTTTTCACGTCAAAAACAGCAATAGCATAGGCGCCAATAACTTGATTTAGTGCAATTTGAACCGCTTTCCCTAACTTGTAGTTTCCGTTTTTTTGAACATCCTCGATAAGGTTGACCAAAACTTCTGTATCGGTTTCGGATTGAAATGTATATCCTCTATTAATCAATTCCTTTTTTATAGACGCATAGTTTTCAATGATTCCATTGTGGATGATTACTAAATCGCCAGAGTTTGAATAATGTGGGTGAGAGTTGAGATCGCTTGGTACACCGTGCGTAGCCCATCGGGTATGACCTATACCAATTTTACCTAAAGTATTTTGTTCGGAATTAATTTTTTCTTGGAGGTCGCTTACTTTGCCTTTGGTTTTTGTGACTTTGACATTTTTTCCATCAAAAAGGGCAATTCCAGCACTATCGTATCCTCTATATTCTAGACGTTGAAGTCCTTTTGTGATAATGGAGTGGGCGTCTCGATGACCAATATATCCTACAATTCCGCACATGCGTCTTTAGTTGTTTGGTTCGGTGTAATATACCTTTAGTTTTACTTTTTTCAATTCATCACTGGAATTGCTGCCGTGTACAATAACACTTTTTGGGGAGAGAATTGTTCCAGAAGGGATGACTTCTACAGTATCATCATATTGCAGCAGTTTTTTCATGTCTACAGCACCTACATTTGAGGAGACCAAAAGACCAATTTTTACATTTGTAGAATCTTTTGTAACGATATTATTTAGGTGTCCCGTAAGACGAACTTTGTATTTTTTATGTTCAACTCCTTGATCATCCGTTTCGGTGCTTATGGGGACAAGGTGAGAAAACTTTGAGTCGGATGTTGCTGTATTGACAGAGGAGTCTAAAAAATAATCATAAAGCGGAATGTTGTTGTTTAAATCATAAACAAACACACGATTGGGATGATCGGCATCTGCTCCTGTGGCTGATTCATCGACGTAAAACTCTACATAAGCTTCATTCACTAAGCGCTTGATGGTTGTTTCTTCGCCATCCGTTTCTTTAAAATCTGTTATAAAATCATTAAAATCATTCCCTGATTCATCTTCTGCAAACAGTTCGACAATGGCCATAGAACCCTCACCACCCTTGAGGTACAAACGTTCATCACCATCTTGCTCATTGGCGTTTGTTATTTCCTGTAGAATCGTGGGTTCAAAATCGTTTTCAAAAATATTGATACGTGCTCCGTTGAATCCCATATCATAGCTGCCTTGTCTTTCGTCTGTTTCTCCAGTTGTCGACGAAGTAACTTCGTACTTATAATGAAGTTTCACATGTGCATTAGATGAGGCAAAATCTAGTTGAATTAAATGTCCTTTATTTGGATCTAAAGCTTCGACTTTAAAATAAAGTCCTCTAAAGTAATCGTAAAAATTGTTACTGTTGGAGAGTTCTTCGCTACCTTCTTTTGCTATAATTAAATCTTCCCAAAAATTTGCGGGTAAACTTATATCTTGAAGTTTTACGCGCAGACTTGGTGTTAACGTTGCAGTGGTTTCACTTTCACCTTCGCTATTCAAAGCGGTAAGTGTAATTTCCTCATTGCTGGGCAGAAAATAAGAGGTTGTGTACAACAGTTGTCCTTCAAGCTCAGCAGCGTTGAGTTGTTCAGAACTAGAAAGACTTCCGTCTGAGAAATAACTTTGATTTTGATCTAAATCACTGTTGGGGTCAAAGTCACGAAGAAAAAAATTGTTTTTAAATATGGATAGTTTCACGGCATCTTCACCATATAATGAATCGATGGTATATTCTTCATCGATTTTTCTACTTGTGTAAGGAATGGTCAAAACTACAGAGTCTAATTCAGGGCTATCGCCAAAATCGACGTTGTAGTTTTTTGGTGTTAGTTGTGCCAAAAAATGTGCTGCTGTATTCCCAAAAACAGGGTCCTTGTGGTAGCCCAATACATTTTTAGGCAGTCCATTAGACTCAAAAGGGGTAATGCGTTTGTTGTAGGTTTTTACTGGGTAACTTTGAAATTTTATTTCAATGTTTGGGTTGCCAATAATCCCAGTTCCAATTTCAGAAAACTCTTTTTCACAAGCGTTAAAAAGAGAAAAAATCAAACCAAGGACAAATAATTTTGAGAAATTACGTTTCATTTGTTTCATAAGAAAATATTTGGGGGCTAACTTAAAATTTGAGTGGTGTAAAATTCTGTATATGCTTCTGCAAATTCCTCGGGATACTGATAGTCTAAAACAGGTTTTTCTAAATCATTGATGTAGTGTTCTAATTCATCAGGAAGCTCTTTTGAACCTTTTATCAATCCATCCGAAAAATCAATCGCTGTTTTCATGAGGTTGACATAATTCGGTGTCGTTAAGTTTTGAAGATGGCCCTCTTCGATTTCATCAAATTTGACCTTATCAATTAACTGACTATTCAGTTGTTCGTCGAAGCTTTGCCCATAAACTGAGGTTACTATTTTACTTTCATTAAAAAGCGGTTCGTCTTTGTAATATTCTTTAAGGTACAAAGGCAATAGCGATGCCATCCATCCGTGAACGTGAATAATATCTGGTGCCCAATTGAGTTTTTTAACGGTTTCAATCACCCCTTTAGCAAAGAAAATCGCACGTTCATCATTGTCTTCAAACAATTTTCCATCCTCGTCTTTAAGCGTTGCTTTCCTTTTGAAATAATCTTCATTATCGATAAAATAGACTTGAATTCGTTCCTTGGGAATAGACGCCACTTTGATGATGAGTGGCATATCCAAATCGTTCACAACAAGATTGATCCCCGAAAGGCGAATTACCTCATGCAGTTGGTGACGACGTTCGTTGATATTGCCATAGCGTGGCATGAATATACGTATTTGTCCCCCTTGTTTATTAACCATCTTTGGGGCCTCAAAGGACATCGAAGAAATCTCAGTTTGGGGTAAATAGGGGATTACTTCGGATGATACGTACAATATTCTCTTGTCTTTCATAAATTCAGCTACTTAGTCGGTTATCAACAAAAATCATGCAAAAATACAAAATTTTATGCAGATTACTGCTAATAGCTTAAGTTTGCAGGCGGTTAATTTTTTAAAGCATGGAAGTTTTTACAACGCATCAAGCATTACAAAAAGCATTAGCACTACGGCGTGAAGCTAATTCTAGTGTAGGATTTGTGCCTACAATGGGTGCTTTGCATGAGGGACATTTGTCCTTAATTCAAAAGGCTTTGCTTGAAAACGATGTGGTAGTGGTAAGTGTTTTTGTAAATCCAACTCAATTCAATAATGCGTTAGATTTGGCAAAATATCCAAGAACTTTGGTGCAGGATTTGGACACATTAAAAGCTTTAAATACATCTAAGATTTTAGTTTACACTCCAGAAGTTGATGATATCTACGAAGATTCTGTTTTTAAAAAAACATTCGATTTTGGCGCATTAGCCCATCAAATGGAAGGCAAATTTAGATCGGGTCATTTTGATGGTGTGGGGACAGTGGTTCAGCGTTTATTTGAAATTGTTCAACCCCATTTTGCATATTTTGGAGAAAAAGATTTTCAGCAGTTAGCTATTCTAAAGAAATTGGTGCAACTCATAAAATCTCCAGTTCAAATTGTCGGTTGTCCCATTGCAAGAGCTCAAAATGGTCTAGCGTTAAGCTCCAGAAATGCACGGTTGACTAATGATGAGCAAAATGATGCTGCAAAAATCTACAGCGTTTTACAATCGGTAAAAGAGAAGTTTGGCACAGAAAATGCCACGCAAATAAATGAATGGGTAAATCATCAATTTAAAAATGACCCTCAATTGTCCTTAGAGTATTTTGAAATTTCAGATGCAGAAACACTCATTTCTGCTTGTACAATAAAACCCAATACAAAGTATCGTGCTTTTATTGCGGCCTATATTCGCGATGTTCGATTGATTGATAATATCGCACTAAATTAATTACCTTTGCACCATGCAAATACACGTTGTTAAATCAAAAATCCACCGCGTCAAAGTTACTGGCGCAGATTTAAATTATATTGGTAGTATCACTATCGATGAAGACTTGATGGATGCCGCCAATATTATTCAAGGAGAAAAAATTCAAGTGGTCAATAACAATAATGGCGAACGTTTGGAAACTTACGTTATTCCAGGACCAAGAAATTCAGGCGAAATCACGCTCAATGGTGCTGCAGCTCATAAAGTAAACATTGGCGATGTTTTGATTTTAATCACCTATGCCACAATGAGTTTAGAGGACGCCAAGGTATTTAAACCCGCTTTGGTGTTTCCAGATGAAGCGACAAACCTTTTAAAATAATTGTATTGAACAACGCGCTGAAAGCAACCCTAAAAATTGTTTTACCACTATTATTAGGGGGTGTTTTGGTATGGTATTCATTACAAAAAGTTCCGCTCAGTACACTTGCAAATTATTTCAAAAATGCCAATTACCTTTGGATTGGACTTGGTGTTTTTTTTGGCTTTTTGAGCCATATTTCAAGAGCATACCGTTGGAAGTTTATGATTGAACCTATGGGGTATACATTCCGTTTGCCCAACAGTGTCATGGCTGTTTTTGCGGCCTACTTGATCAATTATACCATTCCTAGGGCAGGAGAAGTATCAAGAGCTACAATTCTTACAAATTATGATGGTGTGCCTTTCGAAAAAGGATTTGGGACAATTGTCGCCGAGCGCATTGCAGACACTTTGGTTATGCTCATCATCATAGGGATTACTTTTCTTATGGAATTTGACGTTATATATAATTTTTTCTTTGACGATTTAAATTTTAAAAAGCAATGGTGGATATTGGTAGGATTTATTATTGTGGCCTTTTTCATCTATTTGGTATTTAAAAAAGGAACACACCCTCTCATAAATAAACTAAAAACTTTATTCAAAGGGTTCTTAGAAGGAATTTTGAGTATTTTTAAAATGAAAAAAAAGTGGACATTTATTGCACACACAGTTTTTATCTGGGGTATGTATGTTTTGATGTTTTACGTCACCTCATTTTCTATAGATGCCACCTCAGAGCTCCCGTTTTCCGCCATTTTAATTGGATTTATTGCGGCCAGTTTTAGCATCGCTGCCACCAATGGCGGAATAGGGTCATATCCTTTGGCTGTTTACGCCGCATTTTCAATATTCAATGTGGCACAAGCCCCAAGTCTTGCCTTTGGTTGGATCATGTGGACATCACAAACACTAATGATTATCATTTTGGGTGGATTGTCGCTTATTTCCTTGCCTATCTACAATAAAATTTATCCAAAGCTATAGACCAAACATTCTATACATTCCTTTCTTTTTTTTAGTTATTTACTTAACTTGTGGGTTTCAAACCAATAACCAATTTGATGAAACGCCTAACCTTATTTGCAATGTTTTGCACAACAATTTTATGGGCTCAAACACAATATGAGTTAATCGAAACCGAAACTTTAGGGGATCGTGAATTGAAAATTCAATTGCCAAGAGATTATGAAGAAAACCAAGAAACATTCTATCCACTAATTCTAACCTTAGATGGTGATTATCTTTTTGAAGTTGTGGCCGGGAATTCCGATTATGTGGCCTATTGGGACGATATGCCAGAAGCTATAGTTGTTGGAGTAAATCAAAATAAAACAAGAGCAGACGATTTATTTGTTTCAGACAATACTTTTTTTCCCATAAATTCTGGCGCTCAATTTTTTGAATTTATCAGCGATGAACTCATTCCTTTTTTAAAGGACAACTACCGAGTGAATGATTTTAAGGTTGCTGTGGGCCATGGTGAATCTGCAAATTATATTCAATTTTTCGCTTTCAAAAACAAGCCGGTTTTTCAAGCGTATATCGCATTAAGCCCTAGTTTATCTCCTTATATGACAGATAATTTGACTGCTTTTTTAAGCGATATGAAAACACCTTTGTTTTTTTATATGGCAACAGCAACGGAAGATTTTCGAGACAACCGTAAAGAAATTTTAGAACTCAACACCAAAATAGAAGCCATAGAATCAGAGCATTTATTTTATGCGTTTGATAATTTTGAAGGCGCCAATCATTATAATCTAGCCAATAGAGCTATTCCAAAAGCCTTGCAGCATGTTTTTTTGGTATATCAGCCAATTTCGCGTAAAGAATACAAAAACAATATTCTACCCTTAGAAACATCGCCCGTCGATTACTTAATAGAAAAATATGATACAATTGAACAGCTTTTTGGAATTGAAAAACAAATTTTGCTCAACGATTTCCGAGCCATAGCTGCAGCCATCAACAAAAATGAAATGTTTGACTATTATAAGGATTTAGCAAAACTAGCACGAGATGCTTACCCAGACACATTGTTAAACAACTACTACATGGGCCGTTTTTATGAAGCAACAGACAACCCTAGAAGGGCAATTCAAGCTTATCAAGAAGCGTATATTTATCTAGAAATTGACGGCATCACAAAAGATGATTTATTGGATCGTGCCGAGCGTTTAAAAGCTGAATATGGATACTAATGGCGAAACTTAAAACAACATTTTTTTGTCAAAGTTGTGGTGCTCAATTTGCCAAATGGCAAGGGCAATGCACCTCATGCAAATCGTGGAATACGATTGTTGAAGAACTCGTCCAAAAACCGGATAAAGGCACTTGGAAAACCACCAATTCTTCTGCAAAAGAACGCGTCTCTAAACCTTTGAAAATCGCTGAAATAGACACCACAAAGACCCCAAGATTGAACACCACAGACGATGAATTGAATAGAGTTTTGGGCGGAGGTATTGTTCCGGGATCGCTCATTCTTTTGGGGGGCGAACCGGGCATAGGGAAAAGCACACTTATGCTACAATTGTCTTTAAAACTACCCTACAAAACATTATATGTCTCCGGCGAAGAAAGTCAAAAACAAATCAAACTTCGTGCAGAACGGATTCACTCCAGTAGCGAACAATGCTATATTTTAACAGAGACCAAAACACAACATATCTTTAGACAAATTGAAGCCTTAGCCCCCGACATTCTTGTCATCGATTCCATTCAAACCCTTCAGAGCGATTTTCTAGAAGCTTCGGCTGGAAGTGTTTCGCAAATTAAGCAGTGTACTACTGAATTGATGAAATTTGCTAAAGAAACGGCTACTCCAGTAATTTTGATAGGGCATATTACCAAGGATGGCAGCATTGCTGGGCCCAAAATTTTGGAGCATATGGTGGATACTGTATTGCAATTTGAAGGCGATCGCAACCATGTATTTAGAATTTTGCGCGCGCACAAAAACCGATTTGGTTCTACACACGAGTTGGGGATTTATGAAATGCAAGGCACTGGTTTGAGAGAAGTCAAAAATCCATCAGAGATTTTGATTTCGAAAAAAGACGCTTCACTTTCTGGAAATGCTATAGCCGTTACATTGGAGGGGATGCGTCCTTTGTTGGTTGAAGTTCAGGCACTAGTGAGTTCTGCGGTTTATGGTACGCCACAGCGGAGCGCCACAGGATTTAATGCCAAAAGACTCAATATGTTGTTGGCGGTACTCGAAAAGCGTGCAGGATTTCGTTTGGGTGCCAAAGATGTCTTTTTAAATATCACGGGTGGAATTACCGTAGATGATCCTGCTATTGATTTGGCTGTTGTTGCTGCCATTTTATCCTCAAATAATGATGATGCGCTGACCGACAATTTTTGCTTTGCTGGAGAGGTCGGACTTTCTGGAGAAATCCGTCCTGTACAGCGTGTAGAACAACGCATTATGGAAGCCGAAAAACTTGGTTTTGAAGCTATTTTTATTGCTAAGCATAACAAATTTAGCTTGACACCTTCTAAAATTAAAATTCACCTACTTTCCAAAATAGAGGATTTATTGAATTTTATTTAAGGAAAAAAACGATGAAAAAAAAGCCCTGAACTTCAGGGCTTTTTTTTAGCAATATTCGTTATAGGCGTTAATTAGATTTTCTGCGATAAGTTCCGCAGGGCGGCCTTCAATGTGGTGGCGCTCAAGCATATGAACTAATTCGCCATCTTTAAACAATGCCATACAAGGTGAGCTTGGCGGAAAGGGAATCATATGTTCACGGGCTTTATCGACCGCTTCTTTATCAACACCTGCAAAAACAGTAACGGTTTGAGTTGGGCGTTTATCGTTTTGTAAACTTTGAATAGCACCTGGGCGTGCATTGGCGGCCGCACAACCACAAACAGAGTTGACCACAACAAGCGTTGTGCCTGGTTTTGCCAAAGCCGTATCCACGGCTTCTGCGCTATATAATTCTTCAAATCCTACTTGCGTAAGGTGTTCACGCATTGGTTTTACTAATTCAGCTGGGTACATAAGTTTATTTTAATAATTAGGCACAAAGATAAACAATTGTGTTTCAAATTGTGGAGCTATTGAACGTTATAAATGTTAAATTCAATTTAAAATAATAAACTTAATTCCGTAGGTTTGATGCTTTAATATTGAACATATAGTATGAGTTTTGCAAAATGGATTGGAGCTTCTGTGGGTTGGTCTTTTGGTGGACCAATTGGAGCGATTATTGGATTGGCTTTGGGGAGTTTGTTGGATAAATCAACCACAAGCAACAAGAGCTATACTAGGGCAAGAACGCAAACACAATCTGGGGATTTTGAAGTGAGTTTACTCATTTTAGCCTCGTTGGTCATCAAAGCCGATGGTAAAAAAGACCAACGAGAATTGGATTTTGTACGTCGTCAATTTACACAAATGTATGGTAAAGAGCGTGCCAATCATGCGTTTAGACTATTTAAAGAAATAAATAAGCAGACCAATATTTCTTTACGGCAAGTGTGTCTCCAAATCCAAAAAATGATGGACCATGCCTCGCGTTTACAATTGTTACATTTCTTATTTGGAATTGCAAAATCAGATGGACATGTAGCCGCAAGTGAGGTTTCTGTAATAGAGCAAATGGCACGTTATTTAGGGATTAATCCTAGAGATTTTGAAAGCATCAAAGCTATGTTTTATGACAGTACCGATAATGCCTATAAAATATTAGAACTTCAAAAGGGCGCTACACCTCAAGATATTAAAAAAGCGTATCGCCGAATGGCCAAAAAATATCATCCAGATAAAGTGCAACACTTAGGGGAAGAACATCAAAAAGGTGCTGAAGAAAAGTTTAGAAAAGTTCAAGAAGCGTATGAGCAACTTCAAAAAGAATTGGGCTTTTAACCCCAATATTTTTAAAGATTATTTCATTTTATATCTTAATCCAAAAAATAACCGCCGTCCTTGATTCGGCGCATATATGTAGGTAGGATCAAACGTTAGTCCGTAGGGATTGTCGGGCGTTGCCACAGCATTTCCATTATTATCAAAAACGACATTTTCGTCAAATGGATCATTGGCTCTTGCGATAATAAAAGGATTTCCTCTATTTGGCGTCCAATTCAAAACATTCTTTACGCCTGCATATAGCTCAATATCTTGTAGCCCTTTGAACGTAAATTGTATGTTTTGAATACTCCATAACGGCGACTTGTCTTTTCTGGGATCAAGCTCATTCAGCACAGGCAATCTCATAGGACCAATTAAATTTCCAGTGTAGTCAATGCTAAAACTGTTTTTTATATTCGAATATGAAATAGACCATGTTCCAGAAAATTTTTCGGTTAGTATTTGTTGTTCTGTTACACCATTTTCATTTTTAGAAACTTCTTGAAATGTAAGTCCAATACCTCCTTTAAAATTTTGTGAAAGCACTGCGTCAAAATTCACACTTGCACCAAAACTGGTTGCCAAGCCATTTAAATTATCGTAAATAATTTGGTTAGGGTTGATGTCATAATCGGGAAGGATAGCGTTTGTAAAATAGGTATACCAAGCAGAAATGTCCCATCCTAAAATGCGTCCTTTTTTGGTGTACATTTTCTTTAAATAATTGAGATTGACGTTATAAGACTGTTCTGGGTTTAATTCATTTTGAATAACCACCTCTCGAGCGCCATTGAGCGCTGCGTGTTCCTCTGTGAAAAGATTAACAACTCTAAATCCTGTACCCGCATTTATTCTAAACACATCGTCTTCTGTAGGGGTGTATTTGTAGGCCAAACGCGGAGTGAAAATAGATCCATGTCTGTTGTCATAATCATATCGTCCACCCAAAAGAAGTTTGTGTTTTTTCCTTAAAGTGATTTCATTTTGAATGAATAGCGATGGAATAAAAACTTCATCGGTAGTCTTTGTTGCTGGTGTATTATCGTCATAGAAATTATATCTTCCACTAAGGCCAAAAAGCCAATCACTTTTTTGCGTAGAATAGTCCCATGTGAGTTGCCCAAAGCCAATGCGTTGTTGGGCAAGATAATAGGGATCTCCATAGACAGAATTTTGGTCGTGATCTGAATAGGAGAATTGAACAAACATTTTATTATTAGTAGGGAGTTGATAGTTTCCAATAATTTCAAAACGAGAGGTATAAATACTTTCTCCATACACTTCATCGCCTCCTCTATTTTTGGGCGTCCACTGCAGTTCTCCGCCCCAACGGTCTTCATAAAAGTACCGTCCAGCCAAAGAAAAGACGCGATTTTGACTCCTTTTAAAATCCCATTTTTGAAATACCGATATCCGATCTTTTAGGGTCACATCTGTAAAGTTGTCATTGTTGTTGTCTATGGGATTGCTGTAGTTGTAATAATTAACGCCTAACAACATGCTGGTTTTGTCATTAACTTTTGCCTTTAGACCCAAGTCCAAATTGTATTCTTCCCAATGTGTTCCAAAAGAATCAAAAAACAACAACGGAGCGTTGTCAGGATGTTTTGTCACTATGTTGATGAGTCCGCCTACGGCTTCGCTTCCATATAAAGAGGATGCTGGGCCTTTGATAATTTCGACTTGATCGATTAAAGAACTTGGGATGCCCGACAATCCATAAACAGTAGACAAACCACTTACAATAGGCATACCATCGATAAGCACAAGCGTATAGGGGCCTTCCAAACCATTGATGTGAATATCTCCCGTATTGCACACACTACAATTGATTTGAGGGCGAACACCATTCACATTTTGTAGTGCTTCAAAAATGTTTGGCGCTGGATTTTTTTTCAAAAATGTAGCGGAATAAACCTCTACAGGGATAGGGCTTTCTAATCGTTTTACAGGTTTCTGTGTTCCTGTTATCACCACCTCGTTCAAAAGCTCTATTTCTTCAAGTGAAATGTTTATGGTGATGTTTCGGTCGACAATGAGTTGTTGTTTTACTGCTTTATATCCTGTAAAAGAAGCAATCAGCGTGTAGCTTCCCTTTTCGATATTTTCGATTACAAAAGTGCCATCAATAGCACTCACAGCGCCTTTTGAAGTTTCCTTTAAATAAATGCTTACATAGGGGATAGCTTCTCCATTTTGGGTGGTTACCTCACCAGAGATGGTAAATGTATTTGAGGCATTTGATATCGTGCATATAAAAAATAGTAAAAAGGTTAATTTTTTCACGACTTTAGTTTTAAAAAACAAGGCCCCATTGTTTATATGGGCATATTGTTGTCATTTATTTTTTACAAAGGTAATTTAAATTTTAGACAAGACTAAAAATTTATTTATATTTGTATAAATAATTAAGGATTGTGGTTACATTATCAGAAGAAAATTATTTAAAAGCTATTTATCACTTGGCGAAGCAAGAAAATGCTTCGGTGAGTACCAATGCTATTGCGCAAAAAATGCGCACTAAAGCATCGTCGGCGACGGACATGATTAAAAAACTTTCCGATAAAGGTCATGTAGAATATCAGAAATATAAAGGAGTTAAATTGACAGAAAAAGGAAGGTTAGCGGCCGTTTCAGTCATTAGAAAACACAGACTTTGGGAAGTTTTTTTGGTGAAGAAACTTAATTTTTCTTGGGATGAGGTCCACGAGGTAGCCGAACAATTAGAGCATATTAAATCCGACAAATTAACCCAACAATTGGATGCTTTTTTGGAGTACCCAAAGGAAGATCCACATGGCGATTCGATTCCTGATGCCGATGGAAATTTTTACCCAACCAAAAAAGTCTTATTAGCACAGATTAATAAAAACCAAAGTTGTATTTGTGTTGGCGTCAAAGACTCTACAACAGATTTTCTGCAATACTTAGACAAGCACAATATTGCATTAGGCACAAAAATCAAAGTCATTTCAAAAGAATCTTTTGATGAATCAATGACCCTAAAAATTAATAACACTGAATTGGCGATTTCTAAAGAGGTTGCCCACAATTTATTTGTAAAAATCAATTAAGTATGTTAGATCAAATCATAAACTATTTTGAATCCATCGATCCGATACTGGCGGCGCTTTATGCGTCTTTATTCACTTGGATTCTAACAGCACTTGGTGCCGCATTAGTATTTTTCTTCAAAGGGATGAATAGGGGTTTGCTTGATGGTATGCTTGGGTTTACAGGAGGTGTTATGGTAGCTGCAAGTTTTTGGAGTTTACTTGCACCAGGTATAGAGATGAGTCCGGGCGAAGGATTTGTCAAAGTGATTCCTGCAGCTGTTGGTTTTGGTTTAGGGGCTTTATTTTTATTTGGGTTAGACAAAATTCTTCCTCATTTGCATATTAATTTTAAAGAGACCGAAAAAGAAGGAGTCAAATCTCCTTGGCACAAAACAACCTTATTGGTTTTGGCCATTACTATGCACAATATTCCTGAGGGTTTGGCTGTAGGTGTTTTGTTTGGCGGTGTTGCTGCTGGAATTCCAGAAGCTACTATTGGTGGTGCTGTAGCACTGGCTTTAGGCATCGGCATTCAAAATTTTCCTGAAGGAATCGCAGTGTCTATGCCGCTTAGGCGTCAGGGCGTAAGCCGTTTTAAAAGTTTTTGGTACGGTCAATTATCGGCTATTGTGGAGCCCATTGCTGCTGTTTTTGGGGCATTGGCTGTAACTTTTTTTACACCAATTTTACCTTATGCATTGGCTTTTGCTGCAGGCGCAATGATTTTTGTGGTTGTTGAAGAAGTTATTCCTGAAACACAAAGAGATAAATATACCGACATTGCTACGCTTGGCTTTATTGGAGGATTTATTGTAATGATGACTCTAGATGTAGCTTTGGGTTAACACCCACAGTTATCTCCACCACAATTTTTATTATTGTTGTTTGCCCATATTTTTTTTCTAAGTAGAAATAAAACAGCGCCAATTGCTAGGATGCTTACGATGAAAGTTTCAAGTGATGAGCTCAAAATATTAGTTTAAAATTTGAAAAGCAATTAATGCAAAAATATAAGCAATAGTAGTCATCCCAACAAGTTGAATTAAGGGCCATTTCCAACTTTTTGTTTCTCTTTTTACCACAGCAAGCGTACTCATGCACTGCATAGCAAAGGCATAAAAAAGCAGTAAAGAAATTCCTGAAGCAAAGGTGAACACTTTACGCCCATCGGCATAAGTTTCTTTAGACATTTTAGTTTTAATGGTATCAATACTTTCATTTTCCGAGGCACTTCCAACACTGTAAATGGTTGCTAAAGTCCCTACAAAAACTTCTCTTGCTGCAAAAGAAGCCACCAACCCAATTCCAATTTTCCAATCGTACCCCAAAGGTTTAATAATGGGCTCAATGGTTTTCCCTATGATGCCGATATAAGAGTGTTCTAAACGGTGTGCAGCAACCCTATCTTCTAGTTCTGTTTCTGAGCTACCGGCATACGCTTTTGTTACAATGGTTTCAGCATTATTAAACTTTTCTCCCGGGCCATAAGAAGCTAAAACCCATAATATGATGGAAATGGCCAAAATGATTTTTCCTGCTTCAAGAACAAAAGTTTTCGTTTTTTCAAATACGGTGATAAGTACATTTTTTAGTAAAGGCAGTTTGTAGTTAGGCATTTCGACTACAAAAAAGGTTTTCCTATTTGTTTTCATGACACGATCCAATACATAAGCCGAAAATACGGCCATACCAAATCCAATAAGGTAGAGTAGCATTAGGGTGAGCGCCTGATAACTCAATCCAAAAATATAACCTTCAGGAATGACCAAAGCAATGATGATGAGATACACAGGCAAGCGTGCCGAACAGGTTGTAAATGGTGTAACCAAAATGGTAATGAGGCGTTCTTTCCAGTTTTCAATATTTCGAGTAGCCATCACAGCGGGAATGGCACAAGCCGTACCCGAAATGAGGGGAACTAAACTCTTTCCGCTGAGTCCAAAACGCCGCATAATGCGGTCCATCAAAAAGACGACTCGACTCATATAGCCACTTTCTTCTAAAATGGAAATGAATAGAAATAAAAAAGCAATTTGAGGGATAAAAATCACAATTCCACCAATTCCAGAAACAATACCTTCAGCAACTAAATCGGTAACTTTCCCTCCACCAGGGTAGGTGTTTTTGACCCACTCTGCCAATCCTGCAAAAGTGGTATCAATCAAATCCATTGGAAAGGTGGCCCAATCGTAAATGGCCTGAAAAATGGTGAGTAATATGATGAAGAAAATAACGTATCCCCAGATTTTGTGTGTCAACACTCTGTCGAATTTACTTCTTAAATCACGGGCTTTTGAACGGTCAATATTTTGCCCTTCTTTGAGCACATTATTGATGAATTGATAGCGCTTTATCGCTTCCTTTTGCTGAAGCCGTTTGAGTTCTGAGGCGGATTTTGTTTTAAACTTTGAAACATCAAGTTCTTGCCGTGTGATTTTCCCAAAATTTACGTCTTGGGTAATAACTAACCAAAGCTTGTAAAGATCTTGATTGGGAAATGCTTTTTGTAAGCGATCAAAATAAACAGGGTCAATAGTGGATGCATCCAAACATTGCTGCGTAGGTAGGGTTTTATAATTTTCAATAAGGGATTTAAGCTCTTGAATGCCACTATTTTTTCGAGTACTGACCAATGCAATTTTGGTGTGCAATCGTTTTTCTAAAACTTCAATTTCTAAAGAAATTCCTTTTCGATTCATCACATCACTCATATTGATGACCAATATGGTAGGAATTTTTAAATCTTTTACTTGTGTAAAGAGCAGAAGGTTTCGTTTTAGGTTTTCAACATCGCTCACAATAACAGCAACATCGGGATGGTCTTTGTCATTTTTGTTGAGCAACAACTCAATGACTACGTTTTCGTCCAGCGAAGAAGCGTTCAAGCTATAGGTGCCAGGAAGGTCCAAAATATGCGCTTTTACGCCTCTAGACAATCGGCAAACCCCTTGTTTTTTATCTACCGTAATACCAGGGTAATTACCCACTTTTTGATTCAGTCCAGTAAGGGCATTAAATACGGAGGTTTTCCCCGTATTAGGATTTCCAATAAGCGCAACATTTAATTGTTTACTCATCGGTTTTATCTATAATTATTAGCGCAGCAGTTTCTCTACGAATGGCCAAATAACTGTCATTTACATTGAGGTACATAGGATCAGAAAAAGGCGCAAGCTGAAGCAGTTTGACTTTATTGCCGGGTAAGCATCCCATTTCCAATAGTTTTAGAGGAATATCTTTTGAAGAACTATCGGTAATAATGCCTTGCTCTCCTTTTTTAAGATCGGCAATGGTATTAGTCATGCTTATTTAGATTCGTTTTAAAGAAGCAAAAGTAATAAAAAGATTAGTTATTGTAGCTTGCTTTTAACACTTTTATATCATCCAGTAGTTTTTCAATGGCTTTGGGGTCGGTACCATCATAAAATCCTCGAATTTGCTTTTTTTTATCGATAAGCATAAAATTCTCAGTGTGGATCATGTCATAAGGACCGCCATCACCGCTGGTTTTTACAGCTAAGTAAGAGGTTCTTGCAAGGTCATAAATTTGCTTTTTATCGCCAGTAACCAAATTCCACTTGCTGGAATTTACCAATTTCTTTTTGGCATAGCGCTTTAATTGTGCAACGCTATCAATTTCTGGTGTAACCGTATGGGATAACAACAAAACTTCTGGATCAGAAATGGTTTGTTTTTGAATTTCATACATATGGTCGGTCATGATGGGGCAAATGGTCTGACAGGTTGTAAAAAAGAAATCGGCGACATAAATTTTGTCCTTATAAAATGCCTCTGTTATGGTATCGCCATTTTGATTGACGAGTTTGAAATCGGCAATTTTATGGTATTTCTTTTTGTGCTGAATAGTGCTATCTACCAATTCGAAATTCACTTGAGCAGGTTGGTATATAGGGAGAACTTTTGTTGGGGTCAAAATGTTATAAAACGAAATGATAATAATGGCCGAAAGTACCACCATAGTGGTAATAAATAGTTTGTATTTTTTAAGTGTCTTCAGCATGAATCAATTGTGCACCACAAAGGTACAATACAAAGCTCAAAAAGCGAATGAAATTAGTGAAGAAATCTGTTTTTACATTGGTTTTGTTCCTAAGTCTAAAACCGCTACATTTGTTGACCAAATTATGCTATCCACTATGGAATTTTTTATTAAAATAAGCCAATTTTTACTGAGTCTTTCACTTTTAATTGTATTGCACGAACTGGGTCATTTTATCCCTGCTAAGCTGTTCAAAACACGTGTCGAAAAGTTTTACCTATTCTTTGATGTAAAATATTCATTATTCAAAAAGAAAATTGGCGAAACGGTCTATGGCATCGGCTGGTTGCCTATGGGGGGTTATGTCAAAATTTCTGGGATGATTGATGAAAGCATGGATACCGAACAAATGCAGCAAGAACCTCAACCTTGGGAATTCCGCTCCAAACCGTCGTGGCAACGTTTGATTATTATGTTGGGCGGTGTTACAGTCAATTTTATTTTGGCCGCAATTATATACATATTTATGGCGTTTGTTTATGGTACTTCTGATGTGGATGCCAATACTGTCAAGGGGGGTTATGAAATTTACAACCCTGTTTTGCAAGAGATTGGACTAAAAGATGGAGACAAAGTTTTGGCCATAAATGATCATAAAATTGAGTATTTTTCGGATATCCGTAAACATATTTTAGAGGCCCAAACGATGACGATTGAACGTGAGGGGCAGCAACAAACCATTGATTTTCCTATAGACTTTTTGGGGCAATTGAGTGCCAGTAAGAAAAGAGGGCTTATAAACTTAAGGCAACCTTTTATTTTCGATTCTTATCGGGACAATTCTATTAATTCTTCGG
The DNA here is from genome assembly GCA_038138145.1 of Formosa sp. GTDB lineage: Bacteria > Bacteroidota > Bacteroidia > Flavobacteriales > Flavobacteriaceae > UBA3537. The sequence goes on from JAYQDD010000004.1 coordinate 187,164, forward strand.
TGGATTTACAAAAAGGCGATGTTTTTAAAGCTATAAATGGACAACAAGCAGAATTTTTTGATGAGGTTGCTTCAATACTTCAGACGTTAAAAAACCAGACGGTTACGGTCACAATGGAGCGTGATGGAGCTTTAATTTCTCGTGAGCTACAAATTACTTCAGAAGGCACTTTTGAGCTTTTTGTTTCCCAATCGATGAATGACTATCAAGATGCTGGCTATTTTGACATCATTCAAAAAGAATATGATTTTGGAGAAAGTATAGGCGTTGGTTTGGATCGTTTTGTGTCGCAAATGTCGGCCTATTGGATGCAGTTGAAACTCATTTTTTCGCCAAGTACAGGCGCCTACAAAGGGGTTGGGGGCTTTAAAGCGATTTTTGATATTTTCCCAGATACATGGAGTTGGGAATCGTTTTGGGGGATTACAGCCTTTTTGTCCATTATGTTGGGGGTTTTAAATTTGTTACCTATCCCTGCATTAGATGGCGGACATGTCATGTTTTTGTTATACGAAATGATTTCTGGGCGTAAGCCAGGGGACAAATTTATGGAGTATGCGCAGACGGTTGGGTTTTTTATCTTGATTGCCTTGGTATTGTTTGCCAATGGGAACGATATTTTTAAAGCGGTTTTTGGGTAATTATTTTTAGTTTTCTATTTGTGTAAACTAAAAAATGCTATATATTTGCCCACCTAAACGAAAATTCCTCCTTAGCTCAGTTGGTTAGAGCATCTGACTGTTAATCAGAGGGTCCTTGGTTCGAGCCCAAGAGGAGGAGCAATACAACCCACTAAGTACTTGGTATTCAGTGGGTTACTTATTTTCAGGACATTTCTTATCCCATATTTTATCCCAAAAATTCCAGCCAAAGGCCAAAAAACCACACCCTCCCTATTGATTTTAAGATCGTTTTCCTTTTTGAGGGTTGGCTGTGGAATGGATATGTAGCCTAAATTCTAATAATTTCTAATATTAATTTAAATGTACCAAAATTGGACCAATGTTTTGGTTATTTTTTTTTATTTTAGCTTGTTAACCAATTTATACTTACAAATGAGAAAAATATTCTTAATCTCAGCATTACTAATCTTTGCTTGTAGTAGTGATGATGATAGCAATTCAACAGCCCAATTATTTTTAGAGAAATATGACGGAGTCGTGTGGAACGAAGATATTTATGATTCTGATCCCGATTATTCATATAAGATAGTATTCACAAAAACTCCCCCGACCGTTACATTTAATGAAACTTACATGAACGATGTGGATTGTTATGTTGTGCCAATTGGTTCTTCCTACACTGATGAAAATGGAACAATAACAACCTCAGTTGTAGAATCGACAGAAGACACTATCGTTTTGGATTTCGAGGAGGATTATCTTGGAGAGATCTATTCGTATAGATCAACCTTTTCTGTGCAGAATAATGGAAATTCAATGGTCGTAGAAATCTCTGAAGGTGATGAGCCTGCAACAGAATATTACTCCAGAACTAACTTAAATAACCCTTGTAACTAATATGAAACACACACTAACACTAATACTAAGTTTATTCCTTTGGAATGCCTCTGCTCAGTTGCATCATCAGATGCTCTCGAGTCAAGGCAGCACCTCCAAAACTGAAAAAGGAGTAATCGTTACACAAACCATAGGCCAACAATCCGTAAACGGCAACTATACCGCTAAAGGCTTTAATATTGGCCAAGGCTATCAACAAGCCAACTGGGCTAGAATTATTGTTGAAGGCACCACACCTGAGTTTGAGGTCTCAATGTATCCAAACCCGTTCAGTGGGATTGTCAACATTCAACATAACTCCACGGAGGATATCAATATCAATGTATTTGATCCCGCTGGTAAACTGGTCTTTAAAAACAACTTAAAGGTCACGGCACCAAGCCAGACCATTAACCTTCAACAGCTGTCATCAGGGGTATACCTTGTGCACTTGCAGTCCAATCAACTTAATTATTTTACTAAACTCATCAAAAAATGAAACAGCTATTATCCATTGCCCTAATTGTTTTTGCGCTTAATTTTTCATCGGCCCAAGAGGTCTATTTAAATGTAGGTCGCAACTTTACAACCTATGATTATTCAAACTCTCAAGGAGAAGAGAACCCTAACATCGAATCCAGCAGTGGAGCTTCATACGAGGTGGGTTACATCTTCCCAATGGGCGATAAATTTGGTATCGCTGCTGGCCTTACCTTGGATCAGTACAACGCCACAGGGGGTAACTTCGTTAACAACTACTCTTGGGATACCAATTACTTAGGACTACAAGGAATGGCCAGGTATACTGTGATTGATTCAGATAGAGCACCATTTGCAGTGAACCTAAAAGCAGGAATTAACTTTAACCACATCATCAGTGGAGAGCAAAAGATCAACGGTCAAACGTTTAAGCTCACAGGTGAGGATGAGTTTAAGGGACTATTTATCAAACCTGTCTTTGGGTTGGATGTACAGTACTTCCTTTTAGATGATATTGCTATTAGTTTGGGCTATAACTTCTCCAAAAACTTTGGCCTTAGTAGCGGCGATGAAAAACTTAATTTTAACAACAGCCAACTACAGTTTGGTATTGTAATGTCATTAAACTAATATGAAACGATTAACTTATTTATTGATTTTTGTAGCCAGCTTGGGCTATTCCCAGAGTAATTTAATTTTTAATGAAGTAAAAAATATTGTATTACCAGCTGGCCCTGGAGGGGTAACAGTCCCAGATGGAAAAGTCTGGAAGATTGAATCTATTAATAATTCTGGAGCAAATTATAAAGCATCAATTAATGTTGATGGTGAAATATTTAATATCCCACAGACAAGAGTTTTTTGGTTGAACAGTGGATCTAATGTTTCAAGAGGTGATACTTCATTGTCAAGTGGCCTCACTCAAGCAACCTTATTGAATGTTATTGAATTCATAGTTGTTAATACTTCTACTGGAACAGGTGGGGGATCAGGAGGATTAAGTTCTGAAGGACTGGAGTTTAATCAGGTTATTAATTACTCAGGGGATGGATATTTGACGAATTCTAATAGATCAGAAATTTTAACTTCATTAAACGTTCCAGAAAATAAGGTTTGGAAAATTACAAATGTTGCTATGTCTCGAAAGACTGGCACTGCTTTAGTTGATAATGATGGATTAAATGCCCAACTTGGAAATCAAATAATTTATTCAAGGTACATAAGCGGATATAGTCCACCAACAGTAAACTATCCTATTTGGATAAGCTCAGGAAATCATGACTTGACAATTTCAGATGATAATCAAAATGGACTTCCCTACAGAATATCTATCTCAGCAATAGAATACAACATACCTCAATAATTATGAAAAACATACTATATACACTATTACTGTTCAGTTCTCTAGCTTTTTCCCAAAGCAGTGGGATTACATATCAGGCTGTCATTTACAATCCTAATGGTGAGGAATTGCCTGGAGTCGACAATCCTTATGCACCTCTTGTAAATCAAGACATTTGTTTACAGTTTGGTATTGTAGACGCTGATGGAAACCTAGAATACCAGGAGCAAGTACAGGTAACCACTGATCCTTTTGGTATGGTAAATTTACTCATAGGAACAAACAATCAAACAGACGGATATGCCTCTGATTTTGCAGGTGTTCAGTGGACAGCTGATGCTAAGTTTCTTGTTGTTGACCTTGACATTAAAGGCAATTGTACTGACTTCGAAGAGCTTTCTAATCAACCCTTTACGTATGTACCGTTTGCATACTACTCACCTGCCTCCGATGTACCTGGACCAGAAGGCCCACAAGGCCCTCCAGGCCCTGCAGGTGCACAAGGCCCTCAGGGTGAACCAGGACCAGCAGGACAGGACGGCGCAGTTGGTGCTACAGGACCCACTGGCCCACAAGGCCCAGCAGGACCTCAAGGACCCCAAGGTATCGCAGGTACAGATGGTATAGACGGTCAGGATGGAGCAACAGGTCCACAGGGCCCACAAGGGCCAGCAGGACCGCAAGGAGAACCAGGTCTCGCAGGTGCTAACGGACAAGATGGAGCGGTTGGTCCAACAGGACCTCAAGGGCCAGCAGGACCACAAGGTCCTCAAGGTATCCAAGGTCCAGCAGGAGCTGATGGTGCTGACGGGCTAGATGGAGCAACAGGACCAAGCGGGCCCGCAGGACCCGCAGGCCCTCAAGGTGTTGCTGGTGCAGATGGACAAGACGGTATGTTACCTGACGGAACTAATGTTGGGGACACAGCTTATTGGGACGGAACCGAGTGGGTTGTGAGCAGCAACCATCTATATAATGACGGCAGTAATGTGATGATTGGAACAGATCAGGTGGACAACTCCTCAGCCCTCACTGTGGCTGCATCCGACAAAGGAATACTTATACCAAAGCTTACACAAGCCCAACGGGACGCTATATCTAACCCTTCAACAGCACTGCTGATATTTCAGACGGATCAAACTCCTGGCTTCTATTACTTTGATGGCGTAGAATGGGTAGGGCTTATCAATACAAACTCAACAACAAATAATAACAGCGGTAGTAGCGGAGGAAGCCAAAGCGACACCCTAATATATACTGTAGATGGATTTTAAGATTATGAAGAAAATAGTTTTTGGATTATTAATGACAATGGGTATGCTAAATGCCCAAAATAATTTAGTTTTTAATCAAGTTCTTAACTTTAATATAACTACGTCTGACACAGCTACAGTTCCAGAAGGCAAGGTGTGGAAAATTGAGAGAGCGCAAGAAACAATTATCGCTGACAAGCAAGATGTTAATTATGGGGCTGGTTCAATAGGTGGATATTACTACGGAACTGATAACAATAATGCTTTATGGTTTTCTGAAGGAACAACGATAAGATCAAATGCCAATTTCATGAGTCTATCAATTCTAGAATTCGATGTTGTTCCAACATCAACAGGGACAGGTTCAGGAACTGGCGGAGGTGGTGTAAGCAGTGATGGATTGGTTTTTGAGGAGGCAATGTCAATCACTCTTACAAGAACTCAGGTTTTAAATAGTAATGCTAGCTTATTTGGTGAAATTACAATACCTGAGGGAAAAATACTAAAGATTTTTAACGTTTCAACATATGCTTTATTATCATCAGGTGATACACAAAGCGAAGGTAATGGTATGATTTATATAGGAGATGAATTATTTAGTCCTAGCCTAAATAACAACATTGCTTTAATTAGATTTATCCCAAGTGGTACTTACACAGTAAAATTGGACTGGGGCACCAGCAGTGTGCCTAATAGAATTGTTGTTAATGCTCTTCTATATTCTATCCCATAATCATGAAAAACATACTATACACACTATTACTGTTCAGCTACTTAGCTTTTTCACAAAGCAGTGGAATTACATATCAAGCTGTTATATACAACCCTGCTGGAGAGGAACTCCCTGGTGTTGACAACCCCTATGCACCACTTGTTAATCAAGACATTTGTTTACAGTTTGGTATAGTAGACGCTGATGGTAACTTAGAATACCAGGAGCAAGTGCAGGTTACAACTGATGCATTCGGGATGGTGAACCTATTAATTGGTACTAATACTCAAACTGGAGGTTACGCTTCAGATTTTGCAGGTGTTCAGTGGACAGCTGATGCTAAGTTCTTAGTCGTAGATCTTGATATCAAGGGTACTTGTAATGATTTTGAAGAGCTTTCTAACCAACCCTTCACCTATGTACCGTTTGCATACTACTCACCTGCTTCTGATGTACCTGGACCAGAAGGCCCACAGGGCCCTCCAGGACCTGCAGGAGCACAAGGACCTCAGGGTGAACCAGGACCAGCAGGACAGGACGGCGCAGTTGGTGCTACAGGACCCACTGGCCCACAAGGCCCAGCAGGACCTCAAGGACCCCAAGGTATCGCAGGTACAGATGGTATAGACGGTCAGGATGGAGCAACAGGACCACAGGGCCCTCCAGGACCTGCAGGTGCACAAGGACCTCAGGGTGAACCAGGACCTGCTGGAGCTGATGGACAAGACGGCGCAGTTGGAGCAACAGGACCAAGCGGGCCAGAAGGCCCACAGGGCCCTCCAGGACCTGTAGGTGCACAAGGCCCTCAGGGTGTACCAGGACTAGCAGGAGCAACAGGACCACAAGGACCACAGGGGATCCCAGGGAACGACGGTCAAGACGGTGCAGTTGGAGCAACAGGGCCACAGGGACCACAAGGACCACAAGGACCACAAGGCCTTCAAGGCGAACCAGGATCAGCTGGAGCAGATGGACAAGATGGTTCAAATGGATTATCCGCATACGAAGTATGGATTGACTTAGGTAATACTGGTACGGAACAAGACTTTATAGACTCCCTCACTGGTCCTGAGGGACCTCAAGGGCCTCAAGGATCATCTGGTGGTACAATCTCAACCTCAGTCACAATTAATGGGTATTCTCCACTAGTTTCAAACTTATCCTTACCACAGGCAATTGAATATTGTAGAGACCTTGTTTACGATGGTTTTGATGACTGGAGGTTACCAACATTTGATGAATATATGTTAATGAGACAAACTCTTCCAACCCCAACTGATTTTGATACTACAATTGGATATTCTAATACTAATAGCTATCAAAAAATTTGGGTAATGCCTAATAATCAAAATGATGGGATAGAATTAATTATTGAATCACTTTTAGCACCATGGAATGCCAATTTAATTAATAATCCAACTTATCGATGTAGATGTATTAGATAGTTATCTAAAAATTAAATCATATTCAAATGAAAAACATACTATACACACTATTACTTTTCAGTTCCCTCGTTTTCTCACAAAGCAGCGGTATTACTTATCAGGCTGTTATATATAATCCTAATGGAGAGGAATTGCCAGGTGTCGATAACCCTTATGCACCACTTGTAAACCAAGACATTTGTTTGCAGTTCGGTATCGTGGATGCAGACGGCAACTTAGAATACCAGGAACAAGTGCAGGTCACAACCGACCCTTTTGGGATGGTGAATCTTTTAATTGGTACTCATACACAAACTGGAGGTTATGCTGCAGATTTTGCAGGAATTCAATGGACCGCAGATGCTAAGTTCTTAGTGGTTGACCTTGACATAAAAGGCAATTGTACAGACTTTGAAGAGCTTTCTAATCAACCGTTTACGTATGTGCCGTTTGCTTACTACTCACCAGCATCTGATGTACCTGGACCAGAAGGCCCACAGGGCCCTCCAGGACCTGCAGGTGCACAAGGACCTCAGGGTGAACCAGGACCAGCAGGACCTCAAGGTCCCCAGGGTGTTGCAGGAGCGAATGGTGCTGACGGTCAAGATGGAGTACCTGGACCACAAGGACCAGCAGGCCCTCAAGGGCCTCAAGGTATCCAAGGTCCAGCGGGAGCTGACGGACAGGACGGCACAGTTGGAGCAACAGGACCAAGCGGGCCCGCAGGCCCTCAAGGTGTTGCTGGTGCAGATGGACAAGATGGCAATAACGGACAATCCGCATATGAAATATGGCTCGATCTAGGAAATACTGGAACAGAACAAGATTTTATTGATTCATTAGTTGGACCTGAGGGACCTCAGGGAGCTGATGGGTCGAATTCGACTTCATCAAATGGAACAGATATTAATAATATTGAGGGGAGCTTAAAGTTTAAAAGAATAGAGACCTACACAGAGTTTGATATTACAGTACCTAGTGGTGAACTTTATTTACTCAAGTCAATTTACAGAGTTTCTTCAAACTCTAATAATCCAGCTTTTCGTGTTGACATTAACGGAAATTCTTTATTGCATTCAGCTAAATATGATAAATTCGATGGTAATACATCATCTGTAAGGCCAAATTATATGTCGCCTAATATTTATTTAGCTCCAAATACAAGAATTTATGATGCAATTGGAGAGATTACAAATGGAAGCTCAGCCGAGGGGATATTTACATTTTTTGTTTATGAGTATCCTGATAATTTTGATGTTTTAAATTTAACAGCCTATGATATTCAAAGTGGTTCAGAATATTCAATTCCACAAGGAAAATTAGCAAATGTTTATCAAGTAACCCAAGGATACAATTTTTCAGATGATTTAATCTACAATAGTCTTTATTTTTCTGACAATCTAACAAATTCAGCTATCATGAATGTTCCAATTCAATGGGGGAATTCATACGACGATAGTTTAACTTTCGAATTAAATGCATTTCTGCCTGAAAATTGGTCAATTTCATCAGGATCAAATCCTGTTGGCCATTTTTACACCATTTTAATTTATGATGAAAGCACAATCTCAAGCACAGAGACACCCCCTTCTGATTTACAAATTTGTGACTTTTGGGGAGGAGGAGTAGTTTTTTATATTGCTCAGCCAGGAGATTCTTTTTATGTTGAAGGTGAAATACATGGTTTAATTGCGCCTAAATATTGGCATAAATTCGGATGGGGACCAACAGGTGATCCATTAGATAGCTTAGGGAATGAAGACAATCAAATATTGTACCGTCAAACTGCTAACAATATTCTTGGTGAAGGTGATTTAAACACTGAAATTTATAAGAATATACTTTCTACAAATGGTGTAAATTTAGATATTTCTGGAGGCACCTATTGGGGGTTTTGCCACCGTGTAGAAATTGAAGGTTATGACGATTGGTTTTTGCCAAATGAAAAGGAACTTCAAAAATATCTTCTTTTAGAAGACAGTTGTCAATATATTAATGGCTTTGGGTTTGGTCGAGAATTTAGAGATGGATACTATTCACACTCTGGAAAACAATATAATTGCACTAATTGTACACTAGATGGAATTCAGCCTGGTCACATAGAGTTTAACACAAATTGTTGTAATGATTTGGGAAGAGTTGTTCCAATAAGAAAATTTTAACTCCAAGGGAAAGATTTAATTTGGAAGTAATTGAATACAAAATACCATAATAACCCTGAGTAACACTCTACATTTTCTTTTTTCCGTTTACCTTTATAAGTAGCAGAGATTGTAAAAGCAGGAAGTTCTAATTTCAACTCATCTGCTTGTTTAGTATTTCCACTATTTATGTGATATTGGATATCTTTTATTTGCTTTTTCCAAAATCCTTTCTTGATCTGTTCAAGAACTTTTTCAACCGCTACGGTTCTGTTGTTTGACCCATCTAATGAGTCCATAAAATTAATTTTTTCCATTTTTTAGTTTTTAAAATTAAAGGCTTGCCAAACCTGCCAAACCTGCCATTTGAGACAGAGAAACCTTTTGAAATTAGGCAGAGTTATTCCTGCTCCCATAATGGGAGTGTTTTCCGTTGAGCTAATTACTGTTATTCATTATGCTCAGAATTGTATGTAATAAATTACTATGTCATTGGCATCAGTTTTATGCCAATAGGATTTTGAAGATTGTGCAAAACATGTATCTTTGATGTATCTAACGCATCAAGTCAATGGTTTTCGATTTCGGTCAATTCTATTGGCTTTTTTTATTTCTACAAAGCTGGAAGATCATCTTTAAAAATACCAGAGATTGTTTTTAACATTGTATATACAATTCTTAACATTTCGTAAGTAAATTCTTACACCCAAGTTGTAAAGTTTTTATATATTTGTATTGCATCAGGAACGCTATAAGCGTACCAACCGACTTACTCGAAGCACGGTGGTTTAGAATGCGGGATCTCTCCAAAATTAACGAGTAATCCACATCCTTTCTTGTTGCAATTTATGTCAAACTTAAATTGTAATACAATGAAAAAAACAAAACAAATTCAAGTCAAATTCTTCAAAGAAGAATCCATTTTCAATCTTATTGATTTAGAAAGCTTAGAGCTTTATCGTCAAATGATGGCAGACCGCTATGGTAGCCCAAATGGTGAAGAGGAATGAGTGCTAAACTTAGTGGAGAACTCGTCTTTAAAGTGACGTTTGATCAGCATGGGTTCCCTATTGGTATGTATACTACTGCAGCTATCATTCACATGTGCGCTGAGCAAATACATGCTAGATCTCCTTTTAATAACTCAAATAAGCCTAAAAAGCTAGATAATTTTAAAGTAGAATTAATTTCAAAAAAAGTTGTATGAAAAATTTAATAATATTTGAATTAAAATAATAAACGAGTTAGTCACAACTAAAAAAAAGATGTCCAATAAACTATATACTTTTAGAAAATTCTATCTTTGATATTGTCCGAATTGAATAAATAAATAGAGTAAGTTAATGAACGAAGAATTTAAATTCATAGATTTATTTGCTGGTATTGGTGGTTTCCACATAGCATTACATAATTTAGGCGGCAAATGTGTTTTTGCCTCAGAGATGGATGTTCACGCTAGAAAAACTTACGAACATAATTTCAAAAACATATCACCAGAACTTTTTAAAAATAAAATGTTCAATGATGATATTAGGAATATGAATGTATCTGAAATACCAGATTTCGATATTTTATGTGCTGGTTTTCCATGTCAACCTTTCAGTCAAGCAGGGCATAAAAGAGGATTTAATGATAATCACAATTCGGAAAGAGGTAACTTGTTCTTTAATATAGTTGAGATTCTTCAAGAAAAAAAACCAAGAGGTTTTTTTCTTGAAAATGTTAGAGGGATTATAAAACACGATGATGGTAATACTTTCAGAATAATTCGTAATATTTTAGAAAATGAATTAGGTTATTCATTTTATTTTAAAATTGTGAAAGCTTCAGATTATGGTTTACCTCAATTAAGACCCAGAGCATTTATGATTGGGTTTAGAGATGAAGGCTTAATGAAAGGCTTCCAATTTCCTCCAAACAAACCACTTAAATATAATATGAGTGATGTATGGAATGGGGAATGTAGTCGTGAAATAGGATTTACTTTAAGAGTTGGCGGTAGAGGTTCCACTATTACTGATAGAAGAAATTGGGACGCTTATTATGTGAATGGAGAAGTTAAACAACTTGGTGTTGAGCAGGGTAAGAAGATGCAAGGCTTTCCAGATAAATATGAATTTCCAGTTAGCAAAACTCAAGCAATAAAACAATTAGGAAATAGTGTTGCAATTGATGCAGTTCAAGAAGTTACAAAACAAATGTTAAGGCATTTAAAAACTTTAAATTTCAAAAGCCCAAAAATGATACAAACAAAAAATAAAGGAGAATGGACAGAACTATTAGTTTTTGTTAAACTTTTAGCGGAACAAAAATTGTTTTTATCTGATAAAGACTTAAATAAAAAAGTTGATTCTTTTAATATTAAAAAAGTAACTACACGAAATTTAGATTTAGATTTTTACATTATTGATAAATCAACAATTCAATCAATTGATTTTGAAACTAAAGAGAAAAGACAAATTGATATTTTAGAACTCTTAAGTGAAAAAAAATTAAATTTAATTAAGGACTCAATAATAAATGGTAAAAAAACCTTTACTATTCCAGAATTTGATATAATACAGAAACAATTAGGTTTTGATGTAATTAAAGGCGGAACAAGTACTCAAAAATCTGATATTGTTTTAGATATTCAAAACGATGAAATTGACAAACAAAATGAAGGTTTTGGAATTAAATCTTACCTAGGAAGTAAGCCAACTTTATTAAATGCATCTGGTAATACAAATTTTATTTTTAGAATAGATGATTTTGATGATTCTAAAATTGACGAAATAAATGCAATAGATACTAGAACTAAACTAAAAGACAGAATCATTTTTATTGAGAAGTTTGGAGGTAAATTCAAATACATTGGAGCAGAAAAAGAAACGATGCAGCACAATCTAAAAATTTCTGATAGTTTAATGCCAAACATAGTGTCCCATTTGCTTTTAAGTTTTTACAAGAAAAGAATTTCTAAACTAACCAAAATCATTAATGAAATACATAAAGATGGCACTTTAAATGATGAGATTAATTATGGAGAAAAAGATTCATTAGAAATCAAGGTTAAGAGACTTTTAATAGATGTTTTACTTGGTTTTTTTGCAGGCAAAAAATGGGATGGAAATTATTTAGCAAATGGCACAATAGTTGTAAAAAAATCTGGCGATTGTGTAGGTTTTCATATTATTGATTCTAAAAGTCTAAAAGACTATCTTTTTGAGAATATTAGTTTAGACACACCATCTACTACTCGTCATAGATTTGGTAAAATATATAAAGAAAAGGATGGTAAACTTTACTTTAAACTAAATTTACAATTGAGATTTTAATATCGTTTTCTTTTTTGAGGGTTGGCTGTGGAATGTATATGTAGCTTAATAAATATAAGTTTTTCATGCTAAATATAAGTTTAATACGAAAGCTTCAATATAATACAAGAAAAACTAAATGAGAAGATTATTTCTTTAGAAATTTATATGCTTTTTGTGGAGTTTGTTTGTAGTTGTAATTTCCAATATCATTGTAAGATGATGAGTTTACTACATTAGGGAAGTAATTATAAAACTCTTTTTTCGACATTCTAAAAGTTTCATTATCATTTTTAACATAAATTTCAAATAAATCATTTGGTTTGAGTACATCAATCAGCTCTTTTTTAAAAGTTAATCTTGCAAACTCACAATAAATTTTAGGCTTTCTATTAAATAAATTCATAAAAATAATTTTAGTTCATATAGTTATACGATGAAAATAATAAAATGTTACATATTTAATTCAAACCATAGGCATATATTCTTTCAGTTTTATTAAAATTAACACAAAGAAAATAATTCTTATATGGATTTGTAAAGATAAAATCCAATGATTTGCTTACCGTCTTCTTTATTTGTTATTTTATTTTTTACTCCCTTTGAGTTGCTAATGATTTTCCAATCATTATTTCTGTTTTGGTAAAATTCATTAATACCGTGAATTTTAGAATCACTATTTAAGTGATATTCCTTACCAAAAATTGATAACCACAAATGTGGTGATTGGCCAAAACTTTCGTCTCCTATTGAAACTCCAACCTTATCCCTGTTATACATTCTCCAAACCTTTAGTACACTAAAAAACTCTTCTTTAGTTTTTATTGGATTAGACTTACTGTTTTTTTTTATGTGTCCAGTTATTTTATCTATGTATTTGTCAATTAACTTATTTAGGTCCATGGTATAAAAATAAATAATTTAAAATTTTTTAACGTTCCAATTGGAACTTGAGCTAGGTTTTAACCAAAAAAATAGAGATTTTTTAAGACTTAATTTTTTCTTTTCTTGTAAATATAAGTGAAATTATAATCTCCTTCAAAAGTCACTTTTAGCTTGTTTTTTTCTAACAATTCATAAGTTGTTTCGTAATAAGCACTTTCATACTGATTGTACCAATACAAGATTACTCCTTTAAGCTTTCCATTTGACTTTTTTACAAATCTTATTGGGTAGTATTTATATGACTTTGTTTTACAATTATAATAATCTAAAGTCTCCATTTCTTTGTACTGCCAGAAATCAAATCTATTATTTGTGTTACTGAAGTATATCCGTAAAATAATATCTGATTTATCAGTGGTCCATTCTCCAATAAATTTATCATAATCTTGTGCGTTAATTATTGTAAAACAAAATGATACAATAAATAAACATATTTTTTTCTTTGACATACTAATATATTTTATTGACAACTATTTATTGATTCTTGAATATGGTATAAGTCCATTAAACTACAATCACTCTCATCATCAGATCTATGATAAAAAATGACTAGATTTCTATCGCCGCTAAAAGTCGCTTTTATTTTATTTTCATTTATCATTTCATAAACAACATCACAATGAAAACTTCCAAAATCATCCCATGAAACATAAGAAAATAAATTCCCCTTTTCTGCTTTTATAAATTCTTCTGGGCTATAAATAACTTCATAATATCCAGCATCTTCACTACATCTTTGAATTTTAATGATTTTATAATTTACCATTTTGTATTTATTTTGATTTTTACTTTTGGAAATCACTAATGTGTATTTGGTACTGTAGCTTTTCCAAGTACCTTCAAATTTGGCATATCTTGAACTACTATTTAACAGACTAGTTATTAATATTGATAAAATTAGATTTGTCATATTATGTTTTTTTGATTGATATTTTTACTTTGTCATCTTTTATTATCTCATTTATGTACTTAATGAGTTCGTCATTTGAAGGTATGATTTTCCAATCAAGTGTTGTATTGTCTGACTGTTTTGCAGCTTGTTTACTCAATTGATCCCATAGAATTTCGATTAGCTCCTCGCGGCAAGGATCTTCATCATCTTCAAGGGGGAAAAATACTTTTGGTGGGGAAAAGAAGTGCCAGGCTAATCCGATTAATAAACCAAGGCTACAAAAAATAAGAATTGTTGTCATATATACTGTTTATATATATTATCTGCTACAGGACCCAACAACTCCGGATAACCCCCCTTTTTTGTAAAAATTTAACAAAACTTTAACTTTTGCGTTGTTATTAACCAAAGCTATTTAGGGCAGCAATTTTAATTTTTTTTTTAGAAATTTTGTTCACATATTTGTGACAGAATCGGCGATGCCTTGTTTGGCAAT
>JAYQDD010000005.1:0-201147 GCA_038138145.1 Formosa sp.
TAGTTTTTAAAAAAATATAAAAAGGGTATGGCTTAAATACTTTTACAGTGTTTGAACCCCTAGCTATACCCATTTAGTTTTTAAAAAAATATAAAAAGGGTATGGCTTAAATACTTTTACAGTGTTTGATACCCCCAAGCTATACCCCAAAAATGCACGCAATCTGTATGAACTTACTAACCGTGTGCATTTTTTTATATATTTATCCTAAAATTATTAGATATGCATCCTTTTTTAAAAAGCGGTCTGGCGGTTTTGGGTGGAATTTTTGTCGGCGCAGTGATCAATTTTGGAATTATTCTCATGAGTGGATTTGTTATTCCTCCACCAGAGGGGGTAGATGTGACCAATGTTGAAAGTATAAAAGCCAATATGCATTTGTATAAACCCATTCATTTTCTATTTCCCTTTTTGGCGCATGCTGTTGGAACCTTAGTGGGTGCTGTTTTGGCTGTTAAAATTTCGGGAAATAACCAATCAAAAGTTGGGTATATTGTGGCGTTTGTATTTCTGTACGGAGGTATTTCTATGGCGACTCAAGTACCTGGGCCATTATGGTTTTCTGTTCTTGACTTAGGATTTGCGTATATCCCTATGGCGTGGATCGGCTCGAAATTGCTGCGTTAAAGCCCTTTATTTTTGGCTTCAATCCATTTGGAAAAATACTTGGTGCTTTGCATACTATGGTGTTGCAACAACATCCCTGTAAAGTTCTTCAGCCGATGGGCTTCGAGATGAGTGCTTAATTCCTCAATTTTATCCATCAAAATAGTACAAAATTGATGCCCCATAAAACGACTTTTGAGCGTTTCAAATCCTTTGCTTTGAATAGATGACCACAAGTCCTGATTGGTGTATAATTCAATTGATTTTTCGATGAAAATTGCTGGATCATCAGCTACACAACTGTTCTGATTTCCTTCTTTAAAAATACCCTCAGCGGCTACTGAAGATAAAACGCTGGGCGTGCCGTTACGCATAGCATCAATAACTTTACCCTTCAGCCCAGCACCAAATTGAAGTGGCGCCAATAACACTCGTGCAGATTGAAGTGCTGCATCAATATCTTCTACAAAACCATGAACAAAAAAATTATGCTTATTGTCTTGAAGGTTTACATGTTTGGGCTTCGGATAAGCGCCATAGATATGTATGGCGCTATGGGGTAACTTTTGACGCAACTTTGGCCATATTTGTTCTTTTAGGAATAAAACCACATCAGCATTTGGAGGATGAATAAAATTGCCCACAAAAACAAAATCGTTGCGCTGTTCAAAAGAGGGTAGTTCATATTTGTTGAAAAGTGAATTATCGTCCAAAAGAAAAGGGATATACAACAATAAAGAGGAATCTATGTGCAGATGATTTGTCAAAATATCCATTTCAACTTCTGAGATAATCAATGACAAATCAGATCGATAAATACTCGCCAATTCTCTTTTGGCGACATCAGTTTTTAAAAATTCTTTGGAAAAATTAGAATTTAGGGTTTGGTTTTGTTGACGTGCTTTGCGCAAAAAATGTAGATCTTCGGTATCCAAAATTCGAATGGCTTCTGGACATTGCTTTACAACGCGCCAACCAAATTGTTCTTCGGTCATAAACCGATCGAACACAACAATATTTGGGTTTAATTTTTTTACAAAATCATCAAAACTAAAATCGTTAAGCAGTAGGTTTTCTTCTTGAACCCCAATAGATTTTAGATCAAAAGAATGTTCGGAACGCTTTGATGCTGAGCCAAAAACAACAGCATAGCCTTGCGCTTTAAACAAACGAATCAATTGAAGGATTCGAACGCCTGCAGCCGATGAGTTTGGCTCAGGAAACACAAATCCAATAAAAAAAACAATGGGTGATTTTGTCATAATAAGTCAAAAATAGGAATTAATCTCATCATCTTTCCAACAAATTAAAATCTTAGAAGGAAAAGTGATATCTTTGCATTTTTAAATCGCAACGTATGTCGCTTACACCACTTAATGCCATCTCGCCAATTGACGGACGCTACCGATCAAAATCTAATGAACTTGCACCGTTTTTTTCTGAAGAAGCGCTCATAAAGTACCGTGTTTTAGTCGAAATCGAATATTTTATTGCATTATGTGCTATTCCCCTACCTCAGTTGGAAAATTTTGATAAGCAATTGTTCCCAGAATTACGTTCCATCTATAAAAACTTTTCAGCTACTGATGCAAAAACCATAAAAGAAATTGAAGGAATCACGAACCACGACGTTAAAGCGGTTGAATATTTTATCAAAGAAAAATTTGATACTCTAAACTTGGGTGCATACAAAGAATTCATTCACTTTGGGCTCACCTCACAGGACATCAACAATACAGCTATACCCCTTAGCATTAAAGATGCCATAACGAGTGTGTATCTTCCTGAAATTGAAACTCTTATAAATACATTAAAGGGATTTATTGAGGAGTGGAAAGATGTACCTTTATTGGCCAGAACGCATGGTCAACCAGCTTCTCCTACCCGACTTGGCAAAGAAATTGAGGTTTTTAAAGTTCGTTTAGAAGAACAACTAAGCACTTTAAAAAACATCCCAAATGCGGCTAAATTTGGTGGAGCAACAGGAAATTTCAACGCCCACCATGTGGCTTATCCAGTAGTCGATTGGAAAGCATTTGGTACTGCGTTTATTACTAATGAATTGGGGCTTCATCATTCATTTCCGACCACACAAATTGAGCATTACGACCATGCTGCAGCACTTTTTGATGCTTTAAAGCGCATCAATACCATCTTAATTGATATGAATCGAGATTTTTGGACTTATATTTCGATGGATTATTTTAAACAAAAAATCAAAAAAGGAGAGGTTGGAAGTTCGGCTATGCCGCATAAAGTTAATCCAATCGATTTTGAAAACAGCGAAGGGAATCTCGGCATTGCAAATGCGCTCTTTGAACACCTTGCTGCAAAACTACCCACTTCGAGATTGCAACGCGACCTAACCGACAGCACAGTCTTGCGTAATGTTGGTGTGCCTTTTGCACATACGCTTATCGCCTTTAAATCGACGCTTAAAGGATTGAACAAACTCTTGCTCAACGAAGAAAAAATTGCTTCAGATTTGGAACATAACTGGGCCGTAGTTGCAGAAGCGGTGCAAACTATTCTGAGACGTGAGGGCTATCCTAATGCTTATGAAGCGCTCAAAGGGCTCACACGTACTAATGCCGCAATTACTCAAAATTCCATTGCTGAATTTATTGAAACTCTTGATGTGGATACATCCATCAAAAAGGAATTAAAAAAAATTACGCCAACCAATTATACAGGGATATAAAAAATGCCCTGAATTAGGGCATTTTTTTATAGTAGGTGGGCTTTATAACATAAAATCCATAAACCCTTCAACATTCATGTCTTTGGTATCCAGTTTATTGATGATTGGGCCTAACTCCATGATTTTTGATACGTCCATATCATCGCCCAGGACACGAATAATAGCAAATCCATAGGTGTTGGATTGGCCAAAAACAACCAGCTCATCAATGGCATCACCATCTCCGATGTAAGAAATTTTCACTTTACCATCTTTTTGATTTCCAAGACGTAAAAGTTCGTTGTAGCGTTTATCTTTTAAAATTGCTTTTACGTTGTCAATTTCAGTATTAAAAACATCAATATGTCCAGATTTTAAGCTGTAGCCCAACATATTCAATTTATCGATTGAATTGATGGCCTGACGTTGCGTTTCAGTCATTTGGATATCATTGGCGCCCAAAAAAGAAATGGGGACATCCATAGATATAAAATTAGGTGTTTCTTGATGATCCACAAAGTAGGTCTGCAAAGTCGGCTTCGCATTACAACTGACAAAACAGATGAATGCTAAAACAAAAAGTAAAAAAGATTTTGGTAGCTTCATATATTATTGTTTAGATGCTTTTTTCAATTGATCCCCACCAGGAACATTAAGTTGTGATGTAAGTTTTGAGACATTACGCAAGTCGATATCACCTGTTAGCGAAAGCAACACCGTTTCGATGATGCGTTGCTCCCCTCCGACTTTAATATCTTGCTCTTCCATAGCTTTTGAAAGTCCACTCACCAACATAAGCAGCTCAGAAACATGATTTTCGTCGCGGCCTGAAAGGACGTAGAACTTAATGTTTTGATCGCCATCTTTGATGCGCATCAGTTCTTCTAAAGATGAATTTTTGACATAACGATTGACATCATCAATTATGGATTTGGAAACGTTTAGATCATCTGTGGAATAAACCGTTAGGTTGTTCAAGGTTTTTACTTGTTCCAAAAAAGCATCGGCTTCTGGATCGTTTGTTTTGATTTGCATTTCAGCGAGCATGCCAAACATTTTTTGATTCACGACTACTGAAGTGACGTTGTCCATGTCTTCATATTTTTCAAAAAGACTTTGTGCGAATGCCATTGGTGCAATGGCAAAAATTAAGATAATTACTAGATTTTTCATGGTTTAAATTTACTTGTTTATTTTAAAAATTTTATTGGTTGTTGTATTAAATGCGTTGAGGAAAGTGATGTTTTGCTCTCCTTTTTGCAATGCAGTTGAAAAAACATCTAAGGTTTTAAATTGAGATGTTCCTTTATTAAAGTTATTAGAAAGCAATTCCAATGCTGTTTTTGTTTGGTCGTAGGCAAAAATTTCTTCGTCTGTAAAATGATTATTGTGTACTCCAGAGTTATAGTTCAAAAGTAGCCCTATCAAGACGACCACTGACGCAGCAATAGATAAGTTTCTAAATCTAAATACACTTTTAGCGATCTTTACTTCAGGGGTAAATTTTTGGTGTTTTGCATCAGAAAAATAGCTGAATAACGCTTGATAATGCATAAGACGTTCTGGCACTTCATTTTGACTAAAAAACGAAGCAAGAGTGGCTTCTTCCGCAAGGGAAGTTTCGCCTAAATCGTATTTTTCTAAAAGCTGTTCAATATGGTGTAACTCCATGGCTATGTGCTTTGATTAATTTTTCTTTTAATGTTTTTCTAGCTCTTGAAAGTGCCACGCGAATAGCGGTTTCTTTCATTTCCAGAAGATCAGCAATTTCACTAAATTCATAGTGTTCTATATCCCGCAACTGAACTATTAATTGTTGTTGAACGGGTAGTGTTTTCATAAATTTTTCTACTAAACTTACACTATTTCTTACCTCTATCTTTTTTTGTAATAATTCGGTATGATCCTCATAATTGTTATGCGCAATCTTCAAATTCTGAGCTTGTTTAGACTTTAATCGATCCAAACAATGGTTTTTAGTAATGGTCATCGCAAAAGCTTCTGGGCTTTTGTAGGTCCCTAAGCGATCACGAATTTTCCACAATTTTAAAAGAACGTCCTGTGTTGCATCCTCTGCTTCTTCGATCGAAACTAAAAAACGTTTAGCAAATCGAAACAATTTGTTTTTGAAAGGATCAATTAGCGCTATGTATTCTCTTTCAGTCATTTGTTTGGTCGTACTATGATAAAGACGAACATGTGTGTCATTTGTTACAAGATCAAAAATAATTTTTTAATTCGTATAATTTTTTAATGTAACTTGTGGTATAAAATTTGCTTGTATTAATTGCTAATAATACAATTTTTACAATGAAAATCAACACAAATAGATATATGAAAACAACAATTAAATATTTGGCGCTCATACTCTTGATTGGATGTTCATTCAGTTGTTTTGAAGATAGTGATGACAACATCGTCAGTTCTACAAGTGTAAAAGACTTTGTTTGGAAAGCTATGAATGCTGTGTACCTTTATAAAGCTGATGTTCCAGACCTTGCCAACGATCGATTCACTAACAACTCCGATTATCAAGATTTTTTAGGAAATTACGAAACTCCTGAACTACTGTTTGAGGATTTGATATATGATCGTGAAAATGTAGACCGCTTTAGTATCATTACCAATAATTATTTTGCCTTGGAACAATTGCTAAGCGGGGTCTCAAAAAGTAGCGGAGCAGAATTCAATTTTTATTATGTTCCAGGGAGTAATGTTGATGTATTTGGAATTGTTCGTTTGGTTTTGCCCAACAGTAGCGCCAGTCAAACGTCGCTTAGCAGGGGTCAAATATTCAATAAAGTTAATGGCACATCTTTAACCAAAGACAACTATAGATCACTTTTGGCTGATGATGCTTTTACATTAAACTTAGCAGATTACAACGACAATGGTACTGAGGACGTTACAGATGATTATATTAGCGATACTAATGAAGCCATAACGCTCACAAAAACAGTGTACACTGAAAATCCCGTATACAGCACGAAAATTTTTGATTTAGACAATGAAAAAGTAGGGTATTTGATGTACAATGGTTTTGTGAATGAATTTGACGCAGAACTCAATCAAGCATTTGGAACTTTCAAAGCGCAGAATATTGATCACCTTGTATTGGATCTTCGCTACAATCCTGGCGGGAGTGTAAATACAGCGACAGCGCTTGGTAGTATGATTACAGGAAACTTTAACGATCAAGTTTTTGCCACCTTACAATACAACGAAACACTACAAAGCAATAATTATGATTATGTGTTTACCAACAACTTAAGCAATGGCACAAGCATCAATAGCTTAAATTTGAACAAAGTCTATGTTTTGACCTCTGGTGGCTCTGCATCATCGAGCGAAATGGTAATCAACAGCTTAAAAGCATATATAGATGTTGTACAAATTGGAAGCACTACAGTAGGAAAATCTCAGGCCTCACAGATTATTTATGATTCATCGAACTTGAGCAGAACAAATGTTAATCCAACCCACACCTATGCCTTGTTACCGCTCATCGCCATTACCGTCAATAAAAACGGTACTGTTGTACCTTCTTCTGGTTTGGTCCCAGATATTGAATTCAATGAAAAAGCATCAAACTATGGTATTATAGGAGATCCCAACGAGCCTTTATTAAAAGCCGCATTGGAAGCTATACAATTATCAGGGCGTTTTTCAAGCGCTCAATCTAGTAACGCTAATAAGTTAGCTACGCTTAATGAATTAAATGCCAAAAATACCCTTATGATTGCTGATTAGTCTAAAAGGTGAAGTTTACCCCTAATTTATAATTTCTACCCAGTGTAGAATAGCGATAAGCTTCCTCATAGGATTCATCAAATACATTTGAAATGTTTGCAAACACCTTTAATTTATAATTGAAAAAATGATGTGCTACACCCATATTCAAAAGACTGTAGGCCTCGAGTTTAATGGGTACTAAATTCATTTGGAAAGGTGAAATTCGTTCGCTGTTGTATTGATAGCTTAGTGACACATTTGTTTTTTTTGTCAAATCAAAAAGTGTACTAAAATTGAACTTATGCTTAGGAATTCTAAACAATTGTTGGTCTTTTGATTCAATAAAAGCGTAATTAAAATTCAAGTTGACATTTTTAAAACCAATGTATTTGAACTCGGTTTCTAGACCTTGTACAGTGGTTTCATTAGAAAGGTTTTGATAATTTCCTTCAAATGTTGTTGGGTTTGAAACCACATAATCAATAAAGTTATTTTGTGCACGCTGAAACACTGTTACACGCAAGTCAAAACTATTTGGATTACTTAATTCTAACCCAAATTCAAATGTACTATCCTCTTGTGGATCAAGAAGGGTATTCCCAATATTTGGTGCAAACAATTGGTAAAGTGATGGCGTGATAAAAGCGGTACTGTATGATGCAGAAAGTTTCAAACTTTGATTCGGGAATTGAAATGAATAAAATGGATTTATAGAGTATACAAGGTGCGAACCATAGGTTGAGTGTTGATTGAGACGAACGCCACCATTAACATTAAAACCCGACTTTGAGGTAAATACAATATTAACATACGGCGCATAGCTATTGGTATTGGCCAAATCGGGACTTATATCGCTTTGAAAAGCAGTAGAACCAAAAGGAATACTATAACTTTCCATTTCTGTTTGGTTAAAATAAACACCTACTACAGAATATAATTTTGAAGCAAATGTATATTTATTAAAAATATCAAAATTCCATGCTTTTGAATCGTATTTCGTAGGATAGCTGGAATCATATGAACGGAAATTATTATTTAGTGCAGCATTCAAATTTAAACTTCCATTTTCATAATCATATACCGAACTAATACCCAAACGTTCTTGCTTGTTTTTTGTAGTGTAGTCTACGTCTGTAAATCCAAAACTTTCATCATAATCAGAGTCATATCGATCAGAATTAAAATACGTAGAAAGAGAAAAACGCTCTGAAAATTCATACCTCAATTTTAAATACAGATTTGTTTTTTCAAAATCATCTGCATTAAAACTATCTTCTGGATTTTCTGGATAAAGCGCAGATAACCCATTGCTAGAACGATGAGAAAAACTGCTGTTAAAACTCAGTTTTTTATATGACCCTTGAATACTTGCTGCATTTTGCATTTCTAGAACCTCATAACGGTGTTGATTTGCCGTGTTGTTGGTTCCAAGTATTGAACTAAGCGTCCCTCCAATGGCTTGTTTAAACGATTTTTTTGTAACAATATTAACAACTGCAGAAGATGCATTACTGCCGTACAATACACTTGAAGGTCCTTTTAGAATTTCGATAAATTCAATTTGTTCCAATCCAATGAGGTTAAGGTTAAAATTGTTTTCAATTTGTGAAGCATCGTTCACTGGGATTCCATCGATAACAATCAAAACTTGACGATTTCGCCCACCTCTGATGTTCGTGGACAAAGGAGAACCTGCCTGACCATAACTCCCATTAATGGTCAAACCAACCTGAGTATTTAAAAGCTGTGCAATTGTCAACCCTTGATTTTGCTCAATTTCTTTGGATGTGATTTTTATAATAGATTTCCCCAATTCTTTGTTTGAAAGTTCAAACCGTGATGAAGTCACATAAACTTCATCGAGTGATTGTGGAATTGGAAATTCTTGTGACCAACCCGTGAAAGTAAAACAAAAAAATAATATGGTTTCTAGAATGAATTTTTTATTCATATTACAGATTATAGAGATAAATTAATGTGATTTGAAAATGGTTAAGAACTTCATAAAAAATGAAAGCCCAAAACTATAAATTTTTTCCATTTAGAAAATTAAAATATCAGAAATAATAGTAATTTTGACAAAAATATGCTCAAATGAATCTAAAACCCAATAAAAAAAATTCAATCATTATCATTTTTATGCTCGTGGCTGTTCTTACACGACTTCTTCCTCATCTCCCTAATTTTACACCCGTGACAGCTGTCGCACTTTTTGGAGGGCTTTACCTTAGCAACAAAGTGTTGGCCTATGTGCTCCCTTTAGTTATAATGGTTATTTCAGATGTGTTTTTGGGGTTTTCAAGCATCACATTATTCGTTTACTTTGCCTATATGGTTATAAGTTTTATTGGGATTCAAGCAAAAAAACCGAGTTTAGGAGTTGTACTTCTGAGCAGTATTAGTTTCTTTGTGATTACAAATTTTGGTGTTTGGTTATTGGGCTACCCTAAAACCTGGACAGGTTTTGTAGAATGTTATACCCTAGCCCTACCCTTCTTTAGAAATTCTTTGATGGGTGATTTATTTTACTCTGGAGTGCTGATTTTTGGATTTGATTTTGTTCAAAAACGCTATTTACAAGAAGCCAAATAACGCCTAAAAAGAACGGCTAATATTAAATCCAAAGTAAAAATCTCCATCAGACCAATCCCCTGTACTATTGCCTAAAACGCCGTTGGCATTCATAAATTGTGAATTTGTAAAGTGTAATTGAAACACATGCCCACCAGTTTCAAGATCAAATCCAATGGATAAAGGATTGTTATAAAGCGAATTTTTGGCGCGGTTCATATGGGCGCCATACTCCAAATTGAAAGACCAACGTTTACCAAGTTTGTAACGCCCTCCAAAAATCAAACCGTATTGTGAGTTATCTTGGAGATCATTGACAACATAATTATCATGAAAAAATGTTGGTGATAATTGCAGGGATAACTTGTCATTAAATTTTCTTGAAATCAAAAGTTGAACCACATAGCTCAGGCGGTGATTAAATTCCAATTTTGGGAGATTGTCTGTACTAAGAGCAGTATTGGCCAAAACGGAAGTATAACCCACCACAGAAAAAGGAATGCGCTCACATTGTTTAACGATTCTAAATTTTGAAGCCAATTCATAAATTTTTTGATTTGAGCTTCGTGAGGCACTTATGTTAATACCCTCTGTAAGGCCATAGATAAAATTGAGGTGCGTCACCGCTTCATCTAATCCAAATAAGTTTTGAAATCCATTTTTTACACTTCCAAAACGGTGAGAAACAACAAAATAAAATCCGCCTTTTGCAACCAATTTGGTAGATTCAAAATTGATTATTTTTAAACCTTTAAAAACAGAGCTAACTGCTGTTGAAGATTCGCTTTCAACATCAATTTCACTCAATAAATCGTCTTGTGCAAAACCAAAATAAGTAACGCATAAGAAAATAATGAGAATTTTAAATTTCATAAACGATTATTGTTTTATGATACGCTTGGTTTGAACGGCATCATCTGTAATAATTTGCACTACATACATCCCTGATGCCCACGCATTTGTATTAATTTTTGGAACTGTTCTTTTCAATTGGGTTTGCATGATTTGCTTTCCTAAAACATTATAAACCTGAACGTTGGCGGATTGCATATTGTCAGGAAATTCAAAATTAAGTTCATCAACTGTTGGGTTTGGATAGACCTCAAATTCTTTCATCGCAAACTCAGGAGTACTAAGAACAAAATTGGCTTGTGTACCGCCTCTATTGGCATGGCCATTTAGTGCAAATGAAGATCCATAAGCCCAAAGTATTGGGATTTGAACAACATTGGTTGTGAAAACATAATCATTTGGATTGCTGGTGCTTAAATCTCTTGAACCAACTACAGTAGTTAAACCATTGGAAGTAGAGCTCGAAAATGACCAGTCTTGATTTGTATCTGTAGATGGAGGTCCAAAAGACCCTGTAAGACTTGCATTTCTCAATTCACTACCCAAAAACAAAACAACATCTTCTCCACCAGAACCCATACTGTTTCCTTGATTAACATCCAATGCTATACCAAGCCATCGATTTTCTGGTCCAACCATTGTCATGGTCACTGTGTTATTTGATCCATTGACATCAAATTGTACTGTGAAATTTGACGCCAATTGAATTGTCCCTGTGGTGGTTGTCTGAGCAACAGTCGTTAAAAAGGCAAAAA
The DNA here is from genome assembly GCA_038138145.1 of Formosa sp. Classification (GTDB taxonomy): domain Bacteria; phylum Bacteroidota; class Bacteroidia; order Flavobacteriales; family Flavobacteriaceae; genus UBA3537. The sequence goes on from JAYQDD010000005.1 coordinate 11,197, forward strand.
CAAATAATAGTAGTGTAATTTTTTTCATAAGCTATTTATTTAATTTCAAAGATTTTATGCATACGTTCGTCGTTTTGTACAATGACGTAGTCCTTGGGCGATTGCCCAACATTATTTTTATGGTTTGGATCGGCTCCAGCATCTAAAAGCAACTGAGCCAATTCGTGGTTTTTAAACATGGCTGCATAATGCAAAGCCGTAGTGTTGTTCATATCCTCAATCATAGGATCTGCACCTGCATCCAAAAGAAGCTGAGCAATAGAATTGTATCCTTTTACTGCAGCAGCCATAAGCGGTGAACCGTCTTTAGTACTGCCATTGATATCATCAACTTTTTGAATCAAATAGCTGACTACTTCAATATTGTTGTAGTAACAGGCCAAAACAAGTGGTGTACTACCACGCTGATCTTTGGTATTCAACACATTTGGTGTTTCTTTTACAACTGCCTGAACCTCTTGAACAGAACCGCGTCGAGCCAATTCAAAAATATCAGCTTGTGCACAGAGCACATGTGAGAAAAATAAGAGTATAATTATTGGTCTAAAATTGAACATTGATCCAGCTTTAATTGTTCCAATAACACGTCAAAGCCGATACAACGACCCTTTATCTTTAGGAAAGAATTCGATGGGATTTCTGGGGTGTTTACATCAAATTTACAGTAAATTTTATCATCTACCACTAAAAAATTATTATAAATTTCTGTGAGGGTACCATAAACAACAATGGTTTTGTCTAAAAATTTTGTTGAAGCATTGGCTTCATTAACTAAAAATTCGTTCAATAAAGCATCTGATGAAATACTATACTCTACCGATTCAGTACTGATATCACGATGTGGTTTTTGTATATATACATAAACAGAAGCGACCAAAATAACAATGAAAAAAAAGACAAACCAAGATTTGTTCTTCATGAGTATAAAAATTAAAACTATGTTAATATAACATGATTTGTTTAAAAATGAGGTGTATTAGAAAAAAAATAAATTAAATTTGAGTTCAATTAACCTTATTTATGATGAAAACAACACCTTTTTTAATGGTTTTATCCGCTTTAACTTTAATTATGAGTTGCGAAAACAGCAGTGAAAGTGACCTGATTGAACAAACGGATCCTACAGAAAATATTACCTATACTACACACATACGCCCAATTATAAATGCCAATTGTGTGTCTTGTCATGCCAACCCCGCCATCAATGGTGCATCTGTTCCAATGACCAACTATAGTCAAGTAAAAAATGTTTTCGAAAACACCAATGCCTTAGATCGAATGAATCGACAGCCTGGGGAAAGCGGTTTTATGCCCTTAGGAGGCACTCGCCTACCTCAAGCTTCCATAAATTTAGTTGAACAATGGATGAACGAAGGATATTTAGAATGAAATATGTACTTCTTCTTTGGATTGGATTTATCAGTCTGAGCCACGCTCAAGAAAAATACTGGACACGTTCTGGAACACTCACTTTCGAAGCATCAATGCCTGCGTTTGAAGAAGTAAAAGCAACCAATGAAAACGTCACTGCAATTTTGAATTCGGCAGATGGAAGTTTTGCGTCTTTGGCGTTAGTCAAAGGATTTCGTTTTAAAAATGCACTTATGGAGGAGCATTTTAACGAAAGTTATATCGAAAGTTCACGCTTTCCAAAAGCCATTTTTAGAGGAGATATTTTGAATTTTGATGCGCAAAATTTGAAAAAATCATATACACTCACTGGTACATTGGAATTGCATGGCAAAACCAATCCTATTACTGTCGAAATAAGCATCTTTAAAGACGGGAATAACTTGAACTGTTCTGGAGCGTTTACCGTTAGTGCTACTGATTATGAGATTGATATTCCGAAAATAGTACGCAACAAAGTCAGCGATGAAGTACACATCAAGTTTGATTTTCAACTCATAAAAAAAAGCGACTAAACGCCGCTTTTTTTTATGATTTATTTGCTCAAATACATTTTACGTCGTGCATACAACTCATAAAATTCATCGTCTTTGAGACTATCGATGAATAAAATGCTCTCTCCTGTACTTTTCATTTCTGGTCCTAACTGTTTGTTGACGTTAGGGAATTTGTTAAACGAAAATACCGGTTGCTTAATGGCATAACCCTCTAATTCTGGTTTGAAATCAAAATCCGTAACTTTCTTATCGCCAAGCATGACTTTAGTAGCATAATTTACATACGGCTCGCCGTATGCCTTAGCAATAAATGGAACAGTTCTCGATGCGCGTGGATTGGCTTCAATAATGTACACTTTGTCATCTTTAACAGCAAATTGGATATTAATCAAACCAACGGTATTTAACGCTAAAGCAATTTTCTTTGTATGATCAACAATTTGTTGCATCACCAAATCGCCCAGGTTAAATGGTGGAAGTGTTGCATTACTATCACCAGAGTGAATACCACATGGTTCAATGTGCTCCATTATCCCAATAATGTAGACGTTTTCTCCATCACAAATGGCATCAGCTTCGGCTTCTATGGCACCATCTAAATAATGGTCCAAAAGCAGTTTGTTGTTTGGAATTTTACGAAGTAAATCGATTACATGGTCTTCAAGTTCTTGCTTATTGATGACAATTTTCATACCCTGTCCTCCAAGAACATATGAAGGTCTTACAAGAATTGGAAAATTTAGTTTATCTGCAACTTGCAAGGCTTCATCAGCAGTTTCTGCAGTATCAAATTCAGGATAAGGAATATTGTTTTCTTTCAGAAGTGTAGAAAACGAACCACGGTCTTCCGCTAAATCTAAAGACTGAAAGCTAGTTCCAAGTACTTTGATGCCATAACGGTCTAATTTTTCGGCTAATTTTAGTGCCGTTTGCCCTCCTAATTGGACGATAACACCTTCAGGTTTTTCGTGCTGAATAATATCATAAATATGTTCCCAAAAAACAGGTTCAAAATACAGTTTATCTGCCGTATCAAAATCAGTTGAAACGGTTTCTGGATTACAGTTGATCATAATGGTTTCATAGCCACATTCTGCGGCGGCCAATACGCCATGTACACAACAATAATCGAATTCGATACCTTGACCAATTCTATTTGGCCCAGAGCCCAAAACGATAACTTTTTTTCGATCTGAAACTATACTTTCATTATCCGTTTTTGTAAGCCCTTCCTTGGTGGTCATTTGACTTTCAAACGTAGAATAATAATACGGCGTTTTGGCTTCAAACTCTGCAGCACAAGTGTCCACAAGTTTATATACTCTATTGATATTGAACTCTTTACGCTTGTTGTACACTTGACTTTCTAAACAGTCCAACATATGTGCGATTTGTCGATCACCATACCCTTTTTGCTTAGCTTCGAGCAGTAATTCTTTCGTTATGTTGTCTATTTTGTAGGTAGAAATTTCTTTTTCCAGGAAATACAATTCTTCATATTGCTTCAAGAACCACATGTCTATTTTGGTGATTTCATGAATTCGAGACAATGGAATTCCAATTTGAATGGCATCATAGATTACAAACACCCGATCCCAACTGGCATGCTTAAGTTTACTGATGATTTGATCGTAATCAGAATATCCTTTACCATCTGCACCAAGTCCGTTGCGCTTAATTTCTAAAGATTGTGTGGCTTTGTGCAGAGCTTCCTGAAAAGAGCGGCCAATGCCCATAACCTCGCCTACAGCTTTCATTTGTAGTCCTAACTCTCTATCACTACCTTCAAATTTATCAAAATTCCAACGCGGTATTTTTACGATAACGTAGTCTAATGTGGGTTCAAAAAGTGCGGAAGTAGATTTTGTAATTTGGTTTTTCAGTTCATCCAAGGAATAACCAATAGCAAGTTTTGCCGCAATTTTTGCAATAGGATACCCTGTTGCTTTACTCGCTAGAGCTGAAGAACGCGAAACCCTTGGGTTAATTTCTATGGCAATGATGTCTTCATTTTCATCGGGACTAACAGCAAATTGCACATTACAACCTCCTGCAAAATCACCAATACTACGCATCATATGGATCGCCATATCACGCATTTTTTGGTAGGTAGTATCGCTTAACGTCATTGCTGGTGCTACAGTAATCGAATCTCCAGTATGGATGCCCATTGGATCCATATTTTCAATGGAACATATGATGACCACATTGTCATTGTCATCTCTTAATAACTCCAATTCGTACTCCTTCCAACCCATCATGGCTTTGTCAATCATGACCTCGTGAATTGGTGAGATTTCTAAGCCGCGTTTTAGTAATTCATCAAAATCTTCTTCTTTATAAACGATTGAAGCACCCGCACCTCCAAGTGTAAAAGAAGCGCGAATAACTAATGGAAAACCAAATTCTTGTGCTATTTCCTTACCTTTAAGGTAAGAGTTTGCCGTAGCTTGAGGTGCCATCGGAACCCCAATTTTTAGCATCAACTCGCGAAATTGTTCTCTATCTTCGGTGATGTTTATGGCATCTATATCTACGCCAATGATTTCCACACCAAAATCTTCCCAAATGCCTTTTTCGTCAGCTTCTATACACAGGTTGAGCGCGGTTTGACCGCCCATAGTAGGCAAAACAGCATCGATTTGAGGATGATCTTTTAAAATTTTGACAATAGATTTTGTATTGAGTGGCAACAAATACACATGATCGGCCATAGAAGGGTCGGTCATGATGGTTGCAGGGTTCGAATTGATAAGAACAGTTTCAATTCCATCTTCGCGTAGAGAGCGTAGTGCTTGCGATCCTGAATAATCAAATTCACACGCTTGTCCAATAATAATCGGTCCTGAACCGATGATGAGGATGGATTTTAAATCTTTTCGTTTTGGCATTTTATTATAGTTGAATAGAGATTAATTTGATTTCAAAAATAAACAACGTTTAGATACAAAAAAAGGCGTTACGACCAGTAACACCTTATAATATATTAACAATTGTTAATCATTATTTTTTATGACGTATTTCAGATGAAACACTCAATTTTTTTCTTCCTTTAGCTCTTCTTCTAGAAAGTACTTTTCTACCATTAGCAGAAGCCATTCTTTCTCTAAAGCCGTGCTTGTTTTTTCTCTTTCTTTTAGATGGTTGAAATGTTCTTTTCATTTTATTTTTAGGTATTAAACCTGTATGGGTTTATAAATTTTACAAATTTTGTAATGCTCTAAAAAAAGCGCCGTGCAAATATACAAAGACTATTTACTATGACAAACACAATTTTAAAATATTTTTATTTTGTTTTTTTACTACATTTGTGCTCCTTAATAGAATTTAATTATGTTCAATAAAAATATAAAAATCGTCTTCTTTGTTTTGTCTTTAGCCTATGCAGTGTATCAATTTACTGAATCGCTTATTGGCAACGGTATTATGTTTATTTTCATTGGAATGACTTTTTTGTTTCTTTATTATAAAAATGAATTCATTTTATTGGCTTTTTTAAAATTACGTAAACAAGATTTTGCGGGAACCGAACGTTGGTTGAACAGAATTAAAAACCCAAAATCTGCGCTCACTCAAAAACAACAAGGATATTATAACTTCCTTAGAGGGATTATGGTATCTCAAACCAATATGACCGCTGCAGAGAAATTTTTTAAAAACGCAGTAAGTCTCGGGCTTTCAATGGATCACGATATGGCTATGGCAAAGCTTAATTTAGCTGGAATTGCCTTTACAAAGCGTCGCAAACAGGAAGCACAACGTTTGCTCAAAGAAGCGCAAACATTGGATAAAAGAGATATGCTCGCCGAACAAATAAGAATGATGAAGCAACAAATGAAAAAAGCTTCAATTCCAAACCAACACTACGGTCAAATGCGTGGTGGAAGAAGACGCTAATTAGGTTTAATCCAAAACATCTTGCCCATAATATTGGGCTTCCGGTATTTCTATTTGATATTTTTTTCTTGACTTATTGTTCAAAAATTCCTCCCTTAACCATGGATTATGCAGTTTTAATTGCTTGTAATTCAGTCCAAAATCTTTGGCAAATTGTACAAAATCAGCCACTGCAGTATCAATTTCAACTTCGTAAGTTGGTGCATAGGCATACAAATCGTTGTCTTCAAAGTTGAAACCGTACTTTTTTGGATGGGTCATAATTTCTTTCAAAGCAACAATTCTAAAAATATAACGCCCTGTTTCCTGACCCAAAAGTAAATCATAATAATTTGAAACAGACTGCCGCTCCAGTTCCGATGCTATACCACTCATACCAGCGTTGTAGGCTGCAGCCGCCAAGGTCCAAGAACCAAATTTCTCTTTAGCGTTCAAAAGATACTGACAGGCTACATGCGTCGATAATTTTATGTTGTAGCGCTCATCCACATTGCTATTGATTTCTAATCCATATTCTTTGCCTGTAGATTTCATAATCTGCCAGAAGCCCTTTGCACCTGCTGGAGAAGTCACATTTTGAAGGCCACTTTCAATCAAGGACAAATATTTAAAATCGTCTGGAATTCCGTACGACTTCAAAATCGGCTCGATGATAGGGAAATATTTGTTGGCTCGTTTAAAAAGCAGCAATCCATTAGACTGCCAATAGGTGTTTACGAGCAATTCACGATCCATACGTTCTCTTATATCTGGAAGAGTCAATGGAACCGATTCTTCAGAGAAATCAAGATGTTGAGGCATCGGTAGTGCATAGACATTATAATCAAAAATTGCATTCAATCGTGGAGAATTATCAAAGGAATTTTTTGAAAAAGCCAAAGACAAAAATCCGGCAACAGCAATAAATAAAACGTAATAGCGTGGTTGTTTGAAAACATTCATAGGTATGTGATTTATGGAGTTCTAATGTAGAAAAAATGATGAATAAATAAAAATTTAGACTTTAAAATGTACATACAATTTATCTAAAAAGTGTTAAAATTAAAATCAACCTAAGTTTTTTTTGTATTTTTGCGAAGTATTTTCCCAGAATTTAAATCATTTGATAATGCTTAAAGCTTCAGATCTCATTGACAATTCCTTTTTACGTCAATACGAAATAAAAGTTGGTTCAGAAATGGCAACCATCGAATACGCACAGCAAGAACGTAAAATCTTCCTCACAAAACTTAATGTCCCTGAAACGATTGATTCTAATGATTTTATCGAGGGTTTTCTTAAAATTGTTCTTGAGGACATTAGCGAAAAAAACATTAGTGTGGTACCCACGAGCCCACCCATTGCTAAATTTATCAAAAGAAACAGACGCTACAAGAAAATGCTTCCTGTAGGTATTCGTATTTAACGCTCCACAACTGCTGAAACAAACTCGAAACGCACTAAACCATCTTGGTCAATTTCTTTTAGCTCAACTTCATGAATTGTATTGACCAAATTAGGATTCCACGGCGCCTTTACTTTAACATAATTTCGTGTAAATCCATGAATATATCCCTCCTTATTTTCACCTTCAAACAACACATTTTGAATTGAACCCAACTGAGATTCATAAAAAGCTCTGCGCTTTTTTGCCGAAAGCCCACGCAACATTTTACTGCGTTTGCTGCGCACTGCTTTAGGGACTTTTCCGTCCATAGTTGCAGCTACAGTGTTTAGACGCTCAGAATAAGAAAAAACATGGAGGTAAGAGATATCCAAATTGCTTAAAAACGTGTAGGTTTCTAAAAACAACTCATCTGTTTCCCCAGGAAAACCAACAATGACATCAACTCCGATACAGGCGTTTGGCATTGTTGACTTGATACGCGCTACTCGATCAACATAGAGTTCTTTCATATACCGACGGCGCATAAGTTTAAGTAAGTGGTTGCTTCCGCTTTGTAGCGGCACATGAAAATGAGGGACAAAATTGTTGCTTTGAGCCACAAAATCTATAGTTTCATTTTTCAATAAATTGGGTTCTATAGAAGAAATTCGGACACGCTCCAACCCTTCTACTTTATCTAAGGCCTGAACCAATTCAAAAAAGGTGTGTTCGTGTTTTTTATTACCAAATTCACCTTTTCCGTAATCGCCAATATTAACGCCAGTAAGTACAATTTCTTTGATGCCTTTTTGAGTAATTTCATGGGCATTTTTTAAAACATTAGAAAGTGTATCACTTCGAGAAATGCCTCGTGCTAATGGAATAGTACAATAGGTGCATTTGTAGTCACAACCGTCCTGAACTTTTAAAAATGCACGTGTACGATCTCCGAAAGAATAACTACCTACATAAAAATCGGCTTCTTCAATTGCACAGGAATGAACCGCACCAACTTCTTTTTTGGTCAAATCGTTAAGATAATCTGTAATCTTAAATTTTTCGGTAGCACCAAGCACCAAATCAACCCCATGCACGTCAGCCAGTGCTTTGGGTTGAAGTTGAGCATAACACCCAATAGCGATGATAAAGGCCTCCGAATTTGCTTTTTGAGCTTGCTTGACAATCGTTTTAAAACGCTTGTCGGCATTTTCTGTAACAGAACACGTATTGATGACATAAACGTCTGCTGATTCTGAAAAATCTACGCGCTCAAAATTTTCATGTTCAAAATCTCGAGCTATCGTAGAGGTTTCCGAAAAATTCAACTTACACCCAAGAGTATAAAATGCGACTTTTTTTTTGACGTTCATTCTTGTACTTTTACAAAGTGAACAAATTTACAACTAACAAGCTGAATGACAAAGTACACTTCTAATTTCTTTACGTACAACGGATGGATCATCGTCTTCTTAATGATGGCTGTTTTTGGATGCAATTCTTCCAAAAAGCCCAATAGAGATCAAGACGTGTTTCGATATAATGAACATAAAAACATCAGCGGATTAGATCCTGCTTTTGCCAAAGACAACGCTGATATTTGGGCAGTACATCAGCTTTTTAATGGGTTGGTTCAAATGGACAACAACATGAACATTTTGCCCTGTATTGCATCCTCTTGGGTAATCTCTGAGGATGGAACACTGTACACATTTCAACTTCGAAAAGATGTCTTATTTCATCCCCATAAGCAATTTGGAGCGGGCAAAACAAGGGCGGTAACAGCCGAGGATTTTGTATATAGTTTTCAGCGATTGAGCGATCCAAAAGTGGCCTCACCAGGGAGTTGGGTTTTGAGTGCAGTTCAAGATTATAAAGCCCTAAACAAAAGCACTTTTCAAATTGAACTCAAATACCCCTTTCCTGCATTTTTGGGGATGTTGAGCATGAAATATTTTAGTGTAGTCCCTAAAGAAATTGTAGATTTTTATGGCACATCTTTTAGAGCTAATCCAATAGGCACTGGTCCTTTTAAATTTAAGCGTTGGTCAGAAAACAACAAATTGGTGTTTCGAAGAAATCCACAGTATTTTGAAGTTGATAAAAACGGAAACAAACTTCCGTATCTCGAAGCTATTGCGATTACTTTTTTGCCGGATAAACAAAGTGAATACTTGCAATTTGTTCAAGGAAATTTAGATTTTGTATCGGGCTTAGATGCATCGTACAAAGACGATATTTTAACTCCAAAAGGGGAGCTTAACCCAAAATATTCGAGTCGAGTTCAAATGTTGCGCAGTCCGTATTTAAACACAGAATATTTGGGCTTTTTTATGGCCTCGGAAACCTCTGAAATCGAAAGTAAACGCATCCGACAAGCCATAAATTATGGATTTGACCGCGAAAAAATGATGCTTTACCTCAGAAATGGTATTGGAATTCCTGCTCATGGCGGATTTATTCCAAAAGGACTGCCTGGACATGATGCTGCTGTGGGGTATACCTTTCAACCTGAAAAAGCAAAAGCACTCATTGAAGACTACAAAGCCCTTTCCAACAACCCTGAACCAACAATTACCATCACGACCAATGAAAATTATCTGAATTTCTGTGAATTTATCCAACGTGCACTTTTAGACGTTGGTCTAAATGTAAGGATTGAAGTCGTCCCAGCCTCCACCCTAAAAACCGCAAAAGCCAATGGGAAATTAGATGTTTTTCGGGCCAGTTGGGTCGCCGATTACCCGGATGCAGAAAATTATTTATCGCTGTTTTATAGCGAAAATTTCACACCGAACGGCCCTAATTACACCCATTTTAAAAATGATACTTTTGACCAACTTTATAGGCGTTCACTTTCTGAATCAGATACAAAAACACGCCTTGAACTATACAAAAAAATGGATCAAATTGTGACCGAGGAAGCGCCTGTTGTGGTTTTATTTTATGATGAAGTTTTACGCTTTATACAAAAAAATATAGAAGGGCTGGGCATCAATCCTACTAACCTGTTGGAACTTAAAAATGTTCGAAAAAATTAGGTGCTTCTAAACGTTTTGGTTTGCTCAAAAACTTCGGTGAGAATTGCAGCATCATGATCCGTAAATGCCTCGCCCCGTCTTTGCATCACGACTTGAGCAACTTCAAACGCTTTTGAGGTCAAATACGTACTCAACCCACTGTAGCCACCCCAACTAAAACTGGGGATAAAATTTCTTGGGAATCCACTGCCAAAAACATTGGCACTAACCCCCACTACAGTGCCTGTATTGAACATGGTATTGATCCCACATTTGCTATGATCACCCATCATAAGCCCACAAAACTGAAGTCCTGTTTTGGCAAAATTTTCAGTGTCGTAATTCCACAAACGCACCTCGGCATAATTATTTTTCAGGTTAGACGTATTGGTATCAGCGCCCAAATTACACCATTCCCCTATAACTGAATTACCCAAAAACCCATCATGCGCCTTGTTTGAATACCCAAACAACACAGAATTGTTGATCTCGCCCCCTACTTTAGAATATGGGCCAATGGTGGTTGGACCATAAATTTTTGCACCCATTTTAAGCACAGAATTTGCGCAAAGTGCAAACGGACCACGCACCATACTCCCCTCCATAATTTCTGCATTTTTTCCAATATAAATAGGGCCATTTGTAGCATTAAGCACACAAAGAGGCAATGTTGCACCTTCTTCAATAAAAATTTGAGTTGCATTAAACGCCACCACTTGTTCTGGAATGGGTTGAGACGTTCTGTTTTTGGTAATCAGTTGAAAATCAGATTCTATGGCCGCACCGTTCAATTGAAAAATAGACCAAGTGTTTTTGATGGCGAGAACAGATTCTGGACAATTGAGGGCTTCAAAAGTACTAAAATCGATATCCTCTTGGGCTTCTTTTGCTCTGAAGGCCACTACTGTATCCCCATCATAAATGACTTGTTTTGGATTAAGATTTTGAATCATTTCTACCAACGCATCATTTGGCGTATAAGACGCATTGATGAGGGTATTTTCCTCCAGTTCTACCATTGGAAATTTAGAAACCAAATAATCCTCTGTTATGCTTGTGGTGGTGCTCCCTAAAAAGGCTTCCCACTTTTCGCGAATGGTCAAGATACCCACACGAATATCCGCAACAGGTCTTGTATAAGTAAACGGCAACAAGGCGTTTCTAAAAGGGCCATCAAAGAGGATATAATTCATTCTAATGTTTTTGTAAAAGTAATAAAAAAGCCCTTCAAAAGAATTGAAGGGCGTATTTTATATAATTTGGTGGGCTAAATTATTTTTTAAACTTAGCGTATTTCGTTTTAAATTTATCGATACGACCAGCAGTATCCACAAGTTTAGATTTCCCAGTGTAGTATGGATGAGAGGTTCTAGAAATTTCCATCTTTACTAAGGGATATTCTACACCGTCAACATCGATGGTTTCGTTGGTATCGGCTGTAGATTTAGTTAAAAAAACATCGTCGTTGGACATGTCTTTAAAGGCCACTAATCTATAATTTTCTGGATGTATGTCTTTTTTCATCGCGTTTTGCTTTTATTCGAATTTTTCGAGTGGCAAATTTAAGTATTTTTTATAAATCTACAATGGTTTGTGCTATTTTTTATTTTAACCACAATAGTGTAACAAATTATCATATATTGTGTCTAATAAACAAATCTTAAAAATTATATCTTATGGAACCAACCAACAAATCAAATTCTATCAATCTTGGGCTTTATCTTGGCGGGATTTTATCCCTAATCGTAGTGCTTATTTATGCTGTTAGTTTAGACCTTTTTATCGAGTGGTGGCTCGGTATTGTCCTTTTTGTACTTGTCGTCGCTTATGGTGTTGTTGCGGCCAAACGTGCCAAAAACAACAATGGAGGATTTATTTCTTTTAAACAGGCCTTTATTCATTATTTTATTGCTATTGCAGTAGGTACGCTTATCGGTACTGTTGTGAGTATTGCTATTTTTGCTTTTATCGATCCAGACGCCGCTACGTACCTTAACGAACAAATTTTGATGGTCACCAAAACCACCATGGAACGTTTTGGGATGCCACAAGAAGCCATGACAGCGGCACTTGAGGAAGCCAGCAAAAAAGATAATTTTTCGGTAGGCATGCAACTGCAATCCTATGTATTTAGACTAGCTGGATATGCTATTGTGGGACTTATTGTTGCACTAATCGTTAAAAAAACAGATACAAGCGAAGCTTAATTTCGCTATTTTTGGGGTTCGTAAGTCGATTGTATGGATATTTCTGTCGTTATACCCCTTTTGGATGAGCAAGACTCATTGGTAGAACTCCACGATTGGATTGCACAAGTGATGCAGTCCAACAAGTTGACTTACGAACTTATTTTTATAGATGATGGGAGTCGAGATGATTCATGGGTCATCATCGAAAATTTAAGCCAAAAAAATCCTTCAGTCTTTGGACTTCGTTTTGCCAAAAACTTTGGTAAATCACAAGCTCTTCATGCGGGGTTTGAACGCGCCAAGGGCGAGGTCGTCATCACCATGGATGCCGATTTGCAAGATTGTCCAGATGAAATTCCTGAACTTTTTCATCTAATAAAAAACAACAACCACGATATTGTTTCAGGTTGGAAAAAAAAGCGTTACGACGCATTGATTACAAAAAATTTACCTTCAAAATTATTTAATTGGGCTGCACGACGCATCTCGGGACTTTCACTTCATGACTTCAATTGTGGTCTAAAAGCATACAAAAAGGAAGTCATCAAAAGCATTGAAGTGTATGGCGAAATGCACCGCTATATCCCCGTTTTGGCGGTCAACGCAGGTTTTAGCAACATCGTAGAAAAAGTGGTCGTACATCAAGCTAGAAAATACGGAAAAACAAAATTTGGTATGGAACGATTTATCAATGGATTTTTAGATTTAATTACTATTTGGTTTGTGTCGAGATTTGCCAAACGTCCGATGCACTTTTTTGGGCTTTTAGGCGTTTTAATGTTCGTGATTGGGTTTGGGTTTGCCTTCTATTTGGGGCTGGATAAATTGTACTTTAATCCATCGGGGCGGCTCATTGCAGAACGTCCAGAATTTTTTATCGCATTGACCACCATGGTGATTGGAACACAGTTTTTTGTAGCTGGATTTTTGGGCGAAATCATTTTACAGTCCAAAAGCAACAAAGAGCGCTACCACATTATTGAGGAAACTAAGCCACACAAAAATTAAATTAAAAGAGCGCAAATAGTTACATTTGCAATACATTTTTAATAAAAACATGATTACACTTAACGCTCAGTTAACTGAAACTATAGACCTCTGGTCATCAGAATTATTTGACGAAAATACCCGATCAGAAATAGAGGGTTTAAAAAATAACCCCGAAGAACTCGAAGATCGATTTTATAAAAACTTAGATTTTGGCACGGGCGGTATGCGTGGTGTCATGGGTGTAGGTACCAACCGAATCAATAAATACACTTTAGGAAGAAATACCCAAGGGCTTTCCAACTACCTCAAACAATCTTACCCCAACCAAGCGCTAAAAGTCGCGGTGGCCTACGATTGCAGACACAACAGTAAAACCTTTGCCAAAATTGTTGCTGATGTATTTTCAGCCAATGGCATCGCAGTGTTTTTGTTTGAAGATTTGCGTGCAACACCCGAACTTTCTTTTGCCGTAAAACACCTCAACTGTCAGTGTGGCATTGTACTCACGGCCTCGCACAATCCCCCAGAATACAACGGTTACAAAGTGTATTGGGAAGATGGTGGACAACTCGTACCGCCGCATGACAAGGCCATTATTTCAATCATCAATGATTTGGAGTATACCGAAATTAATTTTTCGGCACAAGATGAGCTTATTCACGTTATTGGAAAAGAGATTGATGATGTATTCATCAACGCTTCTGTACAAAATGGCGTATTGCTCGAAAATAAAGACAAGCATAGAAAAAACTTAAGTATAGTATTTACTTCCCTACACGGAACTTCCATAACAGCAGTTCCAGAAACCTTGAAACGTGCTGGATATACCAATGTGCATATTGTCGAAGAACAAGCCACACCAGATGGCGATTTTCCGACGGTAAAGTCACCAAACCCTGAAGAACCTGAAGCTTTAGAAATGGCTTTAGCATTGGCCGAAAAGGTCAACGCAGACATCGTTATTGGTACTGATCCAGACTGTGATCGTCTTGGTATTGCAGTACGCAATACAGATGGAAAGTTAACGCTACTCAATGGTAATCAAACCATGGTCATTATGACCAAATTTTTGTTAGAACAATGGAAAACACAAGGGGAAATTAATGGGAATCAATTTGTAGGTTCAACAATCGTTTCTACACCTATGTTGCCGAAACTGACACAACATTACGGAGTAGAATGTAAAATTGGACTCACCGGATTCAAATGGATTGCCAAAATGATTGAAGAATATCCAACAATGGACTTTATTGGGGGTGGCGAAGAAAGTTTTGGATTTATGGTTGGTGATTTTGTTCGTGACAAAGATGCCGTGACCTCTACCCTTTTGGCTTGTGAAATTGCTGCTCTGACCAAAGCCCAAGGCAGTTCATTTTTTCAAGAACTAATAGCCCTGTATAGCACACACGGATTTTACAAAGAACGTCTCATATCCATCACTAAAAAAGGTAAAAAAGGCGCTGAAGAAATCCAACAACTGATGGAACAAGCACGTCAGCATCCGCAAACGTCCATTAATAATTCAAAAGTTGTACAAATAGATGATTATCAGTCGTCTAAATCAAAAAACATACTAGAAAATACGACCTCTTCCATTTCAATACCAAAAGCAAACGTCCTTATTTTTACCACTGAAGATGGTAGTAAAATCGCATTAAGACCCAGTGGAACAGAACCCAAAATAAAATACTATATTAGTGTCAATGAACCCTTAGAAAATCTCAGTAATTTCAATTCGGTTCATCAAAATTTGGAAGATAAAATAGACCGCATCATAGCATCAATGCAGCTCATTTAAGATGAAAAAAATCATACAACAATTACTCCCCTTCATCAAAAACTACAAAAAACATGTGGTTTTAAATATTCTTTTTAATCTGTTGTATGCACTCTTTAGTACCTTGGCATTTGTCTCCCTAATTCCAATGCTCAATGTGTTGTTCGACAAAACACAAAAGGTGAGTCAAGCCCCTGTTTGGACAGGTTTTGGAGGACTAAAAGATTATGCAAACAATCTGCTCAATTATAAAGTTTCGGCCTTACTTGATGAAGGAAATGCTCAAATGGCACTACTCATTGTGGTGGCCTTAGTTATTTTTACCTTTTTTCTAAAAAATTTATTTGGCTACCTTTCAATGCAACATGTGATGTACTTAAAAAATGGTGTTTTGACTGATTTGAGAAAACACATGTACAAACACATTATTGAACTTCCAATCAGTTTTTATTCCAAACGCAAAAAAGGCGATATCATGGCTCGAATTTTAGGAGACATTGGAGAAATGCAGAACTCCTTTTTTATCATTTTAGAGCTCATCATACGAGAGCCACTGACCATCGTTTTTTCACTCATTGTCATGTTCACCATGAGTTGGCAACTTTCAATTTTTGTACTGTTGTTTATACCCATCTCTGGATTCCTCATTTCAAGTATAGGCAAACGATTAAAGCGTCAATCGTTACGCGCACAACAAGAGGCAGGACGGCTGATTTCTACAGTTGAAGAAACATTGAGTGGATTGAAAATAATAAAAAGCTACAACGCTGAAAGAGCATTCAAAAACCGTTTTTTACATTCAGCCAATAAGATTTTAAATCTGCTTAATAAAATTGGGCTAAAAAATAATTTAGCTGGACCTTTAAGTGAATTTTTAGGCATTATAACCATCGCCGCGTTACTTTGGTATGGTGGTAAACTGGTCTTAATTGAAAAAGTCATTGAGGGCACTACGTTTATTGGTTTTATGGCTTTGGCTTATGGCATTCTAACGCCTGCAAAAGCCATAAGCAAGGCCTCGTACAGAGTAAAAAATGGCATTGCGGCAGCCGATCGTGTGTTTGAAATTTTGAAGCAAGAAGATAGTATGCCCGACCTAAAGGACGCCAAAGAACTTTCAGAATTCAAAGAAGCAATAGAACTCAAAAATGTGTCCTTCAAATATGAGAATGAGTACGTTTTAAAAGATTTTTCACTAAATGTCAAAAAAGGGCAAACCGTAGCACTTGTAGGACAATCAGGAAGTGGAAAATCCACCATTGCAAATCTCTTGACGCGGTTTTATGATGTTAATGAGGGCTCTATTTCTATTGACGGAAACGACATTAAACACATTACAAAAACCTCTTTACGATCACAAATTGGACTGGTTACACAAGATTCAATTTTGTTCAACAACAGCATAAGAAATAACCTCAAAATTGGAAATGAAAATGCAACCGAGGACCAAATTGTTGAGGCCCTAAAAATTGCTAATGCATGGGAATTTGTCAAAGATTTACCAGAAGGCATAGACACCAATATTGGCGACAGCGGAAACAGTCTGTCTGGAGGACAAAAACAACGCTTAAGTATCGCTCGAGCAGTACTTAAAAACTCCCCTATTATGGTGTTGGATGAAGCTACTTCTGCCCTAGATACAGAAAGTGAACAACTGGTACAAACAGCACTTGAAAACATGATGAAAAACCGTACCTCAATTGTTATTGCGCACCGTCTTTCGACCATTCAAAATGCAGACTGTATCGTTGTGATGAAACAAGGAAAAATTGTAGAACAAGGCAAACATCAAGAACTTTTAGACCAAAAAGGCATGTACCACAAACTGGTTTTACTTCAATCTTTGGATTAATTTCTTTCTAAATTTTACTTAAAATTCAACTTCGCTATTTGGCCTTTTCCTGCGGCAAAAGCGGTACTATCATTTAAAAAGCGTAGCGTATAAAAACCTTCATCACTCAGATGACGCCAATGCAATCCACCGTCTGCACTATAGTCGATGCCTTCAAACCCTACGACGACCAATCCTTGTGCTTTACTTTTTGGAACGTATTGCACACAACTCCTGTATCCTAGTGAATTTTCACCAGAAACAACTTGCCATGTTTGTCCACCATCTGAGGTTTTTATTTTAGTGTTGCTCATGGCTTGAGGTTGTGTATAATCCCCACCAACAGCAAAACCATTTTGGGCATCATAAAAATCGATGCTATACATCCCTGTAGTGGGCGTTCCTTGTACAATGGGCGTATCAAAAATCTGCCATGTTTTGCCTTTATTTGAAGAATATAAAACCCGACTCGCCATCCCCCCACTTGCGATCCAAACCTTATCATCAACTATAGCGATATTGGTGTCACTAGCAGCAAAAGCGGCTTCGCCTTTTATTGCTCTTGGAAGTTCTTCACAAGGGATTTTGTGCCAATTTTGCCCACCATTTCTTGTAATTAAAATACTCAAACAATCCTCTGTTGGATCACCCATAGCTATCCCCTCATTGTCGTTCCAAAAATCCATGCTGTCATAAAAAACATCTGGATGAGTTTCAGAATACACTAATACTGAATCTTTATGTAAAAAAGTAGGACTTCCAATGCTCAACGTAAAAACTGAATCATTTACCAAAGCCATCGAACGCACATTGAGTGTGTCTTTAGAAAATCGCTTTTTTGAAAGCGTCTTAGTATTCAAATTATAACGATAAACATCACCAACAGAAGACACAGCAACTACACAGTTGTCATTCAATTCCAACGCACGAATATTTAACAGAGAATCTTCAATAACAGGCTCGATTTTGAGGGTAGAAAATATTTTCACGTTTTGTGATAATCTTGAACAAGAAAAAATACACAAAACAACGATGCTAAAAATGATGAAGATAGGTTTCATGTCTAATTAGGATTTGAATTAAACTTCAATATACATAATTCTGCAATGTCAAACCATTTATTAAATGTAACTTTGCAGCTGAAAAACCACTTTATGCGTTTACACAGAAATTTATGTTTTGCCGTTATCGACGGAGTTTTGGAAGTTTTCAATGATGGAAAATATGCCGATAAAGTCATTCAAGGACTTTTGAAACGTGACAAACGCTGGGGCAGTCGCGATCGTGGTTTTGTGGCCGAAACCACCTATGATATTGTACGCTGGAAACGCTTATATGCCGAAATCGCCGAAGTGAAAGCACCTTTTAGTCGAGATGATGCTTGGCGCTTATTTGCAGTTTGGGCTACACTTAAAGGCATCAAATTACCCGATTGGAAATATTTTGAAGGTACGCCTACACGCAAAATCAAAGGCCGCTTTGATGAAATCTCAAAAATTCGAAAAATCAAAGAATCTATTCCCGATTGGATGGATGCTTTAGGGGTTGAGGAACTGGGCGAAAGTATATGGACTAAAGAACTCGCCAAACAAAACGAACAAGCCGAAGTTATTCTTCGCGTAAATACCCTAAAAACCAACAAAAAAGACCTTCAACTCAAACTCCAGTCTGAAAATATTGAAACCACAGAAATAAAGGGTTATCCGTATGCGCTAAAACTTGTAGAGCGTACCAATGTATTTCAAACAGAAGCATTCAAAATGGGTTGGTTTGAAGTGCAAGATGCTTCATCGCAATTGGTCGCCGATTTTTTGGATGTCAAACCAGGCATGAAAGTTGTGGATGCTTGTGCAGGTGCAGGCGGAAAAACTTTGCACCTCTCGGCACTCATGCAAAACAAAGGATCGCTAATAGCCATGGATATTTACGAAAGTAAACTCAAAAAACTCAAAATTCGTGCCCGTCGAAATGGTGCTCATAATATTGACTTACGTGTGATTGACTCGACAAAACCCATCAAAAAGCTCAAAGGAAAAGCCGATCGTTTGCTTATTGATGCGCCTTGCTCTGGACTGGGTGTTTTGCGTCGAAATCCCGATTCGAAATGGAAATTGGAACCCGAGTTTATAGAAAAAATCAAAGGAACACAACAAGACATTTTACAGGATTATTCAAAAATGCTTAAGCCCGGAGGCAAAATGGTTTATGCCACCTGCTCGGTACTCCCTTCTGAAAATCAAGAACAAGTCAATACCTTTTTGGCCTCAGAACAAGGGCAAGATTTTAAATTGATAAAAGATAAATGTATCTTAGCCCATGAGCGTGGTTATGATGGATTTTACATGGCGCTGCTCGAAAAAAAAATATCATGAAATACAGATTTTTCCTTCTCATAGCGTTTTGTTTTAGCTTTGGTTTTGCTCAAATTCCAAACGGGTACTACGACACGGCAACAGGCAGTGGATATACTCTAAAAACGCAATTGTACAACATCATCAACAACCAAAATGATCAAGGGTATAATGCGATGGATAATTTTTTTCTCAGCAATGATTTAGATCAATATTACGAAAACGACAACACCATTTTGGATATCTATTCTGAACATCCTTCAGGTGCTGACCCCTACAACTTTACGCCGCAAACCGATGAGTGTGGCAACTACACTGGCGAAGGCGACTGCTACAGTAAAGAGCATGTGATACCAAAGTCTGTATTTAATGAAGCCAGCCCAATGGATGGCGATGCTCATAATTTGTTGCCTGTAGATGGACGAGTCAATGGATTTCGGGGCAGTTTTCCGATGGGACGCGTCGATGATAATAATTTAGAAACGCAATCGGGAATATCAAACCCCACACAAAATGGCTCAAAATTAGGAGACAACCTCAACAATGGGTATTCTGCTGGGTATTCGGGGACTGTTTTTGAACCTATTGACGAATTTAAAGGCGATATAGCTCGAATCTATTTCTATTTTGCTACACGCTACCAAAATCAAATCAGCAATTGGAGCGCTTTTGCTATGTTTAATGGCAGTAGCGACCAAGTGTTTGAAACGGCGTTTTTAAATATCCTTTTGGAATGGCACAGCATAGATCCTGTTTCTCAAAAAGAAATTGACCGTAACAATGCCATTTATAACCATCAAGGCAACCGTAATCCTTTTGTCGATGACCCATCCTATGTAACGACCATTTGGAACCCACAACAAGACAATGAAAATCCAAGTGCCCCTACTAATTTAGTTGCCAGTAACCCAACAGCCACAAGTGTTGATTTAAACTGGAATGCCGCAACGGATAACATTGCGGTGACTAGTTATGACATCTATGTCAATAGCAATTACAACAGCAGTACAAGCGCTACGAGCGCAACAGTTACTGCGTTGAGTCCAGAAACCAACTATTGTTTTACGGTTATCGCCAAAGATGCCGCCAACAACAGCTCTACGGCCTCCAATGAAGATTGTGCCACTACCCTTTCGGGAAGTACAAACACAGTTGATTTGTTTTTCTCAGAATATATGGAAGGAAGTGGTACCAACAAAGCATTGGAAATTGCCAATTTTACAGGAGCAACGGTCAATTTATCGGAGTACAGCATTAAATTAAGCAGTAACGGCAACAGCGCATGGACAAACACCTATAATTTCCCCTCGAATGCCAGTATTCCAAACGAAGAGGTTTATGTGGTCGCCAACGGCGGCACGAGTGTGTGTACCAATGTTTTGGACAACCTTAACAATGCCATTACAGGATTTAATGGCAATGATGCCCTTGGACTGTTTAAAAACGATGTTTTGATCGATATCCTTGGAACACTTGGTGATGCGACCGTTTATGCTGAAAACATCACCCTAGTGCGTAATGCTACTATTACCAATGGAAGCACAGTGTACAACGCCAATGAATGGACCAGCTATCCACAAAACACTTGCACCAATTTGGGTAGCCATACACAAACCTTAGGGGTAACAAATGTAGAACCTAAGCACATAAAAATATACCCCAACCCTGTAAAGGGGGCACTACTCTTTATAGACGTACAACAACCCACAACTGTAGAATGCTATAACCTAACCGGCCAACGCATCCTAAAAACAACGGTAAGCCCACAAAACAACGCTATAGAGATAAGCCAGCTCAATAGTGGGGTATACCTCCTCCAACTCATAAACAAACAAGGAACTACCACACGGAAAATTGTACGCCTGTAAATCCCTTTTTGTATACTGAGCTCAGTGGACACTGAGCTTCGGTCGGTAGCCCATCGAGTGCACGCTGAGCGCACACTGAGCGGTTGGTGAGATTTCCGAAGCATGTCGAAGTGAAGCCGAAGTGAAGTCGAGATGAGGCTCTCGAACCCGTCGAAGCACCCTGTTTAAAACTCGTGAATAACTCCAAAAAATACCACCAAAAAAGTGCTAAAAATCAATACAAAAAAATTAATTTTGTAGGGATTCGTAATCAACAACATCAACCATATGATTCACTTCTTTGGAGACGCTCAACACAGCGTATTTGCCGTTCAATCAACAGAAGAATTTTTAGCAGAAACCATCGCCAAACTCACATGGCTATTTGGGCAAAAACCTAAAATAGAACAAAGGACTCTGAAACACACATTTGTTGGACCACGTGCCGCTATGATTACCCCATGGAGTACCAATGCTGTAGAAATCACCCAAAATATGGGCATCTCAGGCATCATCCGTATCGAAGAATTTAAAAGCGTAGCCAAAGATTTTTCCGATTTTGACCCCATGATTTCCGAAAAGTTTGATGAACTCCATCAACAGACGTTTGACATCAACATTACCCCAGAGCCTATTTTAGAGATTACCGACATCGCCAGCTACAACGCACAAGAAGGACTTGCCCTAAGTGATGAAGAGATTAATTACCTCGAAAACGTAAGTCAAAAAATAGGTCGTCCCCTAACCGACTCCGAAGTTTTTGGGTTTTCGCAAGTCAATTCCGAACACTGCCGCCACAAAATTTTTAACGGTACCTTTATCATTGATGGTGAAGAACAACCCACTTCCCTATTCAAACTCATCAAAGAAACCTCCAAACAAAACCCCAACAGCATTGTATCGGCCTACAAAGACAATGTGGCTTTTATCAAAGGGCCTGTTGTAGAGCAATTCGCTCCTAAAAGCGCTGACAAACCCGATAGCTACACCACAAAAGATTTTGAATCCGTTATTTCCCTTAAAGCAGAAACGCACAATTTCCCCACCACAGTTGAACCTTTTAATGGCGCAGCCACAGGGTCTGGTGGTGAAATCAGAGACCGTTTGGCAGGTGGAAAGGGTTCTTTGCCCCTCGCAGGAACAGCCGTTTATATGACCTCTTATTCCCGACTTTTGGACAATCGTCCATGGGAAAAGGGCTTTGAAGAACGGCAATGGCTCTACCAAAACCCCATTGATATTCTTATTAAGGCCTCCAATGGTGCATCAGACTTTGGAAACAAATTTGGACAGCCCCTCATTTGTGGATCTGTCCTCACTTTCGAACATCAAGAAGACGCCGAACGCTTGGGCTTCGACAAAGTCATCATGCAAGCCGGTGGAATTGGGTATGGCAAAGCCCATCAAGCCCTAAAAGACACCCCAAAACCAGACGATAAAATTGTAATCCTTGGCGGGGATAATTATAGAATTGGCATGGGTGGTGCTGCGGTTTCCTCAGCCGATACAGGCGAATTTTCGTCAGGTATCGAACTCAATGCGGTACAACGCTCCAACCCAGAAATGCAAATGCGTGCAGCCAATACCATTCGAGGAATGGTTGAAAGCGAAGAAAATTTTATTGTATCCATACACGACCATGGTGCAGGTGGTCACCTAAATTGTCTCTCTGAATTGGTAGAAGATACGGGGGGACACATCAACCTCGATGCGCTGCCTGTTGGTGATCCGACCCTATCTAATAAAGAACTCATCGGTAATGAATCGCAAGAACGTATGGGCTTGGTCATTTCAGAAGAACATATTGATACCTTACAAAAAATTGCTGAACGTGAGCGCTCCCCGATGTATACTGTGGGCACCGTTACCAATGATAAACGTTTTGTATTTGAATCGGCTAAAAATGGGAACAAACCCATGGATTTCAATTTGGAAGACATGTTTGGCAGTTCACCAAAAACCATATTGGAGGATACAACTTTGCCTAAAAATTACAATGCGCCTGACTATGATGAATCATTATTCACAACCTATCTGGAGCATGTTTTAAAATTAGAAGCGGTCGCTTGTAAAGATTGGCTCACCAACAAAGTTGATCGATGTGTAGGTGGAAAAGTGGCCAAACAACAATGTGTAGGGCCTTTACAACTTCCTCTAAATAATGTTGGCGTTATGGCTTTAGACTACAAAAACGGACACGGAGTAGCAACCAGTATAGGACATGCGCCTATTGCTGCTCTCATCGATCCTTCGGCAGGCAGTAGAAACGCCATAACAGAAGCATTGACCAATATTGTTTGGGCGCCATTGGAAAATGAATTGACTAGCGTTTCTTTATCAGCCAATTGGATGTGGCCCTGCAAAAACCCTGGCGAAGACGCACGTTTGTATAAGGCAGTCAAAGGGATTTCTGAATTTGCAATTGATTTAGGAATCAATATTCCAACAGGAAAAGATTCCCTTTCGATGAAACAAAAATACCCTGAAGGTGATGTACTTTCACCAGGAACTGTGGTCATTTCTGCAGCAGCACACTGCAATAATATCTCAAAGGTCGTTGAACCATTATTTAAAGTCAATCATGGGCCAATTTATTACATAAATATTTCGCAAGATGAATATAAATTGGGGGGTAGCTCGTTCGCACAAACGCGCAACAGTATAGGACAAACTACCCCAAATGTACAAAGCGCAGCTTATGTTAAAAATGTATTCAACACGCTTCAAGGATTGATTAAAGACGAACACATTGTAGCAGGACATGATGTCGCTTCTGGCGGATTAATCACCACTTTATTAGAAATGTGTTTTTCAGACAATAATCTCGGAGTAAACATTGACCTTACCTCGCTGGGCGAAACCGACACCATAAAAGTGTTATTTGCAGAAAATTCTGGACTTGTTTTTCAGGCAAAAGACGATACTGTAGAAGCTATATTTGAACGCAATAACATCGATGCGCACCGCATTGGGTCGGTAACGTCAGAAGGTATTTTAAAACTAAAAAACCATAGCGCAGCATATGATTTAGCCATTAATACATATAGAGATCTGTGGTACGAAACGTCCTATCTTTTGGATGATAAGCAAACGGCTAATGGATTGGCTAAAGTGCGTTACGAAAACTATAATAAACAACCGCTAAAGTATTCGTTTCCAAAAGACTTTACCGGAAAGCTACCCCAATTTGACGCAAAAAAAGCACGTCCAAAAGCGGCTATCATTAGAGAAAAAGGAAGTAATTCTGAACGTGAAATGGCCAACGCCATGTACTTGGCGGGCTTTGAAGTACGTGATGTACACATGACAGACTTGATTTCAGGAAGAGAAACTTTAGAGGATATTCAATTTATTGGCGCTGTAGGTGGGTTTAGCAACAGTGACGTTTTGGGCTCAGCCAAAGGGTGGGCAGGTGCCTTCAAGTACAATGAAAAAGCCAAAAAAGCACTTGAAAATTTCTTTAACAGAAAAGACACGCTTTCTGTGGGAATATGTAACGGATGTCAACTATGGATGGAACTCGATCTCATCAACCCAGACCACGAGCAACATGGCAAAATGACGTATAATGACTCCAAAAAACACGAAAGTGCTTTTACTTCGGTAAAGATTCAAAAAAACAATTCCGTCATGTTGTCTTCTCTGGAGGGTGCTACACTCGGCGTTTGGATTTCACATGGTGAGGGCAAATTTGTATTACCCTACGAAGAATCTCGTTACCACATTGTTGGAAAATACGCCTATGGAGCATACCCACACAATCCAAATGGATCGGATTTCAATACCGCCATGATGTGTGACGCTACGGGAAGACATTTAGTCACCATGCCGCATATTGAGCGCTCTACATTTCCTTGGAATTGGGCGCATTACCCACAAGAGAGAACAGACGAAGTATCGCCATGGCTAGAAGCGTTTAGAAACGCCTATAAATGGATTGAGGGCAATAAAGCAAAACACTAAATTTTATAGATCTAATTTGTGTAGATCATAATTTTAAGGTTCTAATTTGATAAGTTTTTCAAAAATCATTATTTTGCAAAGTATCAAACACAAGCAAAAATGACCAATATCACTCGTCTTTTCGATTTTCCCTATTATCAATTAGAGCAACACAATCTTGACGCCGCTCTCATAAGTAAAAAAAATGGGGAATGGATAAAAACCTCAACCCAAGAATACATTGATAAAGCTAACGCACTGAGTCGTGCTTTGCTAAAACTCGGGGTTAAAAAAGACGATAAAATTGCTGTCATTTCCACAACCAACCGTACAGAATGGTGTATTGTAGACATCGGTGTACTTCAAGTCGGGGCACAAAATATTCCTATTTATCCCACAATTTCGTCAGAAGATTACGAATATGTACTTAATCATAGTGAGGCCACCTACTGCTTTGTTTCAGATCAAGAGGTTTTTGAAAAAGTCGAAAAAGTTAAGGCCAACACCAAACTCAAAGAAGTTTACAGTTTCGATAAATTGAACGACTGTAAAAACTACACAGAACTTTTTGAACTCGGAAAAGACATTTCTACGCAAAACGATGTTGAAGCACGAAAAGCAGAAGTAAAAGAAGAAGATTTAGCAACCATTATATACACCTCCGGGACCACAGGAAAGCCCAAAGGGGTGATGCTAACGCACAAAAATATTGTACAAAATATTTTGGCGAGTATTCCCAGACTTCCCCTAATGGAAGGTACAACACGAGTCTTAAGTTTTTTACCGCTGTGTCATATTTTTGAACGCGTACTGATTTACATTTACCAACACGCAGGTGTATCGGTTTATTTTGCAGAAAGTTTAGAGACCATTGGGGCCAATGCACAAGAAATCAAACCTAATTTGATGAGTGTAGTCCCGCGTTTGCTCGAAAAAGTATTTGATAAAATCTATGCCAAAGGCACCGAACTCAGTGGAATCAAAAAATCTCTATTCTTTTGGGCAATAAAATTAGGAGAGCGCTACGAACCTTATGGCGTAAATGGATGGTGGTACGAATTTCAACTCAAAATAGCGCGAAAACTAATTTTTAGTAAATGGCAAGCAGCACTTGGTGGCGCGTTACACACTATGGTTTCTGGTAGTGCCGCCCTACACCCTCGACTGTCAAGAATATTTTGCGCCTCAGGAATGATGATTATGGAGGGGTATGGACTCACCGAAACTTCGCCTGTGGTAAGTGTTGGAATGCACGCCAATCATCTCTTTAAAATCGGTACTGTTGGAAAACCAATTTCTAATGTTGAAGTCAAAATTGCAGATGACGGAGAAATATTAATTAAAGGACCAAATGTGATGAAGGGCTATTACAAAGACCCAGAACGCACTGCATCGGTCATGACAGGCGATTACTTTCATACTGGAGACAAAGGGGAAATTGATCCTGATGGCTTTTTGAAAATTACGGGACGGAAGAAAGAAATGTTCAAAACTTCTGGTGGAAAATATATTATTCCAACCCTGTTAGAAAATGAACTTAAAGAATCTGGTTTTATTGAACAAGTTATGGTTATTGGAGAAAATCAAAAAATGCCTGCTGCTTTAATTCAACTTAATTTTGAATTTGTTAAAGACTGGATCGATCTAAAAAATCATACCATCGACAAAGATTTAGCATCAATAATTGCTTCGCCAATAGTTCAAGAACGTATTCAAAAAGAAATTGACAACTGTAACCGTCGTTTTGGAAAATGGGAGCAAATCAAAAAATTTGAACTCACCCCCGATGTATGGTCCATTGATGGAGGTCACCTCACCCCAACAATGAAAATGAAGCGTAGTGTCATTATCAAATTATATGACCCGCTTGTTCAAAAAATATATTCAGAATAAGTACTACGCCCCTCTTTAATTCGTTTTTTTAGGATAAATAATACTATGCGTGCATAACTTTTTTGTTATTTACTATGCACGCATAATATATTTTTATATATTTGAGCCAACCAATTAAATATGAAAGAAAAAACAATAGATTATGTATTGCGTACAACTTGGTTGGCGGTGCAACGCATGTACAATGAAGAGGCAGCAAAATTTGAAGCGACCATGACCACTGCATTTACATTGCTCAGCATTGATCCGCAAAAAGGGACGCCTTCTACAGCTTTAGGCCCAAAAATGGGTATGGAGGCTACAAGTTTGTCTCGAATTTTAAAAACCTTAGAAGAACGCAATTTAATTGTTCGTTGTCCAAATCCTGAAGATGGTCGTAGTGTTTTGATTAATCTAACCCCAAAAGGATTAGAGAAAAGAGAGGATTCGCGGCAACGTGTGTTTACATTTAATGATAAAGTGAGAAATGAAATTGGAACTGAAAAATTAAATCAATTTTATGATGTTTCAGAGAAAATATTAGAGCTCATTCACAGCAAAAAAATATTTTAATACCCTAAAACTTTTATGAAGAAACGAAGAATTAATAAAATCGCCATTATAGGATCTGGCATCATGGGCAGTGGAATTGCTTGCCATTTTGCCAATATTGGTGTTGAAGTGCTCTTACTGGATATTGTCCCAAGAGATTTGAATGATAAAGAAAAGGCTCAAGGGCTGAGTCTCGAAGATAAAGTGGTTAGGAATCGATTGGTAAATGATGCATTAAAAACTGCTCTAAAATCGAAACCCTCTCCTATTTATAGCCAGAAATTTGCACAACGCATCAGTACTGGAAATATTGAAGATGATATTTCAAAAATAAAAGATGTCGATTGGATTATGGAAGTCGTTGTAGAACGTTTAGACATCAAAAAACAAGTATTTGAAACCATTGAAAAACACCGCACTCCGGGAACACTCATTACCTCTAATACATCAGGAATCCCTATCAAGTTTATGAGTGAGGGTCGAAGTGATGATTTCCAAAAACACTTTTGTGGCACACACTTTTTCAATCCTGCACGCTACCTCAATCTTTTTGAAATCATTCCTGGCCCAAAAACAGATGCTTCAGTTTTGGAATTTTTAAATGGTTATGGGGAACAGTTTTTAGGAAAGACTTCTGTTGTTGCAAAAGACACTCCTGCCTTTATTGGAAACCGAATCGGAATTTTTGGTATTCAAAGTTTGTTTCATCAAGTTAAAGAATTAGGGTTAACCGTAGAAGAAATTGACAAACTTACAGGTCCAGTTATCGGCCGTCCAAAATCGGCCACATTCAGAACTGTAGATGTTGTGGGCTTAGACACCCTTGTGCACGTAGCCAATGGTATTTATGAGAACTGCCCAAATGATGAAGCACATGATTTATTTAAACTTCCTGATTTCATCACTAAAATGATGGATAATAAATGGTTAGGCAGTAAAACTGGTCAAGGGTTTTATAAGAAAGAAGGTAAAATAATTACCGTATTAGACCTCGAAACACTTGAATATAGAGAAAAGAAACGCGCCAAATTTGCCACATTAGAACTTACGAAAACGATTGATAATGTCATCGATCGTTTTGCAGTATTAGTTAGTGGAAAAGACAAAGCTGGAGATTTTTACCGCAAAAATTTTGCGGCCATGTTTGCCTATGTGTCTCATAGAATTCCAGAAATTTCAGATGAACTCTACAAAATAGATAACGCCATGAAAGCTGGTTTTGGATGGGAACACGGACCCTTTCAAATTTGGGATGCCATCGGAGTAAGACAAGGTATAGAAATCATGAAAGCTGAAGCACTAGAACCTGCGCAATGGGTATTAGATATGCTAGAAGCTGGAAACGAAACTTTCTATACAGTACAAAATGGAGCTACCTATGCTTATCAAATAAACGACAAAAAACAAACTAAAATCCCTGGTCAAGATGCCTTCATTATTTTAAATAATATTAGAAAATCCAATGAAGTGTTTAAAAACTCAGGCGTTGTGATTGAAGATTTGGGAGACGGTATTCTTAACTGTGAATTCCAATCTAAAATGAACACTATTGGAGGCGATGTTTTGGCAGGGCTAAATAAAGCTGTTGATCTAGCAGAACAAAATTTCGAAGGCTTAGTCATTGGAAACCAAGGCGCAAATTTTTCAGTGGGTGCCAATATTGGTATGATTTTTATGATGGCCGTTGAGCAAGAATACGACGAACTCAATATGGCTATAAAATATTTTCAAGACACCATGATGCGTATGCGCTACTCCTCTATTCCAACCATAGCTGCACCCCATGGCATGACGTTGGGCGGTGGATGTGAATTGTCTATGCATGCCGATAAAGTTGTTGCGGCGGCAGAGACTTATATTGGTTTGGTCGAATTTGGTGTGGGCGTCATTCCCGGCGGTGGTGGTTCCAAAGAAATGGCCATGAGAGCTTCTGATTCTTTTCGCAAAAATGATGTAGAACTCAATATATTGCAAGAATATTTCCTAACTATAGGTATGGCAAAAGTGGCCACGTCGGCCTATGAAGCTTTCGATTTAGGGATTCTCCAAAAAGGAAAAGACGTCGTTGTGGTTAACAAAGCGCGACAGATTGCTACAGCAAAGGCCTATGCTAAACTCCTTGCTAATCAGGGCTATAGCAAACCTGTAAAACGTAAAAACATTAAAGTACTCGGAAAACAAGCTTTAGGAATGTTCCTCGTGGGAACAGATTCTATGCAGGCCAGTAAATACATTAGTGAACACGATCAAAAAATAGCCAATAAACTCGCCTATGTGATGGCAGGTGGCGATTTGTCCGAACCCACTATGGTGAGTGAACAATATCTACTGGATTTAGAGCGTGAAGCATTTTTAAGTCTTTGTACAGAACGTAAGACTTTGGAACGCATTCAACACATGTTAAAAACTGGAAAACCACTAAGAAATTAGAAATGAGTAGTGAGTAGTGAGTAGTGAGTAGTGAGAAATTAAATGAAATATAGAAGATGCACAAAGTTGAAGATTTAAAAATATGGCAAAAGTCAATTGAATTGACAAAAGCGGTATATTTTCTTGTTGCAAAACTTCCAGAAGAGGAAAAGTATGGATTAATTACGAAACTAAAAAGAAGTGCTGTATCTGTTGCTTCAAATATTGCTGAAGGAGCAGGTCGAAATTCAAAAAAGAATTTAAACATTTCTTAAGTGTAGCAAACGGTTCTGCCTATGAGCTTCAAACACAACTTATTTTATTGATTGAATTAAATCTAATAACAGAAGAAATAATAAAACCCATAATAGATATGTGTATTGAAATACAAAAAATGAATTATAGGTTTCAACAAAAGCTATGATACTAACAGCTCAATACACAAATCTCAATACCTAATTATAAAATGAAACAAGCATATATAGTAAAAGCATACAGAACAGCCGTTGGGAAAGCACCAAAAGGCCTTTTTCGATTCAAAAGAGCCGATGAACTTGGTGCAGAAACCATTCAATACATGATGAAAGAATTGCCAAATTTGGATGTTTCGCGCATCGACGATGTAATTGTAGGAAATGCCATGCCAGAGGGTGCGCAAGGACTTAATATGGCACGGTTCATTTCCCTGATTGGGCTTAATAGTGTTGATGTTCCCGGTGTAACCGTCAATCGTTTTTGTTCTTCAGGATTAGAAACAATTGGAATGGCTACCGCTAAAATTCAAGCCGGTATGGCCGATTGCATTATTGCTGGCGGAGCAGAAAGCATGAGTGCTGTACCGATGACAGGATTCAAACCCGAACTCAATTATGATACTATAAATTCGGGGCATGAAGACTATTATTGGGGTATGGGCAACACGGCCGAAGCTGTAGCCAATGAATTCAATATTTCCAGAGAAGATCAAGACGTATTTGCCTATAATTCGCATATGAAAGCATTGAACGCTCAAGCCGAAGATCGTTTTCAAGATCAAATTGTTCCTATTGAAGTACATCAAAACTATATTGATCACAACGGAAAACGAGCAACAAAAAGCTACACTGTCCAAAAAGATGAAGGTCCAAGAAAAGGTACCAGTTTGGAAGCATTGGCAAAATTACGTGCTGTCTTTGCTCAAGGCGGAAGTGTTACTGCCGGAAATTCCTCCCAGATGAGTGATGGCGCAGCATTTGTAATGGTCATGAGCGAAGATTTAGTAAAAGAACTGAATTTAGAACCCATAGCGCGATTGGTAAGTTATGCCGTAGCCGGTGTAGAGCCCAGAATTATGGGGATTGGCCCCGTCAAAGCAATTCCTAAAGCGTTAAATCAAGCCGGATTGAAGCAATCTGACCTCGAACTCATAGAGCTAAACGAAGCCTTTGCATCACAATCTTTAGCCGTTATAAGAGCACTAGGATTAAATCCCGATATTATCAATGTCAATGGAGGCGCTATAGCACTTGGACACCCCTTGGGATGTACAGGGGCGAAACTATCGGTGCAGTTATTTGACGAAATGCGCAAAAGAGAAATGAAATCAAAATATGGAGCAGTAACTATGTGTGTTGGTACGGGACAGGGGGCATGCGGAATTTTTGAATTTTTAAAATAACAGACTCAAATTTATTAGACAATGGAAGAAAAAGAATTATTAAGAGGAGGACAATTTCTGATTAAAGAAAGTCATTACAACAGTGTTTTTACCCCTGAAGATTTTTCAGAAGAACAACTGATGATGAAAGAAGCCGTCAAAGAATTTAACGAAAGAGAAATCATTGCACACCGCGACCGATTTGAAGCCAAAGACTATGCACTTACCGAAGAAGTCATGCGCAAAGCTGGAGAAATGGGATTCCTTGGTGTTGCCGTGCCCGAAGCTTATGGAGGTTTAGATATGGGCTTTGTGTCCACCATGCTGGTTTGCGAATACATCTCGAGTGGAACTGGATCTTTCAGTACGGCATTTGGGGCGCACACAGGAATCGGAACGATGCCCATTACGCTTTATGGAACAGAAGAACAAAAACTGAAATATGTACCAAAACTTGCTTCTGGAGAATGGTTTGGAGCATATTGCCTTACAGAACCCGGAGCTGGTAGTGATGCCAACTCCGGAAAAACCACAGCAACTTTATCTAAGGATGGAACATATTACAGCATTACAGGTCAAAAAATGTGGATTTCTAATGCTGGTTTTTGCAATCTATTTATTGTATTCGCACGTATTGAAGACGACAAAAATATCACTGGATTTATTGTTGAAAATGATGCAGAAAATGGGATCACTTTGGGCGAAGAAGAACATAAACTGGGCATCAGAGCATCCTCTACACGCCAAGTTTTCTTTAATGAAACCAAAGTTCCTTTAGAAAATATGCTTTCTGAACGACAAAATGGATTCAAAATTGCAATGAATGCGCTTAATGTAGGCCGTATCAAACTGGCTGCAGCTTGCTTGGATTCGCAAAGACGAATTACAACTGAAGCTATTGTTTATGCCAATGCACGTCAACAATTCAAGACGCCCATTGCCGAATTTGGCGCTATCAAATATAAATTAGCAGAAATGGCCATCAACACCTATGTAGGTGAATCGGCAAGCTATAGAGCAGCAAAAGACATCGAAGACCGCATTGCCTTACGTATCGAAAAAGGAAATACACATCAAGAGGCCGAACTCAAAGGGGTTGAAGAATATGCTATTGAGTGTTCTTTGCTTAAAGTCGCTGTTTCTGAAGATGTTCAAAATTGTGCCGATGAAGGAATTCAAGTTTTTGGTGGAATGGGATTCTCTGAAGACACTCCTATGGAAGCGGCTTGGCGCGATGCACGTATTTCGAGAATCTATGAAGGTACCAATGAAATCAATAGAATGATTTGTATTGGAATGCTTATCAAAAAAGCCATGAAAGGTCATGTCGATTTATTGGGGCCTGCCATGAAAGTTCAAGAAGAACTTATGGGTATTCCTTCGTTTGATACACCCGACTACAGTGCTCCACTTGCACAAGAAAAAGCCATTGTAAAAAACTTAAAAAAAGTGTTTTTGATGGTTGCTGGAGCAGGAATTCAAAAGTTTGGACCAAAAATAGAAGAGCACCAACAATTGATGTTGCATGCAGCCGATATATTAATTGAAATTTATATGGCAGAATCGGCTATTCTAAGAACAGAAAAAAACATTGCTCGTTTTGGTGAGGAAGCTCAAAAACATCAGATAGAAATGAGTCAATTGTATTTGTACAATGCTGTAGACATTATCACGAAAAGCGCCAAAAGTGGCATTATTTCTTTTGCCGAAGGCGATGAACAACGCATGATGCTCATGGGATTGAAACGTTTTACGAAATATACAAATTACCCTAATGTCGCTGCACTAAGAAACAGCATTGCAGAAAAGGTAAATAAAGAGAATGCGTATTGCTTCTAAGAAATACGCAGTTTAGTTGGTTAGATGAAAGCGCCCTCACACTTGTGAAGGCGTTTTCTATTTTTATGAAATTGAAAAAATAAAGTTATATTTGAAAGAACAATTCCTAAATTATATGTTTACCAACTTTTATGAGACTTACTTACATACTCTTCTTAATTTTTTCGCTGAATCTTTTAGCCCAGGGTAAAGCACAAAATGAAACAAAATACACCCATCAGGATAGCTTGAGGGGAACAATTACCCCAGAGCGAATTTGGTGGGATTTGACTCATTATGAGTTGGATGTAACTGTTCGTCCAGAGTCAAAAACAATCTTTGGAAAAAATACCATTCAATACAAAACCTTGGATCCAAATAATAATGTAATGCAAATCGATTTGCAACCCCCAATTCAACTGACCAAAGCGATACAAGACGGTCAAGAACTTTCTATAGTTCAAGATGGAAATGCACATTTTATTGCGTTAGAAAAATCAACACAACTTAATGCTATAGACAGTATCACTGTTCATTTTGAAGGGAAGCCAAAGGAGGCCATTCGTGCGCCTTGGGATGGGGGCTTTTCGTGGAAAAAAGATGAACATGGAACGGATTTTATAGCCACCTCGTGTCAAGGTCTTGGCGCCAGTGTATGGTGGCCCAACAAAGACCATATGTATGACGAGGTAGACAGCATGAAAATTCATGTGACTGTACCAAAACATTTGACAGCAGTAGCCAATGGACGACTAACACAAGTGACCAAAACTGATGATGAAAGGACATTTTCTTGGGAAGTGTCCAATCCCATCAACAATTATGGCGTGAATGTAAATATTGGGGATTATGTCCATTTTTCTGAAACTTATAAAGGCGAAAAAGGGGTTTTAGATATGGATTATTATGTGCTAAAACATCACCTAAAAGAAGCCCAAAAACAATTTATGGATGCGCCAAAAACAATAAAGGCATTCGAACATTGGTTTGGTCCCTACCCGTTTTATGAAGACAGTTTCAAGCTTGTAGAAGTGCCTTATTTGGGTATGGAACATCAAAGTTCGGTCACTTACGGGAATCAATTTAAGCAAGGGTATTTAGGACAAGATTTATCAGGTACTGGATGGGGACTAAAATTTGATTTTATCATTGTTCATGAAACAGGCCACGAATGGTTTGCTAACAGTATTACCAACAAAGATATTGCTGATATGTGGATTCATGAAGGGTTTACGGCCTATTCAGAAAATCTGTTTTTAGATTATCATTACGGCAAAGAGGCCTCAGCTGCCTATGTGATTGGTACGCGTAAAAGAATTAATAATGATCATCCAATTATTGCAGATTACGATGTCAATGCTCGTGGTTCTGCTGATATGTATTACAAAGGCGCTAATATGATTCATATGTTGCGTCAACTGACAAACGATGATGAAAAATGGCGTCAAATTCTTCGTAAAATGAATACCGAATTTTATCATCAAACAGTAACAACACAACAGATAGAGACTTTTTTATCCAAAGAGATAGGAATAAAATTAAATCCATTTTTTAATCAATATTTAAGAGATATCCGCATCCCTGTTTTTGAATACAAAATTGACAAAAAAACACTACATTTCAGATGGACAAATGTGGTAGATGGATTTGATATGCCCATAGAAATCGTGTCAAACAACGAAACACAATGGCTCTACCCTACTGAAAATTGGCAATCGACTGTAATAAACGCAACTTCAATTAGGGTCGATGAGGATTATTATATTGAAACAAAAAAAATTAAATAAAAATAGATATGAAATTTAGATTCACCTTAGTATTTATCTTGCTTGGTTTGATGGGTTTTTCACAAGAATTTTCAATGGATTTGGTGAAAAATATGACCCCGCGAAATATTGGTCCAGGCGGGATGTCGGGACGTGTAACCGCCATTGATGTTGTCCTGTCAAATCCTGATATCATGTATGCAGGAACAGCTTCAGGAGGACTGTGGAAATCAACATCTGGAGGGATAAAATGGGTACCTATTTTTGATGATGAAGTTACGGCATCTATTGGAGCTGTAGCCGTCCAACAAAGTAACCCTGATGTGATTTGGGTAGGCACTGGAGAAGGAAATCCACGAAATAGTCTTAACGGTGGTTTTGGTGTTTATAAAAGTTTAGACGGAGGGAAAACATGGAATGCTATGGGACTCGAACAAACCCGTCATATTCACCGTATTATCATAGATCCTACAAATCCAAATACCATTTATGTAGGTGCTATTGGTTCACCATGGGGCGAACATAAAGAACGAGGAGTCTACAAAACTACAGATGGTGGAAAAACTTGGTCCAAAATATTATTTGCAAACAACAAAACAGGGGTTGCTGATTTGGTAATGGACCCCAACAATCCCAACAAATTAATCGCAGCGCTCTGGGAACACAAAAGAGATCCTTGGTTTTTCAATTCTGGAGGAGAAGGTTCAGGAATTCATATCACTTATGACGGAGGTGAACATTGGAAAAAAGTAACTAGCGAAGAAGGTCTTCCTGATGGAAATTTAGGTAGGATTGGTCTTGCTATTGCTCCCAATAAGCCCAATATCGTTTATGCTTTAGTTGAAGCAAAAAAGAATGGGTTATACAAAAGTAGCGATGGGGGCGACCATTGGGAAAAAGTCAATGAGAATATGAATGAAATCGGTAATCGTCCGTTTTATTACGCCGATTTGTATGTCGATCCTCAAAATGAAAATCGTGTGTATTCCATCTTTACATACGTCAATGTGAGTGAAGATGGTGGAAAAAGTTTTGAGCAACTCATGCCGGCCTATGGGGTTTCAAATGGCATTCACCCCGATCATCATGCCTGGTGGATTCATCCAAACAATGGAAACTTTATGATTGATGGAAATGATGGTGGCTTGAATATTACCAAAGATGGAGGAAATTCATGGCGTTTTGTTGGAAACCTTCCTGTTGCACAATTTTACCACATTAGTGTTGACAACGAAATCCCTTACAATGTTTATGGCGGTATGCAAGACAACGGCTCTTGGCGCGGTCCAGCTTATGTTTGGCGCGATCAGGGGATTAGAAATTCATACTGGCAAGAAATCAGTTTTGGCGATGGTTTTGACGTAGTTCCCGACCGCGATGATTCTCGCTACGGGTGGTCTATGAGTCAACAGGGCTACGTAAGTCGATACGATTGGCAAACAGGTAACAACTATACTGTACGCCCTACCCACCCAAATCCTAAAGTTAAATTAAGATTCAATTGGAATGCAGCTATAAATATTGATCCAAAAAATAACAGTACCCTTTATTTTGGGAGTCAATTCGTTCATAAATCTACAGACAAAGGTGAAACATGGGCCATCATATCACCAGATTTGACTACCAACGACCCAGAAAAATTAAAACAACATGAAAGTGGTGGTCTTACAATGGACGCCACTGGTGCAGAAAATCATTGTACGATTTTAGTCATAGAGCCCTCTGAAGTTGAAAACAATATGTTGTGGGTGGGCACAGATGATGGCCGTGTACATTATACCACAGACCATGGTACAGCATGGATCGAAGTTACCAAAAACATAAAAGGATTGCCAAAGGGCAGTTGGATTACGCAAATCAAAGCATCAAAAACCAACAAAGGTGAGGCCTTGTTGGTAGCTAATGATTACAGAAGGTATAATTATACCCCCTATGCATACCGAACTACTAATTACGGAAAAACATGGCAACGCATTGTGGATGAACAAGATGTAGAAAGTTATACCCTTTGTATTGTAGAAGATGCCAAAGAACCGAATTTAATGTTTTTAGGTACCGATGATGGGCTTTATATCTCTGTTGATGCAGGAAGCCAATGGACCAAGTGGACCAATGGATTCCCTACGGTATCAGTAAAAGATTTAGTGATTCAGCCTAGGGAAGATGACTTGGTCATCGGCACATTTGGACGCGCAGCTTGGGTTTTAGATGATATAAAACCTCTTAGAGCTATTGCTGAAAACAGCAAAACCCTTACACAAAATCTTCAACTATTTGAGTCACCCACGGCCTATCAAGCGGCCTATCAGCAACCGACTGGAAGCCGTTTTGGTGGTGATGCTATGTATCATGGTACCAATAGAAAATCTGGTGCGAAATTTAGTTATTATTTTAATTCAAAACCTAAAAACGAAAGAGACACAATCTCCAATTGGGACAGCTTGAAACTTCAGATTTTTGATGGCGATCGCTTAATTCGTACACTAAAACAAAAAGTACCCAAAGAAAATGGTATACACCATTGGCGTTGGTACATGACTGAAAAAGGGGTGCAATATCCTTCAAAAAAGATAAACAAATCAACACGAGAACCTTCTGGAGTACGTGTTTTACCGGGAACATACAGAGCTGTTTTGAGTTATGGAGATTTAAATTCTGAACAAACCATAAAGGTTGAACACGACCCAAGAACAGGCTTTAGTCTTGATGATAAAAAAGAAATCTATAGCGCTGCCAAAACATTAGAAACTTATCTTGGAGCTGCAGCTAAAGCAACTAAACAATTAGCGCAAAGCAAACAAATTGCCAATGAATTTTTAGAATCACTAAAAATCAAAGATGAAGAGGGGTTTGAGCAGGAAATTGAGCATACCGAGGAAGTTAGCGATAAGATGGATAACCTTTTTGAACTCTTTTTTGGAAAAGAAGATAACCGTCAAGGCATAACTTCTGATCCAGTTGTATCTGTTTTAGAGCGTCTAGGTACAGCAAGTTATTATGTGGGCACACGTCAAAATGGGTTGACCAATACAGAGCATACACTTATCAAAAATGCAAAATCTGCATTGCAAAATGCATTGCAAAAAGTCAATGCTTTTTTTGAAAACGATTGGAGCGCATACCAATCCGCAGTAGAGTCCATTGACCTCTCACCTTTTAAGGCAACAGAGATGATCAATTTGGAAGATTAAAAATTAAATTACAGTGCGTTATTATTTTATTTAACTTTATAAAAAAATTATGAGAACACTAATGATTGTCGCCCTTGTAGGGCTATGCCTATTTGCTTGTAAGTCAAAATCTGATAAAAACACAGACAAGAGTTCTGTTGAAACGAACAAAGAAGTAAAAACTTCCGATCAGTTCCTCACCATTGAACTTAACGCAAAAAATGAAAGTAATGTTAGTGGCAAAGTTCATTTTGTACAAACTGATGATGTTGTACAAATGACCGCAACGGTTAGTGGTCTTTCTCAAGGGGTTCATGCTATTCATATTCATGAGAAAAGTGACTGTTCTTCACCAGATGGGAAATCGGCAGGAGGACACTGGAATCCTACGGCTCAACCACATGGTAAATGGGGTGCGGACACTGGTTTTCATAAAGGCGATATTGGAAATTTTTTAGTGAAAGATGAAAACGAAGACTTAGTATTCAAATTCTCTACCAATGCATGGTGTATTGGGTGTGGCGATGAAACTAAAGATATTCTCGGAAAAGGCGTGATTATTCATCAAGGGGAAGACGATTTTGTTTCGCAACCTTCTGGTGCAGCTGGAAGCCGAGTAAGTTGTGCAGGAATTATAGAATAGGCCCATTGATACAAAAAAACGTCCACATATGAATCCCTCAGCTAAAGGTTGGCTCAAAAAACTTCTAAAAACATTAGAAAAACAGCCCAATACAATTGATGTTTTGGAAAATGTATACCCGAAACTGAAATTGGCTGGATTCATCTACGGAAGTAATGTTTCTGTGGCTAATCACATCTTTAAAAATCAAGATTTTACACAAGAAGAACGTTGCAAAATCAACCTAATTCTAGCTTTATACGCTGTTTACAAAGCCAATTCCAATAGCGAAGATACGTTTGTACAGTATTTAAATTTATTTTACCAAAATATTGGTTTTCACAAAACGAGTTTTATCAGCGGAATTTTTGGAGAAGATGTAGAAAATATTCTGCACAAACGCATCCAAATTGATAATAATATCATCACCAAAAATTTTAATTATTTCGTAACCAATGCACTGTTGTTTATGGATGTATTGGCGTTTGGTGTGTTTTTAAAAAATCCAAATGAAACCATAACCTATTTAGAGACTTTGGAACATACCATTCGTGCAGTGGTTTCAGAAGCCCTTAATTCAAAATCCAAAAAAAATAAATACGACGAAAGTTTAATTCGTTTATTGAAATCATCGCTGAGAATTTCGGATGAAAAAAGTGCAGCTTTTGACGAATTACAAGCACACAAATATTCAGAATTAGAGCGCTTATACCTCTTGGACTTGACGTGTATGGCAACTTGGAGTGACTTAAAAATAGACAAAGGAGAGCGAGAGTTTTTTAATCAACTAAAGATAAAATTTAATTTTACTGACCTGCAAATTAATGAGGCCACTTCTTCTGTTCATCATTTTTATAAGAAGCACAAAAATGATGTGGCTCTTTTGAGTACAAAAAACTTAGCGGAACGCTTTTATGACAATTCAAGTTCGTTGGTCAAAAAATTAATTTCGCGCAACAGCAAAAAACTGTTCCAAGAACTGAAAGAAAGCAAAGAGCTGGTGGTATTACTCTCCCAATCTACAGTTCGAGATTTGACCGACGAAGAAGTAAATAAAATGCAAGAGCAATTGCTCGATGTACTAAAATCAATACCGAGTTTAGCCATTTTTATGTTGCCGGGCGGAGCAGTTTTGTTGCCCCTTTTTATAAAATTTATTCCAAAATTATTACCTTCCGCATTCGATGACAACAGAATTGATGACCAATCATAACTAAAAACCATGGGACTTACCAATAACGATATTTTTAAAAAATTAAGAGTTGCTCATAAATTACGAGATGAAGACATCATCAAAATTTGTGCACTCAAAGATTTTAAAGTCTCAAAAGGAGAAATTAACGCCCTGTTCAGAAACGAAAATCACCCTAAATTTATGCCCTGCGGTGATCAATTTCTGCGTAATTTTTTGGATGGTCTTATCATTCACTTGCGTGGCCCTATGCCTAAAAAATAAAAACTATAACCTCATGAAAAAACTATTTATTTACGGTCTTTTACTTCCTCTTTTTTTGATGTGTAAACCGAACACATCATCAGTGACAATAGACCAAACATACGCCGAAACTCTGGACAATGAACGCAAAGAACGTGACCAAAGAAGAAAAAAATATCTTGAATTGTGTGGCTTATTTAAATTGGATCGTACGGGGACACTTTTTGGTATAAATGCACAACAGCAAGTCACCACCAGTCCTGAAGAAATAAAACAGCAAATCGGAAAATTTAAATGGAATGACACTGCCTTTGATTTTGAAGCATTTAATGAAATTATGGTCACCGACAGTGCTGATGCCCAAATACAAAGCAAAGCATTGGTTTTGAATGCAATTGGAGACTCCGAACTGTTATTTTATAACAATTTCAAGTGGCGCATCATTACGCGTTCAGGGGCTTTATATTTGCGGGTTTGGGATGAGAAAAACCCTGCTTTAAAAACATTTAAAGGGTTTGAAATCTTCGAACCTAATGCAGCGTTTATTTTAGACGCAGATTTTGAATATTTTGAAACTTCAAAATCTGAACTGGTTGCTTCAAAACTCGGAATTGATGATGTTGCAAAGTTCATAGGAAGCGTTCATTTTTATTTTGAAGGAGAAGCATATACTTTAGATTTGGGCCAAAATGGTTGGATTATGGTTGGGGATGCTACTTCTGGAGATTCAACTTATGGTGGTGGACGCTATATGTATATAGATTTGCCAGAAGCCAATGGTAAAGTACAACTTGATTTTAATTATTTATACAACCCCCCTTGTAGCTTTTCTGAGTATACGACTTGTCTTTTTCCGCCGAGGCAAAACAGACTTCCCTTTCCCATTGAGGCCGGTGAACTTTTAGCACACAAAAAATAATTTTAAAAAAAAGTAACTTTTTTATCCAACAAACGTCCTATTGTAAAACCAATTTGAACCTTTTTGAAATCAACCAAAGAAATTGAATTTGTAACACTCGTGCAAGAACATCAGAATTTGATTCACAAAATCTGCCGTTTGTACACCAATAGTGATGCAGAACATAAAGACTTGTTTCAAGAAATTACCATTCAGTTGTGGAAGGCCTACCCAAAGTTTAGAGGGGATGCCAAATTTAGTACATGGATGTATCGAGTTGGGATAAATACTGCAATTTCTTTATATAGAAAATCGAAAAGTAGAATTCAAAGTTTTAGCTTCGATGATGTTTCCTACAAAATCCCTCAAAATGAAACTTACGACGATACTCAGGACCAACAACTTAAATCTATTTATGCTGCACTCAATCATTTGAATGATATTGATAAGGCCGTTATTTTTCTTTATCTCGAAGACAAGAACTACAAAGAAATTAGTGAAGCCATTGGCATTTCTGAAGTAAACGCTCGCGTTAAAATGAACAGAATTAAGAAGAAATTAAAAACACAATTAAATCCTTAATTATGGACGAATTAGAATTATTAAAAAAGGATTGGCAAGAAAATCAGAAATTTCCAAAGCTATCAAAGCAGGAAATTTATGCACTTTTGCATAAAAAATCTTCATCGATTGTAAAGTGGATTTTTATCCTAAGTTTAATCGAATTTGGCTTTTGGACAGTTCTTGCGTTGTTTATGAAAGATACGGAGGCGCAACAGCGCTTTGATAGCTACGAAATGGACCATATTATGATACCACTTATGGTTATCAGTTATTTGATTCTCGGTTACTTTTTTGTAACATTTTATAAAAATTACAAGAAAATTTCGAGTACCGACTCCGTAAAATTACTGATGAAAAACATCCTAAAGACAAGAAAAACAGTCAAGCACTATGTTCTGTTTAATTTAGTATTTATCTACATTTCACTAATTATAGGCGTATTAATTGAAATGGATAAAAGCTCTGATTTTCAACTTATTACATCGAAGTTTACGGAGACAAATGAATACCTTATGATGTATGCAATTATCGCACTTTTAACACTATTGATGATGGTTGTCCTTACTGGAATTTTACTTGGTTTTTACTATCTTGTCTATGGAATTTTGCTCAAACGTCTAAAAAAGAACTACAAAGTATTAAAAGAAATAGAGGGTTGAGCTTACCAGTCGCGCTTTTTGTTTAAGCGTTCATTTTCCAATAATTCTTCTTGAGGAATCACTTTAAGAAAAGAAGGGTGTTGCTCTATAGCATATTCAATTTTTTCCACAATTTGCTCTATAGATTCGTGCTCATAATCTATTTCTAGGGGCGCTTTAATTTCCATAGATTGCAGAATATTTTTCTTTTTGATGCGAATTCCTTTTTTGTCAAAAGCACGTCTAAAACCATCGATTACAATAGGAACCACAATGGGTTTGTAATGTTTTATAATGTGTGCCGTCCCCTTTCGAATGGGTTTGAAAGGCGTAGTCGTGCCTTGAGGAAACGTGATTACCCAGCCATCGTCCAATGCCTTTTTGATGTTGGAAATATCACTCATTTTCACTTGACGATTAACATCCTTCCCAGATGATCGCCATGTGCGTTCTATACTAATTGACCCTGCATAAGCAAATATTTTTGGCAACAATCCAGCTTTCATGGTTTCTTTGGCGGCCACATAATATAGATTCAACTTAGGATTCCAAAGGTATCCTACATTTTTGATGGAATCGTCACGGCCACTCAATGAAGCATTAAACACATGAAACATCGCTACAACATCGGCAAAATACGTTTGGTGGTTAGAAATAAAAAGAACATTGGTTTCTGGTAATTGACGTAAAATTTCTGAGCCCTCAATTTGAAGGTCATTAAATCCTTGGTAGCGCTGGTGACTGAATACACCCAAAATGCGAATAATCCATTTTTTTATAAAAAGATACTGCCCAAAAATGTTTTTTTTGAATAACCCCATGCAAAAAATCAAAATAGAAATGCAAACCTAAGCTATTTTTTTAAAATGGAATTCAATAACACAATTATTTCCATCAAAATCATGGCCGTTGCGCCCCAAACGATATGCCCTTCAAAATTAAAAGCAGGAACGTTTACTTTTGGCCCATAAGAAGTTGAAACTAATGAAAAAACGCGTTTTGAATCATCCAATAGGTCTTTCAACGGAATTTCTATAATGGATTCCACCTCCGAAGGTTGGCGTTTAAAATTTGGAGTAGAAGTCGTAATACCGACATACGGAAAAACATTAAAATTACTTGGTGGAATATACATCTCTGTAAGGGGGCACAACACATGTATGGAATCCGAAGAAACACCAATTTCTTCCCATGTTTCACGAACTGCAGTAGCTTTCAAATCTACATCACCCGACTCTGGTTTTCCACCAGGAAACCCAATTTGCCCAGAATGAACGCCAGGACTGGATTTTCGAACAATAAACACCAAATGGGTCTCGCCTTGTTTATCGGGGTAAAACAAAGCCATAACAGCGGCTGGTTTAGCATCTTTTCTTAAATCCGTATTGCGCTGTAAGAGCTCTTCTCTAAAGGGTGGCGCCATAAGCATTTGCGCTTCTAAGCCCGGTAAAGCAAAAGAATTTATTGCGTTAATTATTTTAGAAAATGCATCAAATCTCATATCTTTCTGAATTCAAAAAATCCTTATTTATTGTATGCGCTATTGCTTATTTTTATTTGCTTTTTTGTTGAGCTGTCAAGATACTAAATCTGAAAAAAATAATACAACGCCTAAAAATCAGCCGTCTGTACCCTCTGTAAAAACATTAAAAGTTGAAGAAAAAAGTGAACCTCCCTTTTTGTTGACAGACAAAAATGTGATGGAATTCTTTTTGGAGTATGACAAAAAACACAAAGAGAACAAAGTGCGCATCTCCACCGATTTTGG
This sequence comes from Formosa sp., assembly GCA_038138145.1. Lineage (GTDB taxonomy): Bacteria > Bacteroidota > Bacteroidia > Flavobacteriales > Flavobacteriaceae > UBA3537. The sequence goes on from JAYQDD010000005.1 coordinate 55,459, forward strand.
CGAAATTGATATCCAACTTTTTGAAGCCACAAAATTCCATCGATCAAATTTTATATACCTCACAAAGAAGAAGTATTTTGATAACACGCAATTCTATAGAGTCATCAACAACTACATTATTCAAGGGGGTAACAGCGATGATCAAAAAACACTAAACAAACGCAAAAAAATAGGACGCTACCTCTTACCCAACGACCACAAAAAAGGATTTAAACACGATCGAGGGATGGTAAGTATGCCCAGTAGTGCAGTGGCCAATCCCTATAAAATGGCCTCTCCTTTTGAGTTTTTTATTGTACAACAACGTGGAGGCGCACACCATCTCGATGGCGATTATGCGGTTTTTGGAAAGGTGATTAAAGGTATGGACGTCGTGGACAAAATTGCAGCCGTACCCACCGACAAAGGCGATTGGCCACAAAACAATGTGTACATCAAAACAGTTGAAATCATTGACTAATGGACTGGATTGTGTTTTTTTTTATACATTGTAGGACTTAATTCACTTTAAAAACAAATCATTATGAACACAAAAAAAATGACGCCCAGTGTGTTGTTGTGCTTGTTGTGTTTGGCTATCGTCAGTACAAGTTGCAACAATTCAACGGCAAATTCGGAGAATACACTCCTTCAAGAATGGACAGGCCACTATGGTGGTGTCCCTGCATTTGACAAAATGGAAGTTGCTGATATTCAGTCAGCTGTAGAATATGGCATGGAAGAAAACCTCAAAGAAATTGATGCTATTGCAAACAACAAAGATGCCCCAACTTTTGAAAACACAATTGAAGCTATGGAAAGTTCTGGGGCCTATTTAGATCGTGTTTTTTCGTACTACGGAATTTTGAGCAGCAATATGTCTTCGCCAGAATTTAGAGAAGTTCAGTCAGTCCTTGCTCCAAAATTATCGGAGTTTTCTTCAAAAATAAACCAAAATGAAGCGCTTTTTAAACGCATTAAAACCGTTTATGACAACGCCAAAAAAAACCCTCTGGATAGCGACCAACAGCGAGTAGTGGAGCTTATTTACAAAGGGTTTGCCATGCGTGGAGCGGCACTTGATGCTAAGAAAAAAGAACGTTATGCCGCCATTGATAAAGAACTTTCGGTACTGTACAATAAATTTTCGGACAACGTACTGCACGACGAAGAAAACTATGTGACCTACCTCAACAAAGATCAACTTGGTGGACTCTCGGAAGGGTTTATAAAATCCGCCGCAGCCATAGCCAAAGAAAAAGGGCAAGAAGGAAAATATGCCATCACCAACACGCGTTCTTCAATGGATCCATTTTTGACCTACTCTACCGAAAGAGATTTGCGCAAACAAGTTTGGACCAACTATTATTCTCGTGGCGATAATAACGACGAATATGACAACAAAGAAATCATTGCTGAAATCTTAAAACTTCGTCGCGAAAGAGTTGAACTTCTCGGACATAAAAATTACGCCGAATGGCGCCTACAAGACCGTATGGCCAAAACCCCTGAAAATGCCTTAAACTTGATGGAAGCCGTATGGCCCGCAGCAATTTCTAGAGTCGCAGAAGAAGTGGCCGACATGCAAGCTATTGCTGATGCTCATAGCGATAACATCACTATAGAACCTTGGGATTACCGCTATTATGCCGAAAAAGTACGTGTCGCTAAGTATGACCTCAACAGCGACGAAGTGAAACAATACCTACAATTAGACAAACTCCGTGAAGCCATGTTTTATGTCGCTGGACGATTGTTTAACTACAAATTTACACCAGTTCCCGAAGGTAGTGTTCCTGTTTTTCATGAGGATGTAAAAGTATGGGAGGTCACCGATTTGGACTCTGGAGCACATATTGGGCTTTGGTATTTAGATCCATTTGCTCGTGCCGGAAAACGTTCTGGTGCTTGGGCTACAACCTACCGAAGCCATACTACTTTTGATGGAAAAAAGACGGTTTTGGCGTCTAATAATTCTAATTTTATTAAAGCAGCACCGGGAGAAGCTGTACTCATTTCTTGGGATGATGCAGAAACCTTTTTTCATGAATTTGGACATGCCCTACACTTCTTTTCTTCAAATGTAAAATACCCCACATTAAATGGTGGTGTGCGCGATTACACCGAATTTCAGTCTCAACTCTTGGAACGTTGGCTGTCTACAGATGAAGTGATTTCGCAATATTTGGTACACCACAAAACAGGAGAAGTGATTCCTGATGCATTGGTAGCAAAAATTAAAAAAGCAGCCACCTTCAATCAAGGATTTGGTACTACTGAATATCTGGCCTCTGCCCTTATGGACATGAAACTCCACCTCGCCGATCCTGAAGGTATGGATGTTGGGAATTTTGAAAAAGAAACATTAGTGGCCCTAAACATGCCCAAAGAATTGCCTATGCGCCACCGTACGCCACACTTTGGCCATGTGTTTTCTGGAGAGGGCTACGCGACGGCCTATTATGGCTATATGTGGGCCGATGTCCTTACAGCCGATGCCGCAGAAGCATTTACAGACAGCGAAGGCGGATTTTATGATGAGGATATGGCCAATAAACTCGTAAAATACCTGTTTGCGCCACGCAACGCCATAGACCCTGCCGAGGCCTACCGTCTGTTTAGAGGCCGTGATGCCAAAATAGAAGCCCTAATGCGCGACCGTGGGTTTATCAATTGATTATTTCTATGGTTAACTTATTTATAAAAGCCCTCAAAAGAGGGCTTTTTTATTATCTATCATAATCAAAAAACGAATAGATAAAATTTATACATTTGTAGAAAACAAGATTATGACCATCACTCAACTCCATTATGTATTGGCCGTGGCTGAGCATCAAAATTTTACCAAAGCCGCGCAACATTGTTTTGTGACCCAACCAACCCTAAGCATGCAAGTACAAAAGCTGGAGGATGAATTGGGGGTTCAAATATTTAATAGAAATACCAAACCCATCAAACTAACGCAAGTAGGTCAAAAAATAGTGACTCAAGCCAAAAATATTGTCGCTGAAGCCGATCGTATCAATGATATTGTTGATCAAGAAAAAGGATTTGTTGGTGGAGAATTCAAATTGGGCATTATTCCTACCATCATGCCTACGCTTTTGCCTATGTTTCTTAAAACCTTTATCAGGCGCTACCCGAAAGTTAAATTAAAAATTGAGGAGCTTACTACCGAAGAAATCATTCAACGTATAAATGATGGCCATTTGGATGCCGCCATTGCGGCCACGCCACTAAAAATCGAGGACATCAAAGAACGAGCGTTGTTTTATGAACCTTTTGTGGGGTATATCCCACCCAACCATCGCTTAAGCGATAAAAAAACCATTGAAGTTTCGGATTTGGATATTAACGATATGCTGCTGTTGGAAGATGGACACTGCCTAAGAGATGGCGTTTTAAATTTGTGTAAAATATTGAACAAACCCGATGATGAATCTTTTCAACTGGAAAGTGGGAGTATCGAAATGCTGGTCAAACTGGCGAATGAAGGTATGGGGATGACGCTTTTACCCTACCTCAATACATTGGATTTAAAAGAACCTGAACAGCAAAACTTACACTTTTTTGCAGATCCCTCACCTGCGCGCGAAGTCAGTTTGATTTATAATAAAAATGAACTGAAAATTCAAATCATCAATGCAATCCATGATGCTATTTCAGGAATAATTAGGGGCGCTATTGCATTTCAAGATGTTGAAATTATAAGTCCTGTTACTAAGCGTTAAGCAAAATACACAATACACCGGCTGAGTTCTGGGTGCGTTTCAATCATGGATTGAACAAATACTTTAAGTTCTTCAATTTCGTAGGGAAGAAGATAGTGCATTGCTTTTTTTACTTCAGCACAAAATAAACTTGGGTCAAAACTTACTTTCTTAAGCACTTGAATAGTGTGCTCGAACATTGCTCTTGCCATTGTATGATCAATTAAGAATTAAAGTAGCTTTGTTGTATAGGCGTGCGTTTTAGATGAAATAAAATTAATTAAAAAATCAAAAATTCCAAAAAAATTAACATTTATCCTTTTCGTTTTAAACTCCAAAGAAAATTGAATGTAGCGACCACATCTCCAGCTTCGTCGCGTCCCTCGGCCGTGAGGGTTATGGTTTGTCCTGTTCCACTTTCGATGGTGGCTTGTAGCACCTTGTCGATGTCTAAACCTTGTGTACAACGAAACGTAATACGCCCTTTTGCTTTTTTGGTAAATTGTGCTTCATTTTTGATTACCAGCATGGAAACATTTTTTTGCGACTGCTTGATTTTCATGATTATAAGTGCGCCTGTTGCTAACTCTGCAGCCATCCCTTGAACGGCCCAAAACATAGACTTAAAAGGATTTTTGTTGATCCATTTGTGGCGTACACCAACGTGACATTTTTCGTGGTCAATCCACTTGACACGCACCCCACACAAATAGGCAGAAGGGAGATTAAAGACAAGAAAAAGATTGAGTTTTTTTGGTGAAAATGCCATAAGACTAAAAATGTTTATTGGCTAAGATAATCAATATCTTGAATTAAACGAATGTTAAAATTGTGTTAATATATACTACTATGTATTACATAATACCTTTTTATGAATACATTTGTATCAAATTCATACACCAATGAACATTGAAAACACAAAAGCACAAATGCGTAAGGGGGTTTTAGAATTTTGCATTTTATCGATTCTAAAGCAACAAGATGCCTATGTGGCGGAAATTTTATCGACGCTTAAAGACGCCAAAATGCTCGTGGTTGAAGGAACGATCTACCCCCTCCTCACACGGCTAAAAAATGCTGGGCTTCTGGAGTACAGATGGGAAGAATCAAGTACTGGGCCACCGCGCAAATATTACAAGTTAACAGCAACAGGCACATTATTTTTAAAAGAACTTAATTCAACATGGGGTGCGCTTGTTGGCGCAGTTTCTACGGTGACCCAAAATCAAACAAAGACAAATGAAAAAAACAATTAGTATCAATTTAGCAGGTTTCTTTTTCCACATTGACGAAGATGCCTATAATCAATTACAAGACTATTTGGAAGCCATAAAGCGCTCCATGCAAAACGAAGAAAATACCAACGAAATCATCGCTGATATTGAGTCGCGTATTGCAGAACTATTTTCTGAACGCATCACCTCCGACCAGCAAGTGATCAGCTCAAAAATTGTGGATGAAATCATCAATATTATGGGGCAACCCGAAGATTATAATATAGACGACAGCGGCGAGGGCACTAAAAGCGAGAACTACAGAAACAGAACTAAGCAGCTGTATCGCGACAAAGACAATGCCTTTGTTGGCGGGGTTTCAGCTGGATTAGGCCATTTTTTTGGTGTTGATGCCATTTGGATTCGTCTTATTTGGGTACTGCTTATTTTTGGTTTTGGAACGGGCTTATTGCTTTATGCACTGCTTTGGATTTTTGTTCCGCCTGCCAAAACCACTGCCGAAAAACTTTCGATGATGGGAAAGCCCATCGACATTACCACTATTGAACAACAATTAAAAGAGGGCGTTGGTAATGTCAAAAACCATCTCGATAAAGTTGCTGAAAAAGTAAAGCAACACGAATCTGTCCTTCAAACAAAGTCCAAATCGTTTTTTTAAAAATTAGGTGTTTTGATCCAATCATTGTTAGAAATAGCAATCAAAGTATTGGGGTATATGCTCGTAATTTCAGGAATATTGGCCATGCTTGGTGCGGTCATTAGCTTTTTTGCTTTTGGAATTTCAGGAATTTACCTTCCAGGAATTGAAATTGACAGCGTACTCAATACGTCTGTAATGCCACTTTGGGTACTCTCGTTGGTTATCTTAATTGTGGTCATTGTACCCTTGCTCTTTATCGTAATGCTGGGCTTAAAATTAGTGGGGACAAAATTCAATCCTTTAAACAACTCTGCAGTCATTACGCTTATTGTACTATGGATTATTGCCTTGGGTACACTTATCACATTTAGTATCCAACAATTAGTAGATTTTAAAGAAACAGCTCGTGTAGAACACATCGAAAATTTAAATGTAAAAAAAGGCGATACATTGTTTCTATCGATGCGCAAAAACATCAACTTTGCCGATAAAATCTACCGCAATAACAATTTTAAAATCATCACAACCGTTTCTGGTGAAAAACTGATGTATAACGCTGATGTTCGGTTGATTGTACGCACCACCAAAGACAGTTTGGCGTCCATTGCCGTAGAGAAAAAAGCAAAAGGAGAGACCTATCAACGTGCTAGAGAACGTGCTCAAGCCATTGATTATCAATACGAATTGAAAAATTCTAGTTTATACTTGAATGCGTATTATACGACTTCACCCCATAACAAGTTCAGAGATCAAAAAGTAACTGTAGTGTTGTATTTGCCTGAAGATTCTTTTCTTTATGCTGATAAAAACACCTACTCGTTCCATAGAAACTACTCAAGCTACGATGATGTTTTGGATAATGGACAAGAAGAACAACTGCTCAAAGTTCAAAACAACGCCCTAGAACAAGTCCACTTTAAACCTACCACAAATGCACACGCTGATTAAACATATTATCGAAGTATTGGTCTGGATACTGACCTTGATTTTTTAGATTTTTAAAAAAAATATAGTTTTCCTGGCCTAATATTTGTTGTATCTTTCAACAAAGCTAAGGACATGGCATACGTAAAAATTTATGCAGGAAGTTTTATCATAATCCAACGGATGTGTCAAACTTTAGAAGATCATGGTATTATTCCTGTCATTAAAGACGAAACAGAATCGGCACGTTTGGCGGGGTTTGGCACTACAGCTTATGGCCATCAAGAACTTTTTGTTCATGAAAATGAGGAAGAAAAAGCCATTGAAATTGTAGCCAGAACAATTGAAGCGTTTAAAGGATAAACAGATCTAAGAAACATCTTTACTATAGATGTATAGGTTTTAAAATCATTATTGTATTTTAGGGGTTTAAAAACATTTAAGTCATGCGAAAAAGTATCATTATTCTACTGCTTTTATGCTTCAGCTTTAATTTTGCTCAAGATCTAAAAGTTCCTGTGGACACTACAGTCACCACACAACACAAAACGACGATTAAAGGGGTGCAGATGTCCTACACCGCCGAAACTGGTATGCAGCCTGTCTGGGATAAAGACGGAACTGTAATTGCTAGTCTATTTTATACCTACTACACCAGAAACGACATCAAAGACCGAAGTTCGCGACCTATTATTATTTCTTTTAATGGGGGGCCAGGGTCTGCATCGGTATGGATGCATATGGCCTATACTGGTCCTCGAATTTTGAAGGTTGATGATGAAGGTTACCCTGTTCAGCCCTATGGTTTTAAAAGTAATCCGAATTCGATTTTGGATGTAGCAGATATTGTTTTTGTTAACCCTGTCAATACGGGCTATTCGCGTATGGTTCCAAATAAAGATGGTGAGCTCCCCGAACGTAGTCAATTTTTTGGTGTCAATGAAGATATTGCGTACCTCTCAGGATGGATCAACACTTTTATTTCACGCAAAAACCGTTGGGAATCACCTAAATACATCATAGGAGAAAGTTATGGCGGAACTCGTGTGATGGGACTTTCATTGGCCTTACAACAAAATCAATGGATGTACCTCAATGGCGTGATTTTGGTCTCTCCTGCAGATTATAAAACTTTGCGTGTTGGCGGACCGGTATCTTCAGCACTCAACCTCCCCTACTATACTGCAACCGCTTGGCACCATAAAATGTTGCCAAATGCACTGCAATCCAAAGACTTATTAGAAATACTCCCTGAGGTGGAACAGTTTACAATAAATACGCTTATACCAGCTTTGGCCAAAGGTGGTTTTATTGATGAAGACGAAAAAATGAGGGTAAGCGAAAAAATGGCCTATTATTCTGGACTGAGTCAAAATGTAATTTTGCAACACAATTTGGATGTTCCTAATCGCTTTTTCTGGAAAGAATTGTTACGCGACAAAACAGGTCAAACTATTGGACGTTTAGATTCTCGATATTTGGGTATAGATAAAAAAGAATCTGGTACAAGCCCCGATTATAGTGCCGAGCTAACGTCTTGGCTTCATTCGTTTACACCGGCCATCAATCACTATATCAAAAAGGAATTGAAGTTCGAAACCGATTTAAAATACAATATGTTTGGTTCTGTACAACCATGGAACAATGACAACGATAATACACGAGACAATTTACGCTTAGCTATGGCACAAAACCCATATTTAAAAGTGCTTAATCAATCGGGGTATTATGATGGTGCTACTACTTATTTTAGTGCAAAATATACCCTGTCACAAATTGACCCAAGCGGAAAAATGAAGGATCGATTCACTTTTAAAGGGTACAGAAGTGGGCATATGATGTATTTGCGCAACGAGGATTTAATTCAATCGAATGAGGATTTAAGAGCATTTATCAAAGCATCTTCTGCCGATGGAAAAGCGGCCAAGTACTAATGCCACAATCCAAAATTAGCGTACTCATCCCTTTTAAAAATACAGCGGTCTATTTGCCTGAGTGTATCGATTCTATTTTAAATCAAACATCTTCGATGTGGGAAGCGATATTTGTAGATGATCATTCTACAGATAATAGCACTAAAATTGTTCAAGATTATGCAAAACATGATTCAAGAATCAAGTATTTAAAAAATAATGGTTCCGGAATTATTGCTGCTTTGTTTACGGCTTATGAACATTGCAACGGGGATTTAATCACTCGGATGGACAGCGACGATATCATGATGCCTCAAAAACTTGAAGCCATGCACAACGATTTAAAAATGCATGGAAAAGGGCATATCGCGCTTGGATTGGTGGAGTATTTTTCTGAAAAAGGTATTAATGATGGCTACAAAAAATATGAATTGTGGTTAAATGGATTGATCACTAAAGGAACCAACTTTGAAGAACTCTTCAAAGAATGTGTCATCCCCTCACCTTGTTGGATGGTACACCGAAATGATTTTGAGCGCTGTGGCGGTTTTCAAAGCAATATTTATCCAGAGGATTACGACCTTGCATTTCGCTTTTTTCAATATGGCCTGAAGTGTATTCCATCTCAAAAAATACTCCATCGTTGGCGAGATTATACTGTTCGAACTTCGAGAACAAGTCCACATTATGCTGAAAATTCGTTCTTGGATTTGAAGTTGAACTATTTCTTAGAATTGTCTTTTGATGCTTCTAAAACATTGATTGTGTGGGGTGCGGGTAAAAAAGGTAAAAAGTTGGCTTCTTTATTGCTAAACAAAGAAATAGAATTTGAATGGATTTGTGATAATCCCAAAAAAATTGGAAAAAATATTTATGGTATAATCCTAAAACCATGGACTATTTTATCTGAGCTAAAACAAACACAAAGCATTATCACTGTAGCAAACGTAAAAGCACAAGAATTCATCAAAAATTATTTTAATCAAAAACATAAAAAACATATGACAGATTACTTTTTCTTTTGCTAAGGGTGTTATATTTACACTTGAAAAATACTCAATTTAATGCAATTTGTACGTCCAGAATTTTTATACACCTTCTTCGCACTCCTTATACCTATAGTGGTGCATTTGTTCCAACTAAGGCGTTTTAAAAAACAAGAATTTACAAATCTTGCTTTCTTAGAAACCATTAAACTACAGTCGCGAAAAAGTTCAATCATAAAAAAGTGGCTGATTTTGTGTACGAGGTTACTAGCGCTGAGTTGTATCATTTTGGCGTTTGCTCAGCCTTACTTTTCAAATCAAACCGTAAAAGGCACAACCCCAGAAATCGTAATATATTTGGATAATTCTTTTAGTATGAAAGCATTGGGTGCCCAAGGAATATTGCTTGAACGATCTGTACAAGAATTGTTGACTCATCTAGAACCCTCTGCTGAAATTGATGTATTTACAAACACAAAAACGTACCGCAATAGAACTGTAAAATCTATACAAAATGAGTTACTGGATATTGATTATACAGCATATCAATTGGATTTGAAAACCATGCTCTCAAAAGGAAAAATGATGTTCTCTAAGTCTTCTTTAAATCCAAAGTTTTTTATTGTCATCTCTGATTTTCAACAGACCAAAAAACCTTTGACTGAACTAAAAAAAGACCCCAATTATCAACTCTTTTTTGTTCAACAAAAACCTATAAATATTGAAAATAATTACATTAAATATGTAGAAATTTCACCCCAATCAAATGAGTATAAACTCAGCATCAAAGCCAATAGTAATACAAGTTTACAAGATAAATTGACCTTGAGTTTTTATAATAACCAAAAGCTGTTGGGGAAAACAACCCTCGAGAAAAGTAATGACTATAAAACGACGATGGTTGTACCTAAACATAATTTATCAAAAGCAAAGCTTGTATTGGAAGATAATGGGCTTAATTTTGACGACACATTTTATTTTAACATACCAAGCGAAAAACAAATTAATGTACTTACCATTGGCAAAAATCCAAACACATATTTACCGCGCATATTTACTGCAGATGAATTTTCGTACAGCTTTCAGAACATAGCGTCAATGGGCTACAGCGCTATTCAAAAACAGGATTTAATCATTTTGGATGCACTAGATCGTATTCCGAACGCCTTACAATCCAGCTTGAGTTCGTTTTTAAAATCCGATGGCAAGTTGATTGTAATTCCCTCTGAAAATGCAGAATTATCCTCCTACAATGGTCTATTTGATTCTGAAGTAATTTTGAAAAAAGCTTTGGTGTCCTCTGAAAAAAGAATCACTAACATTAACTTTGATCATCCTATTTATCAAAACATTTTTGAAAAGAGAATTAAAAATTTTCAATTTCCAAAAGTTAAAACATATTTTTCATTGGCGATTACTCCAAATAGGTTGTTGAGTTATCAAAATGATGAAGCTTTTTTAGCTCAGTATGACAATATTTTTGTTTTTTCATCAAACATAAGTAGTAACGACTCCAATTTTATCAATTCACCACTTGTTGTACCTACTTTTTATAGTATTGGTACCTCCAGTTTTAAAATCCCCAAAACGCAGTACACCATAGGCGATGAACATATAATTGAATCTAAATATTCTCTAAACAAAGATGAAGTCCTACGCCTCTCCAAAGACGATTTGAGTTTTATCCCATTGCAGCGTAAAAACAACGCAAAACTTCAAATCATTACCCGAGAATTACCCACAAAAGCGGGGCATTATGCACTACACCACAACAACGATACTTTACAATATTTGAGTTACAACTTTAGGCGAAATGAAAGTGTTTTGAATTATATAAATTTAGAAACAATTGCGCCAAATATTGCGCAGGAATCAATTGAAAACAGTTTAGCGATCATAAAAAGTAGCACAAATACTAAGTCCATTTGGAAATGGTTTGTTACTTTTGCCATAATATTTTTGGCTTTAGAAATGCTCATCTTAAAATTTTTTAAATGAACGTACTCATAAAATCAGCTACAATTCTTGATTCAAAAAGTGATTTTCACAACAAAACAAAAGACATTTTAGTTGAAAACGGAACCATAAGCCAAATTGCTGATTCCATAAAAAACCCTCACAATTATCAGGCCATTGAACTAGACAACCTCCATGTTTCACAAGGCTGGTTCGATAGCAGCGTTTCTTTTGGTGAACCTGGTTTTGAAGATAGAGAAACCATAGAAAATGGATTGACCACAGCAGCAAAATCTGGGTTTTCAAATGTGGCACTCAACCCCAATACTTATCCTGTAATTGACAGCCACTCCGATGTTGCATTTGTTCAAAATAAATCTAAAAACACAGCCACACAGCTTCATCCAATTGGAGCACTTACAGAAGGTTCAAAAGGAACACATCTTGCTGAACTTTATGATATGCATATGGCTGGTGGCGTTGCTTTTGGGGATTATAAAAAGCCCATTTCAAATCCGAACATATTAAAAATCGCTTTACAATATTGCACTAATTTTGGAGGACTTGTACAGTCTTTTCCTCAAGAAGAAAAAATTGCTGGATCGGGGGTTATCAACGAACACACCACAAGCATTCGACTGGGGTTGAAGGGGAATCCTAACCTTGCCGAAGAATTGCAAATTGAGCGCGATCTATCTATTTTGGAATACACGGGTGGCCGTTTGCATATTCCAACCATTTCAACCGCAAAATCAGTCGCACTTATTCGCGAAGCTAAAGCTAAAGGATTGGACATAAGTTGTAGTGTTGCCATCCATAATTTAATATTTACTGATGTTCGTTTGGAAAATTACGATACAAACTGCAAAGTAAATCCACCACTAAGAACTCAAAAAGATATTGATGCCCTAATTGAAGGACTCAAAGACGGAACCGTTGACATGGTTACTTCGGACCACGACCCTATTGCTATAGAACACAAAAAAGTTGAATTTGATTTTGCGGCTTACGGCACTATTGGATTAGAAAGTGCTTTTGGGGCACTCAACTCTATTTTTTCTACAAAAAAAACCATTCAGTTACTTACTGCTGGTAAAAAACGTTTTGGTATAAGAGAGGAATCTATAGCTGTTGGAAACCCTTGTCAAATCTCCTTATTTAATCCAAATACGGCCTACACTTTTGGCGAAGAACACCTCTTTTCGAAGTCCAAAAACGCACTATTTTTGGGACATTCACTTAAAGGAAAGGTCTATGGTATTTTGGCAAATCATCAATGTATTTTAAAGCATTAGAATCAAAAGAATGAATTCAGAAAAAAGCATGGCATTTGTGAGCTATTTATACCTTTTGGGATTGCTTATTGCCTACCTTAATAACAAGCAAAAGGAAAGTGATTTTGTTCGTTTTCATATTCGTCAATCACTTGGTTTATGGCTTAGTTTTTTTGCATTAGGATACATCGTTGGAAGTTTCGACAGTTGGATGGTTACCTTTTCGTTTTGGATTTGTTTTGGCGTGCTTATTTTTTATGGAATCTCTACTGCCCTTTCAGGAAAAAAAATCCCTGTTCCATTGGTTGGTAAATTTTACCAAAATCTGTTGAAAAATCTTTCATAAATGAGCGCCTCCAATTTACCACTGCACGCTATTGTTAGGCCCTCATCGTTGGAGAAAAATGCACCTCTTTTGGTACTTCTACACGGCTATGGTAGCGATGAAAATGATTTGTTTTCTTTTGCTGATGAACTTCCAAAAACATTGTGTATCATTTCGTTACGTGCACCACACAACCTTCAACCCTATGGGCATGCTTGGTATGCCATTAACTTCGATGCACAGCAAAATAAATGGAATGATGTAGAGCAAGCCAAAGCATCAATGACCACTATTGTGGCATGCATCAAAGAAGCATGCAGCACCTATGATTTAGACGCAACCAATGTAAGTCTACTTGGGTTTAGTCAAGGATGTATTTTGAGTATGGCCATTGCCTTAAATTATCCAAAATTGATAAAAAACGTTGTAGGCCTAAGCGGATATATTTGTAAAGAATTTATCAATGAGGGTGCAACCAAACAAGACTTTAGTCACCTCGATTTTTATTGCTCTCATGGAAGCTCAGATCAGGTTATACCAGTAGATTGGGCAAGAGCAACCCCAAGCTTTTTAAAAACTCATGGCATCAAACATGTGTACAGCGAATTTCCCGTAGGGCACGGCGTAGCACCACAAAACTTTTTTGAATTTAGAAGCTGGTTAGCGGATAGAATTTAATGCTCATCATTAGCATCAAACTTTGCTTTAAGCGCTGTATTTTCTATTTCCAGCTGTTCAATTTTTACCTTGTAGGCTTTAATGTCCTTTTCATATTTATCAATAATTTGCTTCGAATTGACATATTGAAAAACAACAATCAACAGGGTAAAAAGAAAAGCGTATGTAAGGAATTTTGATTTCATTTATAAGGAAATTTCTAATTGATCATAAGCCAAAAAAACAGATTTTGGCAATTTTTTTTGCACTTCATCATGGAACCCCATATGGTGACTTATGTGAGTAAGATATGCTTTTTTGGGGTCAATACGATTGATAAATGCCAATGCTTCATCTAAATTAAAATGCGATAAGTGAGGTTCTTCACGCAAGGCATTCACAACAAGAACATCTAAATTTTTGAGTTTTTCTATCTCAGATTCAGGAACAGTTTTGGCATCGGTAATGTAGGCAAAATCGCCAATCCTAAACCCAAAAACAGGGAGTTTGTGGTGCAATACTTCGATGGGGGTCACCTTCTTGTTATGCACAAAAAATGGTGTGTTCTGAATGGTATGAGTATCTAACGTAAGTACACCTGGGTATTTGTTCTCTGTCCTAAAAATATAGTCGAAACGCTTTTTTAAAGCATCTAATACACGCTGATGTGCATATATGGGCAAATTGCCCTGACGAAAATAAAATGGTCGTAAATCATCGATACCAGCGGTATGGTCACTATGCTCATGCGTAAACAAAACAGCATCAATTCTGGTACAATTCGTTCGCAGCAGTTGTTGTCGGAAATCTGGACTACAATCTATAAGAATGGTGAAATCGCCCCATTCGAACAGTACTGAAACCCTTAAACGTTTATCCTTTGGATTTGTGCTTAAACACACTGGATGTTGACTTCCTATAATAGGAATGCCTTGTGATGTTCCAGTTCCTAAGAAAGTGACTTTCAAATTCGTATCCTTTTTTACAAAAATAGAGTATTTTTTTTTTGTAAACTTAGGTAAAGTTCTAACTTTGTAAGACTCATAAACTACACACAGTAAAGATGGAAATAACGTTAAAAGGAGATGCAAAGATTGAAAGCGTGCCCTCTTTGAAAGATAAAGCTTTACGAATTAACCTCAATGAAAATATTTATGGAACTTTTGCAGAAATTGGTGCTGGTCAAGAAACTGTTCGGCATTTTTTTCGTGCTGGTGGTGCTTCAGGAACTATAGCCAAAGCCATGTCGGCCTATGACAAGTCATTTAGTGATGCTATTTATGGTACAGAAGACGATCGGCGGTATGTCACCGAAAACCGACTTCGAAAAATGTTGGCGCACGAAGTTCGACTCATCGAAGACCGAATTTCCAGAGGAGACAACCCCAATAAAATGTTTTTTAGCTATGCCAATACGGTCACTACTATCGATTTTGCAAAACGCTACAAAGGTCATGGTTGGGTAGGCATCAAATACCAAATTGACCCTAACGAACCGTACAACGAAATTATTTTGCATGTTCGCTTCAAAGAAAATGATGCCCGATTACAACAAGAAACTCTGGGGAAATTAGGAACAAACCTAATTTATGGTGCGTTTTATAAGCACAATCAACCCAAAAAATTGCTGCGCTATTTATACGATCATCTCAGTAAAGACCAACTTGAAATTGATACTATAAATTTTTCCGGACCCGTTTTTAAAGATGTCGATAATAGACTGATGAGTTTGCAACTGGTTAAAAATGGAATGACCGATGCCGTTATGTTTGCACCTGATGGCAACAATGTTTTACCAGCTCGTGTGCTTTACAAAAAAAATATACTTGCCTTTAGAGGTAGTTTTAGACCTGTTACTCGAGTCAACGTGGACATGTACGAAAACTCTTTTGAGATGTTCAAAAAAGAAAATAAAGTTGACGCTGAAAAAACACAAGTTGTTTTTGAGATTACACTTTCAAACCTTAGAGCATCAGGGGGTGAGATTGATGAGCAAGATTTTATGGATCGAGCGCGCTTGCTTTGTTCGCTAGGCCAAACGGTGCTGATTTCAAATTTTCAAGAATATTACAAACTGGTGGAATATTTTAGTCAGTACTCCAAAAAGCGTATGGTACTTTCGATGGGGGTCAACAACCTCATCGATATTTTTGATGAAAAATATTACCGACATCTAAGTGGTGGAATTTTGGAGGCCTTTGGAAAACTATTCCACAAAGATTTAAAAGTATATCTCTACCCCATGCTCGGAGAAGATGGCACCCTCATTACTAGCGAAAATCTAAAAGTACACCCGCGTATGAAAGAGCTTTATAAGTTCTTTAAATACACCGGAAAATTAGTGGATATTAAAAACTACAGACCTGAAATATTGAATATCTTCTCTAGAAAAGTACTAAAAATGATTGCTAACGGCGAAGAAGGTTGGGAACCCCTACTTCCTACCGTCGTTTCCAACATGATTAGAGAACAAAAACTCTTTGGTTTTTCTGAAAAAGAAGTAGAAACCAATTAGAATTTTTGAATTACTTCAAAATCTGATCAGTGTGCTCTTTCGTTTTAACTTTGGTAATCACATCCTCAATAATTCCATTTTCGTCAATCACAAAAGTAATGCGGTGAATACCATCATACTCACGACCCATAAACTTTTTTGGCCCCCAAACGCCATAAGCATTGATCACGGTTTTGTCCTCATCGGCCAATAAATCGTAAGGAAATTCAAATTTATTTTTAAAGTTAGATTGACGCTTTGTATTATCGGCACTAACGCCCAACACATCATACCCTTGCGCCACAAAACGACTGTAATTGTCACTTAAATTACAGGCCTCCAAAGTACAGCCCGGAGTACTCGCTTTTGGATAAAAGAAAAGCACCAACTTTTTGCCGCTAAAATCGGACAAACTTACGGCGTTTCCATCTTGATTAATACTTTGAAAATCAGGAGCTTGATCGCCAATTTGTAATGTAGTCATATTTAGTATATTTGATATCTACAAAGATAATCGAATGACAAAAAAAGAAAAGGTAAATTTTGTTATAAAAACCTTAAATAATTTATACCCCGAAATTCCTGTCCCCTTGGACCACAAGGACCCCTACACTCTATTGATTGCCGTCTTGCTTTCTGCTCAATGTACCGATGTTCGTGTCAATCAAATCACGCCGCTGCTTTTTGCCAAAGCCGACAACCCCTACGACATGGTTAAAATGACCGTTGAAGACATTAAAACCATCATCCGCCCCTGTGGTCTTTCGCCCATGAAAAGTAAAGGGATTTATGGTTTGTCTCAAATTTTGATTGAACAACACAACGGACAAGTTCCCCAAAGTTTTGAAGCTCTGGAAGCTCTTCCTGCTGTAGGACACAAAACCGCAAGTGTTGTGATGGCCCAGGCCTTTGGTGTGCCTGCTTTTCCTGTGGATACGCATATTCACCGGCTTATGTACCGCTGGAATTTATCCAACGGCAAAAGCGTGGCACAAACTGAAAAAGACGCTAAACGATTGTTCCCAAAAGCACTTTGGAACGACCTGCATTTGCAAATTATATGGTATGGCCGCGAATACTCCCCTGCTCGTGGTTGGAACCTTGATAACGATTTGATTACAAAAACCATTGGTAGAAAATCGGTGCTAAAAACACAAAAAAAAACCTAAACCATGGTTTAGGATTTTTACTTCAAAGTTTAGTTTTTAAACGCTTCAAAATGTATCGCTCCATAGGAGATCACTGTGAATGCTTTTGAGTAATCAAGAAGAAATTTTATGGTTTCTTCTCGTGGTTTTAATTGTTCAGAATTTGAGAGGTGTTCAGTGTAAAGTTTTGCCATTCGCCTAATGTTTGCTTGTGTTATACTATGGCTAACGCAAAACTTTTCAATTTATTTTATACACTACTCATTTGTTAAGCTAATATTGTGTTTTTCAATCATTTTCCGAAGATTAATCAGCCCATAACGCATACGCCCCAGTGCCGTATTGATGCTCACTCCCGTGTTTTCAGAAATTTCCTTAAAACTCATATCTTGATACATCCGCATTTTGATGACAGACTTTTGTTCTTCTGGCAATTCATCCAACAACAAGCGCACATGATCGTTGATTTGACCATCAACAATTTTGTGTTCAACATTAGCACTACCATCAGATAAAACAGAAAAAATATCAAAATCACCATTGTTTTTGAATTTTGGCATACGGTTGTTTTTTCTAAAATAATCAATGACAAGATTATGTGCAATACGCATCACCCAAGGCAAAAATTTACCTTGTTCGTTGTATGTTCCTTTCTTTAGTGTACGAATGACTTTAATGAACGTATCTTGAAAGATATCTTCTGTCGCATCGCGATCATATACCTTAGAAAAAATAAACCCATACAAACGCTGCTGATGTCTATTGATCAGTACCGAAAGTGCAGTTTCTTGACCTGAAATGTAATTGGTAACGAGTTGAGCATCGCTTAAAGATTTGGTATTCATAACATTACTTATTTAGTCAGCACTGAGTGTGCTGTAGTTAAAAATTATTTTAAAGTAATGTTATTCTATAAGCGTTTTATTAAAGATTATGAACCAAATATAACAACATTGAAATTAAAATTCCAAATTTTGTGTACATATTTTAATCTTAATAAGACGTTAATGTGCTTCTATTCTATGGGCAATAATAGTATCTTTACGCCTTATTTTTGCTAAATGTCAAACCGCTTTTCTTCACTTCATCCTAAAGATCATATCCTTATTAAGGGCGCAAAATTGCATAATTTAAAAAATGTAGATGTAGCCATTCCAAGAAATAAATTAGTGGTGCTAACGGGGCTCTCTGGATCAGGGAAATCGAGTTTGGCCTTTGATACCCTGTATGCTGAAGGGCAACGCCGTTATGTAGAAAGTTTATCTAGTTATGCGCGTCAGTTTTTAGGACGATTGCATAAACCTAATGTAGATTTTATCAAAGGGATTGCCCCAGCAATTGCCATCGAACAAAAAGTAAATTCTACAAATCCACGTTCGACAGTTGGCACATCAACAGAAATTTACGACTACCTAAAATTATTGTTTGCACGTGTAGGGATTACCTATTCCCCTATTTCGGGAGAACAGGTTAAAAAAGACAATACCACAGATGTTGTAGACCATGTACGTTCCTTTGATGAAGGTCAAAAATTGCTTTTGTTGGCGCCCATTCATTTGGAAGAAGGCAGACAACTTGATGAAAAACTAAAAACCCTACAGAGTCAGGGTTATGCACGAATAAAAATCAATGACAAAGTAGAGCGCATAGAAAACGTGATTGGTTTGGAACTCAAAGATATTACGCTTCAATTGGTCGTTGATCGCATCATTGTACGTCATGAAAATGATTTTTTTAATCGTTTGGCCGATGCTATTGAAATCGCTTTTTACGAAGGTAAAGGTGGGTGCTCAATTGAAAATTTAGAACATAAAACAGCGCGAGAATTCAACACAAACTTTTCATTAGATGGGCAAACGTTTTTAGAACCCAGCACCCATCTTTTTAGTTTCAATAATCCTTATGGTGCGTGTCCACAATGTGAAGGGTACGGCGATGTGGTCGGTATCGATAAAACGCTTGTCGTTCCGAATACAACCCTTTCAATTTATGAAAATGCTGTTTTTCCATGGTGTGGGGAAAGTATGTCTTATTACAGAAATGAATTGGTAAATAACGGACATAAATTTGATTTTCCTATACACAAACCCTATTTTGAACTCACTTCAAAACAAAAGCAATTGCTTTGGACTGGAAATCAATATTTTACAGGACTTAATGCATTTTTTGAAGAATTGGAATCCAAAGCATATAAAGTCCAAAATAGAGTGATGCTGTCCCGCTATCGCGGAAAAACAAAATGCGCTGAATGCGAAGGCAAACGGCTCAGAAAAGAAGCGAATTATGTCAAAATCGGTGAGCAATCCATCACCGATTTAGTAGAAATGCCCATCAAAGAATTAAAAGCTTTTTTTGAAACCCTTCAACTTACGGAGAGTGAACATGAAATTGCAAAACGATTGCTGGTAGAAATCAGAAGCCGTCTTCGTTTTCTATCCAATGTTGGACTTGATTATTTGACTTTAAACAGGAAATCAAATACCCTTTCAGGTGGAGAAAGTCAGCGCATCAACCTAGCAACGTCGCTCGGAAGTAGTCTTGTGGGATCGATGTATATATTGGATGAACCAAGTATTGGATTGCACTCCAAAGACACCGAGCAGCTTGTTGCTGTCCTTAAAGCATTGAGAGATTTAGGCAATACCGTTATCGTAGTTGAGCACGATGAAGCCATTATGCGCGCCGCAGATTACATCATTGATATTGGTCCTGAAGCTGGAAGCTTTGGTGGAGAAATTGTGGCCACAGGGAATTACGATTCCATCCTAAAAAGCGATACACTTACCGCCCAATATCTTAACGGAACAATGGCCATAGAAGTGCCCAAAAAACGACGTACTTCTAAATATGCTGTAAAAATTGAAGGTGCACGCGCAAATAACCTTAAAAACATTGATGTTGAATTTCCATTGAATATGCTCACCGTAGTCACAGGAGTTTCAGGCAGTGGAAAAAGCACATTAGTTAAAAATAATTTATACCCAGCATTAAACAAAGAACTCATTGGCTATGGCGAAAAGCCGGGAGAATTTTCCAAACTTACAGGTAACTTTAGTTCCGTAAAATTCATTGAATTTGTCGATCAAAATCCCATTGGACGATCCTCCAGATCCAATCCTGTGACCTATATAAAGGCCTATGACGATATCCGTATGTTGTTCTCCAAACAAAAAATAAGCACACTAAGAGGATTTCAACCTAAGCATTTTTCATTTAATGTAGACGGCGGACGATGTCCTAGTTGCAAAGGTGAGGGTGTGGTAACCATCGAAATGCAATTCATGGCCGATGTACAACTCAAATGCGAAAGTTGTGGTGGAAAACGGTTTAAAAAAGAAGTGTTAGAGGTTAAATTCAACAACAAAACCATAGACGATGTACTGAATATGACCATTGACGATGCCTTAGTATTTTTTGAAACTCATAATTGTAACAAAATAAAAAAGAAACTTCAACCGCTTAAAGACGTTGGGTTGGGCTACGTGACTCTTGGGCAAAGCTCCTCTACTCTATCGGGTGGTGAAGCACAACGCATCAAACTTGCCTCTTTTTTGGGCAAAGGAAGTAGTAGTGACTCGGGCCTATTTATCTTCGATGAACCTACAACAGGTTTACATTTTCACGACATCAAAAAACTCCTTAAATCATTCAATGCACTCATTGAACATGGTCATTCCATTATTGTGATTGAGCATAATTTAGAACTCATCAAATCCGCCGATTTTATTATTGATTTGGGGCCAGAAGGTGGCAAAAATGGCGGACATCTTATGGCTGTAGGCACACCCGAAGATGTGGTAAAATCCAAAAAATCCACCACAGGAAAATTTTTAAAATCGACTTTAAGTAATTGATAATCATACATTTATAGATTAATATAAATTGTGGCACACTGTTTGGTTAAAACTAAACAAGAACCTTTAAACATTTATATTATGAAAAAGTTACTGATTACATTAAGCGTAGCAATTTATTCGAGTTTTAGTTTTGCAAATGCGCCATTTAGTGTGCGCAATTACAGTAATGCTTTCATATTTAATGAACGTGGAATTGAGTTTGCAGTATTTCCCGACGGTCAATTTGATTTTAATGTATTGAATCATAGAGGCAGTGTATTTGGCGGAAACCAAATCGATGTAAACGTTGGTTTCAATGGTCAGGGTTATGTGAGTTTTAATGCTGGATATCAGTACGATCATTTTATTCAGTACGACGATTTTGGTGCCATTATTCAAATTCAAAATGTGCCTGTTTTTTATGATTATTACGGTAGAGTACGGCAGATTGGTAATGTACGTATCCATTACAACCACAATGATTATGTACGCCAAATTGGTGGGCTTTATATAGGATATCGTCCAAATTTAAGTTTCTATTACCATGGCTATATCAACAGCAGAAATCGTTTTTATACCCAACGTCCATGGCATGTCTATTACCGCAGACCAAGTGTGCAAACTTGTGTGGTCTACGACCGCCCATACCGAAGATATTATACGCCAAACCGTAGACATTATACTGGTCCTTACAGAAATAACAGACGACCAGCGGTGTACCACGGAAACACACGAAGCCGTAGAACAACGCAAACTGCGTACACCAACAGTGCAAACCGCAACCGTACTTCTAGCGTATGGACAACGACCACACGATCTGTAAGTAGAGTGCATCCAGCAAATTCTGGAGCGGTACGTACCACGACACGAACACGCACAACAACGCAACGAAGCACACCCAATCGTGTACAACAGCGCAGCAATAAACATATAAAACCTCGAGGAAATAGTGTGGTGCAACAAAAAACACGAACTGTAAAGCGTAGTGCTCCACAAAGCAATCGCCAACAAAAGAAAAAGCGAAGCCCGAGCCGTTTAAAAAGAACCCAATAATAAATTGTAGTTTATTTTTGATTTTTGATTAGTCAAAAAAGCCCTCTTTTGAGGGCTTTTTTTTATTCAGCATTCAACACTTTCGCCAACTGTGCTGTACAACTTTTCCGGGAATAGCAGTGAATATGTTTGGGCGAAACTGAAAGTGTTTGTTTTACATAAGCATTAAAAAGGGTCAACAGATGTGTTTTTAATGCATTTTTGTCCTTGTAGTTAAAATAAAATCCTGTGTTGGTGTCTTTTAAAATGGTCTGAACATCTGAGTTTTTGGGACCAATGGCTACAATGGGACGATGGGCATTTAGATATTCAAACAACTTCCCTGGGATGATGTACGAGGCCTCAATGGTGTTGGCTTCAAGCAGTAATAAGACTTGGCTTTTGTGTTGATGTTGTACAGCTTCCAGATGCGTAACAGAACCTTTATTGCGTAGAAAAGAATCTAAACCCGCAGAACGTATCGACTGGAGTACTGCATGGCTTGTCTCCCCCACAAGTACCAATTCAAAATTTGCCTTAAATTCGGTGTTTTCCTCAACAAGTTCGGAAAGTACTTCCCACAACAGTAATGGATTTCTTTGTTCTAAAAGCGCACCAATATGTGTGAGTGTAAAATTAGAATCTAAGGGTGTTGGAGGTACAATTTCATCATCAAAACCATTGGTAATCACCGAAATCGGTTGGGTTGTTTGTTTTGAAAACAACGCCTTTGTTTGTTCGGCCGTTACAATAATGTGGTCAGAAGTATGTAAAACTTTGCGCTCAAGGTCTAAGTGTTTTTGTTGTACTTTTTGTGTCAAGTTCAAATTTTTGTGGTACCCAATATTCGTCCATGGATCTCTAAAATCGGTAAACCAACGCAGTTTATGTTTCGCTTTCAATTGCATACCAATAAGGTGCACACTATGTGGGGGGCCTGTAGTGATGATGGTATCAATATGGTGTTTTGAAATATAATCGGATAAAAATTTTATCGATGGTTTTACCCAAAACACACGAGCGTCAGGAACGAAAAAATTGCCACGAATAAACAGTAAAAACCGCTCAAATAAACCTTGTTTTTTGGCGGGTGGTATCCCTCCTTTTGATAATGCATTGGTTTTGTTTTTAAAAAATAATTTTAAAAACCTGAGTGGCTCTTTTATGGGGTGTTTTAGGACTGTAAGCTTGGGTGAAATATCATTGGATAAAGTATAATCTACCGTTGGATAAGAAGGATTTTCAGGACAATAGACAATGGGTTGTATGTTGTGTTCTGGAAGGTATTTGACGAATTTTAACCAGCGCTGAACTCCAGGGCCACCTGCAGGAGGCCAATAGTAGGTGATAATTAAGACTTTTTTCATGTGTTCATATTTATTGTTTTTCAATGGTCACATGTAACCTTTGATGTTTTAAATAATCATTCCGCTGTGTGTTAATAATTATTTTTAACATGTCGGTTTCATTCGCCGCTTTTGTTATACATAAAACCGAAAAGCCCCAATAAAATCAAAAATAAAATAGAACTTATAAGGGCTATCGTTGACCCAGTACGAACAACTTCTGGATTAAATTCAAAAACAATGGTATGGTTGCCTTTGGGTACTTCCAAACCTCTTAGGATATAATTCACATTGTAATGCGGTACTTCTTGGCCATCAATAGTGACCTGCCAACCATGTTTGTAATAATTTTCAGAAAATACTGCAAATCCATCGTGCTTATTAGTAGAAGTATATACGAGTTTATTGGGCGCGTAGTCCGTCAACTCTATACTAGCCGTAGAGTCTATAACAAATCGACCTCCAGAGTGTAGGTTTTTGTTAATCACAGCCGAAAATTTAGTTTTTAAAGTATCTAGAGCTAAAATTTCTGCATCAGCATCTGAAACAGAAATTAAGTTTTTGACAAACCAAGCATTTCCATTTACTTCATCATTTTCAAGGTATTGCAACTGGTTATCATCATTGTTGTGTATGATGTATTTGGTATTGAGCATATTGAAGACTTCTGGATTACCTTTGTCGATATGAAAATCCATCACTTCATTAAAACGCCGCATTTTGGCGGCATGATAACCTCCTAAAGCGTTATGAAAATAAGAAGATCGTGTACTTCCATCTGATGCATCGTAAACTCTAAAAACAGTACTGTCCTTCAAAATTTCTTTATCAATTGGGGTGGCTGTATAAGGTTTATTTACTTTAAGTGCAGAAACAAAATTATCATTGTTTACATAACGCCAATCGACACTAGCTAAATCAATCACAATAAGGAGTCCAAGAAGAACAAACGCTAAATTTTTGGTGATTTTTTGACGCAAATAAAACCAAAGACAAGTGGCAACAGCCGAAACAAAAAAGAGCGTACGTAAAACATCTGCAGTAAACAAATTTCGGCGATCTTCTCGTAGCGCTTTGACAAAATCAATCCCATAAAAGTTTTGGTATTGGCCATCGCGAAGTCCGACAAAATCGAATAAACTGTTTTTAAATAACAGAAAAATTGTAGTCAAACCAACAAGCGAAAATGCGGTATATTTTAGGGCGTTCAGTTTTTTAGAATCGGATAAATCGTCAGATAAAAACTTACTTAACCCGAGCATGGCAAAAATAGGGATACAAACTTCTAAAATAACCTGAATAGAACTCACCGCTCTGAATTTGTTGTATAGTGGGACATAATCAATAAAAAAGTCGGTAAGGAATGATAGGTTTTTTCCAAATGAAAGCAATAGCGACAAAACAATTGCAGAAATAAGCCACCATTTGTGTTGGTCTTTGTAAACAAATAAGGCCAATAAAAACAAAAATAATAGTGTAGCACCCACATACGCTGGGGCTTCAACAATGGGTTGTTCTCCCCAATACATAGGGGCTTGTTTAATTTCATTTCGTGCCTGAAGTGCAGTGGCACCAAGCGCTTTGTATGCTTTGTAGGTTTCAGAGTCCGTACCGAGTTCTTCTGTAGACCCCCCACCCATAAATCGTGGTATAAACAAATTAAAACTCTCAGCTATTCCGTAACTAAATTGTGTGATGTATGCTCTGTCTAAACCGGTTGACTCTGGTCTTGGCGAACCATCCGATAGGATACTTAACTCACTTTGACTACGTGTACTTTCTGCGACATATTCTTTGGTGGAAAGTAGATTAGAGGCATTCATACCCAGCGCCAAAACAGCAGAACAAATTAAAATTAAAGACGATCTAAAGAACGAAGGTATTTCGTTTGATTTTATGGCTTTAATCAGATAAGAAATAGCCATAACCAAAAGAATAAACAACAGATAGTATGTCATCTGTGGGTGGGTGGTGACAACCTCAAGAGCCGAGGCAATCGTTGTCACGATAAAACCAACCCAATACCGCTTTTGATACACAAGAAGAACACCCGACAATACAAACGGCATATAGGCAATAGCATGTGCTTTGGCGTTATGACCTACTCCGAGAATTATGATAAGATATGTAGAAAAACCAAAAGCAAGTGCCCCGAGAACAGCCACACGAAAATCTTGCTTCAAAACAAGTAAAAGCAAATAAAACCCCAAAAAATACAACAAAAGATAATCGGCTGGTCGTGGTAAAAAGCGTATGGAAAGATCTAATGCTTTAATATAATTATGAGGATATTGTGCACCAAGTTGATAGGTTGGCATACCACCAAAAGCACTATTGGTCCAATAGGTCTCTGTTCCATTAGCAGCTCTAAAGTCAATATGCTGTTTGGCCATACCAGTGTACTGCACAATATCGCTTTGAAAAATCTTTTTGCCTTGCAAAACAGGACTGAAATAGCCCACAGAAAGGAGTATAAACCCAATGAAAACAAAAAAATGCTTGATGTACTTTTTTAGTAACTGACTCATAATCATATCATTAGTCTATTTCTTCGAAATCAATATACTCTCCAACATCCTTGTTGGAGGATTCCTTTTGCGGTATTTTATCTATAGAAACTTCACCCTCTTTTTGCCTGTTGGGTGATGGTGTTTGTTGATGAAATTGTCGTTCCATCTTACGGGCAATAGAGCTTAGAAAAAAAGGCGCTAAAAGACGTAATACATATTTAAAAACAGTATAGAACAAGATAATAATCAGCAAGGTTTTTAAAAGTCCTACTATAGATGCCGTCTGAATCATAAATGAAAAAGTTTAATCAAAAATACAATTCTTAAATTTATTTTGAGGTATTGAGCAAACGATGAATAACAAAATTTATTAAAAGTCGTTTATGGAGTAAAGGTTTTATTAAAAAATATGTAGATTTGATAAAATGATGTACAAATGACCTCGATCTTTAAAACTTCTTTAATTATTTTATTGTGCTGCGCCCCTGCCTTACAAGCACAATACACCGATGTAATTAACTCCAACCGTCCAGGTGCTTCTCAAACAGCATTTTCCGTTGGTAAAAAAGTATTGCAATTTGAAGTTGGCCCCTATTTAATGAATGAAAAAAGAACACCTTACCCTTCTTATGAAGCCAAAGGTTTTGGTGTTGATTTTGCAGCACATTATGGTTTTTTTAAAGAAGCATTGGAGCTCAATATTCAAGGAACTTACCAAAGAGAGACACAAACTTATGCCTTTGCGATTCCTGTAGAAAACAAAAGAGCAAACTTCAAAAACCTGAATCTTGGCGCCAAATATTTGGTCTATGATCCAAATAAAAACAGAGAAGAAAAAATAAATGTGTACAGCTATCATGCCAATCGTGGATTTAAATGGCGACAACTCATTCCAGCGGTTGCGGTTGCTGCAGGTGTAAATTTTGACACTAAAGATAACCCATATACGGCTAGTGGTGTTGAAGGATTAAGCTACCGTGCAGCCCTTATCACTCAAAATAATTTTTATGGCGGATGGGTTTTTGTGACCAATATCATGATGGACCGCATCAGTTCCGATCAACAAGACCTCCATTATATTCTTACACTCACCCATTCATTTCATCCAAAATGGGTAGTTTTTGCAGAAACTCAAGGAATAAAAAGTGACTTTTATGCCGATAATTTAGTTCGCTTTGGTGGTGGATATCTGTTCAACAAAGATCTTCAGTTGGATACAGCGCTAACCCTAAATTTTAAAGACACTCCATCGGTTTTTAATGTAAATTTTGGCGTTTCGTACAGAATAGATCGACACAAAGACGAACCAAAAATCAAAAACAACACCTCAGCAAAAGCACAAGGCAAGAGAAAATCACGTGCCAAAAGAAAATCCAAAAAGAAAAAAGATATAAATTTTGATGAAGGTTAAACCGTATGATTGTCATTGAAGAAGTTAGCTCTAAAAAGGACATTCAAAAGTTCGTTAAATTTCCTTTTGAACTGTATAAAAATTCACCCTATTGGGTACCCCCTATCATTGCTGAGGAAATGAATGTTTTCGATAAAGCGAAAAACCCTATACTTCAAGACGCGGAGGTAACATTATTTTTGGCTTACAAAAATTCGAAAATCGTTGGGCGCGTAGCTGCAATCATCAATTGGATTGAAGTCAATGCGCAAAAGACAAAAAAAATGCGCTTTGGCTGGTTCGATTTTATTGATGATTTGGAAGTTAGTAGCGCTTTACTAGCGAAGGTTTCTGCTATTGGAAACGCAAACGGTTTGGCCTATATGGAAGGCCCTGTGGGCTTTTCAAATCTTGATAAAGTTGGGGTTTTAACCTATGGTTTTGATCATATTGGCACCATGATTTCGTGGTATAACCATCCCTACTATGCCGCACATTTAAAAACACATGAATTTTTAGTAGAAAAAGAATACCTTGAATATAAACACGCTTTTAAGGATATTAAAATCGAAAATTACAACCGACTTGAGTCTGTAATAAAAAGACGTTATGGGCTTAAAGCACTCAACTTTCACAAAACAAAATATATGATGCGTTACGCAGATCAAATGTTTGATTTATTCAATGAAAGTTATTCGTCTTTGTCATCTTTTGTAAAGATTACAGATATCCAAAAGGATTATATGAAAAAGAAGTTTTTAAACTTTATCAATCCAGAATACATCAAATTTGTATGCAATAATGAGGATAAACTCGTAGCTTTTGCTGTAGTGATGCCTTCTTTTGCGAAAGCACTTCAAAAAATAAAAGGAAAACTGTTTCCTTTTGGACTATTTCATTTGTTGAAAGCTCAAAAAGCTAAATCAGTCAATTTTTTACTCATTGGAGTTCATCCCGAATATCAAAATAAAGGAGTCCATGCAATTATTTTTAGTGAGTTTCACCGAACATTTAAAGCCAAAGGCATTAAAGAATGCAGAAGGACACCCGAACTGACAGATAATTTGGCCATTCAAAAATTATGGACAGACTTCAACCCTCAATTGATTAAAAAGCGTTGTACGTTCCGAAAAGATTTGTAAAATTATTCGCCCATCGCTGCTGTTACAGCTGCAGAAAGACGCTTATACAATCCAGAATTCAATCGTTCTCTTATGCTTGAAAAGGCCTGAAGTGTTTCTTCTACATCTTCTAAAGTATGCATAGAGGTTGGAATCAAACGCAACAAAATGAGCCCTTTAGGGATTACTGGATACACAACAATGGAACAGAAAATACCATGATTTTCACGCAAATCCTTAACTAAAGCCATTGCTTCTGGAATACTCCCTTTGAGATAGACTGGAGTAACACAACTTTGTGTAGTTCCCAAATCAAAACCACGTGCTCGAAGCCCCGATTGAAGTGCATTCACAATTTTCCATAGGTTTTCTTTAAGTTCAGGCATGGTTCTAATCATGTCCAAACGTTTCAATGCGCCTTTGACTAACTGCATTTGCAACGATTTTGCAAACATTTGAGAACGCAAATTGTATTTTAAATAATCTATGATTTCTTTATCGGCGGCAATAAAGGCACCTGTACTGGCCATAGACTTTGCAAAAGTTGCAAAATAAACGTCAATATCGTCCTGAACACCTTGTTCCTCACCAGCTCCGGCCCCAGTTGCACCCAAAGTACCAAATCCGTGTGCATCATCAACCAAAAAACGGAAATTAAATTTTTTCTTTAGCGCTGCTATTTCTTTGAGTCGACCTTGTTCGCCACGCATTCCAAAAACACCTTCAGATATCACAAGAATACCACCACCTGTTTGTTCGGCCATTTTGGTGGCACGTTCAAGGTTTTTTTCTAAACTTTCTATATCGTTGTGCTTATAGGTAAAGCGCTTACCCATATGCAATCGTACACCATCAATGATACAAGCATGAGCATCAACATCATAAACAATGATATCGTCTTTGCCTACAAGGGCATCAATAGTGGACATGATTCCTTGATATCCGAAATTTAAAACATAAGCTGCTTCTTTATTGACAAATGCGGCCAATTCCTGTTGCAATTGTTCGTGAAGTGCTGTGTGTCCTGACATCATTCGTGCACCCATTGGATAGGCAGAACCGTATGCATCTGATGCTTCGGCGTCTACTTTGCGTACTTCTGGATGATTAGCAAGACCTAAATAGTCGTTAATACTCCAAGTAATGACATCTTTTCCTTGAAATTTCATGCGGTTAGAAATTTGCCCTTCCAATTTTGGAAATACAAAATAGCCCTCTGCTTGACTTGCCCACTTGCCTAATGGCCCTTTGTCCTTGTAAATCTTCTCAAATAAGTCTCTCATTTATATTTTTTTGTTGGTTTAGTTTTCAAAATTATGCAATAATATATTTAAAACATAATGATTTTTAAAATTATGAAATTCGAAAAAATGATTTGGGGATTACAATGAATTAATGTTATCTAACAAACTCGATAGGTTTGTTGGATGGCTTATGTTTTTCGTCCATAAACCCTTGGTCTTCCATCCATTGATCGTTAAAAACTTTACTCATATAACGAGATCCATGATCTGGAAAAATCATGACGATCATGTCTGTTTTTTTGAAGGTATGGTGCTCTTGAAGTTGTTTGACCGCTTGCACAACAGCGCCTGATGTATACCCTCCAAAGATACCTTCTTTGTGTGCCAATTCTCGTGCTGTATGAGCACTATCTTCATCGGTTACTTTTATAAACTCGTCGATAATGTCAAAATCGGTTGCTGAGGGGATCAAATTCTTCCCTAACCCTTCAATACGGTAGGGATAGATTTCATCGGCATCAAATTCACGAGTCTCATGATACTTTTTAAGGACTGAACCATAAGCATCAACACCAATAATTTTTATTTCAGGGTTTTGAGATTTAAGATATTGCGCTGTACCTGAAATGGTACCTCCTGTACCACTACACGCCACCAAATGGGTAATTTTACCTGCGGTTTGTTGCCATATTTCAGGACCAGTGGTTTTAAAATGTGCCTCAGTATTTAGTGCATTAAAGTATTGATTGATGTAAACCGAACCCTCAATTTCTTGGTGTAGGCGTTTGGCCACTTGATAGTAAGAACGAGGATCTTCGGGTGTTACATTTGCCGGACAAATGTAAACCTTGGCACCCATGCTTCTAAGCATGTCTATTTTATCTGGTGAAGATTTTGAACTTACGGCCAAAATACAATCATATCCTTTGATAATACTCACCATTGCGATACTAAACCCTGTATTCCCAGAGGTCGTTTCAATGATTGTATCGCCGGGCTTAAGAATACCTTTTTCTTCAGCTTGTTCTATGATGTGCAATGCGATGCGGTCTTTGGAAGATTGCCCCGGGTTGAATGCTTCTAATTTAGCAATATAAGTCCCTGGAAATGTGTTTGTAATATGATTTAGCTTAACCAAAGGTGTATTACCTACAAGTTGTAGTATATTGTCAAAGATTTTTGGTTGGTGGTCTAAAGGCATAAAAATGGTCTAGGCAACAAAAATAAGCATTTTTTTCTACTTTTATTCAGATACGGATTCAAGATCAAGCAAAAATGCATACTCCGAAGCGACTTCTTTTAAGGCCTCAAAGCGTCCAGATGCACCTCCATGACCAGCATCCATATTTGTTTTTAGAAAAAGGTTTGAAGTGTTCTTTGATTGAAGACGTAACCTTGCAATCCATTTGGCCGGTTCCCAATACTGTACTTGAGAGTCATGTAAGCCCGCTGTAATCAACAAATTGGGGTATTGTTGATTCGTTACATTGTCGTAGGGTGAATATGATTTCATGTATTCATAATATGTTTTGTCGTTAGGATTACCCCATTCGTCATACTCCCCCGTAGTCAGTGGAATACTATCATCCAGCATAGTGGTTACTACATCTACAAAAGGGACTGCAGCTACGACACCGTTATAGAGTTCTGGCGCCATATTGATAACTGCGCCCATCAACAATCCTCCTGCACTACCGCCCATTGCATAGTGGTGTTCAGCAGAGGTGTACCCTTCTGAAATCAAATGTTTTGAACAATCAATAAAATCCGTAAATGTATTTTTCTTTTTTAATAATTTTCCGTCTTCATACCATTGACGGCCAAGGTATTGCCCTCCTCGAGTATGTGCAATAGCATAGATAAAACCACGGTCCAACAAACTCAAACGCACTGTTGAAAAATAAGGGTCTATAGTAGAGCCATAAGAACCATAGGCATATAAAAGCAAAGGCGTTTTTGAACTTTTAGGCGTGTCTTTGTGCTGTACCAATGAAATTGGAATTTTGGTTCCATCTTCTGCTGTTGCCCAAAGACGTTCAGAAACATAGTTTTCTTTTTTGAATTTACCACCCAAAACTTCTTGCTCTTTTTTGATGGTTTTTTCCCTAGTCACCATATTAAAGTCAATGACAGAAGATGGTGTGGTCATTGATTGATAGCCGTAACGTAAAATAGTGGTGTCAAAATCAATATTTGTCGTCGTATAAGCCGTGTAGGTTTCACTCTCAAAAGGCAAATAATAGCTATTTGTACCATCCCATCGTTCTATTTTGATTTGATTTAAACCATTTTTTCGTTCGGAAACCACCAAAAAGTCTTTAAAAATATCAATACCCTCTAGTAACACATCCTTTCGATGAGGAATAACATCTTTCCAATAATGCTTTTCAGTTTGTTGTTCAGGCGTTTTGGACAGTTTAAAGTTTTGTGCACCATCAGCATTAGATAGGATATAAAAAGAATCGTCGTAATGTGCGATTGAATATTCTAAACCACGCGTACGCGGTTGAAATACTTTGAACGCATCATCTGGAGTATTGGCATTCAAAATTTGATATTCTGTAGTAAGCGTACTGTAACTCGATATAACCAAATATTTTCTCGATTTTGTCTTATAAATTCCTACACCAAAAGTGTCATCTTTTTCTTCAAAAACCAATTCATCGCCGCTTGAATCGGTTCCAAGTTTATGCTTATAAATGGCCTCTGAACGCAGTGTTGTTTCATTTTTTAGGGTGTAAAACAGGGTTTTGTTGTCATTGGCCCAAGTACTACCACCTGTAGTATTCCAGACTTTATCATCTAAAATTGAGTTGGTTTTTAAATCTTTGATATGCAGAGTATACTGACGTCGACCAATGGTATCCAAACCAAATGCAACACGTTGGTTGTCTGGACTTACATTTAGACCAACTAATCTAAAATAAGAATGATTTTTAGCCATTTCGTTGCAGTCAAACAGAAGTTCTTCAT
The DNA here is from genome assembly GCA_038138145.1 of Formosa sp. Lineage (GTDB taxonomy): Bacteria > Bacteroidota > Bacteroidia > Flavobacteriales > Flavobacteriaceae > UBA3537. The sequence continues at coordinate 88,152 of JAYQDD010000005.1, forward strand.
CGGCATCAAGGGATTCTTTTTTGCGGGTATAAATAGGGTAATCTTTCCCTTTTTCGTACTTCGTGATGTACCAATACCCATTGTATTTGTAAGGCACAGAAGAATCGTCTTCTTTAATCCTTGCTTTCATTTCTTCAAACAATGATTTTTGAAAGTCATCAGTATGAGCCGTTTTGGCTTCATAGTACTCATTTTCGTTATTTAAATAATTTATAACTTCAGGATTTTCTCGGTCATTTAACCAATAAAATTCATCCATACGGACATCACCATGAATGGATAACTCTTTTATAATTTGCTTTGCTTTTGGAACATCAACGTGTTTTGCCATAGTGGATTTGCTTGATTTTTGATTACAAGAAATGAAAAGAGAAAAAATAAATAATGAATAAATAGTAGTTTTCATGGTAAACAAATTTTAGGAGCCATAAAAATATAAAAATTAGAACATAGCAGTCAAAGTTTCGAGAAGATTTTTATGCATTGTATCTGTATAATCTAGATGCGTTACCATCCTTAACTTACCACCGCCCATGTTACTAATAAGTATATTTTTCAACTTTAAATTTGCAATAAATTCTTCTGCGTCAACATGTTTCGCCAATTCAAAAATCACAATGTTTGTTTCAATGGGTTGAACCTCTGCCACATAATCCATATTTTGAAGCACCTTCCCAATCGCTTTTGCTTTAGCATGATCTTCGGCTAATCTTGTTCTATGATGATCCAATGCATACAATCCAGCTGCAGCCAAAACTCCAACCTGACGCATGCCACCGCCCAACATTTTACGTACTCTGAGTGCCTTTCCCATAATACCCTCATTTCCAATCAATACAGAACCCACAGGACAACCCAATCCTTTGCTCAAACATACCGAAATAGTATCAAAAACAGCACCATATTGCTCTGGGAGTTCTTTTGTAACTTCCAAGGCATTCCAAAGCCGTGCCCCGTCTAAATGAAGCCCTAAATTATGTTCATCACAAACGGCTCTAATCTTCTTAAAGTCTTCAAAATCCCAACACGCACCACCACCTTTATTTGTTGTATTTTCCAATGCAACCAACGAGGTCAATGGGCTGTGGTAAAAATCAGGTGGATTGATGGCTGCTGTGACTTGCTCCGCTGTAATCATTCCACGCTGTCCATCAATTAATTTACAAGACACACCGCTATTAAATGAGGCGCCACCACCTTCATAGTTGTAAATATGAGCATATTTGTCACAAATGACTTGTTCTCCTGGATTTGTATGTAATTTAATCGCCGCTTGATTGGCCATAGTTCCTGTTGGAAAAAACAATGCTTTTGATTTTCCAAACATCGTTGCCAAACGATTTTCTAAGGCATTTACTGTTGGGTCTTCACCATAAACATCATCTCCTAATGGCGCATTGGCCATCACTTCAACCATCGCCTTAGTGGGTTTTGTTACTGTATCACTTCGTAAATCAATCTGCATAAAAAAAATTTAGAGGTAAAGCTACATATTATTTTCTTTCTTTGCTATAAATACTATTTTTGTAGGACCAATTATTCTTATGATAACACACGATCACATCAAAGATCTTATGGATCGCCTGGGCGCGTTAAGGAGGTATCTTTGACTTAGATGCCAAACGCATCGAAATCCAAAACGAAGAAGAAAAAACTTTTGCTCCTGAATTTTGGAATGACGCCAAAACCGCAGAACGCATCATGAAATCTATTCGCGTTAATAAAAAATGGGTTACAGATTTTGAACAAGCGCAAACACAAACCGAAGAATTACAAGTATTTTATGACTTTTTCAAAGAGGGGGATATAACCGAAAAAGAGGTGCAAACTCAATTTGAAACCGCACAGCAAATTATTGAAGATTTAGAATTCAAAAATATGCTCTCTGAAGAAGGTGATGGCCTAAGTGCAGTCCTTCAAATCACGGCTGGTGCTGGTGGAACAGAAAGTTGCGACTGGGCCAGTATGCTCATGCGGATGTACATCATGTATGCCGAAAAACAAGGGTTTAAAATCAAAGAATTGAATCTTCAAGATGGTGACGTCGCAGGAATAAAAACAGTAACGCTACAAATTGAAGGCGACTTTGCTTTTGGATGGCTAAAAGGTGAAAATGGAGTGCATCGATTGGTGCGCATCTCTCCTTTTGACAGCAATGCCAAGCGCCATACCAGTTTTGCCTCAGTTTATGTTTACCCATTGGTGGATGACAGTATAGAAATTGAAATCAACTCTGCTGATATTGAAATTACCACGGCACGTTCGAGTGGCGCAGGAGGACAAAATGTCAATAAAGTAGAAACCAAAGTTCAGCTCACGCACAAACCCACAGGGATCCAAATTTCCTGTTCTGAAACACGTTCACAACACGACAACCGCGCTCGAGCGCTACAAATGCTTAAATCTCAGTTGTACGAAATAGAACTCAAAAAACAAATGGCGCAACGCGATGACATTGAAGCAGGGAAAATGAAAATTGAATGGGGAAGCCAAATTCGCAACTATGTGATGCACCCCTACAAATTAGTAAAAGATGTACGTACCGCTCACGAAACCGGAAATGTAGATGCTGTGATGAATGGCGAACTTATGCCGTTTCTAAAATCGTATCTAATGATGATGGGGCAAAATGACGAAACACCACAAAGCTTATGATAAAAATATACCACAACCCAAGATGCAGCAAGTCTCGAATCGGCGTTCAAGCCCTTGAAGAACACGGACAAGATTTTGAAATTGTCAAATATTTGGACACTCCCTTGACGTTTGATGAGCTTGAGAATATCATTGAAAAATTAGGGATAGCGCCTCTGGATTTAGTACGAAAAAATGAAGCCATTTGGAAGTCCAATTACAAAGGAAAAAATCTTTCTGATACAGAACTTATTCAAGCAATGATAGATCATCCAAAACTTATTGAACGTCCTATTGTGGTACGAGGCAACAAAGCCGTTATTGGACGACCAACAGAACGGATTTTTGAAATTTTGTAAATAAAAAAATCCAAACATTGCTGTTTGGATTTATACTTTTATAATGAGTTGAATTACGCCTTAAGTTTAGCTTTTTTAGCCGCACGTTTTTCTTTAAAACGTTCAAGTGCTGAACCAAACACCCAGTAGGGTATGGCAAAAGTCAATAAAAAAATCATCAACCAAAATCCGATGGTAAGTATGGTCATAAATGCCAAAAATCCTAAATACTGATCAAATTCAAACATAATATCGATTTAATTATGGCACAAATATACAGCAAGATTTGATGTTTTACAATGGAATTTTTTAAAATTATCAACACCCCGCCTATTCCGCTACTACAAATCTAGGATTTACGCTGAAAATTGGCACTTTTTCTTCAAAATAAACTAAATTTGTAGTACACAACATGCGTAATTGTAATGAAGTATAGAATTGAAAAAGACACCATTGGCGAGGTCAAAGTTCCTGCCGACAAACTCTGGGGCGCACAAACGGAGCGCTCTCGAAACAATTTCAAAATAGGCCCATCAGGGTCAATGCCTATTGAGGTTGTTCACGGCTTTGCCTACCTAAAAAAAGCAGCAGCATTCACCAATCACGAATTAGGCGTTTTAGACAAAAATAAACGCGATTTGATTGCTCAAGTTTGTGACGAAATTCTGGACGGCAAACACAATGATCAATTCCCTTTAGTGATTTGGCAAACAGGTTCTGGAACCCAAAGTAATATGAACGTCAATGAGGTCATCGCTCATCGTGCACATCAACTCGCAGGAAACACCATTGGCGAGGGTGAAAAAACCATTCAACCCAACGACGATGTCAATAAATCACAATCGTCTAATGATACATTCCCCACAGGAATGCATATCGCTGGATATAAAAAAATTATAGAAGTAACAATTCCGGGTGTGGAACAACTTCGAAATACTTTACAACAAAAATCAATAGAGTTTAAAGAGGTTGTAAAAATTGGCCGTACACACCTTATGGACGCTACGCCGCTAACGCTTGGACAAGAGTTTTCGGGTTATGTTTCGCAATTGGATCACGGCCTCAAAGCACTTAAAAATACATTAGAACACCTTAGCGAATTGGCCCTAGGGGGAACCGCTGTAGGTACTGGACTCAATACCCCAAAAGGTTATGATGTATTGGTGGCCAAATATATTGCTAAATTCACAGGTTTACCTTTTGTTACCGCTAAAAATAAATTTGAAGCACTTGCTGCGCATGATGCCATAGTTGAAACTCATGGCGCACTTAAGCAATTGGCCGTTTCGCTCAATAAAATTGCCAATGACATTAGAATGATGGCTTCTGGGCCACGCTCAGGAATTGGAGAAATTACAATTCCTGCCAACGAACCCGGTAGCTCGATTATGCCCGGAAAAGTTAACCCCACGCAGTGTGAAGCATTGACCATGGTTTGTGGACAAGTTATGGGGAACGATGTGGCCATTGCGGTTGGTGGCGCACAAGGGCATTACGAATTAAATGTTTTTAAACCCATGATGGCCGCCAATCTATTACAATCGGCACAACTTATTGGCGATGCATGTGCAAGTTTTGAACAACACTGTGCTTCAGGCATTGAACCCAACCACAAAGTCATTAAAACTTTACTCAATAATTCGCTTATGCTGGTCACAGCACTAAACACTAAAATTGGGTATTATAAAGCTGCAGAGATCGCTAACACAGCGCATAAAAATGGCACCACACTTCGTGAAGAAGCCATCAATTTGGGCTATGTAAGCCCCGAAGAATATGATGCTTGGGTGAAACCCGAAGATATGACTGGTAGCTTAAACTAAAAAAATGCGCACTGTTTTTATCAATATCCGTGAACTACTTCAGGTTCGACCAAAAAGCCAAAAAAAAGTTGCCGGTCTATTGATGAAAGAACTTCCAAAAATTGACAATGCCTTTTTGGCTGTTGAGGATGAGCGTATTGTTGATTTTGGCCCAATGGCAGAATATATTGCGCATGAACAAGACATAATCATTGATGCTATAGATCGGTTATTAATGCCCACATGGTGCGACAGCCATTCGCATGTAGTGTATGCAGGCAACCGCAGTCAAGAGTTCGTAGATCGTATTAATGGATTAAGTTATGAAGACATTGCACAGCGTGGAGGAGGCATTTTAAACTCTGCTAAAACCCTTCAAAATACGACTGAAGAAACCCTTTATCATCAGTCCATTAGTCGAATTCAAAGTTTAATCAAGCAAGGAACAGGAGCTTTGGAAATCAAATCTGGTTATGGCTTAACTACAGATGCAGAGTTAAAAATGCTACGCGTCATAAAAAAAATAGAACAACATTCTGACCTCAAAATCAAAGCGACTTTTTTGGGTGCTCATGCCGTTCCAGAGCAGTTCAAAAATAATAAATCAGGATATATCGATTTGATTATCAATGATATGCTTCCTAAAGTCAGTCAAGAGAATTTGGCAGATTTTGTCGATGTGTTTTGTGAAAAAGGATATTTTGACCTCGATGACACCAATCGAATTTTATCTGCAGCAAAAGCATACAACCTACAACCAAAAATCCATGTCAATCAATTTAACGCTTTTGGTGGTGTTGCTCTTGGTGTACAGCATAATGCCTTGTCTGTAGATCACTTAGAGGAACTCACAAATGATGATATTAAAGCGCTTGAAAATACGGACACCATGCCCGTGGCACTTCCTGGGTGTTCCTTTTTCTTAGGCATCCCCTACACTCCTGCAAGACAGCTTATGGAAGCAGGTTTGCCAATAGCTTTGGCGAGTGATTTCAATCCCGGTTCTGCGCCAAGCGGAAATATGAATTTTGTGGTGAGTTTGGCTTGTATCAAAATGAATATGACCCCTGAAGAAGCCATCAATGCAGCTACCTTAAATGGTGCTTATGGTATGGGTATCTCAGAAGATTTTGGGAGTATTGCCCTAGGTAAAAAAGCGCACATAATTTTGACCAAAAAAATGGATTCCTATCATCAAATTCCCTATGAATTTGGTCATAATCCTGTGGAAAAAGTGATGCTTAATGGTAAATTTTTTGAACATTAATTACGATGGATTATTTCAAACCTTTAACCTTCAAAAAAGCGCAACAGTTAGTTCAAAAACGACAAGGCGAAACAAAGTTTTTTGAAAATGTTGCGTTTGCAACCTCCGAAATATCTATAGAAGAACAACTTAAAAAATCATCTGCTGAATTTGTTCTTTTTGGTATTGCTGAAGATATTGGTGTTCGAGCAAATGGCGGTAAAACTGGTGCAAAAAATGCTTGGGACACAGTACTAAAAACGCTTTTAAATATACAATCGAATCACTACACAAAACCCAGTCGTCTTCTCGTTTTAGGTCATTTTGATTTTGATGAATTAGAACCAAAATCATCTGGAAATAAAGACCTCAAAAAGCTTCGAAAAAAGGTTAATATTATTGATGCAGAAGTGACCAACTTGGTGCATTTAATCAAGAAAAGTGGAAAAATTCCAATCGCCATTGGAGGTGGTCACAACAATGCTTATGGAATGATCAAAGGCTGTGCATTGGCCTTAAATTCTAAAATAAATAGCATCAATTTTGATGCTCATACTGATTTTAGGACTCTCGAAGGTCGACATAGTGGCAATGGATTTAGTTACGCTATGGATGAAGGGTTCTTGGAACGTTATTTTATTTTTGGAGTGCAAGAAAATTATACCTCTGAATCGATTTACAAAAACATCAAAAAATCAGAACCTATTGATTTTATTTCTTTCGAAAGCATTGACGTTAGAAAAGAGATTTCATTTGGAAAAGCTTTGGAAAAAGGACAAGAGTTTGTGTGCCAACAGCCGTTTGGCATAGAACTCGATTGTGATGCTATAGCCCACTGTCCAAGTAGCGCCATGACTCCTACTGGATTTGACAGCACTCAAGCGCGACGATTCGTGTATAATATGGGTAAAAATTTCAATGCAGCTTATTTGCATATTTGTGAAGCTGCACCAAAATTAAATCCGAAAAAGAGAGATTACAATGTAGGAAAAATGATTGTTGCTCTAATTATGGATTTTATACAAGCAAAAAACTCATAAACATCAGTCTCCTTTACGAAAACCATAGCGCAACTGTCCCCAAAAATTTTGAGGCATATTGGCATCATCGCTATAGCCAAGAGGTAAATTTTTATCTGGTTTTGGAACATAATTTGTTTTAAAAATATAATCCCAAACGCTCAGACTAATCGCAAAATTAGCACCATTTTTGAATGGCTGAGGAAGAGTATGCGCATGATGATACAAATGCATGATGGGGTTATTAAAAATATACCTCAACGGACCATAATCTAACTTAATGTTAGCATGATTGAGGTGACCGATGGCAATCGCCAAAAAATGTACTATAAAAGCTTGTTCGGGTTGAAAACCACCCAAAAGCATAAGTGCCAAAACTTTTAGGGGTTTATATAGAATATTTTCCATCCAATGGTAGCGTAAATGTGCTGCAAAACCCATTTCTTTCACAGAGTGGTGCACCTTATGAAATCGCCACAAAAAGGCGTAACGATGCAACAAAGTATGCGTAAACCATTGTACAAAATCTAAAACCACAAAAAAGATAAGCAATTGAACGATGGGTGTAAAATCGGATAAATCTAATAGTGAAAGACTGGTCATTTTAAGTCCGAGAACAGCACTCGAAAACTTTGAAATACATTGGTAAAATCCACTTATAAAAATACTGAAAATGAAAAAATTAAAGAACATATAAAACCCATCTAACCAAAAATCTTTGCGAAGGATTTTTTGGTCTTTTCGCCATGGAAACACAATTTCTAATGCAAAAACAACGAGCGAGATAATAATCAGTCCCCAGAAATAATTGCGGTGCCATGGTACATCAAAAATAATGGAACGCCATGTCCATTTGACTGTGCCCAGAAAAGCGTTAAAAAAAAGTTCTAAATAATCCATTTTAATACTCCAATAGCGTTTTGAGTGCGGTCTCAAAATTTCGTTTTGCAAGATACTGCTGTTCTAACGAATTCGCAAATGGAATTGGTGTGTTTAAACTTCCTACACGTTGTACAGGGGCATCAAGGTATTCAAAAGCATCTTCCATGATTTGCGCTGAAATATCACTCGCAATGCCACCAAACAAAGAATCTTCTTGAAGAATAATCACACGGCTTGTTTTTTTGATAGAAGTCATAATACAAACCATATCAAGCGGTTGGAGCGAACGTAAATCGATTAAATCTGCTGAGATTGATGGATTATTTTTTAATGTTTCGAGGGCCCAATGTACAGCTGCACCATAGGCAATTATAGTAATCTCATTTCCTTCACTGAGAAGTGCTGCTTTTCCAATAGGAAGGGTATAGTAATCCGTTGGTACTTCTTGTCTAATGCTACGATAAAGTGCTTTGTGTTCGAAAAAAAGCACGGGATTTGGATCTTCAATTGCCGTGGCCAAAAGTCCTTTGGCATCAATGGGAAAAGCTGGATACACCACTTTAAGTCCAGGTGTTTTGGTAAACCAGGCCTCATTGGTTTGCGAATGGAAAGGACCTGCACCAACGCCAGCACCACAAGGCATACGCAAAACAATATTGGCCTCTTGCCCCCAACGGTAGTGTGTTTTAGCCAGATAGTTAACCACAGGATTAAAACCTGAACTAACGAAATCTGCAAATTGCAATTCAACAACAGATTTGATGCCTGCAATTGACAAACCCATAGCGGTTTCAATAATAGCAGATTCACAAATAGGTGTATTGCGTACACGTTCTTTGCCAAATTGCTCTAAAAAGCCCTCAGTGATTTTAAAAACACCCCCGTATTCTGCAACATCTTGCCCCATGATCACCAAATCCTTGTGGCGTTCCATAGATTGCTTTAAACTCTCAGAAATGGCATCTACGAAACGGAGTTCATTGGTCGTGCTATTAGATTTAACTTCCTGATAATCAAACTCTTTATACACATCCTTAAGTTCAGTATCTAAGTTCGCTACAATATCTTCCTCTTCAAAAGCCAATTGCAAACCTTGTTGAATTTCGTTAGATATTTTTGCTTTTTCTTGTTCTAGTTTTTGAGGGGATAGGGTTTTTTGCTTAAGCAAAAATGCTTCTAAATTGGATATTGGGTCTTTGGCTTCCCATTCATCCATAAGACTTTGGGGAACATATTTGGTTCCACTCGCCTCTTCATGACCACGACGGCGAAAGGTTTTAAATTCTAACAGTACAGGACGTGGGTTTTTGCGCACACTTTTTGCTATTTTATTTACGTTTTCAAAAACGTCAAGAACATTATTCCCTTCTATGATGTGCGCTTCCATGCCATAGCCCTTGCCACGATCAGCAATATGAGCACAGTTGTATTGCTCAGACGTTGGGGTCGACAATCCATAACCGTTATTTTCAATACAAAACAACACAGGTAAATTCCATACAGAAGCCACATTCAGTGCTTCATGAAAATCTCCTTCACTTGTACCGCCCTCACCAGAAAAAACAGCGGTAAGTTTAGGTTCTTTTTTGAGTAGATGTGCAAGTGCAATACCATCGGCAACGCCAAGTTGAGGACCCAAATGCGATATCATACCTACAATTTTATAGTCTTGTGTTCCAAAATGAAACGAGCGATCACGGCCTTTGGTAAAACCACTCGCTTTCCCTTGCCACTGTGCAAAAAGTCTATGTAAAGGAATGTTACGCGTGGTACAAACCCCCAGATTTCGATGCATGGGCAAGATGTATTCATCGTTTTGAAGTGCCATGGTCACACCTACCGAAATTGCTTCTTGACCAATACCAGAAAACCATTTTGAGATTTTTCCTTGGCGTAAAAGAACCAACATTTTTTCTTCAATCATACGCGATTTAAGCATATTGAAATAGAGGGATAATTGCTGTCTCTTGGAAACTTTAGCTTTGGAATATGGAAATACCGATTTCAATAAAACGCTGTATAGATTGTACTCAAATTTATAAAAATAAAACTGAACTTAGGAATCAAAGTTTAAAACCATATTATTTAATCCAACGATTTTATATATTTGTGTAAAGAAAGTCATTGCTATGAACAAAATTCCAAGTGTAAACCTCAACGATTTTTTATCTGATGATGCAGTATTGAAACAAAAATTCGTTTCTGAAATTGGTCATGCATATGAGTCTATTGGGTTTGTAGCACTGAAAGGTCATTTCCTTAAAGATGCACTGGTCGATGCACTTTACAATGAAGTCAAAAAGTTTTTTGATATGTCGGTCGACAAAAAAAGACAATACGAAGTTCCAGGAATTGGAGGACAACGTGGTTATGTGTCTTTTGGAAAAGAAAGTGCCAAAGGCCGTAAAGAAGGCGATTTAAAGGAGTTTTGGCATTTTGGCCAGTATGTAGATAATGACCCAGAATTAGAAAAAGAATACCATGACAATGTGATGGTAAAAGAATTACCAGAATTCAACAAAGTAGGCAAAGAAACATACAAAATGTTGGAAAAAACCGCCAAATATGTCTTACGTGCATTGGCCATTCATTTGAACTTAAAAGAAACCTATTTTGATGAATTTATACACAATGGCAATAGCATTTTAAGACCCATCCACTACCCGCCCATTACCAAAGCTCCCGAAAAAGCAGTTCGTGCTGCAGCGCATGGTGACATCAATTTAATTACGCTTTTGATGGGTGCTCAAGGCCGTGGTTTACAGGTACAAAACCACAAAGGTGAATGGATTGACGCCATTGCTGAAGCTGATGAACTCATGATTAATGTTGGCGATATGCTTTCCAGACACACCAACAATAAGTTGAAATCGACCATACACCGCGTGGTAAATCCGCCTAAAGAATTATGGGGTACATCTCGTTATTCTATTCCTTTTTTTATGCACCCCATCAGTGCTATGAAATTAGACGTTTTGGACAGTTGTATAGATGAAAATAATCCTAAACAATTCGAAGACATCACAGCGGGTGAATTCCTTAATCAACGTTTGGAAGAATTGGGGTTAACCAAAAGCTAATGGATTTAAGAGATCAACTCAAAAATTTGTTCCCAGAACATCAAGAATCAGAAGAAGAACAGAAGTCCAAACCAAAAGCTGACTTTTGGGTTCAAGACGCACCATTGATTTGCAAATATGAAAAACGTAAAGGCAAACCCATCACTATTATTGAGGGCTATACAGGTGCTGATACTGACTTCAAAAAATTGACCTCAAAACTCAAAAAAGAATTTAGTGTAGGCGGAAGTTATAAAAACGATACCATCATCATTCAAGGAGATTACAGAGATCAGATTATGGAACTTTTAAAGCATATGGGCTTTAATGTAAAGCGTGTAGGTGGGTAAAAATAAAGGAAATGAGCATTAAACAATCTGAACTTATTTTAAACGAAGATGGCAGTATTTATCATCTGCATTTACGGCCAGAACATTTAGCGTCAACAATAATCACTGTTGGTGATCCCGACCGTGTAGCTCAAGTTTCAAAATATTTTGACCGCATCGATTTTAAACAACACAAAAGAGAGTTTAAGACCCATACTGGTACATACAAAAACCAACGCATAACGGTGCTTTCTACAGGCATTGGTTCAGATAATATCGATATTGTACTTAATGAATTAGACGCATTGGTCAATATTGATTTTGAAACACGCACCATCAAACCCAAACTTACGTCACTAAACATTGTACGCATTGGAACTTCTGGAGCGTTGCAAGCGGATATCCCTGTAGATTCATTTTTGATGAGTTCGCATGGTTTGGACCTCAACGGAATGTTGCCATCCTATAACATTGAGGGAATTCGACATAAAGAATTTGAATCCGCTTTTTGTTCGCATACGCATTGGGATTCTGATCGAGCACAACCAGTGCTGGTAGACAATTCAAAAGCATTGGAAGACCAACTTTTTGAAGGCCACATTTTGAAAGGCGTAACCGCTACTTGTGGTGGATTTTATGGCCCACAAGGACGCATATTACGCTTGGAACCAAAAGACAGTGTGTTTAGAGATCAATTACAATCTTTTCAGTTCGAAGATTTAAGAATAACAAATTTTGAAATGGAAACTTCTGCCATTTACGGGTTATCTAAATTGCTCGGCCATAAAGCATGTTCCATGAATGCTATTTTGGCCAACAGAGCCAATGGAACTTTTAGCAATACCCCCGAAAAAACCATCGATCAGCTAATTCAATACACTCTAAATAAATTGATTCCCTAATGAAAACGATCCGCATTGGTGGTGTGCCTGAGCACTTTAATTATGCTTGGTATATTGGACTAAAAGAACATCTTTTTAAAGATAAAGGGATTCATTTAAGATGGGTCGATTACCATGGAGGAACTGGAGCAATGACCGAAGCGCTCAAAAATAAAGACATCGACATGGCCGTGGTTTTGACCGAGGGGATCGTTAAAGCCATTTCTGAAGGTCATCCAAGTAAAATAGTACAAACCTATGTGCAATCACCACTCATTTGGGGTATTCATGTAGCGCATGACTCACCCTACACCTCGACTTCTGACCTCAAAAAAACATATGCCGCCATCAGTCGTTTTGGCTCTGGTTCGCACTTGATGGCCTACATCAACGCACAACAATTGGGATGGAATACAGAACAAGATTTAAAGTTTAAAATTATTAAAAATTTGGAAGGTGGAGTTCGGGCGCTCTCTAATGGTGAGGCCGACTATTTTTTATGGGAAAAATTTACCACCAAACCTATTGTTGATGCAGGTGTTTTTAGGCGTATTGGCGAATGTCCAACGCCATGGCCATGCTTTGTTATTGCTGCTCATGATGAATTTATTAATCATGAAAATCCATCGTTAAAAACCATTCTTAATACCATCAATGCCATCACTAAAACATTTAAAGATATTCCTGAAATTGACCGTATCATTTCTGAACGCTACGGACAAAAGGAAAAAGATGTCCAACAATGGCTTAGCCAAACCGAGTGGACACAACATAACATTGACAAAAAAACCATTGAAGTGGTGCAAAATCAACTGATAGCATTGGATTTAATTTCTAAAAAAGTACCCTTTTCTGAATTGGTACATACGCTATAACGTCCAGTCGATAGGATTTTTACCTTTTGATGCTAAATAGCGATTAGCTTTACTAAAATGCTGATTCCCAAACCAATACCCTCTATTTGCACTGAGTGGCGAAGGGTGACCACTTTCGAGAATTAAGTGCTTTTGAGCATCAATAAGTGATTTCTTTTTTCGGGCATATCCACCCCAAAGCAAAAACACAACGTCGGCACATTCATTGGAAATGGTTTGAATCACAAAATCTGTAAACTGCTCCCACCCCTGCTTTTGATGGCTCCCCGCCTGGCCTTCACGTACCGTTAACGTGGCATTTAACAACAAAACCCCTTGCGTAGCCCAAGACGATAAATCGCCGCTTTGGGGATAAGGGATACCCAAATCGGTTTGTAATTCTTTAAAAATATTTATCAACGATGGTGGGTGTGGAATCCCCTCATGTACCGAAAATGCTAACCCATTGGCCTGACTCCTGCCATGGTAGGGATCTTGCCCAATGATGACCACATTGAGATGAGCCAACGGACACAGGGTCAAAGCATTAAAAACCATAGGTTTGGGTGGGTAGCATACTTGCGTACTGTACTCCTTTTCTACAAAGTCTACTAACCTTAAAAAATAAGGGGTTTTAAATTCTGGTGTTAAAAAAGGGTGCCAACTGTCGTGTACTTTGCGCATAGCTTGTATCTTTTTGAGGTCTTAAATAAATGCTAACAAAACAAATTTACAGGATATTCTAAACATTAATACCTAAATTTGTAAGCGTTTTTTAAGTGTATGATCAAAATTTCTCAAAAAACCCTTAACGATTTAGAATTTGATGCGGTAGTCGCCCAAGTTGCGGCGAACTGTATTACCCCTTTGGGACGCACAGAAATTAATGCGCTTAAACCTTTTAGTACCAAAGAGGAAACCACCGAAGCCCTAAAATTGGTGCATGAATTTGTATCCTCCTTCGAAAATGAAAACCGGATCCCCAACCACGGTTTTGACGCCATCACTGAAGAACTCAAACTACTGCGCATCGAAAATAATTTTTTGGAAGTGGAACAGTTTCGAAAAATTGCTTCGTTATCCATCACCGCTAATGTACTTCTAAAGTTTTTTAAAAAATTCCACGACTATTACCCCCTACTTTCCGAGCGGTCTGCACAACTGGAACAAACGAAATTGATTTCCAACCAAATCAACAGCATCATCGACAAATATGGGGAAATTAGAAATGATGCTTCGGAGACTTTATATGTGCTCAGAAAGTCCATCCAATCGGTGCGTACCAAAATAAACACCAGTTTTAATGCCGCCCTCAGCCACTACAACAGTGCTGATTATCTCGATGAAATACGAGAAACGGTTATGGAAAATAGACGTGTTTTGGCTGTCAAAGCCATGTACCGCCGAAAAGTCAAAGGCAGTATTTTGGGCGCCAGCAAAACAGGGAGTATTGTCTATATCGAACCCGATACGACGCACCAACACCAACGCGATTTAAATAACCTCGAATTTGAGGAAACTGAAGAAATCAAACGGATTTTGCTGGAACTCACGGATTATGTACGGAGCTTTAAACCCCTCCTCCATCAATATCAAGATTATTTGGTCTTAATGGACGTTTTGTATGCCAAAGCAAAATACGCACAAGCCATCAATGGGGTATTGCCTGAACTCAGCGATCAACAAGAATTATTTTTAAGAGACGCCTACCATCCGCTCCTTTTGGTGACCAACAATGAAGAAGGCAAAAAAACCTTTCCACAAACCATCAGTATGGCCACAGAAAGCAGAATTATTGTCATTTCTGGTCCCAATGCCGGTGGAAAAAGTATTACTCTAAAAACTGTGGGGTTGGTACAAGTGATGATGCAATCTGGGCTTTTAGTTCCTATGCACGAACGTTCCAAAATGTGTTTTTTTGAAACCATTTTAAGCGATATTGGCGACAACCAATCCATTGAAAATCACTTGAGTACCTACAGTTACCGCCTCAAACAAATGAATCATTTTCTTAAAAAATGCACCAAAAACACCTTGTTTCTTATTGATGAATTTGGAACAGGAAGTGATCCAGAATTAGGAGGAGCTTTGGCCGAAACCTTTTTGGAGGTTTTTTATGAACGTGAGGCCTTTGGCATCATCACCACACACTACAGTAATTTGAAACTTTTGGCCAACGAATTGCCCCATATTCAAAATGCGAATATGCTGTTCGATGAAAAAACACTTTTGCCTATTTTTAAACTGGTGATTGGTCAAGCAGGCAGTTCGTTTACGTTTGAAGTGGCGCAAAAAAATGGGATTCCCTACAGTTTAATTAACCGTTCTAAAAAGAAAATAGAGCGTGGTAAAATTCGTTTTGATAAGACCATCGCAAAACTCCAAAAAGAACGGTCTAAACTCGAAAAAACAGAACGTGCTTTAAAGCAAAATGAAGTTAAAAAGGGCTTAGAAGCCGAACGTTTAGAAAACATCAACGAAAAGGCACAAAAAAAACTGCAAAACTATCAAGAACTCTACGACAGCAACCAACGACTGATTTATTTAGGTAAAAAAATTCAAGATTTGGGCGACAAATTCCAACAAAACAAACGCAAACGCGAACTCTTGGCGGAGTTGTTTAAATTGGTTCAAATCGAAAATTCCAAAAAAGAAAAGTTAACCAACAAACAAAAACGAGCGAAGCTCAAAGCAGAAAACCGCCTGCAAAAAGAGGTCGATCAAAAAGTGGCAAAAATCAGAAAGGAAAAACAAGCCGCCAAAGCAAAAGCAGCCCAAGCGCCCCCAAAACCCAAACATAATTTTAAGGTGGGCGAAAACGTCCGTATGGATGATGGTAGAGCCATTGGGACTATAGATAAGATTGAAAAAGGCAAAGCGGTGGTCAATTATGGACTGTTTACCACTACGGTGAGTTTGGAGCGTTTGGAATTTGTAAAACCAAAAAAATAAGCCATGGTGGTCTTTTTTGATGGGGTTTGTAATTTATGCCAACGCAGTGTTCGCTACCTACTTAAGCACGACCACAAGAACTCCCTAAAATTTGCTACACTTCAAGGCCAATATGCCAAAAAAATACTGCCTCCAGAGGACCTTAAAAATTTAAAAAGCATTGTGTTTTATGACGGTAAAGCGTTTTACAAAAAAAGCACGGCCCTCCTAAAACTTTGCACTAGTTTAGGGGGTGGACACAAACTACTGTTGGTGGGCTATCTCCTCCCCAAATTTTTAAGAGATGGACTGTACAGCATGATTGCCAAAAACCGCTATCGATGGTTTGGCCAACAAGAGCATTGTATGGTCCCAACAAAGGATATACAGGACAGGTTTTTGGATTAAAATCACTTCACCTCTTCCCAATGGTCGTCCCAATCTTTGGGTTTTGGGGTATGGAGTTTACCTTCCAATTTTGCAATAAGGGTAGAGACCGTAGCGTCACCGGTGACGTTAATCACTGTTCGGCACATGTCCAAAGGGCGGTCTACAGCAAAAATAAGAGCGAGTCCAATGGCCAGTTTATCGGCAGGAAAACCTACGGATTCTAAAACAATCACCAACATCACCATCCCCGCGCCGGGTACTGCGGCACTACCAATGGAGGCCAACAAAGCCGTGAGGACAATCATCAGTTGGTCGGTAAACGTCAAATCGAAGTTGAGCGCTTGGGCAATAAAAACCGCCGCTACCGCTTGGTATAAACTCGTTCCGTCCATATTAATCGTAGCCCCTACAGGCAATACAAAACTGGACACTTCTTTGTCCACACCCACATGTTCTTCGACCCGTTCCATGGTTACAGGCAGCGTCGCCGCACTACTGCTGGTCGAAAACGCTAATAATTGCGCTGGACTAATTTGTTTCAAAAACCAAAACGGATTTTTTTTCACCACAACAGCAACCACAATCAAATAAAAACACACCATCAACAACAATCCGCCAACCACTATTGAAGCGTAAAATAAAAGCGCATACAGCAACTCTGGATCGCCAGAAGACACCACCACATTGGCCAACAACGCAAAAACAGCATAGGGCGCTGTGAGCATGATTAAATCCACCATTTTAAGCACAACATCGTTGAGAGAATCAAAGACATCTTTTAGGGGTTTAGCATTTTTTTCGCCAATTAATAACAGAGAAATCCCTAAGAAAATCGCCAAGAAAATCACTTGAAGCATAAGTTTGTTGTTGCTGAGGGCAGAAAACGCATTTTCGGGAATCATATCTACCACAAAGTCTAGAGGCCCGCTTTGTTGTTGGCGTGTAGCTTCTTCAATTTTACCCTGAACATTGCTGTTATTGGCATAGGTTTCTGTAAGTTTTGAAATCGTCGCATCGGACACCCCATCCCCAGGATTAAACACATTGACCAAGGTCAGCCCAATGCTTATGGCAATGACGGTGGTAAGGACATAAATCACAATGGTTTTTATCCCGATAGACGCAAATTTGGAAATGTCTTTTAAATCGGATATTCCTTTAATGAGCGAGGCCAAAATCAGAGGGACAGCAATGAGTTTTAGGAGTTTGACGAATATGGTGCCGAGCGGTTTAATCCACGAGGCAATAAACGCTGAACCGCCTTGCACTTGCAGTAGCACAAAGCCAAAAACCACGCCCAACAGCATGCCAATTAATATTTTCCAATGTAGGGCTAAAGATTTCATAAGGTTATTTTTTGGAGAGACGATTTAAAAGCGTAAAATCGGCCAAAACCAGAGCGGCCATGGCTTCAACTATGGGGACAGCACGTGGCACCACACAAGGGTCGTGACGGCCTTTGCCTTGCATTTCTACGGAATTTCCGTCTTTGTCAATCGTATCTTGGGTTTGCATGACCGTGGCCACAGGTTTAAAGGCCACATTAAAATAGATATCCATCCCATTACTAATGCCCCCTTGAATGCCTCCAGAGTTGTTGGTTTGTGTTGAACCATCAGCGTTAAAAGCATCGTTGTGCGCACTGCCCTTCATCTTAACACCTTCAAAACCAGAACCATATTCAAAGCCCTTTACGGCATTAATCGAAAGCATGGCTTTTCCTAACTGCGCATGAAGACGGTCAAATACCGGCTCACCCAATCCTACAGGCACATTTTTTAGCACACAAGATACTGTACCACCAATGGTGTCGCCTTCCTTTCGGATGGCTTTAATTTTGTCAATCATCTGCTCAGCGACTACAGGATCTGGGCAACGTACGGGGTTGGATTCCGTGAGCGATAAATCCAATGCTTGGTAATTTTTATCCAAAGCGATAGGGCCCACCGACGAGGTATATGCATCAATGCTGATGGTGTTTAAAAATTGTTTGGCAATGGCACCAGCTACCACTCTACAGGCCGTTTCTCGTGCCGAACTGCGTCCTCCACCTCTATAATCGCGCTGTCCGTATTTTTCATTGTATGTAAAATCGGCATGGCTAGGACGAAAAACATCTTTGATATGGCTATAATCTTTGGATTTTTGGTTGGTATTTTTGATGATAAATCCAATAGGCGTTCCTGTTGTAACCCCCTCAAAAATTCCTGATAAAAATTCAACGGTGTCTGGTTCTTTTCGTTGGGTTACAATCTTTGATTGCCCCGGTTTCCGACGGTCCATTTCGTGTTGAATAGCTTCAAAATCTATGGAAATTCCTGCAGGACATCCATCAATGACCCCACCAATAGCGACGCCATGCGATTCCCCAAATGTTGTAAGTTTAAATACCGTTCCAAACGAATTTCCTGCCATATCAAATAAATATTTTCAAATAAGGTGTAAAATTAATAAAACAAACTGTAGTAGGCACTAAATTGAGATACAATTTTTTAGGGCCTTTTGATAAACCACTTCGTAGCTGGGGACGATTTTGTGGATATCAAATTTGGCTGCTGTGGTTAGAGCACCTTCCTTAAATTTTGCCAAAGTGGCATCTGATTTCAAAATTGTAATGGCATTTTGAGCCATTTCCTCTACAGCACCAAATGGGCTCAAATAGCCCGATACACCAGAAACATTGACCTCTTTCAGCCCTCCACTATCGCTAGAGATCACAGGAACTCTGGAAGCCATGGCCTCTAGGGCTGATAATCCAAAACTCTCCGTTTCAGAAGGTAAAAGAAATAAATCACTAAAGCATAAAATTTTATTGACTTCATTGGTATTGCCAAGAAAAGCGACTTTTTCTTCAAGATTGAGTTTCGCGCAGAGTTGTTCTGCTTTTTCGCGTTCTGGCCCCTCACCAATCATGATTAATTTTGATGGGATTTCTTTTTGAATGGCATTAAAAATATGAATAACATCAGGAATACGCTTGACTGCTCTGAAATTACTCACGTGAGTAATCACACGTTCATGGGATTTGGCCAATACATCGCGACGACCATCATTTTTCACTGGTTTATGCTTTTCTAAATCCACAAAATTGGGAATCACCGTAATTTCTTTATTGGTATTGAAAAGACGCTGGGTATCTTCTTTTAAACTTTGGGAAACTGAAGTCACAGCATCCGATTTGTTGATGCTAAAGGTTACGGCAGTTTTATAAAATGGATGACTCCCTACAAGAGTGATATCGGTGCCATGTAAGGTGGTCACTATAGGAAGTTTGATGCCTTCTTCAAGCAACATTTTTTTGGCCATATACGCTGCATAGGCATGAGGAATAGCGTAGTGCACATGAAGAACATCAATGTTATGCATTTTTACCATATCCACTATTTTACTCGATAGAGCCAATTCGTAGGGTTGATAATGAAATAGAGGGTATTTTGGCACATTCACTTCGTGAAAATGAACATTGGGGCTTAAAAGTTCCAGACGAACAGGTTGTCTGTAGGTAATAAAATGCACTTCATGCCCTTTCCGTGATAACTCCAATCCAAGCTCAGTAGCCACAACGCCACTACCTCCAAAAGTTGGGTAACATACAATTCCTATATTCATTATTTAGTCGATGATGGCCTCATAAATGAGCCGTTGTATTTCGGTTCTAATATTTTCTTCAAGCAAACGATTATTCGTGGCATCGGGGTAAGTTCGATTAGACAAAAATACGTAAATAATTTCTTCCTCTGGATCGGCCCAAGTATAGGTTCCTGTAAACCCAGAATGGCCAAAGCTGGTCATGGAAATACAGCCACAAGTTGGACCTTCATCTTCAAGTTGGGGTTTATCGAATCCTATTCCGCGCCGATTGTCTTCGTCACAATAATAACAGGTATTGAAAGCGTCGATTATGCGAGGATTTAAATATTGTTTCCCACCATAATAACCACGTTGGAGATACATTTGCATAAGTTTTGCGACATCATTGGCATTGCCAAACAATCCAGCATGCCCTCCAACCCCATTTTGCATGGCCGCGCCCATATCATGTACATAGCCATGAACCGTTTCAAACCTAAAATAGTCATCTTCCTCAGTGGGAATGATTTGATTTTTACTGAACTTCTCCAAAGGACGATAAGTCGAGTAATTTGCACCCAAAGGTTTATAAAAATGCTGTTCTATAAGCTCATTTAGAGGTTGAGCGTGCTGTTGTTCTATGAATTCTTTAAGAATATAATACGGCAAATCGCTGTAATGATACTCCCTTTCCTCCAAAAGCTCTGAATTTAGGATTTGCTGTTGAATTGTATCTGTCAAGTCTTGACGAAGAAAGAGTTTATCCGTAATTTGAATCGGATAATTTTTAGATTTTTCTGATTTAAAAAATTCTGAAATCGGCTTTTGAGTCACAGAATCTATAGCGGATTTATAAAAAGGAATCCAAGGTTTTAGTTGTGCAAAATGGGATAACATTTCTTTGAGGGTGATGTTTTCCTTATCTGTTCCTTTGTATTTTGGCAGTAAGTCGCCCAAACGATCTTCTAAAGTTACTACCCCCGACTCTACCAATTCCATAAGCAAGGGTACTGTGACCAAAATTTTGGTCAGTGAGGCCAAATCATACACATTTTTTGAGGTTACTTTTTGGGCTTTTTTATAGGTGTGGTATCCAAAATTTTTGTTGTAAATAATTGTTCCTTTTCTAGCAACCAACAATTGAATCCCTGGCGTCATTTTTTCATCGATGGCATAGTGGGTTAGAGAATCCAATTTAGAGAGCATAGAAGTACTCATTCCGACCTGCTCAGGGTGGCCATAAGACAATCGTTCAAGTGAATTTGTTTCTATGCCATGATCGACCTTGAATTTGGATTTTGATAAACTGACAGGCAATTTTCCTTTGGCAGGAAGCGCACCAAAAATAATTTGTGCTGCTACACGTTGAGCTATTTCACTGTTTTGATAGCCCAGCAAAACACTTTCTATATTGGTAAATGATTTTATGGCATTTAGCGCATAAGGTTTGGCAAAAACGCTCAAAATAACCTCGTTGTTTCGTGCAATTTCTTGTAACCAAACCAATTCTTTATTGGTAAACTTGTAGGACTTCCAAGGATTTTCATTTGACTTATGAAAGCCAATAACAACGGTATTGAATTGTTTTAATTTTTGGATTAATTCATCTAAATTTTCAGACTGTACTTGAGTTACCTTTCCATAATTTTGAAGCGTTTTAAGAAACGTATCGCCCTTGGCATCACCTAAAGCAACATAAGCAATGCGTCGCAATTCCAGGTCCCTGAGCGGCACAATAGATTTTGAGTTTTTTACCAAAGTCAGTGCATTTTGCATCAATTGTTCGTACAATACATCATCTTGAATGCGGTTCAAATCTTGAATAAGCTGTTCTGTTTTAATCGGTTGATAGTGGTGCAGACCAACTTTATATTTCGCATTTAAAATCTTTTTTACGGAGTGCGCCAAGCGTTCCTCTGAGATTTGCCCACGACTTACAGCTTTAGCTATTTTTTCTATGCCTTTAGCAACGTCATTTGACATCAATAACACATCGTTGCCTGCCAAAAAAGCCTGCAAATCAATCTCCCCTGGAGAACTAAAATTTGAAGCCCCTTTCATGTCCAATGCATCCGTGAAAATTAATCCTTCAAAATTAAGTTCTGTTTTTAAAAGTTCTGTAACGATTGGACGCGATAAAGAAGAAGGGTAGTTGGTTCTTGGTTCTAAACTGGGCACATTGAGGTGAGCCACCATAACGCTAGATAATCCATAGGAAATCAGTTTTTTGTACGGAAACAATTCTACATTCTGTATGCGCCTTTTGTTAAAATTGACCGTGGGTAAGGTTTTATGAGAATCTTTATCGGTATCGCCATGTCCGGGAAAATGTTTTGCGTTGGCCAAAATACCCGCACTTTGCATCCCTCGCATAAAAGCTAATGCTTTATCAGTTACATTATTTTTATCTTCACCAAAAGAACGATTACCAATGATTGGATTATCGGGGTTGGTGTTGATGTCTACGACTGGAGCAAAATTAAAGTGAACCCCCAAGCGCTTGCAATGTTCTCCGATATATTGACCTGTTTTTCGGATTAAATTTAAGTCCGATACCGCACCGAGAGTCATATTCCATGGAAAAGCGTAAGTTGAATCTAAGCGCATACTTAGTCCCCACTCAGCATCCATACCTACAAGCAGTGGGATTTTTGCATTCGACTGAAGTTCGTTGTCCAAATGGGCCTGACGAAGAGGACCACCTTTAGAATAAATAATTCCTCCAATGTGGTGCTTATTAATGAGCTCAAGTAATTTTTCTTTTTGAAGGTTTTTTTCTTCTGAAAATGCTTGAACCATAAAGAGTTGTCCAACTTTTTGTTTCACGCTTAAAGTGTTATAAACACTATCAACCCACTGTTTTTGTGCTAAAGAATCATGAGTAATAAGTGGCGATTGCGCCGATAAAACACTCAGATAAAGCCCTAAAAAAATAGAAAATAAACAGCGCATAGGTTGAGTTTTCAGATGTTGTGAAAATACTATACCAAAATACTATTTTTCAAAAGAATTTCAACAATTAAGGAAATTATAATTATGTAAAATTTAGGACTTGGCCGCGGAATCTAGCGATTTGGCACACATCTTGTTTCGTTTTATTTAAAAAAAATCACATGAAAAAGACCTTTTACCTGCTGAGCTTCTTAATCTGTAGCTTAGCTTTCGGACAAACCAAAAATTTTATTGATCAACCCTATTTGGAAACCACTGCCAAAGTGGATTCACTGGTCACTCCAGATCAGATTTACCTTTCTATTTATATCCATGAAGGTGAGGACCGCAACAGAACTTCGCTGGAAAAACAAGAACGAACAATGGCTAATGTATTAGAAAATTTAGGCATTGACCTAAAAAAACAATTGAAAGTGGACAATTTGGCCAGTAATTACAAAAAATATTTTTTAAAGCGCAAAAATGTACTCAAGTCAAAATCCTACACCCTTGAGGTTTATGATGCAATGACGGCAGGAAAAGTACTCATTGGTCTAGAAAGTGAAGGAATTTCTAATGTTCGGCTGATAAAGACGGCTTATTCTAAAATTGAAACCCTCAAATTAGAGCTTAAATCGAAAGCTATTTTAAAAGCACAACAACAAGCAAAAGCCCTAACCACACCATTGAACCAACAACTAGGAAAAGCAATCTATATCAATGACAAATTTTACAGCAGACCCTATTATAACAATATGAACATGATGGCAAGAGCAGAATATGCTATGGATGAAGCTTTGGAAACGCCCATTGATATTGAATTTTCAAAAATTAAGGTAGAAAGCGAAATTAGTGTTCGGTTCATAATCCTTTAATCATGCAAAAGCAAATAGAAATTCAATACCACAAAACTAGCGTGGGTGAATTTGTTGTTGGAAGTATCGAACATTCTATATGTTTGTTAGATTACCGATGGAGAAAAAGGAGGTCATTCATTGATCAACGAATAAAATCTTCGTTCAATGCAACATTTATCGAACAAAACAACCCCTTGTTAGAAAAGGTAAAAACCCAAATTGATCGTTATCTAAACGCAGAGCTCAAGATCTTTGAATTTCCTATACGCTTTGCTGGCAGTGATTTTCAAAAAAGCGTTTGGAAAACTCTGAAAACAATCCCTTACGGAGAGACAAGAAGTTATCTTCAACTCACTGAAATGCTAGGTATTTCCAAAAGCAGTGTTCGTGCTGTTGCCAATGCCAATGGTGCAAATGCCATAGCTTTGGCCGTACCCTGTCATCGCATCATTGGAAGCGATGGTAGTTTGGAAGGGTATGCTGGAGGATTACAAACCAAAAAGAGATTGTTGGGCATTGAAAAAAGAAATTCTTTTAACCCTAATGAGTTGCCCTTATGGACTTAAAAATAAATTAAAAAAAGCGTGCATGCCAACTCTCTGCCGCAGGAACTTCCCAGTGGTCTTTGTATTCAGCTTTTGTTTGCACAAGATGGTTAAAAACGATTGTTTTTGGTGAAACCGCTTTGCTCTTTGCCATTTTCTTGAAGTCATCGAGGGGTTTGTAGGCAATAAAATCGCCTTGCTTATAAGAGACATTTAACTTGTCTAAAAGGTCAACTTTATGCGTTTTTTCAAGTTCTTGTATAAAATGTACTGACGCATCAATAGAACAACCTGAGGCGCTTTGCAAGTTTTGATCCAAACCAATGACAATAAATCGGTTGTATTTTAATTCAAATCCAGCTTTCAAATCGGCTCCATGGGCTGTCCATTGCGCCAAAAAATCATGCGCTTTTTTGGATATGTCTTCTTGTTCTTCAGCTGTTAACGAACGGTTGCATTGGTAAATCCAAAGGCGTGCTGTATCTGGTAAAGATTGGAAATCGACAATCATAAATTGTTATAAATCTTCTGCATTGGCAATGAGCTCAGCAATGTCCATGACTTCTATTTGGCCTTCAGCTTTATTTTTTACACCATCGGTCATCATGGTATTGCAAAAAGGACATCCGGCCGCAATGATTTGTGGCTTTACTTCCATGGCTTGTTCTGTACGCTCAATATTGATTTCTTTGTTGCCAGCTTCGGCGTCTTTGAACATTTGCGCCCCACCCGCACCACAGCATAGCCCTTTTTTGCGGCAGTTTTTCATCTCAACGAGTTCGGCATCCAACTTCTTAATTAAATCCCTTGGTGCTTCATAAACGTTGTTGGCACGACCTAAATAACAGGGGTCATGAAACGTAATGCGTTTCCCCTCAAATTGCCCACCTTGGATGGTAAGGCGACCTTCATCGAGCAGACTCTTTAAAAACTGAGTGTGGTGTACTACTTCATAGGTTCCGCCAAGTGAAGGATATTCATTTTTGAGGGTATTAAAGCAATGTGGACAAGCGGTAACTATTTTTTTGACTTCATAAGCATTCATGACTTCAATATTAGTAACAGCTTGCATTTGAAACAAAAACTCATTTCCAGCGCGTTTTGCAGGATCGCCTGTACAACTTTCTTCAGTACCTAATACTGCAAATTTAACATTTGCTTTGTGCAAAATTTTCACAAGAGCCTTTGTAATTTTCTTGGCTCTGTCGTCAAAACTTCCAGCACATCCGACCCAAAACAATACCTCAGGGGCTATGCCCTGTGCATGTAATTCGGCCATTGTAGGTACTTTAAGTTGTTCGCTCATTATTGTTTATTTTTATCCATTTTTTCCATCATCAAAAACTTGGATGGTAACTTCTTTTTCTACTAGGTCTGTAAATTTTCCTCTGTAGCGTGTCGCTTTCACCAAGTGATTATCGATCCAGTGGTAGTTCCCTCCTCTTGGTTTTCCCATCAGTAAGGTGTGGTAATTGAACCCATGTGTTTCAAGCCATTTTTGTGTAACTTCTCGGTGTTCTTCAGTTCTTGATGTGAAAAAACAAATCATATGTCCCTCATCGTACCATTTGTTGCAGGTTCTTCTGGCATCTTCAAAAGGAAGGCAAGTGGCCATACGTTCTGGTTCTTCATTTGGTACATCTTCAGTAATCGTACCATCGATATCTATTAAATAGTTTTTTACGCCTTCAGGAAGGACAGGACTTATTAATTCTCCTTCTTCTACTTTTTGGTGTAATAATGCGTCAGCTTCTTCTCGTTTCATTCTTAAAATTAAAATTATTCGTTATTCCAGTTTAATCGATCCATTTGATTGTACGGCCATGGTGCGCCGTTGTTTTCTATGTTGCTCATCATTGTATTTAATTCTGTGGGCGCGGCACTTTGTTCCATGACTAAGTAACGGCGCATATCAAGAATTATGGACAACGGGTTTATGCTTACAGGACATGCTTCAACACAAGCATTACAACTTGTACAAGCCCACAATTCTTCGTTGGTTACATAATCGCCAAGAAGTTGTTTTCCATCGGGTTTGAAAGTTCCTTTATGGGCATCAATATTTTGCCCAACTTCTTGCAAACGATCTCGGGTGTCCATCATAATTTTTCTTGGAGACAATTTTTTCCCTGTTTGATTGGCAGGGCATTCGCTAGTACATCGACCACATTCGGTGCAGGTATAGGCATTGAGCAATTGAATTCTATTTAAATCAAAAACATCACTCGATCCAAATTTTTCAGGGTCTTCTGAAGTATCCTCTGGCACAGCATAGGGGTCGGCATCAGGATCCATCATGAGCTTGACTTCATTAGTGACTGATTCTAAGTTGTCCATTTGACCATTAGGCGTTAAACGCCCATAATATGTGTTTGGAAAAGCCAGTAAAATATGCAAATGTTTTGAATAGTACAGATAGTTAAGGAAGATCAAAATGCCCACAATATGCAACCACCATGCTGTTCTTTCGATGGTATGAAGGGGGAAACCTTCAAACCATGGTGCTACAAACTGACTGATGACATTTCCAGAGTTCATCGCTTGGAATTGAACATCTGTAGCATTCATGATGATAAATAGTGCCATCAGCACGATTTCGAAATATAGAATAAGGTTTCCGTCTTGTTTTGGCCAACCTTTCATTTCAGAACTCATAAAGCGTTTGATACGGAGTACATTTCTCCGTAGCCAAAAAACAACTACTGCAACAAATACTAGAAGCGCAAAAACTTCAAAAATTCCAATGAGTATTCCGTAAAGGGGGCCAATGGATGAGAAAATTCGATGCGTTCCAAAAAGTCCATCGATAACAATTTCCAAAACTTCGATATTGATGACAATAAAACCAACGTAAACGATGACGTGAAGTAGCCCTGAAATTGGACGACGAACCATTTTGCTTTGCCCCAAAGCGATTCGAGCCATATTGGCCCAGCGTTCTTTCGAGGATCCCTCGACAGCTACCGCTTTACCCAATTTGATATTACGCTTGAGTTTGTTGATGTTTTTAACAAAAAAACCAATACCGCCCACTAAAATGAGCCCAAAAATAAAGTTTGGTAATAGCGTCATTCTATAGTGTTATTCTTTTGATTCCTTTTGTGTTTCTGTTGTATTGTAGGTCTTGTTTTTCTTGCCGAATAGTGAAAAATGAACATAACGCTTTGGATTGAGTTTCATGTCCTCCAGAAGTGCTTCCAATTGCCCTAAAGCGCCTTCCAAGTTGTTATATAAGCCTTCATCTTTCATGAGTTTGCCTACCGAACCTTCACCCTGTTCAATGTCATTTAAAAGCGCATCAAAATTAGTGATGGTAGACTGAAGTCCGTTGATGGTTTCTTTTAAATTTGCATCTGCAAGAGAGGTGCTGACTTCCGATAAATCTTCGGAAATTCCACTAAAATTATTGAGCGTCGATGTAATCGAGGATTTATTGTCTTCCAATAGTCCATTGAGTGCATTGGACGTGGTTTCAAACGAAGTTATTGTTTGTTTCAATTGAGCGATGCTGCCTTTGAGATTGG
Source organism: Formosa sp. (assembly GCA_038138145.1). GTDB lineage: Bacteria > Bacteroidota > Bacteroidia > Flavobacteriales > Flavobacteriaceae > UBA3537. Next base: position 115,944 of record JAYQDD010000005.1, read on the forward strand.
TTTTTGTTTCTGCATCAAAAACACTGTTGACGTTAGTCAAAAGTTGATCTGCACTAACCATTACCGTTTCAATTTTTTCTTGCAATGGAGTGAGCCGCTGATTTACTAATTCTGTAAGCCCGGGCTTAACAGATGAACCAAGCACATCTCCAGAAACTACATTTTCGGCACCATCAAACGCGGGGATAATGGCGATGGCTTTGCCGCCTATAAGACCCGATTCGTAAAGTTGTGCGGTACTGTTTTTAGAAAATTCAAAATCACTATCAACCAACATCATAACTTCCAATTTTCCGCTGCCATCTTCTGTGAATCTAATGTCTTGAACTTTGCCTATTGCATGACCATTGATTGTAACAGCGGCAGATGAGGCCAAACCTTCAACATTATCATAAACAGCTGTAATTTTTCGAGCATTACTCAACAAATTTTCACCCTTCAAATAATTAAATATAAAAATGAATAATAAAATCCCCGAAAGGACCAATATTGCGGTTTTAATTTCTTTTGTTGTTCTCAATTATTAAGGTTTTGATGCCTTACAAATCTAATAATTAATTTGTAATTTTTAGGGTTAATTTGTTTTAGTTTTTAAGGCATTTTCAACTGAAATTCTTGTATCATTTTGATAGGCCACAACAAAAGCTGAAGTATAACCCAATTTGACGGCCTCGGCCTTCATATTTAATGCTGTTTCATAGTCTGGTGTTTCTCCATAAAAATAGCGATACACATTGTTAGATTTAGTGCGGAAAATTGGTTTTAGCCCTTTGAAATTATAGGGCTTTGTAGTAAGCTTTTTTGAACCCGCAGCAATTTGCACTTTAAATGTAATCGATGGTGCAACAGGACTGGAATCAATTACTGTACTTTGAAGCACAACATCTGAATTTAAACTGGATTTATAATCTATGATAGCGTCAACAATACTTTTGGAAATTTCTTGTTTTCCTCGTGAAGAATTCAGATAATCGCCCTCTTTTTTATTGGTGATAAAGCCAGTTTCAATCAAAACACTGGGCATATAGGTATTGTGCAATACCCAAAAACCAGCTTGTTTGACCCCACGATCACGGCGTTTTAGCTGTTGCGTGAAATTGTCTTGAATTGTTCTGGCCAATAAAATACTTTGATCCAAATAATCTTCTTGTAAAAGGGTTAATCCTATAAACGATTCTGGTGAGCTAGGATCAAATCCTTCATAATTTTGTTCATAGTCATCTTCCAAAAAAATCACTTCATTTTCTTGTTGCGCTACACGAAAGTTTGATTCATTTCTGTGGAGTCCAAGAACAAAAGTTTCAGTTCCATGGGCTTGTGGACTATGCGCATTACAATGTATCGAGACAAAGAGATCTGCATCTGCCTTGTTGGCAATAGCTGCACGTTGGCGAAGTTCCAAAAACACATCTTTTTTTCGAGTATAAATTACCCTTATGCCTTCTGAATTTTCTAAGTGTTTTCCTACACGTAAAGCAATATCTAAAGCAATGTCTTTTTCATTATAACCAAAAGTAGTTATTTTACCAGGATCTTTACCACCATGACCTGCGTCCAAAACCACGACAAAAGGTTTGGTATTATTTTTGGACTGTGCAAGGGAAATCAATCCAAAAAAACACAAGAGGATTGTCAAAAATGATTTAATTTGCATACAAAATATTACTTTGTGCGTTGATGAAGTGTTTTTGTATAATAAACGATAAAAATATCATTAACTTTGATACTTCAAAAACTAGGCCATTTAATACAAAAATACACCTAAAAGCATTGAAAACAACATACTTTGAACTACTTTTTATTATTAGTTTTACAGTGCTTACTAACACCTACAGTCCAGCACAGGACCTGCCTAAGCCCTCTACTGAAGTGCCTGTTTCATCAACAATTCCCGAAAAACAAATTTTGGATTCTATTCCAAAAAATGAGCCCAAAACAGTACAACAAGACTCCATCACTAACGATAGTATTGCAAAACCGAAAGGGTTTTTGGAAGGTATTGTGAATTATAAAGCCAAAGATTTCACATCTGTGAACCAGAAAACACAGCAGATTTATTTGTACAACGAAGCGCAAGTACAATACCAAGACATGGATATTCAATCTGGAACAATCATCATAGATTACGGAAAAGATTTGGTTTATGCTGGTCGACTCAAAGACTCACTTGGCAATTATTCGCAATCCCCTGTATTTAAACAAGGTGCTGATGTCGTGGAACCAGACTCTATTGTTTTTAATATGAAAACAAAAAAAGCATTGATTTGGAATTCCAAAACCGAACAACAAGGTGGTCGTATTATTTCTAATCTTACAAAAAAAGAAAATGACTCTGTTTATTTCGTAAAACGTGCCAAGTTTACGACTTCCGAAAATGAGGAAAATCCAGAATATTATTTTCTTTTGCGTAAAGCAAAAGTAGTTCCCGGAAAGAAAGTGGTTACTGGACTTACCAACATGTTTATTGCAGACGTTCCCACACCCATTGGATTGCCTTTTGCATTCTTTCCATTGACTAAAAAAAGAACTTCAGGTGTCATTTTTCCATCTTTTGGGGAACAAAACAACCGTGGGTATTTTCTTCAAAATGGAGGTTATTATTTTGCGCTAAGTGATTATTTTGATTTGGCTACACTTGGAGATTATTACACCAATGGAAGTTATGGTTTACGACTTGAAAGTAATTATGCGGTGCGCTACAAGTTCAGAGGAGCACTCAGTTTTAGGTACGAAAACCTCATCAATAGTGAACGGGGTTTTCCTGACTATTCCAAAAGCATTATTTACAATTTGCGTTGGAACCAAAGCCAAGACAATAAATCCAATCCCAATTCGCGCTTTTCGGCTTCTGTCAATTTGGGAAGTAGCACCTACTATCAAGAATCCATCAATCAACTGAATACTTCAAATTTTTTGAACAACACCCTTGCATCGTCTGTTTCTTATTCAAAAACTTTTCAGGGTGAACCACAAGTCAATCTTAGTGTGACAGCCACACATTCACAAAACACAAATACAGAAACCATCAACATGACTTTGCCTACATTTCAAGGGAGTGTAGATCGTGTTTTCCCATTCGCTCCAAAAACTGGAAGTAAAAAAGGGGTATTACAAAACATTAATTTTCAATACAACGTGCGAGGCGAAAACCGCATTCAAACCACAGATTCTTTATTCTTCAAAAAAGAAATGTTTGATGATGCAAAAGCTGGGGTACAACACACTATTCCCATCAGTACAAACTTTAAATTATTCAAATATTTCAGTATGAGCACAAGTGCCAATTTTAATCATAATTGGACCTTTAATACCATTGAAAAAAATTACAATATTGACGAACAAGAAGTGGTGACAACTCCGCTAAAAGGTTTTGATTCTTACACCACCTACAACTTTAGCACAAGCTTAGGAACGACCATTTATGGTCTTTTTGATTTTGGTGAAGACAAAAAAATACAGGCCATACGTCATGTCCTACGCCCCTCTATAAGTTATAACGTTTCGCCAGCATTCGAACAGTATTATGATACTTATGAAGTGGTGAGTGCCGATGGATTAACCACAGACCAAGTCGAATACAGCCGATTTGAGCAATCGCTATTTGGCGCCCCAGGAAATCGCTTTTCGAGTAGTGTTGGGCTTTCGTTGAGCAATAATCTTGAAGCTAAAGTTCGTCCAAAAGATAGTACCGCTACGGAACCAAAAAAAATATTCCTATTAAATTCTCTGAACTTCTCTACAAACTATAATATCGCTAGCGACTCTTTGAATTGGAGTCCAGTACGCATGACTGGGGGCACACAGTTGTTTGACAACAAAATGAGTGTAAACTTTGGTGCTACCTTAGACCCCTATGCATTAGATAACACCAACAGAAAAATCAATACATTCAACATTGACAATGGGGGGAGTTTATTTCGTATAACGAGTGCAAATATTGCCATGAGTTACAATCTTTCTAGTGATTCATTTGGGGGAGATTCTGATGAAAATAATGCTGCAAAAAATGAATCGTTGAGAAGTGGTGGTCGTGCAGATGACTTATTTGGGAAACCACAAGATTTTGCTGATCGAAGACTCAACAACAGTAAATCAAATGATGAAAAGCCCGAACCTACAGATTTATATAAGTACAAAATTCCGTGGAGTTTGCGTCTTGCTTATGCCCTTAATTACAACAATTCTAGGCGCCAAAGTGAGATTTCTTCACACTCTTTGATGTTTTCTGGTGATATCGATTTGTCACCCCGTTGGAGTGTTGGTGCATCGTCTGGATACGACTTTAAAAACAAAGGATTCACCTATACACAATTGCGTTTTGAACGTGATTTGGAAAGTTGGCGTATGAATTTTTCATGGATTCCATTCAGCAGTAGAAGTTCTTGGAACTTTTTTATTGGAATACGATCCAGTATACTCAGCGATATCAAATATGACAAACAGCGTCAGCGCGATAAGACGCTTTAAAATTTTAATACAAAATGAAAAAAATTATAACTACAGACAACGCCCCAGCACCTATTGGACCATATAACCAAGCTGTACTTTTGGGAGATTTGCTTTACACTTCAGGACAGATTGCTATTAATCCCAAAACAGGTGCATTGGAAATAGACGATATTGAATCTGAAACGACTTTAGTAATGGAAAATCTAAAAGCCATATTGGAAGCCGCAGAAATGACTTTCGAAAATGTCATTAAATCTTCCATTTTCGTATCTGATATGCACAATTTTTCGAAGATAAATGAAGTTTACGGAAGATATTTCAGCGTTGAAACCGCTCCTGCAAGAGAAACTGTAGAGGTTGCAAATTTGCCAAAGTTTGTAAATGTTGAAATTAGCGTAATCGCTGCGCGTTAGTACCGCTTATAACGCTTCTATTTGGCGCACATGGTATTCTGCTAATCCTTCGATAGGACGTCTTTGAAAATTACCAACAGTAAAACCATATTCTTGAGCAATTTCCTTTATTTCTTTTTGCAAAAAGAATGAAATTGACCCTGCAAAATGCACTGGTACGGTCTTAATTTCGTCTTTGAATTGCATGATCATTGTTTCAACAAAAGTTCGTAGTCCTTTTTTGATGACCCCTTGCACATAATTTGATTCTCTGTTTAAAATCAAAAACTCAGCAAAAGTGGCCAGATATGCATTTGGATTTGGCTTTTTATAAAGATTAACCTTTATAAAGTCATCGTCCATATTGTAGCGTGTTTTGAAAATTAATTTCAAATTATGCGGCATGAAATCAAAATAATAATCGCGCAATAATTGACGACCAAAATAGTTTCCAGAAGCATCATCCATAATGGAGTACCCCAATGAAATTACACGCTGATGAATATCAGTACCATCAAAATAAGTGCAATTGGAACCCGTTCCTAAAATACATACTACGGCTGGACTGTGCTCTACACCTACTGTCGAATATATGGCTGCATAGGTGTCCTCTTTGACATCAACCACAGCCTTTGTGAAGATAGATTGAAGAACCTTTTTTAACATTTTTGGTGCCTCTACAGTACCGCAACCAGCGCCGTAAAAAAACACATGATCAACATCTGACTTGTGTTTGATGAGCATTTTGTTGTCATTTATAATCGTATATGCTTCACTTTCCGAAATAATGGCTGGATTCAACCCTTTGGTGCGCTGTTTTTCAAAAACTTGTGCACCTGTTTTTGGGTCAATTGCTATCCAATCGCACTTTGTAGAGCCGCTGTCTATTATAAAAATCATGATGAATAATTAATAAAAAACACTGCCCAAAGGAACAGTGTTTTTTTTAATGTTTTATAGTGAATTGATATGTTGCGCTAAATCTACTAATTTTGAAGAATAGCCATATTCGTTATCATACCATGAGATTAGTTTCACAAAATTATCATTAAGTCCAATACTTGCATTGGCATCAAATGTGCTTGTTTTTGGTTCTGATACAAAATCTTGAGATACAACACCTTCTTCGGTATATCCTAAAACGCCGTTCAATTCGTTTTCTGATGCGTTTTTAAGTGCTGCTTTAACTTCTTCAAATGTTGCACTTTTCTCCAAACGGCAAGTCAAATCCACAACTGAAACGTCTACTGTAGGGACTCTAAAAGCCATCCCTGTAAGTTTTCCATTGAGTTCTGGGATTACTTTTCCAACAGCTTTTGCAGCTCCTGTAGATGCTGGTACAATGTTGTTGAGCGACGCACGACCAAGACGGTAATTTTTGCGCGATGGACCATCAACAGTGAATTGTGTTGCTGTAGCAGCATGAACAGTGGTCATTAAACCTTCTACAATACCAAAATTGTCGTTGATGACTTTGGCTAATGGCGCCAAGCAATTGGTTGTACACGATGCGTTAGAAACGATGGTATGATCTGCTGTAATTTCGTGGTGGTTCACACCCATGACGAACATTGGTGCATCTGCAGAGGGTGCAGAAATGGCTACTTTTTTGGCTCCAGCGGTAATGTGCTTTTGTGCACCTTCAAGCGTTGTGAAAATTCCTGTACAATCCATCACTACATCTGCACCTACAGCATCCCACTTAAGGTCTTCTGGATTACGCTCTGCAGTGACGCGGATTTCATTACCATTTACGACTAAATTGCCATTTTTAACATCTATACTCCCCTTGAATTGTCCATGTACTGAATCATATTTTAAAAGATAAGCTAAATGTTCTACATCTAATAAATCATTGATTCCTACAACTTCAACATCCGGTCGCTCAGAGGCAATTCTAAAAGCAATTCTTCCAATTCTTCCAAATCCGTTAATACCAATTTTTACGTTTGTCATTTTTGTGTTTTATGTTTCTGGTTAGTTAAATTTATGTACTCATTATATCAGAAACTCTGAGGAGTTCTGTATCAATTTTTGAATGACCCTTTACGGCCTTATCAATGGGGTATAATTCCAATTTATTGTTAATGGTTCCTACCATTACATTATTTTTTCCTTCCATCAAAGATTCTACAGCTTTTACGCCCATTTTTGAAGCCAAAACTCTATCGAAACATGATGGAGAGCCTCCGCGTTGCATGTGTCCCAAAACAGATACTCTTACATCGTATCCATCAAGATTTTCTTCGACATAATCACGCAGTTCAAAAACATTTTTACCTGTTTTATCTCCTTCTGCTACAACAACTATACTGGAAGATTTACCAGTACCTTTGCTCTTTTCTAGAGATTCTAATAAGCGATCTAGTCCAAGATCTTCTTCTGGAACAAGAATTTCTTCTGCTCCAGAACCCACTCCAGCATTGAGGGCAATGTGTCCAACATCTCTTCCCATCACTTCAACAAAAAACAAGCGCTTGTGTGAACTTGCAGTATCTCTAATTTTGTCAATAGCTTCGACAGCAGTATTTAATGCGGTATCGTACCCAAGTGTGAAATTAGTTCCAACAATATCATTATCGATAGTGCCTGGAATACCAATTACTGGAAAATTAAATTCTTCGTTGAAAACCATTCCACCAGTAAAAGTACCATCACCACCAATGAGAACAAGCGCATCTATATTGTGCTTTTTAAGTTGATTGTATGCTTCTTTTCTGCCTTCTTTGGTTCTAAAACGATCAGATCGAGCAGATTTCAAAAAAGTTCCACCTTTGTTTATGATGTGGTTTACACTGCGTGCATCGAGGACTTTAAAATCGCCATCAATCATGCCTTCATATCCTCTGTAAATCCCTACACATTCAATTTTGTGATAAGCGCAAGTACGTGCTACAGAGCGGATAGCTGCATTCATTCCGGGGGCATCGCCTCCAGAAGTCAAAACACCTATTTTTTTTATTGATTTGGCCATAGCTTTATAGCTTTAGGCGGCTAAAGTAATAAACTTATACTTTATAAATAAAGGGTTGAGCACATAATTTTCATACAACGCAAAATTCAAACGTTTTCGTTAATAACTATTCTGTTTTTAATGCGAAAACTTAAGCATTTAATAGGTTTAAAGAGGTTATTGTTTGAATTCCATATAATCAGGTAGAGCAGAATTATCGTTTTTAGTTTTGGCGTTAGGGTTACTAGTTTTGTCTTTGACTGAAAATAATTCGTTGAACAATTCCTTAAGATTATCAAATTCAATATTGTACGAAAGTCCAAGCCCCTGTGTATATCCAATTTGTTCTCCGAAATTCTGAATACTGTTTTCTCTATTGAAAAAAATCAACGATAGTGTTCGGTCTTCATTTAGTAAAACTTGGACTTCAAAATCTCCTGCAACAGTTGTTTCACTCACTCCGCCGACAGGAACACCAACTTTTCCATTGATTAATACATTTTCGCTGATTTTTGTAGACAAGGTTACCCCTACTCGACTGTCGGTTTCAAATTCTGGAGTGGTTTTTCCAATATCTAAATCTAAGCCCAGTTTTACTTTGTTGTCTTCATCAGAAAAAATATCATTTAATACATTAGTTACACCGTCAGAAACTAATTCGAAAGCGTCTTGTGAATCCAAAGCCAGTTTGCTTCTAAAAGAGCCTGTTGCAAGCAGTGAAAGGGCTTGAAAATTCCTTTTGTCCTTGTCGCGAAGACGATCTCTAAGCTCACTATTAAGTGCAGAATTTACATTCGGAAAACGAATATCAAAATCTAACTCCGGTTTTTCGAGGGCTCCTGTTAGGTTGGTAATGACCTCAACTGGGATGGTTTGATTAATTGGATTGTCTAAAAGCGTTGATGGATTTACGGAGATATCATCGTAAATGGCTTCGAGATTTATTTCGGCTTGAAGTGGGTCGCCTTCCCATACCAATGACCCATCCTTGACGAGTTTGAATTTTTTCTGAATCAACTTTCCAAAACGATAATTATAATACCCCGAAAGCACCAAAAAATCACCAAACATCAAAAATTTATCGTTTGTATTTATTTGAGCCAACATACTTCCATTCCCTCGACCCAAAATTGAACTCCCATTTTCTTTATCAATGACAATCTCGATTTCGGCATCGTCAGTAACATCCATGTTAAATTCCATCTCTACGCCCTTAATGTCGTCCAGTTTTATGTCTCTCCCTTGACTTTCAATTTTCTTTTCTTTTGGACTCAAAAATTTGATGTACGAATTCTCGCTAATCATCTCATTATCATTAAGTGGAATTTTAAAAATTGTCCCTTTAGACGTGGTAACATTTGCTTCAATAAAAAGCTGACTCATTGGCCCTGAAATATTGATGTTTCCAGCTACGAATCCTGTACCGTAGTACAACGATTCTTCGGTTTCTTCAGTATTTAAAACCAACAAACGATTTGAATCGAGGTCCAAATCTAATGCCCAATCCTTGAAATTTGTATGGCTAAGCACTCCACTTAAAACCCCTTCCGAAGAAAATGTTGTATCGGTAAATTTGGCAGATTTAAATATAAAATTTTGCGCTACCAAATCAACTCTTGTGCGGTCTTCAAAAGCATAGTCTACATTTAAGTACGGAACAGACATTCCGCCTTGATTGAGCGTCAAAACACCATTGATTTGAGGACGTTGCAAACGTCCCGTAATGGACGATGTCCCAGTTACTTTTCCTCTAATATTGGTAATAACACCTCTCCCAAATGGGTCTAGTGGCTCCAATAAAAAATCTTTAAATTTAAGTTGCAAATCCAGATTTGAATTGGTTCCTGAAACATCTAAACTACCTTGAGCAGAAAAGGACTCATTACGGTCGTCTTTGATGGTTACATTTACATCATAATTTGTAAGTGAAGTATTCCCTTTTATGTCGGCATTAAAAGCGCCTAAATTAAATCGATTGACCTCAAAATGATCAATAGTGAGTAGGGATTTTGGGAGGTAAATTTTATTTTGTTTTACAATATTTAGATTTCCATTTATGGTCCCTCCAAGCTGAAGACTATCTATTTCTGGAGTGACTTTTGCAAGGTCAACATTGTCGAATTTCAAATTTACAGCACCTGAAAGAGAATCTTTAGCTTGACCACTCAATACAATTTGTTCATCTTTGTAGGACATGTCCATATCCTGAATAGATACTTCGTTGAAACCAGAGTCAAAAACAAGTTTATTTTTGGCATTATTTTTTGCATTCAATTTCCATGGTGTATTCTTAAAATTGATAAACGATGGTTTTAGACCAACAACAGATTTTTCACCCTCGTTGGTATAAAATAAATTGAAATCAAATGCATCTAAATTTTCTTTTCCTCCTTTGAATTCAGATTTGATATATAGCGTATCGTTCAAAGTAAGGTTGATAAGACTAAATGCATTGGCATCATAAAAAGGCGTGCTTAAACTGTCTAACTCAACATAGGTGTTAAAAATCGGATTATCATTTATAAGTTGTATTTCGATTTGCTTGGCAAAATAATCTTCAATGCTGATGTTGGGCGATTTAAATTTGAGTGTAAATTTTTTAGGGTCACTATCCAAAGTTCCACGAACAAAAGTATTGGCGCCCAAACGCAGATTAGGATAGAATACTTCGATGATTTTGTTGTAAATTTTGAAATTGAAATTCATAAACTGATTGGGAGAAATATCCTTTGATGATCCTCTAAAGTAAATTTCACTCAATGCATTGTTCAACATTTTTGGAAGTTCTTTCACAAAAAACTTACCCTTAAAAGTTCCTTGTATAATCTCAGGCGAATTGACAGAAATAGTACGTACTTTGTTTAAATCGAAATCTGATAAAATTTGAAAATCTTTGAAGTAATAATCTTCATTTTGATTTGTGTAGGACGTGTTTTTGAATTGAAGAGAACCATGTACATCATCCAAATCTGTACCCCTCATATCCATGGCAACCTCACCTTTAAAAACTGAAATGGAATCGCGAGAAACAAATTTTAATGCATTCAAATTTGCGTTGCGAATATTGGCCGAAAAATCATAAATATTTTCTTCTTCTGAAAAATCCACAAGGCCTTCGAAATTCATAGACAAATGAATGTCATCAACCTCCAAGGCACCATTAAAAACTTTGTCTTCAATCAGCCCTTGAACGTTTAGGTTTTTGTACACATAATCGTTAAACTCGAAAGCAGAACAAACACCTTTTATGTTGGATTGCAAATTTTCCAACATAAACCCAACACCTTCTAATGAAAAATCTGAAGTTACATAGCCAAAACTGGGTTCACCGATCAGTGTGCCGAGGTCAAAGTCTTGCAATTGAATTGTACCCTCATATTGAGCATCATCAATGGTTTTTATTTTGGATAGATCAAGGTCTGCCACAACCAGTCCAAGTTCTGTGCTCGCTTCAAAATCAGTGTTTATAGAAGGCCCTTTAAGAAATACATTGCCTTGTAAAGTAAATACACCCAAAGCGGCTAAATTCGAAGGAATATTCGCCCCGATGATACGAGGTAAAATTCCTTTTAAATCCGTGTACTTAGAAGTGATTTGGTCCATTTGACCTATCATTTCTAAAGGTTTTGATTTGGAGTCAATTAAATTTTTAAATGCAAATTGACCGCTAATGTATGTGTTTTTATTCGTAGAGAGGTGGAAATTTTGCAACTTCAAATCATTTAACGTACCTGAAATTTTAGTATCAAAAATTACATTTTCTGATGCACCAAATTCTGGAAAAAACACATTCAGTTCTCCTAAATTTAGGGTACTTTTTCGGAAGTTTCCAGACAGCACAACTTTATCCGTAAATTCCTTTAAATCTTCTCTTTTGTAATTGAAAACTAAATCACCTTTCAACTTAGAATTTAGGGTTTGAATATTTAAATCCTCGAATTGCATGGAAGTTAAGGTGTATTTGAAAAAAGTTTGGAGATTGTGCATTTCAACTCCTCTTGGATCAGAAAAACTCAACGTATTGATGCGTAAGCTTACATCTGGACCACGAATAAGAAGATTGGTGGCATTAATGCCTAATTCTTTAAAGTCTAAAATCTGTGTATTACCTTCTTTATTTTCGTCTGTTAGTAGGAAATGACTTTCAGAAATGGTAACATCACTTGAAGACAATTCAAAAGGGGTTTTCGATTTCTTCTTTCCATTATCAAAGCTATCCACAAAAACATCTAAATTGGACTTTTCTTCCCCTTTGTACGTCTTAATATGGAAGCGTAATCCATACAAATCAATATCACCAAAAATGAGCTTATTGTCATTTAATTTTGCAAAATTTAAGATTGAACTGTTCAACTCAGAAACAGCAATAAGCGTATCGTTGAAATGATCTTTAATAAGAATATTTTTTAACTCTAAATCGCCATTGAATTGCAGACCAACTTTTTCGACATTAATCGCTGTTCCATACGTTGCATTGATACGCTTAGTGGCATATCGCCCAAAAAAGGTTTGAACACTGGGAACAGAAAACACCAACATCAAAACAATAAAGAGTAGCACAATTGCTGCTAAAATCCTTACAAATATGTTGAACCGTGTTTTAATAACTTAAAAGAATGGTATAAAATTAAAAAATCAAAAAACAAACAAAAAATTTAAAGCCAATTTTACACTATGCAACGACCATTTTTTATTTCTTTGTAAAACTATACGTTGGCACTGCAATAGTTTTGCCAAACTTGTACAAAGAAAACGAATAAATAGGGCATTAACATTAATGAACGAAAAAAATATATATATTTTAGGAATTGAATCTTCTTGTGACGACACAGCAGCATCCGTTTTGTGCAACGGAAAAGTATTGAGCAATATTATTGCTAATCAATCGATTCATGAGGCCTATGGAGGCGTTGTTCCAGAACTGGCTTCTCGTGCACACCAACAGAATATTGTCCCTGTGGTTGACCAAGCACTCAAAATAGCGGGTATTTCTAAAAGCGATCTATCTGCTGTAGCGTTTACCAAAGGTCCTGGACTTATGGGGTCGCTACTTGTAGGCACTTCTTTTGCCAAATCTTTGGCCTTTGGACTAAATATTCCTTTGATAGAGGTCAACCATATGCAAGCGCATATTTTGGCGCATTTCATTGAAAACGATGGATATGAAAAACCTGAATTCCCGTTTTTAGCCATGACCATTTCGGGTGGACATACACAAATTGTTCGCGTGAATGATGCCTTTGACATGGAAGTTATTGGCGAAACCATTGATGATGCTGTTGGTGAAGCATTTGACAAAAGCGGTAAAATATTAGGGCTTGGTTATCCTGCTGGTCCTGAAATAGATAAACGTGCAAAATTGGGAAACCCCAAAGCTTTTCATTTTACTAAACCTAAAGTGAAGGGCTTAAATTTCAGTTTTTCAGGATTAAAAACAGCAATTTTATATTTCATCCAAAAAAATTCAAAAGAAAATACTAACTTTATTAAAGAACATTTAAATGACATTTGTGCTTCTATTCAATATACAATTGTGGGTATTTTGATGGACAAACTAAAATTGGCAGTAAAAGAAACTGGCATAAACAGCGTCGCGATTGGTGGAGGTGTCTCGGCCAATTCTGGTGTGCGCAACGCCCTTATAAAAGCGGAACAAAAACACGGCTGGAAACCCTTTATTCCCGCATTTGAGTTCACAACCGACAATGCCGCTATGATTGCAATTGTAGGACATTTAAAGTACTTAAAACGTGATTTTGCTACACAAAACACAATGGCTACAGCACGATTAAAATTATAGACATCAAGATGCAACTATTTTATAATTCAGAATTAAAGGCCAGCGACAAACACTTTTATTTTAATAAAAATGAAAGTCGTCATATTCTGAAAGTATTGCGTAAGAATATAGGAGATAATATACAGATCACCAATGGATTAGGGGTTATTTTTGAAGCTGAAATTGTGACCAATAATCAAAATAAATGTGAAGTTTCAATAATAAAAACTACAGTCATCCCTGCAAAAGAATACAGCATACATTTGGCTGTTGCTCCCACGAAAATGAATGACCGCTACGAATGGTTTCTCGAAAAAGCAACAGAAATTGGTATAGATCAAATCACACCAATTATTTGTGCGCGTAGCGAACGGAAAATAATAAAACCAGAGCGCTACGAAAAAATCATACAAGCGGCAGCGAAACAGTCGCTTCGTGCACATTTCCCCATACTTAATCCAGCGGTTCATTTTACAGATTTTATCAAAAACACAACTGACAAACATCGCTATATAGCACATTGTTTAGAACACAATCAACCGCATTTGAAAGACCTTATCACGCCAAAAAAAAGCGTATTGATTTTAATTGGCCCAGAAGGGGATTTCACTATAGATGAAATTAATCTTGCACAAGCATCAGATATTGAATCGGTAAATTTGGGCAATGCGCGTTTGCGTACAGAAACCGCTGCCGTAGTTGCTTGTCACATAACAGAACTTTGCAATGCGTAATTCTCTTTTTGTTTTATTCATATTCTTGGCATGCACTTTATCGAAAGTACGAGGGCAAACCCTCGCAGTGTTAAAATACGATGGCGGAGGTGATTGGTATAGCAATCCCACTGCGATGAAAAATTTGATTGAATTCTGTAACAACGAGATTAACACCACAATAGCATCAATACCAACGGTTGTACACCCCGAAGATTCAGCGCTGTTTAGCTATCCTTTTGTTCACATGACTGGGCACGGCAATGTTGTGTTTTCAGATGAAGCATTAAAAAACCTAAACACTTATTTGATGGGTGGAGGTTTCTTGCACATAGATGATAATTATGGCATGAAATCTTATATTTTACCACAAATAAAAAACCTATTCCCCAATAAAGAATTGAGAGAAATCCCTTTGGATCATCCCATTTTTAATCTTGTTTATAAATTCCCCAATGGACTTCCTAAAATTCATGAACACGATGGTTTACCACCACAAGCACTAGGAATATTTCACGACAACAGACTCATCCTCTTGTGTACTTTTGAAAGTGATCTTGGAGATGGATGGGAGGACCAAGTAGTGCACAATGATCCTGAAGAAATACGTTTGAAGGCACTAAAAATGGGTGCCAATATTATTAAATATGCATTTGAATTTTAATTATTAAAATGATGCAATTAGACCACTACACTTCAAAATTTGTGAAGAAAAAATTTCCAATTGTTTTGGTAGCCGATCAAGTGGTACGCCCCACCAATGTCGGAAGTTTACTTCGATTGGCTGATGCATTTGGTGTTGAGAAACTGATTCTGGGCGGTCCACCTATTGAACTCAACAGGAAAGTCTGGAACACCTCCAGAGTCACAGAAAAAGTAGTGGCTTTTGAGCAAACAATAGACACTCTTTTTGAGCTTCAAAAATTGCGTTCAGAAGGTTACTTATTGATGGGATTAGAAATTACAAGCACAAGCACTCCTTTAACCAAAATTGAATTCAAAAAATCCCAAAAAATCGCATTGGTTGTTGGTGCCGAACGGTATGGAATAAGTGAAAATATCCTCAATATTTTGGATGACTGCTACCACATTGAAATGTACGGACAAAACAGCAGTATGAATGTTGCACAAGCGACTTCAATTGCGCTTTATGAACTCACCAAAAAGTTGCACTATGCTTAATTCAAAACTGTTAGAGGACAATGTGCAAGCATTTATTAATGCGCATTTGAAGGCCAATATTGAAGATTTGGCACTCAAAGGGAGTCCTTTTTTAGACATTGAAACACCACAACTTTTAGAACAAATTCAAGCTAAAATCAAGTGCGCCAAAAAACTACCGACGTGGTTTCATGCTCAAAATATTTATTACCCCAGTAAAATAAACATTGAACAAACCTCGTCAGAAGAAAGCGCATCATACAAAAGCAAATTGGTTGAAGGACATCGTCTTCTAGATCTTACTGGCGGATTTGGTGTAGATAGCTTTTATTTTTCCAAAAAAATAAAATCAGTAACGCATTGCGAAATTGATGCAAAATTATCTGAAATTGTACAGCATAATTTTAAATCGCTAAAAGTCAAAAACATAGCAACAGTGGCGCAAAATGGGCTTTCGTATTTAGAACAAAAAGAGCAACATTTTGATTGGATATATATTGATCCCTCGAGAAGAGATGTGCAAAAAAATAAACGCTTTTTTATTGAAGATTGCACACCTAATGTAGCTAAATATTTGGAATTATTTTTGTCCAAAAGCAAAAATATAATGGTCAAATTGTCCCCTATGCTGGACATTCAAGCTGCATTGGATTCGTTGCCTCAAACAAAGGAAATTCATGTGGTTGCCATCAAAAATGAAGTAAAAGAATTATTGTTTATTTTGGAACGAGGTTATACTGATGAGCCCACACTAAAAGCTGTAAATTTAAATACAAAGCAACCTGATTTTGAATTCAAAATAAGTACTGAAAATAAGACTAAAGTCAGTTACTCCATTCCTTCGGAATATCTTTATGAACCCAATGCTGCGGTGCTCAAAGCAGGAGCATTTAAATACGTCGCTTCTAAATTTGATGTCAAAAAATTAGCAAAACATACCCATCTTTACACTGCAACTAAACAAATTAAAGGTTTTCCCGGAAAAATCTACCGCATCAAACAAGTACTCCCTTTTCACAAAAAAAAGCTGAGACCCCTACTTAATGGCCAAAAAGCTAATGTGAAAACCAGAAATTTTGCTGAATCTATTCCACAGCTTAAAAAAGAATTTAACATCTCCGACGGTGGTGATGTATTTATTTTCTTCACCAAAACAGAACAAAAAAAATGGGTTTTGGTTTGTGAAAAAATATAATCCATAAAGCGTAGAACACGTTGTTTATTTTTGCTTTCAAAACACAATTTATTTTTTTATATTGTGAGTCATTATTAACCAATTATAAAAAAATGAAAAAACTTTTATTACTAACCACTACCCTTATTTTATCATGCTTTGAACTTACAGCCCAAGAAGAAAAAACGCAAGACCTCGTGGGTTATGGCGGGGGGCGCTTTGAAGTCTTCAAAACCGGTGGACAAGAAAGTATCGATTTGTGGTTTAAATGGATGGAACTTCATGTTAGCGAGGATGTGGAGGGCATTATGGCTTTAGCACATGACGAAATCTATATTGAAGCACCTGAAGCTACCTTAAACGGTAAAGACGAATTGAAGGACTGGATGACAACTACTTTTGGTAATGGAGATATCACTGTAGAGCATCGATGGGCTGTTCCGCTTCGGTTTGTAAATGAGGACGGAAGTGTCAATCCTGGTGATTGGATTGTTAATGATTATGTAGTCAATTATAAAACTAAAGAAGGAGTAATAATAGATGACTCTGAAGCTAATGTTTATATCGTAGATGGTAAGGTTCGCTACATGAAGATTTTTACATTCAAAAATGAAACGCTTCAAACCAAAAAAGTTACATTTTCTGTAGACCTTTCCAAAAGCAAGGAATCGTTTAAAAACGTTAGTGTTTTTGGTAATTTTAATAATTGGTGCGCGTCATGTGATGTGTTGTCCGATGAGGATAACGACGGTGTATATACTGGCACATTTGATGTTCCTGTCGGTCAATTACAATACAAATTTACGTTAGACAATCAAACTGTAGAAGAACAATTTGAAGCAGGTATGGAGTGTACTTCAACCATTGGTGAATACACCAACAGAGAGGCTCAAATTAGTGATGATGTCGTGCTTTCAACCGTTTGTTTCAACTCATGTGCATCATGTAATTAAATAATAAATAATTAACCATAAAAACTAAAAAATGAAAAAAACAATCTTAACGCTTGCTCTGTCAGTTGGGTTAGTATCCACAGCACAAATCGTTGAAGCCGGAAAATGGCTAGGGGACAACGAATTAAAAAATAACCCCTATACTTTGGCCTCCGATGAACATATGGAGCTCACACTCCAAACTATTGAGGCCTATAATGCTGGTGAAGTAGAAAAAGAGCTTTCTTTTTACACAGAAGAAATGGCAAACAACACTAGAGAATACATGACCAAATACCACGGTGAAATGAAAAAAGTAACCAATGAACCTTGGGCCATGATTCCTGTTCAAATAAAAGGTGGGGATAATGTACATATGCTGGTATGGTCCAATGAAACGAGAGAGTGGAACAATGGCAGCAAACAAAAAATGAATTTAATGGAGGTATTTTCGTTTAACAAAGATAAAAAAATCAATGGATTCTTTCAGTGGCGAAGCTACGATCCAAAGAATGAATTTGGACTTCCATCAGGGGGTAAATTCTACGGAAAAAAAGACAACGAATATACAGGAAGAAAGCTCGTTTTCTCTAATCGTGGCGAGGTAGAAGCCATAGAGACACTCATTGCTAACTACAACAACATGGATGCAAAGGGCTGCCAAGAAATTTTTGCCGAGAATGCTGTTTTTGACACCTATAATGGGCAGAGAATTGAAATGAAAGATGGTTTTTTCCAAGGCTATTTTGATGGTTTTGAATCCATTTCTTGGAAGGCCTACGGCATTGTCCCTTTAAAAATTGAAAATACTGATCCACAGTCTGGTGTTTTAGTAACTTCTATAGAAAAACGTGTTGGAAAAGATGGAACGGTTTGGGAGAAAGAATTAGTAGAACAATTCTTTTTTAACCTCGAAGGCAAAATTAACTATGTCGTACAGTGGTCTCGTAATTTAGAATAAAACCACACACAAAACAGTACTAAAAAGGCACTCAGATTGAGGGCCTTTTTTAATTTTATACGCCAAAAATTGTACTGAATTTTTAATATATTTGAATCCAATACAATTTATCTTTTTCTGGCTTTTCTTGGGAAAAAATTGATTTATTTTAAACAAAAAATATGATGAGTATACGAGTCCTAATCGCAGTATTGACCCTTATTAGTTTTTCATGTACTAATAGTGATGACAACATAGCAAACAACGCTCCAAACAACACTCAAGGCTATACAATGCTACTCATGGGGAATAGTTTTTTTAAGCCTTATGCAAATCATCTTGAAACGCAAGCGCTTGATGCTGGTTTTGAAAATCACAACGCTCAGCTCGTATTTCGAGGAGGAGATAATGGAAGACCTATCAATTTTTGGAATGATTCAGATAGTGAAGCGCATGAACTAATAAAAGCTACCCTTGATCAAGGCAATATTGAAATTTTTGGAATGACTGCCGGTCATGAACCAGAAAATCGAATTGAAGGACATCGTGCATGGATAAATTATGCGTTGCAAAGCAATCCAAACATCACGATTTTTATAGCCATACCACCAATTGATTTTCCAGCAGATTGGGATCAATTGGTAGAAGAATATGAATTTGAGTCCATGCAAGAACTTTATAGTTATTTTGTAAATGACATCGTACACAACGAAATGATAGATCCTTTACGCGTTGAGTTTCCTTCAACCCATATTTTTACTATTCCAACAGGTTGGGCAGCGGTGAATTTAGCCCAAATGAAAGAAGATGATTTATTGCTAGACGACATCGAAATGTTTGGACCAAAACCCACATCACTTTTTACAGATCCAAAAGGACATCAAGGGCAAATTGTCATAGAAACCGGTACTCTTTTGTGGCTAAACAGCATCTATGATGTAGATCTCAGTACTAATACTTATGAAACTGGATTCAACACAGACTTGCACGAAATAGCCAAACAAATAATGGATAACCACGATCCTTTGTATAAAAAATAAACCTCAGAATTTATAGTAATTAATCACAATATTCTTCAACATATTCATCTAATTCTTCTTCTGAATTAATGACTAGTGTTTGTGTTTGTTGATTATTCTCAGAATAATACTCTACAGTGATAGGAAATACAACTTCAAAATCAAATTCACAATCCTCTACATTATTACAATTTTCTAAGTACCATTCTTCAATATATTCTAGAAGCCCTTCTTCACTATTTATTGTAACAACATCACCATTTGAATTTGCTAGGGTTATAGGATAAACTAAATCAAAACAATCATTGCCGAACCAATCATCCTCAAACCAATCATCTTCGTGGTCGTCTTCAAAATCACATTCTTCTAAAAAGTCATTTTCATCAAAGCCATCATGACCTGCATAACAATCATTGGGGTAAACTAAAACTATGGACTCTCCATGGGCATTTGTAATTTCTACACAAACTGGATCGTAAATTTCGTAACAGTAATCATCCTCGTCAAGATCAAATTCACAATTATCTATTAAATTGCTAAAGGCATCATCGTTTTGAATTGTCATAATCTCTATAGTATCCGTTTCGTGATTAAACACCAAAATATCAAATGGGTATACTATATCCACAATATAAGAATCTTCATCAGATTCAATTAACACATCAACTAACTCATCTAAAGAGTTTATTGTAATTATAGTAGTATTATTCATCTGAAAATCAATTGGAAACACAAATTCAAAACAGAAATCTAAGGCCATGTTTCCACTTGGATTTTGATTTTCATCGGCATTGCCATTCACATCATATCGATTCATTAATTCCGACATTGACAGCATTAAGTCGGGGTTGTTGTTTTCTTCGTTCTGGCTTATATCTTCATTATTCTCACAAGTAAATAACGATAGTGTTAGGAATATGATGAAGAGGAATGGGTAATTGAGATTAGGTAATTTCATTTTATATCATTTTACAATTAAATTGTTAAGCAAATTGCATATTGTTAACTCGAAATTACATAATTTTTTGTTAAAGTCTGAAAAAAACAAATCTTAAAAACAAAATAACCTCCTGATAATCAGAAGGTTATTCGTGATCGCGACAGGATTCGAACCTGTGACCGTCTGCTTAGAAGGCAGATGCTCTATCCAGCTGAGCTATTGATTTACAATAACTTATAGTCCTATGAATCATTGTGTGCAAATAATGTGCAAACTTTTGAGTGGGTATTTTAGCTTTAGGGGGGGGTATATCATGTTGTGTAAATCATGCGTGGGGTCTCTGTGAGGAGGGGACTCCTTTCACATGCACACTAACTTTTTCGAGAACTGTTTTTAAATTCTCATTCTACACCACGTTCAAGTTTACCAAAATTATCTTCTGGATATAACCACTTGTTCTTAGTTGATACCACTTGCGGCATGTTAATAGGTTTAAAGGAATTGGTTCTTTGTTTTTTAAAAATAAGTCTTACAATGTAAAGTAGTGGATTTGTCATATGGATCAACTTAATGCTATATTTATAATTTATTACTCACTTGGATAAAGTTCAGTTCAAAAATAGGTGTTTTGGTGGGAGGGGTTATACGTACTTTTATTTTCCAACATAAAGTTTTACTCTTTACCCAAGAAATCAGCCCAGCCTTTACATCCACTATTTTTATAGACTAATGCAGGATAAAGCTAACAAAGTTATCCCAGTTTTTAATTGATTTATAAAGTTGATTAATTAACATTTGATGTAATCAATATTCTAAAGTGTTTGTAGCTATTAGGTAACGCCCTCTTATGTAGTAATTATAATATTGACCTTTAGAAGTAGCATTATTAAGACCTTTCCATAATCTGAATGGAACATTTTTAAAAAGGTAAAAATTTTCATTCATTTGTAGTAATAAAAAGTTACTACCATCATTATCATATCTATACCAGCCACCTTTTAAGAAAGAACTGTATGGACTAGAAAAAGAATCTCTGTGTCTCCAATTTATTTTTTCAATTTTATCCCAATAATTATTAAATGCTTTTTTCTTTTTATGTAGTTGTTGAAGGTAATATTGTTGTTGTTGATACCTTGCTACTTGCATCATAGCATCTATGGGCTGCTGCGGAATATATGGATTAAAAGTTGGGGGTTGACTTCTGTAATTAACCTGGGCATTTCCTACAAAAGAAAATAAAATTGTAAAAATTGTTATGACTTTTAAACACATAATTTATTCATTTAATAATTACCCTATAAACTCCCCAATAGCATAAGACCTTACATCAATATTAAAATATCTACCAGTCCATATGGCCTCAGATTTTGAGAGTCTGTAAACATCTCCTTGATTCCATCTTCCTGAGACATGGTTTGTTATGACATCATTTATGAGGACTCGCTCACCAGATTTAAGGTCTATTGGTACTATGTAAGCAGCATAAGGACTAAAGAACTTTGAAGGGTTTCTAGAAGTCCAATCAACTATAGTTTTGTATCTTGATTTACGAAAATAATGGTCCTCCCTAAAATCTCCTAAGGTTACTATTTTCCCTGTTAACTTGTCTTTCACCTTCTTGTATTTAATCTTGAACTCATCACTCACTTCTGCTCTTAGTTCAATTAATTTTAACCCCATCTCTTTAGCTGCATTAATAGCTGTCTCACCACGGATTGTTCTTATCACTCTAAGACCATCATTCATCTCATCAAAAGACTTATCTGTAAGGATTTTCATGTACTTACAGTCAGGGCACTCATCAAGTGTGTTATCATAAATGAAGTTACACTCTATACAGCTTAACTTACCCTTCTTTGTTTTAGGTAGATCGTTAGCACTAAATATTTCTAAGAGTCTTTTGAACAGCATTAATGGAATATTTTAACGTTATCTTGGTTTAAACTTACCTTTAAACATGCTTTTGGGTCTTGTGTCAACAAATGTTCTATTTCTGCATCTTTGAGATGTTCTGTATCATGTATTGTTTTATCACAATGAGAACACGCTCTGGTGTTTGATCCATTTTCTGTCATATCCTTCCAAATCACACTAACAGGACAGTGTAAACGCTTTAAAAACGTTCCAGAATCAGTGTATAGCTCTTTATTTGATGGGTTAATCTTCATTACAAATGCATTACACTCAAATATATATATATATATTAATCTTTTACAAATCGGACGGAACGCCCTCCTGAAAAATTAGTAGTACTACCGTTACCCATAATTGGACCAAAACTATTATTATGTAAACTCCAAGCTTTTGCAATATTTTCACCACTTTCATTTGTTGAAGTCCAGTAGGAAGCTATTGCACCACACCCATAAAATTGTGCATCAGCTCCTCTCCAGCCAGTTGGCGTTGCTGCAAACCCACTTGAGTTGTTAGGTGGAAGTTGTGATCCTGAATAACCAGGAGTACCGTATCCTCCATTAATCCAACCTGAAGTGTAAGCCAACGATCTACCTATTTTGTTTCCATCACTTAATTCAATTGATTGATCCCAACCACCACAAAATTCCCAACCATCCCAATTATATCCATAACACAAGAGGTATGCCCACATATTATAATATTCCTCTTCAGTTGGTACGTGCCAACCATCAGGAGCAAATTTTTTATTTGGAGTAGTGGAGTCATTATCATGAATTCCTGCTATCGCATACCAATTATATAATACACCTTTGGTCGGGTCATTATCATAGTAACACCAAGCTCCTGTTGTCAAATTAGCCCATTCAGAACCTTGAACTTGTGGAATAATTGTTCCATCGCTGTATGTTGTATGACAGGCATCAATGGTAGTCCAAAACTGAGGACCAAGAGGATTGCCCAAAGAACCTATTTGTATATTTGGATATGGCAAACCTTCACAACTTATTCCACCAGTACAGTCAAGTTCTTCTTCAGTTTGAAAAGTCAACTCATTACCATAAAAAGTTCCAAATTCATTTGTAGCATATGATCTTAAAAAATAGAGTGTGTTTTGTTCTAATTCTTCAATAAAACATTCAAAAAATATTATTTCATCACTTTCATTACTAATAAAATTATTTTCAATTGTGGGTTCTGAGTTTGTACTCCAACAGACTCCCTTGCTAAGAATTGTAGTATTGCCATCCGATAATATTTCACCTCCAGACTTGGCAGTAGTTGCAGTAATTTCATTGATTTCTAATGTATTTAATATTAATTGTCCTGCGACAGTTGTAAAACTAACCTCATCCCCATAAAAGTCCCCTAAATTATTAGTTAAAAATGCCCTAACGAAGTATGTAGTATTTGGCGTTAAACCCTCAATAGTTGTAGATATATTAGTCCCATTAACATTGACTTGAGTATCCTCCAATGTAGGCTGTATTTCAGTTGAATAGACAAACCCTTGTTCTGTATTGTTAGGAGTTTCACAGTTCTCTGATGTTATATCTATTGTTCCGTTTAATGTTGCTGAGGTTTCTGTTATGTTTGTTACTTCCTCTGTAGTAAGAGTTGGTTGATAAATACAAGGATTACCCTCATCATCTGTACAAGCGAAGATTAATAAAGCGGAGAGTAAGAGTAGTTTTTTCATGTAGTTAGTATATTAGTACTTCAAATATATTAATAGTTTATTGAAAACTTATTTTTAGTTAACAATTTTTGATAAATGGTTGATAAATAACAGGTTAAATCCTTCGTAGATCCAATCCTTGTTTTTATTTTTGTTTCAAACTCAATCATGGACGGAAAGATTAACGGTAGCATGATTGTTTCATGGGTTACTACGGGATCTATACACAGCCCAAATATGGCATTAAGGAACGAGTATTAGGTATAGCAGGTGGTTGGACACTTGAAAGTTAGTTCCATTCTGAGAGGCTCTAATGTTCCATCTCAGACATTTGATAGAGGAGCAAGTAGACACTTACTTGAACCAATTAATTTATCGATAGGAGTGATGAAGAGTGTTACACCTCTAGTGGGATTCGTGCACTCTTCATTCTCCTAAGAAGCAAAAAACACTTTTCTTGGTTCAACTCTTATGTTTAGGGTTGAATCACACATCACTGATAAGCTACAACCACAATAACTATTACATTAATGTATAGTATAATACCCCTATTATGTAACAACAAGTACACAAAGTAGGTGTAATAAATGAGTTATTACACATTACTTACAGTATGATCAACACATTGTACTAATAAGGAGTGCATCTTATCAAGTGTATCGGTATCAAAACCATCTAAATAGATGTTAGTTACTGTGTTACCATTGGTGTGTCCTAAGGATTCTGCAATAAGTTCATTGGTAAACCCCATTCGCTTTGCTTGTGTTGCAAACGTATGCCTTGCTGTGTATGTAGTAATCTTATTTACCCCTATTTTATCAGCTATTACATTGAGATATTTATTAGTGGTCTTTATCCATTGCTTTATAACTTTCTTTGCCTCAATACTATCCTCTTTCATACCATCTTTCATAACTGGAAGTAGATAATCACTAGATTGATTATTATTATTTAACATACTAATCAACTTAGTTGTTGTATCAAACAGCTTTACCGATAACATCTTATGGGTTTTTCTACGTTTATATGTGATTCTTTTATCAACAATAGCACCGGTTTTGAGATATGCCATATCAGTGAATGAAATCCCTCTCAAACAATAGCTTATTAAGAAGTAAATAAGGGCATTTAAAAGCCTTTTATCACTCGTTGCAACAAATGATATTAACCGCTTAAATTCTATCTCTGTAAGAGCTCTTTTTGGAGTGGTTTCTACAGGCACTCTTAGCTCATGAAATGGATAATTATCCCTACTTACTAGTTTGTGCTTGATTGCTTTGTTGTAAATAGCCCTAAGCGTTCTAAAATAGTTAGAAATACTGTTGGGTTTTAACCCTTTAACTTCTAAATAATGTTTGAATCCACTAAGTAGGGTGTAATCTATCTCATCTAACAAGACATCTCTTTCACAATAAGCCATGAATCGATTGGTAGCTGTTCTGTAAATAATTGCATTTCCTGTTTTATTAGCTTCAAACAACTCACTTATGCATTTATGTGCAAACTTTTTAAAAGAATAAGAGCTCCCCACTCCCCCGTCAAGCCTTATTTTAAGTCTTTCAATAGTAAAATCTTTACCCAACAATAGTAGTGCTTCCTCTATGACATAAAAGCGTTTCAAAAGCTGTAAATTAATAAGCTTAGAATTGGGTTGTGAATTAGCTACACAAGACTTGTTTTTACGCCATGCAACAGATGGTATGCTAAATCCAGAGTTAATAGTGTAGACACGCTTAAAATGGGTGATTCTGTAGATGATATTATATGTTCCGTCAGCTTTTTCCCTCCTCATGTCCAACGTTAATTTTACGTGAGCCATAAGCAAAGAATTTAGTGTTAGAAAATGTGCAAATAATGTGCAAACTTTTGGTGAGAATTGACGATTATAGAGAAAAAACACAACCCTACTAAAACAAAATAACCTCCTGAATATCAGAAGGTTATTCGTGATCGCGACAGGATTCGAACCTGTGACCGTCTGCTTAGAAGGCAGATGCTCTATCCAGCTGAGCTACGCGACCATTCAAAGACAAAAGTCTTGAAGTCGGGGTGGCAGGATTCGAACCTGCGACCTCCGCGTCCCAAACGCGGCGCGATAACCGGGCTACGCTACACCCCGTGTTTTTTGATTTTTTACTTGCGGAGAGACCGGGATTCGAACCCGGGCAACACTTACGCGTTGACAGATTAGCAATCTGCTCCATTACCACTCTGGCACCTCTCCTATTTGATATGAACTTGCGCAATAAAATTGCGGTTGCAAATGTAACTTATCACAAGCAACAACGCAAACTATTTATTTAATTTTTTGAATCGCATTGAAGCACTATTCGGGGTATTCGATACGAAGGTGGTACATGTTGGCCAGTTTGTGCTTCAAAACTTTCTTTATAGATTCTATTTCCTTGAAAGTAATATTCGCATTCAAAAACTGTGCATCCTCAATTTGATTCGCCACAATATTGTCTACAAATGCATTGATTTTGGTAGACGTTGGCTCTTTTAAACTTTTGGATGCCGCTTCAACACTGTCACACATCATCAAAATAGCAGTTTCTTTACTGAACGGTTTTGGCCCATTATACATAAAATCTGAAGGATCAAATTCCGTAGTCAACTCCATTTGTTTGTTGTAAAAATACCGCACATAACTTGTTCCATGATGCGTTCGGATAAAGTCAATCACGCGATCCGGTAAATTGTATTTCTTAGCAAGTTCTACCCCTTTAATGACATGATCTACAATAATTTGTGCGCTTTCTTTTGGCGACAATTCGTCATGAGGATTTATTCCTGTCGATTGATTTTCTGTAAAATACGTTGGGTTCGACATTTTTCCAATATCGTGGTATAATGCCCCTACACGAACCAACATCGCATTGGCACCAATTTCATTGGCAGAGGCCTCTGCTAAATTGGCTACATTTAATGAATGATGAAATGTTCCTGGCGCTTTGTCTGAAAGCTCTTTGAGTAATTTCGAATTCGTATCTGATAATTCCAACAAGGACACATCGGAAACCAAGCCAAAGAGTTTTTCATATGCATAAATTAAAGGTTGCACAAACAAAGTCGCTAAACCACAAAGCACAAACAACAAAAAGTTTTCCCATTTGAGCCCATCAATACTTCCTTCATGAATCACAAAAAATGCAAAATACGAAATGATATAAATCAAAGTAATTTGCCCCACTGAGATAAACAAATTGGCACGTTTATACAATTCAGAAACGGTAAGAATGGTTACAATTCCAGCAATGATTTGAAGGAACATATATTCATAATTATTAGCCACTACAAAACCTAATAAAAGCACCGTAACAACATGCGTAAAAAGTCCTAATCGAGCGTCAAAAAATGCTTTGAGCACAAGAGGTAAAATACACAAAGGTACTGCATAAATATAGGCCGAATTGTAATTGACCACCAGAGTTGTGAGCAACACCATCAAGGCAATATTAAAAAAGATAAATGTGACTTTGGTGTTGTTTAAAAATATTTCGATTCTGTATTTTCTGAGGAAAAGCAAAAGCATCAACAAGGCCAAGGCAACCAAAACGGTGTAAGCGGCCAAAATCCAAACATAGTTGGCCTCTGTCCATACTTGCGAGGCGTACTCCGATTCTAAGGATTTTAAAATCGCCAATTTATCGCCTTGAACTACTTCCCCTTTGGAAATGATTAATGTCCCTTTATCTACACGACCACGCACCAAAACAATTCGCCCAAGACGGTCACTAAGCGCGCTTTCTGTCAGGGAACTATTGAAAGTGGTATTGGGCTTTATAACATCAAAAAACAAGGACAAATACGAGGGTAGATAGGCCTCATAATCCGAACCTTGAACTTTAGATTCTACATAGGATTTTAAATCCGTTTGAAGAAAAAATTCAGCATAGGGAATAACTTTGTTTTGCGTTTTATTAACCAAAACAGAAATCATACGTTCTGAGCTAAAATTATACCCCTCGGGGAGTACGCCAGAAGCATATAATTCTGAAAAGATTTGTGCACCGAATTGGTATAATTCTTCAGTTAATTTAGGGTCTTTTACTTCCAAAAAATTATGCTCGAATACAGCATCAAAAATTTTTAAAATTTGCGTTGTTTTGGCTGTATCTACCTCAAAAAATACAGGAGATTCTTTTGAAATTTGCAATCGTTCCTCTTCCAAGGCCTGTTCTGATTTCTGAATAGCAAAATCAAAAGGCGCATATAAGTTTTCGGATTGCCATGGTTTTCCTTTTTCAAAACTATAGCGAAATGTTCCACTTTTTGGAAATAAATAAACAATCAAAAATGTAGTCACCACAAACAAAAATACTTTGTAAAGCAAATTGTGGTTTCTGTAAAATTTATTTAAAACTTTATCCATTTAGGCCTCTTATTCAATAATTAACACTACACCAATCTAACATAATCAAAAGTACTAAAAAGAACGGCAATATTGGCGCAAAAATCAACAATCATCTCTAATATCTCCTAAATTTTAGTTACATTAGCGTGAGTAAAAATTAAAACTATTCTGATGAAAGACGTTGTTATCGTTTCTGCAGTCCGCACCCCAATTGGTAGTTTTATGGGTAGTTTATCATCTGTTGCCGCGCCAAAACTCGGCGCCATTGCTATCAAAGGTGCTTTAGAAAAAATTAATTTAGACCCCAATCTTATAGATGAAGTCCTGATGGGGCAAGTCGTTCAAGCTGGTACTGGGCAAGCTCCTGCCAGACAAGCCGCCATTTTTGCAGGCATTCCAAATACAGTCCCTTGTACAACGGTCAACAAAGTCTGTTCTTCGGGGATGAAATCCATCATGCAAGCCGCACAAAGTATTGCGCTTGGCGATGCCGAAATTATTGTCGCCGGGGGTATGGAAAATATGAGTCAAATTCCGCACTATTACCACGCACGAACTGGCAAAAAATTTGGCCCTGCGCAGATGGAAGACGGTATGCAAAAAGACGGACTCGTGGACGCCTACAACAAAGAAGCGATGGGCGTTTGCGCCGAAGCATGTGCAACAGAATATGGCTTTTCTAGAGAAGATCAAGATGCGTTTGCTATTCAATCTTATAAGCGTTCTGCTGAAGCTTGGAGTAATGGAAAATTTAATAATGAGGTTGTGCCTGTAGAAGTTCCTCAACGTCGTGGCGAGCCCATTGTCATGACGACCGATGAAGAATTTACTAACGTAAAATTAGAAAAAATTCCAGCCCTCAGACCTGCCTTTACAAAAGACGGTACCGTGACGGCGGCCAACGCCTCAACCATCAATGATGGTGCTGCGGCGCTGGTATTGATGAGCAAAGACAAAGCAAAAGAACTCGGTCTAAATCCATTGGCCACCATAAAAAGTTATGCAGACGCCGCCCGCGAGCCCGAATGGTTTACGGTAGCACCTGCCAAAGCCCTCCCCAAAGCATTAGACAAAGCCAACATCAAGATTGATGATGTGGATTATTTTGAATTTAACGAAGCCTTTTCAGTGGTCGGATTGGCCAATATGAAAATTTTGGGACTCAACGATACCAAAGTCAATGTCAACGGCGGAGCGGTTTCGCTTGGACATCCTTTGGGGTGTTCGGGGGCAAGAATTGTGGTGACCCTACTGAATGTTTTGGAACAAAATAATGGAAAAATTGGAGCAGCAGCCATTTGTAATGGCGGCGGTGGTGCCTCGGCACTGATCCTCGAACGAAACTAAGACTAAATGCAATACGGCCTGTGCAATCTTAGTATTGTCGCATTAAGAAACGAACCCGCGGACCAAAGCGAACTCACATCGCAAGTCCTTTATGGCGAATTGTTTAAAGTCCTTGAACGACGTAAAAAATGGAGTCGTATTCGGCTTAGATACGATGGTTATGAAGGGTGGATCGACAACAAGCAATTTAAGTTGATTGAACAAGAAGAGTACACAAATTACACTTCCAAAAAAGAACAGCTGTGTAGCGATTTGGTAAGTTTTATCACCGATGACGAACAAAAACTACAACCTATTGTGATGGGCAGCGTATTGAATGCGCAACCCCTTCTCAACCATAGTTTTGATGGTGAAGTTTTGATGGGGCAAAAACAAAAAAGCAAACTCATTGAAACCGCACTGCTCTACCTCAACACCCCTTACCTTTGGGGTGGAAAAACTCCTTTTGGGATCGATTGTTCGGGCTTTACACAAATGGTCTATCGCCTCA
This sequence comes from Formosa sp., assembly GCA_038138145.1. GTDB lineage: Bacteria > Bacteroidota > Bacteroidia > Flavobacteriales > Flavobacteriaceae > UBA3537. The sequence continues at coordinate 146,182 of JAYQDD010000005.1, forward strand.
ATGGGTTTCAACTTTTACGCGATGCTTCGCAACAAGCCACACAAGGCTATGCCCTAAGTTTTATTGAAGAAAGTGAACCCGGCGACCTCGCTTTTTTTGATAATAATGAGGGCGACATTATTCATGTAGGGATCATTATGGAAAACCACCACATCATCCATGCCCATGGTAAAGTACGAATAGACCGCATAGACCACAGCGGAATTTATAATGTCGATACCAACACCCATTCCCATAAACTTCGCGTGATCAAGAGCATTGTCTAAGGGTTTTTGTTCGTTTTGATTTTTTTTGTAAGTTTGGGGTATAATCCTAAATCTTTTTATCATGCTAACAACAATAGTTAGACTTACCACAGTTTTAATTTTATCCCTTTACACCTCCCTTTCTGGGTGTCAAAATGTCGTTTACGATCGTGCATCCGCAAACACAACAGAAAACGTTTATGATTTTTCAAATTTTGATGGATTAGACCTTAGCCATGCGATTTCGGTCAATGTGGTTCAATCCGACACCTATAAAGTCGTGGTCAGTTGCAACGACAAATACTTAGACGACCTTAGAGTTACGCAAAATAACAGCACCCTAAAAATCAAAATGGCGGGGTGGAAAAGTTATAGAAACCTCGATTTAAAAGCCGAAATTCATTTGCCAGCGCTTAAAACACTTCAAATGAGCGGAGCTTCAAGTGTAGTTTTGAACAATTTAAAAGGTCGAAATATGAGCGTTGATGTTTCAGGCGCAAGTTCCCTTAAAGGGCAAATTGATTTGTCCAATACCCTAGAAATTGATGCTTCAGGGGCATCGAGAATTCAACTTGAGGGTGTGGTCAACAATGCGGATGTAGACGTTTCTGGGGCTTCCAGTGTCAAAGGGCTGGATTTGGTCATCAATGACCAATTGCATTTAAACGCTTCTGGGGCAAGCAATGCCAAATTGATCGCCCATGGCCGTATCAAAGCTGACCTCAGCGGAGCCAGTTCGTTTAGATATGGTGGCGATGCCGATAAAGTGAATATCCACTCCACAGGGGCTTCGAGTTCAAAGAGACTTTAAAAATATTTACAAAAAAAGCCCATACAGTGTATGGGCTTTTGGCTATAAAAATCGAATTGTTATTGTTCTAAACTATTGGCCAAATCTCTATATTCTTTAGCTTTAGCATCATCACCAGTAGCAGAAAAAATATTGGATAAGGTTTTAGCCGCTTGAATATTAGACGGATCTGCAACCAATGCCTTTTCCAAATACGGAATGGCCTCATGATAAAGTTGTTTTCGTTCCTCACGCAGTTCATCGTAGCGGTGGTCATCTGCAGCCGAAGTGCCCAAGTTGTTCATCTCATCAATAATGGACTCCTCCTGCCCTAAAATCAAGGCCGCTAAGTTGATATAGGCATTGGTATAATTAGGATCAAGCTCTACAGCACGTTGGTAGTATTTTTTAGCATTCAACACATCTTTGGCCTCAGCGGCAATCACGCCCAAATTGTACTGCAATTCTGCATTTTCGGGATCTTTTTCCGTGGCATATTCCAAAAGTTCTTTAAATTTTTGGATGTTCCCCATGGTATAGTGTACATTGGCTTCGGTAAGGACAAGGTTTAAATCATCTGGATTTTCGGCTCTGGCTTCACGCATGGCTTCAAGGGCTTTTTCGGTCTCCCCGCGCTGGTTGTAAATCAAGGCCATGTTTTTGATGATTTCTGGATACTTAGATTTGGTGTTTTTTTCTGTTGGATTGATGTGCGATTTTGATTTTACAGATATATCACGTAAGACTTTACTGTCAAAAGATTCTTCTTTGTTGGTCTCTTTGTTTACAGCAAAATACTGCTTTTCAATACCCGTAAAGCCCAAAGATCTTAACTGTTCATACATCGCCAAAGATTTGTCATATTGTAGGGCATTCACTGCCGATGATGCCGCATAATATAAATAAATGGTGTCCTTTTGTGAAAGTTTGTAGGCATTTGAAAAATAATCTGTAGCAGATGAATAATCACTACTAGACGCAAAATCGCTTCCTTTTGTGAGCAAATGATTGATTAATTCTTGCAAATACATGCCTTTTTCTTGGGCAGATATAGCAGTAGAAGTGACTTTACCAAAGGCCTCTACAGACTGGTTAATATCTGTCGAAGTAGCCGAACCGTTTTTGAAAAACAGTTTACTTTGATATAGATAGTATTGGCTTTTTTGTTTGTCATCCATTGCATCCATAAATGAGGCCGCAGCGGTAAGCGCAGCAGATGCTTTTTCAAAATTCCCTCGGTCCAGCTCTTTTCCAGCGGTACGAAGTTCTTTTTTTTGTGCATTTATGGACCAAACAAATGTAAGTAGGAGTCCAAAAATTAGGTAATTTTTCATGATTTGTTGTATTAAAATTATGCTTCTGTTTGTGTATCGTTTGTTGTATTTTCTGAATTCGTTGTTTCATCAGAAGTTGATGCTTCAGCATTTACATCTTCTGATTCCTCCTCTTCATCTTCTTTCATCACTTTGGCTACAGCGGCAATAGAATCATTGCCTTTAAGGTTGATGAGCTTAACGCCTTGCGTAGCACGTCCCATCACTCTTAAATCTTCTACAGCCATTCGGATAGCTATGCCAGATTTATTGATGATCATCAAATCGTCTTCGTCCGTTACATTTTTGATCGACACCAAACTTCCTGTTTTATCGGTAATGGAAATGGTTTTTACCCCTTTTCCACCGCGGTTGGTGATGCGGTAATCTTCGAGACTAGAGCGCTTTCCGTAACCATTTTCAGACACCACCAAGATATTACTTTCCATATCATCTACAGATATCATGCCAATTACTTCGTCGGAGTCATGTGCAAGTGTAATTCCTCGAACACCTGAGGCACCTCGACCCATTGGTCGGGTTTTGGCTTCCTCGAAACGAATAGCTTTCCCAGATTTTAAAGCGAGCATCACTTGGCTTTCTCCTGTGGTGAGCTTTGCTTCTAGTAGCTCGTCACCTTCTTTGATGGTGATGGCGTTGATTCCGTTTGTACGTGGACGAGAATATTGTTCTAAAGAGGTTTTCTTAACTTGTCCTTTTTTGGTCGCCATAATCACATAATGCGCATTGATGTACTCCTCATCTTTTAAGTTTTGTGTACAAATAAATGCTTTGACTTTATCGTCTTGCTCAATATTGATTAAGTTTTGAATAGCGCGGCCTTTGGACGTCTTGCTGCCCTCTGGAATTTCATAAACACGCATCCAAAAACATTTTCCTTTTTGGGTAAAAAACAACATATATTGGTGGTTTGTCCCCACAAAAAGGTGTTCCAAAAAGTCTTCATTTCGAGTGGTAGAGGCCTTTTGTCCTACGCCTCCTCTGTTTTGTGTTCTGTATTCCGTCAACGAAGTCCGCTTGATGTATCCGGCATGAGAAATTGTAATCACCACTTGCTCGTTAGGAATCATGTCCTCAATAGACAAATCGCCACCAGCATACTCAATGGTAGAACGACGTTCATCACCATATTTTTCTTTGACCACCACCAATTCATCTTTGATGATTTGCATACGACGGTCTTTTTTGTCCAAAATATCTTTTAAATTCTCAATTGTTTTCATGAGTTCTTCGAACTCAGAACGCAATTTATCTTGCTCTAATCCCGTAAGCTGACGCAAACGCATTTCTACAATGGCTTTGGCCTGAATTTCACTCAGCTCAAAACGCTTGATAAGTTTTTGACGGGCTTCATCTGGATTTGATGAGCCACGAATGATTGCAATGACTTCATCAATGTTATCAGAAGCAATAATCAATCCCTCAAGGATGTGTGCACGTTCTTCAGCTTTGCGCAACTCATAAGTAGTTCTGCGCACCACAACTTCATGACGATGCTCAACAAAATGATGAATCATGTCTTTAAGATTCAACATTTCTGGACGACCATTGACGAGAGCGATGTTATTAACGCTAAATGAGGATTGAAGTGCTGTATATTTAAATAATTTATTGAGCACAATGTTTGGAATAGCATCTCGTTTCAACACATACACGATACGCATTCCGTTGCGGTCAGATTCATCACGAATGGTTGAAATTCCTTCTAGTTTTTTATCATTGACAAGATCAGCAGTTTTCTTAATCATGTCTGCTTTGTTGACTTGATATGGAATTTCACTGACAATAATGCATTCTCTCCCATTAACTTCTTCAATATTCGCCTTGGCACGGATGACCACACGACCACGTCCCGTTTTGAACGCTTCTCTCACGCCGTCATAGCCGTAAATGATTCCTCCTGTAGGAAAATCAGGTGCTTTGACATGCGTGATTAATTCATCAATTTCGATGGCATTGTTATCGATATAGGCATTGATTCCATCTACAACTTCAGATAAGTTGTGTGGCGGCATGTTGGTGGCCATACCAACCGCTATTCCAGAAGCCCCATTAACCAACAATCCAGGGATACGTGTTGGCAAAACTGTTGGTTCTTGCAGGGTATCGTCGAAATTAAGTTTATGATCTACCGTTTCTTTATCGATATCTGCAAGCATATCTTCAGATATTTTTCGCATCCTTGCTTCCGTGTAACGCATCGCTGCAGGGCTATCGCCATCAATTGAACCAAAATTCCCTTGACCATCCACGAGCATGTAGCGTAAACTCCACTCTTGGGCCATACGAACCATAGTGTCATACACTGAAGTATCGCCATGCGGGTGGTATTTACCAAGCACTTCTCCAACAATTCTCGCCGATTTTTTATGTGCAGAATTTGACTTTACACCCAACTCGTGCATTCCGTACAAAACACGACGGTGAACGGGCTTTAAGCCGTCACGAACGTCAGGTAATGCTCTTGAAACAATAACAGACATCGAATAGTCGATGTATGCCGATTTCATTTCATCCTCAATGTTTATGGGAATTAATTTTTCTCCTTCTATCATAGGTTGATTTTATTGCAATTATTATATTCAAGCTAATATAAAACAAACCTTTTTTTTGACCTCAAAAAAAGTGGTTTTTTTTAGGGTATTTTATCAACAATTTTAAGAGGTTAAGCGTTAATAAATACAAGCATAAAAATTTTGATTTTTAATAGTTTTTAATATCATTTGTAGTATCAAATTTTATTTGAGGTATAGTTTTTGAATATTGATTTATAAAATTCGTATTTTTATACAAAATATTTTTCTATGGATGACAACTTTTCACCCCGAGTTAAAGATGTGATTTCTTTCAGTAAAGAAGAAGCATTACGTCTTGGACATGATTTTATCGGAACCGAGCATTTGATGCTGGGCTTACTTCGTGATGGTCACGGCAAAGCAGTAGAAATCTTAAATGCTCTTGATATTGACCTTAGCCAACTACGTCGTAAAGTAGAAATTTTAAGCCCTGCAAACCCTAATATTGATGTTGCCGCAAATGAGAAAAAAAATCTACACTTGACGCGACAAGCAGAACGCGCCTTAAAAACCACTTTTTTAGAGGCCAAACTTTTTCAAAGTAAATCAATCAATACCGCTCATTTGCTGCTGTGTGTTTTGAGGAATGAAAATGATCCTACTACAAAATTGCTCAACAAATTACGAGTGAATTACGACAATGTAAAAGAACAGTTCAAAAACATGATTACTAGCAGTGATGATGATTATATCGATACGCCAAAAGCAGAGTCTTTCTCCGAAGAGGAACCCACAGAAGATAAGGAAAATTTAGGTGCTTTTGGCCAAACATCATCAACCAAAACAAACAAAAAATCTAAAACGCCTGTTTTGGATAATTTTGGACGCGACCTTACGGCCATGGCCGAAGAAGGAAAGCTTGATCCTGTGGTAGGCCGCGACAAAGAAATTCAGCGTGTTTCACAAATTTTGAGCCGAAGAAAGAAAAACAACCCTTTGCTTATTGGAGAACCTGGAGTCGGTAAATCAGCAATCGCTGAAGGGCTTGCCAATAGAATCGTAAAACGTAAAGTTTCTCGAATTCTTTTCAACAAACGCGTAGTCACTTTAGACCTAGCGAGTTTGGTTGCAGGAACAAAATACAGAGGCCAATTCGAAGAACGTATGAAAGCGGTCATGAATGAATTAGAAAAAAATGACGATGTGATCCTGTTCATAGACGAAATTCATACCATTGTTGGTGCTGGTGGCGCAACAGGAAGTCTTGATGCTTCTAACATGTTTAAACCGGCTCTTGCAAGAGGAGAAATCCAATGTGTGGGCGCTACAACACTTGATGAATACAGACAACATATCGAAAAAGACGGTGCTTTGGAACGACGTTTTCAAAAAGTTATTATCGAACCAACCTCTGTTGATGAAACTATTGAGATACTGAACAACATCAAAAATAAGTACGAAGAACACCACAATGTAGACTATACAGACGAAGCCATTGAGGCCTGTGTTAAATTGACAAGCCGCTACATGTCTGATCGTTTTCTTCCAGACAAAGCGATTGATGCTTTGGATGAAGCTGGATCGCGTGTGCACATCACAAATATTGATGTTCCAGAACAAATTGTAGAACTCGAAACCGAACTTGAGGCCGTACGTGCAACCAAAAACTCTGTTGTCAAAAAACAAAAATATGAAGAAGCTGCAAAGCTTCGCGACGACGAGAAAAGACTAGAAAAAAGTTTGTCCGAAGCTCAAGATAAGTGGGAAGAAGAATCTAAATTAAATAGAGAAATTGTAACTGAAGAAAACGTAGCTCAAGTGGTTTCAATGATGACTGGTATTCCAGTAAATCGGATTGCACAAACAGAAGGCAACAAGCTTTCGTTGTTGCCAGAGCTTATCAATGGAAAAGTAATTGGCCAAGACAAGGCGGTTTCTAAGGTGGTCAAAGCTATTCAAAGAAATCGTGCGGGGCTTAAAGACCCCAACAAGCCCATTGGGTCATTTATATTTTTGGGGCAAACAGGCGTTGGAAAAACACAACTGGCCAAAGTACTCGCAGGCGAATTGTTTGATAGTACCGATGCTTTAATCCGCATTGACATGAGTGAGTATATGGAAAAGTTTGCCATCTCTCGTCTGGTAGGTGCACCTCCAGGATATGTCGGTTACGAAGAAGGCGGACAACTCACTGAAAAAGTGAGGCGAAAGCCCTATGCCGTCATTCTTTTGGATGAAATAGAAAAAGCGCATCCCGATGTATTCAATATGCTGCTTCAGGTTTTGGATGATGGATTTTTGACCGATAGTTTAGGACGCAAGATTGACTTTAGCAACACCATCATCATCATGACCTCTAATATTGGTGCTCGAAAACTAAAAGATTTCGGGACGGGTGTTGGTTTTGGTACCGCTGCTCAAAAACAGCAAGAAAGTGCAAATGCACGTGGGGTGATTGAAAATGCATTGAAAAAAGCATTTGCTCCCGAATTTTTAAACAGAATAGATGATGTTGTTGTATTCAATACCCTTGAAAAAGAAGACATTGACAAAATCATTGATATCGAATTAGCGAAACTTTTGGAGCGCATTGCAGAACTTGGATACCACTTAAAACTCAGCAAAAAAGCGCGTAGTTTTATCGCAGAGAAAGGGTTTGACAAGCAGTACGGAGCACGACCACTCAAGCGTGCCATTCAGAAGTATGTAGAAGATGCTATAGCTGAAGAAATTATTAAATCTAATATCCAAGAAGGCGATAGTATCACTATGGATATTGGTAAAAATGATACTGAACTTAAAATCAAAATCACCAGTACCCAAAAATCTGAAGAAAAGTAAAAACAGCTTAGTTTAGACTAAACCCTTGCAAAACGCAGGGTTTTTTTATGCCTTAAAACGTTCAAAAAGCACATCATTATCAAAATTAAGTGAACGCATATAGGTGATGGTTTTTTGTATGTCTCTGTAGAGCGGTTTGTCAGATTCTGTAAATGCAACTTCTTTTCGGTAAGACGCTAAAAACTGCATTAAAAAAGGAGAGGTTTCTGATGTGCGCAAAGACAGTGCCTGTGCAGCATTCATCAATTCAATGGCTAAAATTCGTTCTACATTCTCGACAATCTCAAATGCCTGAGTAGCGGCATTTGCCCCCATACTCACGTGGTCTTCTTGCCCATTGGAAGATACAATAGAATCTACACTCGCTGGTGTGGCCAGTTGTTTGTTGGCACTAACAATACTTGCTGCAGTATATTGAGGAATCATATAGCCTGAATTCAGTCCTGGTGATTTTACCAAAAATGATGGCAATCCACGCTGACCAGAAATCAATTGATATGTTCGACGTTCAGAAATACTACCAAGTTCTGACATGGCAATTTTGAGAAAATCCAAACTCAAAGCTAAGGGTTGGCCATGAAAATTCCCTCCTGAGATAATTTTATCGGCATCCACAAAAATATTTGGATTATCTGAAACCGAATTAATTTCCGTTAGCACAACAGAAGAAACATGAGCCAAGGCATCTTTTGTTGCCCCATGAACTTGAGGCATACAACGAAATGAATAGGGATCCTGAACATGAATTTTATCTTGATTCATTAAAGGGCTATCTTTTAAAAAATTATTAATCCGTTGAGCCGTAAGGAGTTGTCCTTTGTGTGGTCGAACCCATTGAACTAAGGGATCGAAGGGTTCCAATCGACCACCAAAAGCGTCCAACGATAATGCGCCAACAAGGTCAGAAAAATAAGAAAGTTTATAAGATTTCAATAAACAGTGTATGGCATAAGCCGACATAAATTGAGTGCCATTAAGCAATGCGAGTCCTTCTTTGGACTGAAGTTTAACAGGATTTAAATTAAGGGCTTTTAAAACCTCTTGAGTGGGTTTTACAACGCCATTGTGCCAAAGCTCACCTTCGCCAATAAGACACAGAGCAACGTGGGCCAAAGGCGCCAAATCCCCTGAAGCCCCCAGAGAACCTTGAGTATAAACCACAGGCAACAGATTCAAATTATAAAAATCAACAAGCCGCTGAACAGTCGAAAGATGTACTCCACTATGGCCATTGGCCAGTGATTTTATTTTAAACAAAAGCATGAGTTTCACAATGGGTTGTGGTACATAATTTCCTGTTCCACAGGCGTGAGAGCGCACCAAATTTTCTTGAAGTTGAGTCAATTGATCTGTACTGATTTGTACATCGCACAAAGAGCCAAATCCAGTATTAATCCCATAAATTGGTTCATCTGAACGCTGCATTTTTTGATCCAAATACGTTCTGCACTTTACAATTTGTTCTTGCACCTTATCAGATAACTCAATAGAATACTGATTTGTAATCAAATCATTGAGGGTAGAAAAATCTAAAGGTTTGGAAGTTATTCGGTGCATCATTAGGCTTAAGGAATCTCTCAAAATTGCATTTTTAAACGAATATTTCCAAATATTTAATGCAATTAATTTATTATGTCTAATTTTGAAAATCATGCCGCTTCCAGCGTTTAAGAAAAAAATCAAGTGCATCATTCTTCAAAAAAAAAGACGAATTCTTCTATTTTAAATGACCTTACTGGCCAATGGCGTCTTAAACGGTCTTACGACAACGGATCTAAAGTTAGTGGTACTGCTGATTTTATAAAAAAAAACACATCAGAATTTGAATACAGCGAAAAAGGTATAATGACTTTGTCGGATGGAAAAAAACTACAATCCAACCGAAAATACATCTACAAACCAAGCCCAGACGGGTTTGCGGTATATTTTTTTGAAACGCCTACAAAATTATTTCAAAACATTGTTTTGAACAATGAAAACGGAACATTACGCGCACAGGCCACACACTTTTGTGCTCAAGACGTTTATGCCTCCTCCTACGCGTTCTACCCCGATGGGCATTTTGAAATTATCCATGTGGTTCGCGGACCAAAAAAAACCTATACGTCGAAGACTATTTTTAGAAAAATCACAGAATAAAAAAAAACTTTATATTTGTTATAATATTTATTTTTAACCCTAAAACATAAATCATGAAAAATACCTATGTACTTTCACTCTTTATAGGCGTCCTAATTTTTGGTTGTCAAAAACCAAAGGATTTTGCCGAACTTTCAGGAAAAATCACTCATCCAAACTCAGACAGTATTGTTGTCAGTAATAGAGATGGATACATAAAAGTCATTTCCGTCCAGAGCGATGGAACCTTTTCGGATACACTAAAGGTTGAAGAAGGCCGCTACAGTTTTTACGATGGCGGTGAATATGGAACAATTTTCTTAAAAAATGGAAACTCCACCTCTTTTACGTTAGATACCAAAGAATTTGATGAAACCCTCAAGTTTAAAGGCGATGACGCCGACAAAAGTAATTTTCTTATTGCATACGCTTTACTTCAAGAAAAATACCTAAACGCTGAACTTTTATATCAAAGTCCGGAAGAAGTTAAAAATACTTTCAATAAACTAAGAGCAGATTACGAATCTTTAAAATCTGATTATTCATCTATTGAAAGCGAATATTTTTTGAAAGACGATGAAAGATTTGATAAAATGAAAAAGAGTTATTTGGAATATTATGAAAGTCAAAATGCGCTTAAAAAAGAACTCGCTGGTAAACCGTCTCCAACTTTTAAAAATTATGAAAACTATAACGGAGGAACCTCATCCTTAAAAGATTTTAGAGGAAAATATGTGTACATCGATGTTTGGGCAACGTGGTGTGGTCCGTGTAAAGTTGAAATTCCTTATCTAAAAAAAATAGAACAAAAATTTCATGACAAAAATATTGAATTCATCAGTATTTCTGTAGACGATGCCCGCCGTAGTGGTACAATGGCAAAAGCATACAAGGATTGGCGCGCCATGGTGAAAGACAAAAACCTAACGGGTACACAACTCATCACAGGCAATGGATGGGACGTAGATTTCATAAAAAAATATAAGATTGATAAGACGGGGATTCCAAGATTTATTCTCATTGACCCTAAAGGAAATATCATCGACCCAGATGCTCCGCGTCCATCAAGTACTAAGCTCAACAAGATTCTTGAGGATTTATTAGGCGCTTAATTCAGAAAACTGGAAAGTTGAAGGGAATTGACTTGCTCATGTGAAGCATGAGCAACCACTTTTCCGTTTTTGATGACCAAAAGTTGAGGCGATTGGTGAGTAACTTCCAATTGCTGTGCAATTGCGTTTGAAATAGCACGATAGCTCAGTAGGTCTAAATACCAAGCACCGAAATCTTGCTCGGAAAAACTGTATGAACCCATAAACTCATTCAACACAAACCGACTAATACTACAACGCGTGGAGTGTTTAAAAATGAGTTGTGGAACTGTAAATGAAGTCGCCATCAGTGCCTCAAACTGCGCCATGGTTTCTAAGTTTGAACCAGGCCAATCCATTGTTTTATTCTTTAAAAATCCATCAAATAACCCCATAATTATAGCTGTTTAGCATTAGAAACATGACTAAATGTCTGTTTTTTAGTTAAAAATATGTCGATTTGTCTGAAGTTTTGCTATGGTAAGAAAATTGAGCAAAGCATCAAAAAAACCCATTATGAACTTTGACAATTATACAATAAAAACACAACAAGCGCTACAACAAGCGCAACAAATTGCACGACAATTTGGACACCAACATATTGAAAACGAACACCTCTTTAAAGGAATACAGGAGGTGGATCAAAATGTGATTCCATTTTTACTTAAAAAACTGGACATCAATACGGCACTATTAAACCAAATTGTTGACAAAGAACTTGAACGCTTCTCAAAAGTGAGTGGCGCCGATCAAATGCTTTCCAAAACAACAGCTAAAACGCTGACAGAGGCAAATATAATTGCAAAAAACACTGGCGGAGACTTTGTCTCCATTGAAGATTTATTTTTGGCCATCTTCAAGTCCGACAGTAAAATCGCACAAATTTTAAAAGATCAAGGCGCTACCGAAAAAGATATAAAAGCGAGTATTACCGAACTTCGAAAAGGCGAAAGAGTAACCTCAAAAAGCCAGGAAGATAATTATAATGCTTTAGAAAAATATGCCAAAAATTTAAATCAATTGGCGCGAGATAACCGTTTAGATCCAGTCATTGGGCGCGACGAAGAAATCAGACGCATCTTACAAATTCTGTCGAGAAGAACAAAAAACAACCCCATTTTGATTGGCGAACCAGGGACTGGTAAAACAGCAATTGCCGAAGGCCTAGCGCACCGCATTGTCGCAGGAGATGTTCCCGAAAATTTAAAAGAAAAACAAGTATTTGCTTTGGACATGGGGATGCTTATTGCTGGAGCAAAATATAAGGGTGAATTTGAAGAACGCCTAAAATCCGTCATAAAAGAAGTCACCCAAAGTGGTGGTGATATTGTTTTGTTTATCGATGAAATTCACACCCTTGTAGGTGCTGGTGGTGGCGAGAGCGCTATGGATGCTGCCAATATTTTAAAACCAGCTTTGGCACGTGGAGAACTCAGAGCGGTTGGCGCAACAACATTGGATGAATATCAAAAGTATTTTGAGAAAGATAAAGCTCTTGAACGCCGATTTCAAAAAGTACTGGTCGATGAGCCCGATCAAGAAAGTGCTATCTCTATTTTACGTGGAATTAAAGAAAAATACGAGACACACCACAAAGTACGCATCAAAGATGAAGCCATCATCGGCGCAGTGAAGTTATCTTCACGCTACATCAGTAACCGATTTCTTCCTGACAAAGCTATTGATTTGATGGACGAAGCGGCCTCAAAATTACGAATGGAAATCAATTCGAAACCCGAAGAATTGGATGTTTTGGACCGTAAAGTGATGCAGTTAGAAATTGAAATTGAAGCCATCAAACGCGAAAAAGACAAAGACAAACTAAAAACCCTAAGCTCAGAATTGGCCAACCTCAAGGAAGAACGTAATACCCTTGAGGCGCAGTGGCAAAATGAAAAGCAGATGGTAGATACGGTTCAATCTGCAAAATCTGAGATTGAACAATTGAAAATTGAAGCGGAACGAGCCGAACGACAAGGTGATTATGGGAAAGTAGCTGAATTGCGTTATGGTAAAATCAAAGAAGCGCAACAACACTTGGAAGACGCACAAAAAAAATTGTCGGCAAATCAAGATTCTGCACTCATTAAGGAGGAAGTGACCTACGAAGACATTGCAGAAGTCGTTGCAAAGTGGACAGGTATTCCGGTCACAAAAATGATGAGTACCAACCGAGAAAAATTATTAAATCTAGAACAAGAATTGCACAAAAGAGTGGTTGGACAAGAAGAAGCCGTTGCCGCAGTGAGTGACGCAGTTCGAAGAAGTCGAGCAGGACTTCAAAACCCAAAAAAACCGACAGGAACATTTTTGTTTTTGGGAACAACTGGTGTAGGAAAAACAGAGTTAGCCAAAACGTTGGCTGCCTATTTATTTGATGATGAAAATGCATTGACCAGAATTGACATGAGCGAGTACCAAGAACGACATTCGGTAAGTCGTCTTGTTGGTGCACCTCCGGGCTATGTAGGGTATGATGAAGGTGGTCAGCTTACAGAAGCTGTGCGCAGAAAACCCTACTCTGTAATTCTTTTGGATGAAATTGAAAAAGCGCACCCCGATACGTTCAATATTCTTCTTCAAGTGCTCGATGAAGGTCGATTGACAGACAATAAAGGGCGCTTAGCTGATTTCAAAAACACCATCATCATCATGACGTCAAATATTGGTGGTGAACTTATTCAAGATAAATTTGAAGCTTCAGGAGGTGATGCATCAGCAATGGAAACCGCAAAAGTTGAGGTTTTAGGATTGTTAAAAAAAATGGTGCGTCCCGAATTTCTAAACCGAATAGACGACACTATTATTTTTAACCCATTGAGCGAAGAACACATAAAATCCATTGTAAAACTGCAATTGAAAAACTTGTCACAAACTTTACAAGAACAAGACGTTATTTTTGATGCAAGCCCAGAAGCCATTAGCTATCTCGCACAAAGAGGATATCAGCCAGAGTATGGAGCGCGTCCTGTAAAACGTGTATTGCAAAAAGAACTGCTCAATACATTGAGTAAAAAACTTCTTTCTGGAGAAATTAATTCAAATAGCGTAATCTTGATGGATGCTTTCGACAATGCATTGGTCTTTAGAAATCAAAAAGAAAATATCCCTAAAGAATTGTAACAAATTCAGATTCTTTTCGTCTAAATAGTATGTTGGTTAGTTGGAAAAGCGGTGCTTAGTGTAGCAATACACTGGTGCTGCTTTTTTTAATCAAAAAAATTATTGAACAGCATTGAGATATCAATTGATTATTTGATTAGTTTTGAACTGAAATGAAAAAGTCTGTAAATATTCTTAACAAAAAAGCACGTTTTTCGTACGATCTTTTGGATACGTACACAGCAGGTATTGTGCTTACTGGAACAGAAATCAAATCGATTCGTGCCAGTAAAGCTTCTATTGCAGAGAGTTTTTGTGAATTTAATGAACAAGGCGAACTTTTTGTGATCAATATGACTGTTCAAGAATACGATCATGGTAATCATTTCAATCACCGACCCAAAGCAGAGCGCAAACTTTTATTAAACAAAAAAGAGCTCAAAAAACTTGAAAAAGAAGTCAAAAACACAGGGCTTACCATCGTTCCTTTGAAACTCTTTATCAATGAAAAGGGCTTTGCAAAACTTCAAATTGCATTGGCTAAAGGGAAAAAATTATTTGACAAACGTGAAGCCATCAAAGACCGAGACAATAAAAGAAATTTGGACCGCGTCAAAAAGAATTTCAAGTCCTAAAAAGAAAATTTTATGAAAAACCCTCTCCTCATTGTATTGCTATTATTTACTACGTATACACAAAGCCAAATTCGAGGCAGTGTTACAGACCAAAAAGGCGAAGCACTCCCCTATGTCAATATTTTTATTGAAAACACCTACAAAGGTACGACCTCTAATGAAGATGGTCAGTTTGAGCTAAATATCTCAAAACCTGGTAGTTATGCCATTGTTTTTCAGTTTTTGGGGTACAAAACCCAAACTAAAGTTGTTGACATTGAAACATTCCCCTTTCTATTAGATGTGGTTTTGGAAGAAGAAAACATTAACCTCAAGGAAGTGGTCATTAATGCGCAAGAAAATCCTGCCAATCGTATCATTAGAGCGGCCATTGCAAAACGTAAGTTCCACTTAGAAAAGTTAAATGCCTTTACAGCAGATTTTTATTCTAAAGGGGTAATACGAATTGTTGATGCACCAGAAAAATTTATGGGGCAAGAACTTGGAGATTTCGATGGTGCTTTGGACTCTACGAGAACAGGAATTCTGTACCTCTCCGAAACCATGTCCAAAATAAAATACTTAAAACCAGAACTTTTTGAAACAGTCACAGCATCCAAAATTAGTGGAGATTCTAATGGAATGAGTTTCAATTCGGCTATGGATGTGGACTTTAATTTGTACAATAACACGGTGAACATCAATAATGATATTATCTCTCCTATTGCCGACTATGCTTTTAACTACTACAAATACAAATTGGAAGGCGAATTTTATGACGATGAAGGACATTTAATCCATAAAATAAACATCATTCCAAAACGTGAAAACGATCGCGTTTTCTCGGGGAGTATTTTTATTATAGAGGACACTTGGGCATTGTATGGAATCGATATTAAAGTCAAAGGAAATCAAATTCAAGTACCCCCAGCAGATACAATTAGGATTCGTCAAAACTTGACTTTTGACAAGGCCACAGAGCAGTGGTTAGTTCGTGCGCAAACTATTGATTTTGACTACAGTTTTCTTGGATTTAAAGGCGATGGAAGTTTTGTAGCCAACTACACCAATTACGATTTAAATCCAGTAGTTGAAATTCAAAAAAATAAAAATGAAATTTTAGTTTTTGAAAAAAACGCCAACAAAAAAGACGATTCCTACTGGGGAGATACACGCCCTGTCCCCCTCACCCAAGAAGAATCTAAAGACTATGTGCGCCGCGATAGTATTGAAACCAAACGATCTTCTAAAGTTTATCTCGACTCTGTAGACCAAAAAAATAATCGGTTCAAAATTTTAGATGTATTAACAGGGTATAGTTTTAATGATTCTCATAATAAAAAAAGGTTTAGCATCTCTGGTCCACTAGAAGGTATTCATTTCAATACGGTGCAAGGATACAACATCTCGGTCAATGCTAATTTTACGAAACGCTATAATGAGTACAAAAATTATGTTTCTATTTTTGGCGGTTTGAATTATAGCGTAGAAACCAAACGTTTGCGTGGCACACTTGGGGGGCGCTATAAATTCAATGCCATAAACGATGCAACAGTGTGGGCAAATTTTGGTGTAAGAGCACAACAATTTAATCGATCAAACCCAATTTCAAACCTACACAATGACATCAGTACTTTGTTCTTTGAACGTAATTTTATGAAAATATACGACAGAGCATTTGCCGAAATTGGCTACCGAGCAGAAGTATTTAATGGTCTGCGCTTCTCGACGCGATTGGCTTACGAAAACCGAAAAGCATTGTTTAACACCACGGATTACACGCTCATACCTATTGACAATATCCGCTATAAGAGCAACAATCCTTTAGCACCTAACAACTTCGGTACTGCTCCATTTATAAACCATGATTTAATTAAATTTAATCTGGGAATAGACATCCGCTTTGGTGAGAAATTTATGAGTTATCCGGATGTGAAATTTAACATCAGTAATGATGATTATCCGAAACTAAGTTTCTACTACCAAAAAGGGTTCAATGCTAGCGAATCAGCATACAATTTTGATCATTTGACTGCGCGTCTTCGGCAAGACATAAATCTAAAAACGACTGGTATTTTGAAGTACAATTTTGTTGGCGGTACATTTTTTGGCAACAAAAATCTCGCGTTTATGGACTACATACACTTTAATGGTAACCTAACCCATGTGAATACAAAAGGGAATTATTTATCTAGTTTCAAAAACTTGGACTACTACGATTACAGCACTTCAAATGATTATTTTGAGTACCATGCAGAGCATGATTTCAAAGGCTACATTTTGGGTAAAATTCCTTTGATTAATAAACTTAACTATAACCTCATTCTTGGTGTTCATGGCATTGCTACTAAAAGCCAAAGTCCCTACAAAGAATTCAATATTGGTTTGGGTAATTTAGGATGGAAAAAATACCGCTTTTTACGTCTAGACTATGTGCGTTCTTATGCCAATGGTGCTGTTGATGAAGCGCTTATGTTTGGACTTAATTTTTAGGATTTATTCTCAAGCATTGGAACAAATTTGAATGCTCCAAATTCGTGCTTTTCAAAAGTTTTTGGGCTCGAACGAATGTACAAGGTCATGATTTGTTCTTTTTCACCCACGGGAATTACCAAACGACCACCTACTTTGAGTTGTGCCAATAAGGGTTTAGGCACAAAAGGAGCACCCGCAGTAACCAAAATCCGATCAAAAGGCGCTTCTTCATCTAGTCCTTGATAACCATCTCCAAAAATAAGCCGTTTGGCCACATAGCCAATTTTAGGCAAAAACAAACTCGTTTTCTTAAACAATTCCAACTGGCGTTCTATACTATAAACCTCAGCATCTAACAAACACAAAACAGCAGTTTGATAACCACTTCCAGTGCCTATTTCTAACACTTTGTGTTTGGGCTTTACCTCTAAAAGTTCTGTCTGAAATGCTACGGTGTAGGGCTGAGAAATGGTTTGATTTGCGGCAATTGGAAAGGCCTTGTCTTGATAAGCATGATCCAAAAAACTAGAGTCCATAAACAAGTGTCGAGGCACGTTACCAATGGCAGCCAATACAGCTTCATTTTTGATGCCTTTTGTAAGCAACAAATCAACTAATTTTTGGCGTAGCCCTTTGTGTTTAAATGAATCTATCAAACTTGTATAATTTCACACCCAAAATTAAGTAAAGAAAATTGAGATTAAAATGAAAACAGGAAAAGAATTTTTAAACACAAGGTTTTAGCACAAATTTGGGGGATTACCATTAAAATCTTTAATTTTGTCCAAAAATCAACAGACATGCTAAAAGTAGGCGTATTAGGTGCCGGTCACTTAGGAAAAATTCATTTAAAACTCCTTCAACAATCTGAAAAATATGATCTAGTTGGCTTTTATGACCCCGATATTGCAAATGGCCAAAGCGTCGCCAAAGAATTCAACTACACATACTTTGAACAACTCGATGCACTTATAGATGCTGTAGATGTCGTCGATATTGTAACGCCTACGCTTTCGCACTACAATTGTGCAATCAAAGCCATCACCAAAGGAAAGCACATTTTTATTGAAAAACCCATCACAAATACCGTTGAAGAAGCCGAACATATTCGTTTGTTGGTTGCAGACAACAATTTGCGTGGACAGGTTGGACATGTCGAGCGCTTCAATCCTGCGTTCAAAGCCATAAAATCTGAAATCAAAAATCCAATGTTTATTGAAACCCACCGTTTGGCGGAATTCAATCCACGAGGTACGGATGTCCCTGTTGTCCTTGACCTTATGATTCACGACATTGACATTGTGCTCAGTGTAGTGGATTCTCCAGTGTTGGCCGTTCATGCTAGTGGAGTATCCGTCATTAGTGAAACTCCAGATATTGCCAATGCACGTATCGAATTTGAAAACGGTTGTGTAGCCAATGTGACCGCAAGCTTAATTTCCTTGATAAACTTTCGTAATAGTCGTTTCTTTCAAAAAGATGCCTACATTAGTGTAGATTTCTTGGACAAAAAGGTTGAAGTTGTAAAAATGAAAGATGCACCCGAACAACCAGGAGACTTCGATATGATTTTGCAAAATGCAGAGGGGATAAAAAAACAAATTTATTTCAAAAACCCTGAAATTAGCCCCAATAACGCGATTTTGGATGAGTTGGAAACGTTTGCAGAAGCCATCGAAACCAATACAAAACCAATTGTAACCTTACGCGACGGCGCAAACGCACTCAAACTAGCACACCGAATTATAGATTGTTTTTAAAAAAATTAAATCATGAAAAATATAGCAGTTATAGGCGCTGGCACAATGGGCAATGGAATTGCGCACACATTTGCACAGTCTGGATACAAAGTACAACTGATTGACATCAACCCATCGGCGCTATCAAGTGCAGTACAAACCATTTCTAAAAATTTGGATCGAATGATTCAAAAGGATGTAATTACAGAGGAGAAAAAAACAGAGACTTTAAACAACATCACCACCTTTACAGACATCACTGAAGGCGTCGAATATGCAAGTCTAGTGGTGGAAGTAGCCACAGAAAATGAAGCGCTCAAATTGAAAATCTTTAAGACATTGGATGAGGCTTGCCCAGAAGATACTATTTTGGCGACCAATACTTCGTCTATATCCATCACAAAAATCGCCGCCATTACAGCACGACCAAATCAAGTGATTGGGATGCATTTTATGAATCCCGTTCCCATCATGCCGTTGGTGGAAATCATCAATGGTTATAACACCGATAAAGAGGTTACTGAATTTATTGTTAATCTTACCAAAAAAATTGGCAAAACTCCAATTTTGGTGAATGATTATCCTGGCTTTGTGGCCAACCGAATTTTAATGCCGATGATTAATGAGGCCATTGAAACCCTGCAAAGTGGTGTAAGTGGAGTGCTTGAAATAGACGGCATAATGAAATTGGGTATGGCACACCCCATGGGGCCCTTAGAATTGGCCGATTTTATTGGTTTGGACGTTTGTATGTCTATTTTGGAAGTCATGCACGATGGATTTAAAAACCCAAAATACGCACCTAATCCATTGCTTGTCAATATGGTAAGAGCTGGTAAGCTCGGTAAAAAAACAGGAGAAGGATTCTATAATTACAGTAAAGAACGAAAAGCTGTAGTTCCCGCTAATCGCTTTCTATAAAATATTGCTCAACACCCCAAAAAATCTAACAGCTTATGGCACACATCAAACCTTTTTGTGCAGTTCGACCGAATCATTCCATTGCTATGGAATTTTGCAGCAAAACTGTTGCATTGTATGAAAAAAACGAACTTGAAACAACGCTAAAAAACCAACCCAATTCTTTTCTTCAAATCATAAAGTCGAATATTAAAAGTCCGAAAAAAACGGCAAGTAAAGAACGCTACACAAAAGTCAAAAAGCAATATCATAAGTTTAAAAACGAAGGCCTTTTAATCAAAGACGATCAAGAAGGGTTTTACGTTTTAGAAATTAATATTAATCATCAGACTTTTACGGGAATTGTTGCGGCAGCTAGTGTTGAAGATTACAAAAAAGGACACATCAGAAAACACGAAGATACCATTCAAAGCAAAGAAACTATTTTTAAAAATTATTTAAAAACAACCCGCTTTAATACCGAACCTGTTTTATTAACCTACAAAAATCAAACTTCTATTGCTGATGTAGTTCATAATATTAAAAAACAACCGGCTACAGTCAATCTGGAAATTTCTAATTTGGAAACCCAAAAATTATGGCATGTTACCAACAATAAGGAAATAGAAATTATCCGTGAGGGATTTAAAAACATTGATGCTCTGTACATTGCTGATGGCCATCACCGATCGGCATCATCTGCGTTGCTTTCAGAAGATGAACCCAACACTAAAGAAGCACAATTTTTTATGGCTTTTCTTATTCCTGAAGATGATTTAATTATTCAGGAATACAATCGAGTTGTAACGGATTTAAACGGGCTATCTGTTGGTGACTTTTTAAAAAAAATTGAGGTAAACTTTAGTATTACCCCCCTAAAATCATTTAAATCTTCTAAAAAATTCAACGGGTTTTGCATGTATTTAGAAGGCCAATTTTATTCACTATCTTTGCTGAAGGGTTTTGAAAAACCCCACTCTCCTCTTCATGAACTCGATGCTTATATTTTGCAAGAAAAAATTTTGAAACCTATTTTGGGTATCAAAAATGTTCGGACCGATGAGCGCTTGGTTTACACACACAAAAGAGATCAAATGCAATGGATCAAAAAACATATTGACAATGGGACGTACGCCGTGGGATTTGGATTAAATCCAGTACAAATCCATCAACTAAAAGCCATTGCAGATAATGATCTGATTATGCCGCCTAAAAGCACCTACATCTATCCAAAATTAAGGAGTGGCATGACCATTTATGAATTTTAAAATGAATATAAAACAACGTCTTCAACAGCTAAAATCTGTATTGCCAAAACAGGTGACTTTGGTCGCCGTATCCAAAACAAAACCCGTGGTTGATTTGATGGAAGCATACCATGCGGGACAACGCGTTTTTGGAGAAAACAAAATTCAAGAAATGGCAGAAAAACACCAACAAATGCCAAAAGATATACAGTGGCATATGATTGGCCATGTACAAACCAACAAGGTGAAATATATGGCTTCATTTGTTGATTTGATTCATGGAGTTGATCGTTTGAAATTGTTAACTGAAATAAATAAACAAGCGCAAAAACACAACCGCAGCATCGATTGTCTGTTGCAAATAAAAATCGCAGAGGAAGATTCTAAATTTGGAATGACTGTAAATGAAGCTGAAAATTTACTTAGGTCTTCAGCACTAAATAATTTAAAAAACATCAATATTGTGGGGGTTATGGGGATGGCGAGTTTTACAAACGATACCAACCAAATTCGTACTGAATTTGAAACATTAAAATCGACTTTTGATCGTTTAAAAAACATAGAGCAACAAATGCACATTGTATCGATGGGAATGAGTGGCGATTACTCAATAGCCATTGATTGTGGCAGCACAATGATTCGTGTTGGAAGTCATATTTTTGGGGCACGAAATTATTAATACAAGATAATATTTACGCAATTGTTGACATAGAAACTACTGGAGGCAAATACAATGAAGAAGGTATTACAGAAATTGCCATTTACAAACATGATGGTCATGCAATAGTTGATCAATTCATTAGCTTAATAAATCCTGAACGGCCTATACAACCTTATGTAGTAAACCTTACAGGGATTTCGAGTAAAATGCTGCGCAATGCGCCCAAATTTTATGAAGTGGCCAAACGTGTGGTTGAACTTACTGAAGGGTGTGTCATTGTTGCACACAATGCCAAATTTGACTACAGAATACTTAAACTAGAATTCGACCGATTGGGATTTAAATTTGAGCGAAAAAATTTGTGTACCGTAGAACTCTCCAAAAAACTAATTCCTGACCTTCCTTCCTATAGTTTAGGAAAATTGGTGCGTTCATTAGGCATTCCTATTAGTGATCGTCACCGTGCTGCTGGGGATGCACTGGCAACCACAAAACTCTTTGAATTGTTGATGACTAAAGATATTGAAAAAGAGATCATTAAGTCAGCAATTCGGTTGGAACCAAAACGTCAAATGGAACCAAAACTCACCGAGATAATTGACAGTTTACCATCTGAAACAGGTGTTTACTATATTCATGACATCGATGGGAATATCGTTTATATAGGCAAAAGTAAAAACATAAAAAGCAGAATCAGTCAGCATTTTGTTGGGGAAACCCCTAAATCAAAAAAAATACAGTTAGAAGTAGCCACTGTTACCTACGAAAAAACAGGAAGTGAACTCTTGGCTTTGCTCAAAGAGAGTCAAGAAATAAAACACCATAAACCAAAATTCAATCGTGCGTTGCGCAGAACTGTATTCACCCATGGTCTGTTTCATTATTTGGATGAAAATGGATACTTAAACCTAAAAATTGAAAAAATTAATGGGAAAATAAAACCCATTACAACTTTTTCAAACATTCAAAGTGGAAAAAGCTTTATGAACAAAATGGTTGAAAAGTACAATTTGTGTCAAAAACTATGTGGTTTGTACAAATCAAAACATGGTTGTTTTGGTTATACCATCAAGGAATGCGAAGGCGCTTGTGTGGGTGAAGAACAAATAGAACGTTACAACACCAGAGTGGAAAACATCATTGAAAAGCATAGTTTTAAAACCAAAAGCATGATTATAATTGATCAAGGAAGAGCTATAGATGAACGCAGTGCAGTTTGGGTGGATGAAGGAATTTTAAGAGGGTTTACTTATTTTAATTTGAACTTTCAAATTACCAATATTGATATTTTAGCGACACTCATTACCCCTTTAGAACACAACAAAGATGCGCAACACATTATACAAAGTTATATGCGTCGAAATAAAAGATTGAAAGTTATAACTCTGTAAGACTAAAGTTTTTTAGTACTTTTGAAGTATGTCAGACCAAAATCAAGAGCATTCTTGGAAAAGAAAACTTCATGAAATCATTTATGAAGCAGACACCCCTGCTGGAAAATTATTTGATGTTGTTTTGTTGTTGTTCATCATTTTGAGTATCATTTTAGTGATGCTAGAAAGTGTAGATTATATAGGCACTACCTATTTTAGTATTTTAGATACTCTCGAATGGATCATTACCATACTGTTTACGATAGAATACATTGCTCGAATTGTATGCGTAAAAAACCCAAAAGCTTATATTTTTAGTTTTTACGGCATCGTCGATTTTCTTTCGACTATTCCTAAGTATTTGTCTTTGTTTGTCGTTGGAACTCATTCTCTTGTTGCTATTCGGGCCTTACGCTTGTTACGTGTTTTTCGCATATTGAAACTCACACGATACATTGGCGAAAGCACCAATTTTGGTAGAGCACTCCAACGTAGCCGTGTAAAAATTGCTGTATTTCTTTCTTTTGTTTTAGTTTTGTGTGTAATCTTAGGCACAGTCATGTATCTAATTGAAGGGGACAAAGACAGTGGATTTACCAGTATTCCCAGAAGTGTCTATTGGGCCATTGTAACCCTTACCACCGTTGGTTATGGCGATATAGCACCTATGAGTTCGTTGGGACAATTTATAGCATCGCTCATCATGATTTTGGGCTACGGAATCATCGCTATTCCTACAGGAATAGTTACCTCAGAAATGACAAGATCCGAACGCAAAAGCATTCCAAAAAACACACATTCATGTACCAACTGTATGGAATCGTACCATGCCGATAATGCCAAATTTTGTCATAAATGTGGCCAGCAAATCGATGATGAATAAAACACTTATTTCTATTGTTGGACCCACAGGGATAGGAAAAACCAGTTTGAGCATCAAACTTGCCACTTCTTTTCAAACCGAAATTATTTCTGCAGATTCTAGACAGTTTTATAGAGAAATCCCTATAGGTACTGCAGCACCTACTTTGGATGAACAAAAAGCAGTTCCACATCACTTTATACACAACAAATCGATTACCGAATCTTATAGTGTTGGTGACTTTGAACGTGAGGCCATCAATTGTATTGACTCCATTCAAAAACCAGTTGTAGTTATGGTTGGTGGTTCTGGATTGTATGTACAAGCCGTTGTTCATGGATTGGATTATTTTCCAGATGTAAATGAAGAGATTAGAACACAATTGAATTCAGAACTAAAAACTCAAGGGCTTACTGCACTACAAGATGAACTAAAAAAACATGACCCTATAGCATATGAAGTCATGGATATCAAAAATCCACACAGGGTCATTCGCGCATTAGAAATTTATAGAGGAACTGGAACACCGTACAGTAGTTTTTTGGGTAAAGAAAAAAATAAACGCAAGTTCAAGACCATTCAAATTGGCTTAACAGCAGAACGCTCCGTGGTGTACGAGCGCATCAATCAGCGTGTTGATATGATGATGGAACAAGGGCTTTTAGATGAAGTGAAATCCGTAGCTGAACACCGAAATCTAAATGCACTAAATACAGTAGGGTACAAAGAACTTTTTCAATATTTAGATGGTAATTGTACCCTCGAATTTGCGGTAGAAGAAATCAAAAAGAACACAAGACGATTTGCCAAAAGACAATTCACTTGGTTTAAAAAACAAGACAAAATCAAGTGGTTTGACTTTAGCACAGCTGTTGAAGACATTCAAGCATACATCAACTCAGCACTCTAATTTCACTTAAGAATTGATCACTAAACGAAATCCTTCTCCGTGAATGTTTAGGATTTCAACTTTCGGATCAAGTTTCAAATATTTCCTCAGTTTAGCAATATAAACATCCATACTCCTCGAAGTAAAATAGTTGTCATCACGCCAAATTTTGGTCAATGCAATTTCTCTTGGCATAAGGTCATTGAGATGCAATGCCAAAAGACGTAACAATTCATTTTCTTTCGGAGAAAGTTTAATTTGGGTATCTCCATTGTGCGTCAAAAATCTGAGTTTAGAATTCAATTTAAAACTTCCAATTTCAAACTCAAATTGATTGCTGTCCGCCACACTTTCAACGGTCTTGCGCTGGATGATGGCTTGGATTTTCACCAACAAAACTTCACTATCAAAAGGTTTGTTCAAATAATCGTCTGCACCAACTTTATACCCTTTAAGTACATCTTCCTTGAGTGCTTTTGCCGTCAAGAAAATAATAGGCACATTTTGGTCTTTTTCTCTGATTTCTTGAGCTAATGTAAAACCGTCTTTGTAAGGCATCATGACATCCAAAATACAGAGATGAAAGTCAGATTTTCTAAATTTTTCATAGCCTTCCATACCATTTTTGGCAAGAACTACATCGTAGTTATTAATGGTCAGGTATTCCTTGAGGACAGTTCCAAAATTTGGATCGTCTTCAACAAGTAAAATGCGTTTTGTGTTTTCTTCCATGACTTTATGCAATTAGTGGTAATTTTATAATAAAGGTACTACCTTTTCCTTTTTCACTTTCGACAGTGACTGTTCCTTGATGATTTTCTACAATTCTTTTGACGTTGGCCAATCCAAGACCATGTCCTTTTACATTATGAACATCGCCTGTGTGTTCTCTATAGAACTCTTCAAAAATTCTCCTTTGTACGGCTTTATTCATACCTATACCCTGGTCCTTTACGAGCATCACAATGTTGTTGCCTACATTTTCTGTAATGATGTCTATTTTTGGTGGGCCATCGGTATATTTAACAGCATTGTCTAAAATATTGACGATGACATTTGTAAAATAGGTGCTGTTGGCCAGAATAGATGATTTTGAGGCCTTAAAGTGCGTTTTTATGTACCCTTTCCTATCGTCGACAATAAGCTCTACATGTGTAATGGCATCTAGAATTAAATCATGTAATTTTAAACGATCTTTGCTAATGATTAATTGCTTTTTTTGCAATTGAGAGATACGCAATACATTTTCAACCTGAGCATTCATTCGTTTATTTTCTTCTTTAATCATGGATAAGTAATTTTTTACTTTGTCGGCATGTTGAAAAATTTTCGGGTTTTTTATGGCATCCAAAGCTAAATTTATAGTGGCTATGGGTGTTTTGAATTCGTGCGTCATGTTATTGATGAAATCCGATTTCATTTGTGATATTTTACGCTGTTGAATCAGTTGATACAAAGCACTTGTATAGGCAATAATGATGATGATTGTAAACAAAATTGACATTGATGTCATCCCAATAATCGAGGACATAATGAAGCTTTTTCTTCTTGGAAAATTAATGTATAAACCATATTCGCTTTCACCATTTTCATCCAAAAAAATAGGAACACCAATAGTAGGAACAAGTGTGGATTCAAAATTTTCGGATTGAATACGGGTTGGGGTATTTTCCTTTAAAATGGCAAATTCATAAGTAATATTAATATTATTTTCTTTAAATTTTTGATCGAGTAGACGTTTGATTGTCGCTGCAGAAACACGTTCTTCGATGGGCGTATTTCGAATTTCTGCTTTGTATTGTGCTTCGAAAGTCGCTTTTTGAAGACGATCCATATTAAGCACTTTAGTCAAAGAATACTCCAAATTGGGCATCCCTTGACCATCTATTCCCGAAAAGGTATAGGTTTCTTGAGTGGTTTTTCCTTGTATTTTTTTAAAGTTAAGACTATCCGATCCGTTATCTTGTCTGGATGGTATAGTATAGTTTTCTTCCTTTACTCCTGTATCATAAACAATTATTTGGTTGGCTTCTTGATTTTGTTTGTATACTCTAATGCTTCTTATGGCACTTGTGTCTGGCTCTTGTCCCCTTGCAATAAGGGCATTAAGCGCAACAACATATTTGTTGTACTCGATATCTGTTACTTGATTGGAGGTGTAACTCAGCACTTTTTTTACATTAAATGCAAACTGATCTTCCTTAGTTTCTAATGAATAATTAATGTAGTAGGCCTGCACAAAAATGATTCCAATCAGTGAAAGACTCATCAGTATAACCAAGATGGAAAACAACTTCTTATTCATGATGTAAAACTACATTTTTTAAGAACGTTTTAAGTTACTTTTAACGAATTATTAACCAAAATGTTAAAATTCATAATTTATGTGAATTTTTTAAGAATTTCATTATTGATTTTTTCTACCTCAATTTTAGTTTGACGAACATCAATATTATGAATTACAAAATCAGATTTTTGGATTTTTTTGTCCTCATCCCACTGGTTATTTATAATTGAAAGGACTTCGTCGGCTGATTTATCGTCTCGTTGCATCACGCGCTCCAAACGCATTTGTTTTGGTGCGGTAACCGTGAGAATATAATCGAATTGATCTTCAGCCCCTAATTCAAACAAAATAGCAACCTCTTTTAGCACATAAGGATGCGTTTGCCGCGATAACCATGCCGCATAATGTGCCGCAACTTCAGGATGAACAACTTGGTTCAACGCAGTCAATTTTTCTTTATCTTTAAATACCAATTGAGCAATATAGGGTCGATTCAGCAGTCCATCGCTGTAGGCATTAGCACCAAAAAGCTCGATAAGTTTAGTTCTTATTTTTGGGGATTCATTCATCAATTTTTTGGCCTCATCATCAGCGTTATAGACAGGTACGCCAAGTTCATGAAACAATGCAGCAACAGTCGTTTTACCACTTCCAATACCTCCAGTAAGTCCTAAAATTTTAGTCATTTTTTTGTGTGATTACATATTCTAGACTGTTGATTTGTAGTACTGCTGTTTTTGCCGCATTGGGGTAAGTAACCAATTTTGGAATCATAACATTTGAGGAACGATCAAGGGTGTTAAAATCACATTCAATACGAAAGTCTTCTGTTGTAATAGCATCATAAGTACTTAAACTTGTATAGTACACCACAGGAATTTCTTTTGGAAAAATAGAAACTACCAAATGTTCTGGCAAATTCACCAATTGAACAGGAACGGAAACAGTACCTTCAGTAAATTTATCGACAGCACCCACCACTTGTACTTGGGTCGTCGAAAATTTCAAATAAGAAGGGAAATCGGAAATATTTAAATCCAAAACCACATCTATATTAGTTTTTACAGCGTTCTTTTTAAGTACTTCCGTTGCAACAGCATCAATGGCATTTAAATACTGTTCTGGTCCTACGATTGTAATGGAATCTGGTTGGGAACGCAAAGGGCTTTTCAAATCATAGCCCACCACAAACTCTGGCTGCAAATTGATTATTACAGGAACTTTTTTGGCAAATTGGGTCGCATACGCAAAGGTTAATGCTGCTGGACGAATATTTTCAATAATGGTGTTGGAGTTGAAATACTTTGTAATTTCCGCATGATGTATACTTTGGTCCCAATAATAAACGGTGTCATTTTTTTGAAGTGTCGAAAAATCAATATTCAATTTGAGTTTTTTAAAGGCATATTTTAACAAACTAAACCCATTGGTCGTGATGGTCACATCGACAATAGGCAAGCGATCTTCAACAAGTAGAACACGTGCAGGCAACTTTGTGGGCTGAAGTTCAAATTGTAAGGTGTGGGTCGTTGGACTCGTCAATTTTGAGAGTAAAGAAATAAAGAACGCCAACAGCAAAAACAACACAAAAACATTGAGCCGTTTTGCACGAATTTTTTGGCGTAGATATTCAAAAATCTTTCTCATCAATGGATTTTAAAAAATAAGTTTGGAAATAATTCTTCCTCGGATTTTCGCGACAAAAAGAGTTTTATTTTAGACTTTAAAAACCCCCAACCATAGCCGGAAAATTGAATCAAAATAGCGGGGATACTCAAAATAGCTGCAATAAAATCTAAGGTGGACTGAAAGGCCAAGATTAAAGCCAATAAAAAATATGCACCATAGATAAAAACGCCGATGTAAACCTCAAAAAACAGCAATATAAGACCTGTAAAAAACCCGAACATAAAAACTGTGGGGAACCAATAGGTCCATTTTTTGGAATGGGGATGCCATTTGTTGAGAATTGGACGAACTTGCCCAAACTTGTACACTTGCACAAAAAAACGCTCAAACGAAATTCGGCGCTTGTGGTAGACAAAGGCCTCTGGAATAAGACAGAGTTTGTATCCCATCGCTTTGAGTCGAATGGACAAATCTGGGTCTTCCCCTGGGTGAATTGCCCCAAATCCACCAGAAGCACAAAAGGCCTCCTTAGAAATCCCCATGTTAAAACTTCGGGGTTCGTAGCCCTCAATTTCTTTAGTTCCGCCTCGTATTCCCCCTGTTGTCAGCACAGAAGTCATGGAAAAATTTATGGCTTTTTGCAACTCCGTAAAATTATCTTGTGCAGCATCTGGGCCACCAAAACAATCAACATAAGTGGCATTTAAGAATGAAATGACTTCGGTCAAATAGTGTTTGGGTAAAATACAATCAGAATCCAAAATGATAAAATAATTTCCTTTAGCACGTTCCATACCGTAATTTCTCGAATGCCCTGGTCCTGTATTGTCTTTAAAATAATAACTGATGTTGAGCTGATCGGAAAAATGCTCCGCAATCAAACGTGCGTCTAAAGTTGAACCATCTTCTACAATAACGACCTCAAAAGTTTTGGGCGCTTCTAAGGTACAAAAACTCTCCAAAAGCTCACGTACTTCTTCGGGGCGGTTATAGACAGGCACGATAAAAGAAAAATCACTGGCGATCATAGACACAAATTTACACAATGCAAATGAATTATTCGTTTTAAAAATAAGCCATAAAAAAACTCCGCAGAAGCGGAGTTTTTATGCATGGATTCGAGAAAAATTATTTTTTCAAGACACGTACGGTTTGTACTGTATTGTCGATAGAAACTTGTACAAAATAAGCACCCGACTGCATTGTAGATAAATCTACAGTACAATTCATAGTGTTAGGCGCTTGACGCTTAACTACCTGCCCAAGCATATTGAAGACGGTTATATCTTCAACGGCTTTTTGTGCTTTGATAGTCAATACATCATTCACAGGATTCGGGAAGTATGTGAAGTTAGATGATGTATCAACATCTTCAAGACCTAATGAAGTAGAAGTGATAGAGAAGTTGTCTACAAAGAAATCAATATCTTCATTGGACTCAGTACTCTCGGCATAAAAAGCAAATTTAGCAAGGCCTGTATAGGCAGACAAATCAATTTCTGGCATTGCAGCTCCAGCTACGCCAGGGTTGTTATTAGCATCCCATCTGTATAATTCAGTCCATGTTGAACCACCATCTTCAGAAACCATCAAGGTAACAAAATCATCAACTCCCCAAATTGCATCAACAGGGTCGGCAGAACTGAAAGATGATAAATATTCAGTTGCAGCTACATCGACGTTTAAATAGTAATTCACTCCACTAAGGTCAAATGATGGAGAAATTAACCATTCATCTCTATTAGTAAAGTAAATATTTATATATGCTGCTGGAGCATCAGATCCATGTGCAAAATTACCAGTACCCCATAAAGAAGTAGTCCCAGAAGGTCCGGCTGCTATTGTTCCCTCTGCTTCAGTCCAGAATTCACCTGGATAAGTACTGAAGTCATTTGTATAGTTAGGAACAATTGGTGCAGGTTCAGTTGTAAAAGTTACCGAAACCCATTCGCTCGTTCCATCATCACCACAATTTGCTCTCACATATACATCATATGTAGTATTTGCAGTCAATCCTATAAGCGCCAGTGGGTTATCTGAAGTCGCATCTCCTGTTTCAGCTGGAGTTACTCCACTCTCAACAACTTGGTATTCCCAAGCTGTTTCAGTGTTATTAGCAGTCCAGCTAACTGAAGCAGTTGTTGGTGTGATATCCGATACTGTAAGATCTGAAGGCTCTATACATGTTGGTGGTGGTGCGCAGGTTATATCCATTACAAGTGAAGTGTCTGGAAGACCCGACCACGAACTTGGACTAAGACAGCTAACAGAACTATCAGCTTCTACCCATACTGAAATAACTCCAGTGGTGGAGGTTATTGATACACCAGCATGATCACCATTTGCACGATAGAGTTCAGTTCCAGAATCATCTGATGAATCATAAATGACTAAATCATCATAAGACAATTCTGTATCGCCCTCAACAATGGAGACTGTAATGTAATCACCATCATTATCAACAGAAGCATCGAATATTTGAGACACTCCATTGTCATAACAATAAGTAACAGTATCACCACATGCAGGTTGAGTTGCAAATGAAACAGATACCCATTCACTAATACTTCCATCAGCGCACAAAGATCTAACATAAAAATCAAATGATGTGCCAGAAGCTAAGCCTGTTAAGGTTAATGGGTTATCTGATGTAGTTGTTCCTGTTTCTGTAGGATCAATGCCACTTTCAACAACTTGGTATTCAAAAGAATCTCCATCATTACTTGATGTCCAACCAATAGAAGCTCCAGTAGTAGTTATAGCTGATACAACTAAGTCAGATAAATTGGCACAACTAGGAGGCGTACAATTAGCAGTAACTTCACTAAGTTCATCATATAATCCAGAATCTAATTCAGTACCATTGCCATCTAAAATAGCCCATGAAATCTCAGAATTGTAAGAACCACTCTGCCAGTTAGATAAAGTAATTGTTGATCCTTCTGTGGCTTCAAATAATAAATTTTCTGTACTACCTGTAGAGACTCCCGCACTTACTGCGGCAGCTCCTTCAACAAGTACTTCTCCATCAACTAAAATATCAACAGAAGCCCCATTCCATCCATCTCCGTAAGAATCATTCATAACAAATGTATGATTACATGTTGGTGGCGGAACACAATAACCAACTGCACTACCAGCATCAGAGTATGATCCTGAAGCTAACTCAGTTCCTTCATTATCCAAAATGGCCCACGAAATCTCAGAATTATAAGAACCACTCTGCCAGTTAGATAAAGTGATATTATCTCCTGTTGCAGCTTGGAAAATTAAATTTTCTGTACTACCTGTACTGACTCCCGCACTTACTGCGGCAGCTCCTTCAACAAGTACTTCTCCATTTATTAAAATATCAACAGAAGCGCCGTTCCATCCATCTCCATAAGAATCAATCATGACAAATGTATGGTCACATGTTGATGGATCAGAAACAGTACCATTTGTGAAGGTTCCAATAGGAAACACTGAAGAACACGAAGAGTTTGAACTACAACCGTCAACTGCATTAGCTCCACTAAAAATCCAGTTTGAATCTGTGAAAGTAGCACCATCTGGACCTGTAGAATCAGTTCTGTAGGCCCAACCATCTAAATAATCCCAGGGTGTCCCACTGCCGTCGGTATTAATATCTCCAAAGGTATCAATAACAACTCCTTCAGAGAAAAGCTCCAATGCATCGTCACCATTGACACCTGCAACAGAATTTACATAATCTGCTTCAATGTCGAAATAAGTCATAAGTTCGGCCTCGTAGCCAGAAGTAATATAAATAAAATCTCCTGCAGTGGCGGAGCCTGCAAAAGTCAATTCTTGACCATCAGATCCACCTCCGTTGTTTGCACTACCAATACCATAAGTTGATAAATCGGCAATATCATTAATAACATACACTTCAATAAGTTTTGGAGTTCCACCTGAAAGCGGTCCATCAAAGACACCAGTTATGACCATGTCTTGCCCATAAGACATAGAACATACCGCAAGTGTTAAAAGTAAATAGTAAAATTTTTTCATAATAAAATAATTGATTAATTGATATACTAATATATTGTTTAATATTAAAATTAAAAAATTAAACAAAACAAATACGATGAATGGTTAAAATACAATGATAAACAACAAATAATAATGCAACATTGTGAACAAGAAAATATGAAATCTTTAAGACTTAGAGCTTAAACATAAAAAAACCTACAGCTTTGCTGTAGGTTTTTTGTGTATTCAGTAATTGGTGTTTTATACGTCATTTTCAGTAAAGGCATCCATGACCGCATCACTCACGCCCATGTTGCTAAACCCACCATCGTTGTAGAGGTTTTGCAATGTAACACGTTTGGTCAAATCGCTAAACAATGTGATGGTATAGTTAGCACAATCCAAAGCTGTGGCATTTCCGAGTGGTGACATTTTTTCAGCATAAGCAATAAAGCCGTCAAATCCTTTTACTCCTTTGCCAGCTGTTGTTGGCGTAGGTGATTGAGAGATAGTATTGACACGAACATTTTTATCACGTCCAAAGAAATAACCAAAACTACGCGCTATGCTTTCCAAATACGCTTTATTGTCGGCCATATCATTATAATCTGGAAAAACACGTTGTGCAGCCATATAAGACAAAGCGACAATACTCCCCCACTCGTTCATCGCATCGGATTTGTAAAGGGTTTGCATCACTTTGTGAAAAGACATGGCAGAAACGTCGGTTCCTTTTTGCGTCCAATCGTATTTTTGATCGGTGTAAGCACGACCTTTACGCACATTGACCGACATTCCAATGGAATGCAATACAAAGTCCAACTTACCGCCTAAAATCTCCACCGACTGATCAACTAAATTTTGTAAGTCTTCTAAAGAAGTGGCATCGGCAGGAATCACTTGTGCGCCTGTTTTTTTGGCCAATTCATCAATAGCGCCCATACGCATTGCAATGGGTGCATTGGTCAGCACAAAAGTTCCGCCTTCTTCATGTACACGCTCTGCTGTAATCCACGCAATAGAGTTGGGATCTAAAGCGCCAAAAATAATTCCTCTTTTTCCTTTAAGTAATTGATGTGCCATAATATTGTTTTATTATCAAGTGTATCTAATTTTGTGGGCAAATATACTACTAATTCAACAACTGTTGCGCATGTTGCTTTGCAGTTTCTGTTATTTCTTTTCCACCCAACATTTGTGCTATTTCCTGCAAGCGTTCATCAGCATCTAACTTTTTCAACTGCGTAACTGTTGTTGCGCCACGATCTTGTTTAAAAACTTTAAAATGATGAGCACCTTTAGCCGCTATTTGTGGCAAATGGGTAATGGTAAACACTTGCATATACTGACTCATGTCTTGCATGATGGACGCCATTTTGTTCGAAATTTCACCTGAAACACCGGTGTCGATTTCATCAAACATGATGGTCGGCAATTTTTGGTGCTTGGATAAAATATATTTTACGGCCAACATAATACGCGAAAGTTCCCCTCCTGACGCACCTTTATCCAGCGATAAAAAGTTACCTCCTTTATTGGCTTTTAGCAAAAAGAGCAACTCATCCTTTCCGTTGGCCAAAAACGTTGACGCTGGCTGAAGTTCGATGTTAAATACTGCATTGGGCATACCCAAAGCACTTAGAAGTACGTGCAATTCATCTTCCAGATTGGTCAATACCGCTTTTCGTTTGTTAGTCAAGGATGAAGATAAATTGTTTAGTTTTTTTAAATTTTTATTCAACAAAATAAGTACAGCTTCAATTTGTGCATCCAAGTTTGTAAGTTGCGCAACTTTTTGTTCTAAATCATTGAAAACACCATTTAATTCTTCGACGGTTTGTACATTATGTTTGGCACACAAATCGTTTACTTTTTTGAGCTGAACTTCGGTATCATACAACAGTTGTGGATTGGCTTCAAGCGTATTTTGGTGGTGTTCAATTTCTGCATAAATATCATCCAATTCAATATGTACACTTTGCACACGCTCAAAAAGAGACGCATACACTTCCGATATATCTTTCAATTTATTGAACCGCTGCTTTAACTCAAAAAGATGGGCAGACACCCCTATTTCATCGTTATTCAAAACTTGCTGGGCAAATTGCAACTCATTTTGAATATAATCCACATTGTTCAATTGTTCATATTGTGCTTCTAACGCTTTTAAATCCAGTCCCAAAACCTGCGCCTCTTCGAGTTCGCGTAACAAGTAAGTGTTGTAATCCTGATCTTTTTTCGATTGTAGCTGTTGCTCTTGGAATGTTTGCAACACGTTTTGATTTTTTTTATAATCCTCTAAGGTACATTTATAATCCTCTAGCAGCGAATGAGACTGAGCTAAAGCGTCAATAATTTGAAATTGAAAAGCATCATCGGTCAAAGATAGGGTTTCGTGTTGCGCATGAATATCTATAAGTTGTCGCCCAAGGGCATCCAAAACGTGAAGCGTAACTGGAGAATCATTCACAAAAGCTCTAGACTTCCCCGAGGGTAAAACTTCACGTCTGATGATGGTTTCTATTTCATATTCCAAATCATGGGCCTCAAAAAAGGGTTGTAAACTATAATTCTCTACATTAAATGTGCCTTCTATGATACTCTTTTTTGTACCGTCTTTGATGTTCGAAAAATCGACTCTTTTGCCTAAAACTAAGGACAAACCACCGAGAAGAATAGACTTTCCTGCGCCAGTTTCTCCTGTAATAATGGTCAATCCATCATCGAAACGCACATCAAGCTCATCGATCAATGCATAATTTTTTATGTAGAGTTGAGCTAACAATGGATTAATTTTAGAATTTTATTTTACCCCATTTTTTGGTATGCATGGGGGCTACTTTAGTGAGGACAGATACAAGTTCTGTGATTTTCACATTTGGTCCTGCTGAAAAAACATCAGAGATTTCATCAGCTTTAGCGTCAAAAAAAGTGCGCACTAAAAATGAATTTGGGCGTCTTTTGTGTAAATCATTGAAACCCATCAAGGCTGAAGCTATTGCAGTCTTTCCTTTTTTGACATCACTTGCCATGACATCCAACCCTTCGCGGTGGTACTGGTAAAGCACTGTTCTGTAGGCACTATAGGTTTTGGACAAAACATTGTCAATGAGCACTCTACGCGTTTGATCACCCCCTTTTGGAGGTGCCCATCCTGAAACATTGCCTTTTTGCGAATAGTTGGCTATATCTCTCGCTTGCGCATAATATTCGTCCCCCCCATTAAGTTCAAATGTATCGGCATCAACCCCAAGAATCATATAGATATGAAAGGTGAGTACAGAGATTAGGTTGGATTGAAATTGTGTTGGATTAAAATTTAAATTCTGGTACTCCAGATAGTTGAAATTAAAATCCTTATCATTAAAATTATAAACCGAACTTACATAGGTAGAATTGTGTACGGGGCGGACAGACTGCACCTGAATACTGGCCTTAAAAGTGTCCGAATCATAATCATTTATATTGATGATCATACTGCAATCGATGCGTTCCTCAAGGGCAAAAGGTTTATTGGTCCATCGAGTATTGTTGACAAATTCATTGAGTTGTTTTTCAAGAGTTTTAAACACTTGAACATTTTCATTTCCAGTCAGTTGAGCATAGACCACAAGGTTGCAATTGAGCTCTTGCGCAAAGACAAAGCCCGTGAATAATAGTGTCCAATAAGTTATAAAATTACGCATGCATTCGTTTTATAAGTTCATTAATAATATCATCAGCGACTTCAGATTTTGACTTTAAGGGGTAGTTTGTTTGATTTAAATCTTTATCAAATATAGAGACTTTATTTGTAGATCCACCAAAACCTGCGCCATCGTCATTTAACGAATTTAGTACAATTAAGTCTAAATTTTTAGCTTTAAGCTTTTTTATTGCATTTGCAACTTCATTTTCGGTCTCCAAAGCAAATCCAACCAGGAGTTGATTTTTCTTTTTTTCACCAAGAGAAGCAAGCACATCTTCTGTCTTTTCAAGTTCCAAGGTCAGTGCTGATGCTTTCTTTTTTATTTTGGAAGTCGAAGGAAATTTTGGCCTGTAATCTGCAATAGCAGCGGATAAAATTGCAACATCAACTTCATCAAAAAATTGGTGTGCCGCATCGTGCATATCCCGTGCACTGGTGATGGGAATGGTTTGAATTGTGGCGTAGTGTGCTTTGTAATGTGTTGGACCAGTAATAAGCGTAACCTCAGCGCCCATTTGTGCTGCAGTATTGGCAATTTCAAAACCCATACGTCCAGACGAGTGATTGCCAATATAGCGTACCGGATCGATGGCTTCATGTGTGGGTCCAGCAGTGACTAGAAATTTTTTACCATACAATGGAAGTCCTTCAAGAATATGGTGCTCTATGGTTTCTACAATAGTTTCGGGTTCGGCCATACGTCCCATACCAACAAGGCCACTCGCTAAAGCACCAAAAGCAGAAGGAATTAAAATATTACCGTAGGACTGAAGCGTTTCTAAAGCATTTTGTGTGGTAGGGTGTTTGTACATATCCAAATCCATAGCGGGTGCAAAATACACCGGACATTTTGCAGAAAGATAGGTAGCAATCAAAAAATTATCGCTGTTCCCAGAGGCCATTTTTGACAGGGTGTTGGCGGTAGCAGGTGCTATCACAAACAAGTCGGCCCATAGACCGAGTTCAACATGGTTGTTCCAAACAGCATTGTCATCTTCATCATCTGTAAAATCAGACAAAACAGGATGATTTGAAAGTGTTGAAAGGGTGAGCGGTGTAATGAATTCTTTGGCCGAAGGCGTCATCACCACGCGCACATCGGCGCCAGCTTTGACCAACAAACGGACAAGAAAAGCAGTCTTATACGCAGCAATACCAGCAGTGATGCCTAGGAGGATATTTTTGCCGCGTAAAATAGACATAGGATTGGTCTTAGGACTCGTCAGACGTTTTTCTGTGGTGAATTTTCCCTTCTAACCATTCTTGCACTGCAAGCGCATGTGGCTTGGGTAAACGCTCGTAAAACTTAGAGACCTCTATTTGTTCTTTGTTTTCAAAAACTTCTTCAAGACTGTCGTTGTAGGTTGCAAATTCTTCCAATTTATCGATTAATTCTTTTCGGATATCTGTATTGATTTGCTCTGCACGTCTTGAAATCACAGAGATCGCCTCGTAAATGTTCTCTGTTGGCGCATCAATTTCATTGCGGTTGTACGTCACTGAAGTTGCAGGTGCTTTTACTTTTTTTAAATCCATTTGTATTAACTTTTTGGTGTTAAATTAATTTTGATGTCAAGCAACACATTGTGCATTGACTCTACTTGCTCTGAATATTTTGTTTCTGGGAAAAAGCGTATAAAATTTTTGTAAAAAGTAAATGCTTTTTCGGTTCGTTCTGCTTGTTTCCATGGGACACTATTTACGGCCAATTGATAAGCAGAGTCAAATTTGTAGAATAGAGCATCTTCTTTGTATTTGGTTCCAGGGAATTTCTCAAGAAAATTATCAAATGCTGTGATGGCTGAATTATAGTCTCTGTGGAATGGCCCTGTTGTGTGGTATTGCAAAGCAATTTCGTAGGCCTTTTTTTCTAATTTAGCATCTAATTCTTGAACCAATGCATTGGCTTGATCAAAAAATTCAGAATCTGGATAACGGTTGATGAAATCTTGAAGTTTTACAATAGCATCTGCCGTTTCCGTTTGATCTTTTGCGTATATCGGAGACAATTTATAGTAACTTTTAGCGGCCAAAAAAGCAATTTCATCAACACGTTCACTTTTGGGATAGGCCTCTACAAAACGTTCCATGCGGTAATTTGCAGAGAAATAATCTTTCGTTTCATAAAACGCTTTGGAATGCATATACATCAGCTTTTCTGCTTGAGGTTTTCCTCTGTATTTTGGTACAATTTGAAGAAATAAGCGGTTGGCTTTTTCGTACTTCCCTGCATCATAAAGCGCAGTACCCATTTTGAATTTTGCAGCAATATCCTCTTCTTTCAATACACGCTGATACTCGCTACAAGCACTGAAAACTAAGAGAACGAAAACTATTGATACTAACTTTTTCATATTTTAAAAATGGGTTGCAAAAATACATTTTTTAAACGGATAATAAAAACATTTATTATCTGTAAAGAAGGAAACATTTTATTCCAGTGCTGCAAGTGCTGTTTTAATTTTCAATTTTAAACCTCCTGTAGCGGGTACCAAGGGTAAGCGAACCGTGTCTTTGCACAATCCAAGTTGTTCCAAAACAGCTTTGATTCCTGCTGGATTATTTTCTTCAAAAATAAGATTGATAAGCGGCATGGCGCTTGCTTCTAAAGCTTTCGCAGTTGTTTTATCGCCTGAAATTCCTTTGTGAATCATGGTCGAAAAAAGCTTTGGTAAGGCCTGTCCTATTACGGAAATCACACCTGAGCCTCCACCCAATACAACATCACAAACCAAATCATCATCACCAGATATCACAAGAAAATCATCGGGTTTATTTTTTAAAAGCGTTTTGTACTGTTCGGGGTTGTTTCCTGCCTCTTTTATGGCAACAATATTGTCCACATCTTTTGCAAGACGTAGACTCGTCTCGGGTTCCATATTTTTGGCAGTTCGTCCTGGAACGTTATACAAAATCACAGGAATAGAAGACGCTTGTGCTACGGCCTTAAAATGTTGATAAAGCCCTTCTTGTGTGGGCTTACTGTAATAAGGTGCCACAGAAAGTACAGCTGTAAAAGGCGACAAATCCGTAGTTTGAAGTTCCTCTGTAACAGCGGCAGTATTGTTTCCACCAATACCAATAACAAGCGGTAGACGACCAGCATTGGCTTTAACGATGGTCTCTATAATTTCCTTTTTTTCATCCTTTGTAATGGTCACACTCTCCCCTGTTGTCCCACTAATGACCAGATAATCTGTGCCATTTTTTATGTTAAATTCAACAATTTTTGCGAGTGCATCATGGTCAACGGTCAAATCGCTTTTGAAAGGCGTGACCAACGCAACCCCCATACCTACTAATGAATTCATTTAAATTTTCTTTAGTGTTTTTAAATATTTTATAAGTTCTACTTTAAAAGTATCTTGATTTTTAAGTGCTACATCGATAATCAAATCATGCAATCGATCATCTTCATTTGAAATCCCGATTTTAAATTTTGCCTTCGACATGGCTGTTACAATTTTCAACTCATAGCGGTTGGGTTTGTAAAAACTAATCAGCGTATCAAAGGGTTGCTCCACAAAATCTGCCACTTCTGAACTTTTGCAATGCCCAAGCCAATCAAAATCTAAAGCATTGTAGGAGGCATCCCAACTGTTTGGCTGATGGTTTTCGTTTTGATAAAAAGCAATAAAGCGCAATTGATTGTCCTTCAACCCCAAATCGGTAAACAAGGTTCTAAAAAAATCATAATCTTCAAACTGATCATAGTTAAATAATATACCCACAGTTTTTATCATCTCTGATGAATAGTGTTTTGTGCGCGCATTCAGAACCGTGGTCAGAAATTTTTCAGACGATATTGTTTTGATTCGTTTAAAAAACATGTACTTTTAATAGCTGTACAAAGTTAATACAAATGACGCTTAAATCGGTTAAATTCCTTCTCCTAATTTTCGTGTTTTGCGCATGCCACAAAGCACAGACCACGCAAAAAGTTGAAAGTGAGCGCCTTGCTATAAATCAAAACTCAAAAACGGATACAGAAATTGATGCGTTTTTAAAGCCCTACATAGAACGCTTAGAAGCATCATTGAACGAAATCTTATGTTATTCTATTGAGGAACACAAAAAAACTGATGGCGCACTCAATACCGCAGTGGGCAACCTTATGGCCGATGCTGTTTTTGAACGCTGTGCGCCCATCCTCAAAAAACGCCATAACTTAGATTTGGATCTCGTTTTGCTCAATCATGGGGGGATTCGTGCGCCACTCCCCAAAGGACCAATCAAAATGAAAACTGCTTTTAACATCATGCCTTTTGAAAATAAAGTAGTAATTGCACAGATGAAAGGCACAGCCCTTATGGAATTGGTGGACTACTTAAGAAAAGCCCAACGTGCACATCCTATTTCTGGAATGAAATTAGCAATTAGTCGTGAGGGGGACGTCAAAACACTACTTGTTCAAGGGAAAGAAATTGAGCCCAACACAATTTATAATGTAGCCACAAATGACTACCTCTACAAAGGCGGTGACCGGATGGATTTTTTCCAAAACAGCGAAACTGTTTTTGATATCGACTATAAAATTCGAAATGTATTGATTGACTATTTTACCATAAAAGACACCTTAAACCCAAAACGCGACAACCGTTTTGTGTACACCAATTAAAATTCTAAGCATGAAAAGACGCACCTTCATCAAAAACACTGCCGCTTCTACAGCGCTACTTTCCATGGGAGGTTTAACCCTTTCATGTGCTGAACAAAAGCCCACTAAAATAACGATTTTACATACCAACGACGTGCATAGCCATATTGATCCTTTTGGACCAAATGATGGCCGAAATGCAAACAAAGGCGGAGTGGCACGACGCGCTACATTGATCCAAAAATTACGACAAGAAAACCCCAACACTTTGCTGTTGGATGCTGGTGATATTTTTCAAGGTACCCCCTATTTTAACTACTATGGAGGGGAATTGGAATTTAAGCTTATGAGTATGCTCGATTATGATGCGGCAACCATTGGGAATCACGATTTTGACAATGGCATTGACGGATTGTATGCCCAATTGCCCCACGCCAAATTCGATTTTATTTCAGCCAATTACGACTTTAAAAATACCGTGATGGATACCCATGTACAGCCCTTTAAAATTTTTAAAAAAAATGGGGTAAACATTGGCGTTTTTGGATTGGGGATTGAACTGCAAGGTTTAGTGAGTAAAGATGCCTTTAAAGAAACCAAATACCTCAACCCCATCGAAATTGCGCAAGACATGAGCCGTATTTTAAAAACCGAACAGCAGTGCGCCCTAGTGATTTGCCTATCCCATTTGGGCTATGACTATAAAAACCCTCAAAAAGTCTCGGATCGGAGTTTGGCACGGGCCACAAAAGATATTGACCTTATTATTGGCGGCCATACCCATACCTTTTTAAATGAACCCACTGTAGAAATCAACGCTGCTGGCAAACATGTGTTGGTGAATCAAGTGGGCTGCTATGGGCTCTACCTCGGAAAAGTGGATTTTTATTTGACACCACAAGCCAAATATTTTAGTAGCCGTGCACTAAAAATTTAACCCTATTAAACCAGTGTAAAACAATACTTTTAGTGTGTTTTACCAATTCTTCTAAAAAAAAGTGGCGTAAAAATGGGTAGTGTTCCAAACGTGTTGTTCAGCAAAAAAACGGAGTTTAAAGCATTGAAAATCAGTAAG
Organism: Formosa sp.; assembly: GCA_038138145.1. GTDB lineage: Bacteria > Bacteroidota > Bacteroidia > Flavobacteriales > Flavobacteriaceae > UBA3537. The sequence goes on from JAYQDD010000005.1 coordinate 188,230, forward strand.
TATTCGTAAAAAAAACAAAAAAAAATGCCTTATCTATTGCCTACAAAACCTACGAGAACTGCGCTTAAAACTAATCCTACAGCGTATTTTAATTCTTGGTGTTTCAAAAGTGTTGGTAAATTATTCACTCTTTTGTCCAATCATTCCCCGCTGGTGCGCGAAATTGAAGATTCAACAAAGTTAATCCTTTCGGGTTCCAAATAGAATACCCCTCGCTGGCCTGCCTGTCGGCAGACAGGCGCAAGCGTCAACGCTTGTGTCGTATTAACAGCACGAGCAAAGATGCTTTAGCGTGGGTTTAAAATAACCCCATAAAAAAAGCCCACAGAATTGTGGGCTTTTAATTAGTTATGCTTGACCAGTAGGCCCAAAATTAAGCGGTACTGGTGGTTTATCATAATCTTTGATTTCGCCATGAGCTTGTTCAAAACGCTTAACATTGTCCTGCAAGGCCTTAGAAAGTCGTTTGGCATGTTGTGGGGTCAAGATAATTCTGGACTTCACTTTGCTTTTCGGAATTCCGGGCATAATATTGACAAAGTCAACCACAAACTCAGATACAGAATGGTTAATAATGGCCAAGTTAGAGTAAGTACCTTCGGCAACCGAAGCATCCAATTCAATATTTATTTGGCCTTTTTGTTTTTGTTCTGAATCGCTCATAACTTATAAATTAAACTCCTGTTTTTCTTCTTTAGATTTCATCAAAGATTCTAGTTCTTCACTAGAACCGACAATCATGTTGTCGTAGGCACGAAGTCCTGTTCCTGCTGGAATACGGTGTCCAACAATCACATTTTCTTTGAGTCCTTCTAGTGTATCTACTTTACCATTTACAGCGGCTTCGTTCAGTACTTTTGTAGTTTCCTGGAACGATGCAGCAGAGATAAACGACTTCGTTTGTAGTGAAGCACGTGTAATTCCTTGCAAAATTGGCGTGGCCGTCGCTGGACGTGCATCACGTGCCGAAACAAGTGTTTTATCTTCACGTTTCAAAATCGAGTTTTCATCTCTAAGCTCACGTGCAGTAACAATTTGCCCCGCTTTAAGCGTTGCAGAATCACCAGCATCTTCAATGACTTTCTTACCAAAGATATCGTCGTTTTCATCAATAAAGTCGGATTTGTGTACCAATTGATTTTCAAGGAAAATGGTATCTCCAGAATCTTCAATTTGTACTTTACGCATCATCTGACGAACCACAACTTCAAAGTGTTTATCGTTGATTTTCACCCCTTGCAATCGGTATACTTCTTGAACTTCGTTCACTAAGTATTGCTGTACTGCAGATGGGCCTTTGATGTTAAGAATATCATTTGGTGTAACCGAACCATCAGAAAGTGGCATCCCGGCTTTGACAAAGTCGTTCTCTTGTACCAAAATCTGGTTCGAGAGTTTAACCAAATATTTCTTAACAGCTCCAGTTTTAGATTCAATGATGATTTCACGGTTACCTCTTTTGATTTTACCAAAAGAAACCACACCATCAATCTCACTTACTACTGCTGGGTTGGACGGATTACGTGCTTCGAACAATTCGGTAACACGTGGAAGACCTCCCGTAATATCCCCTGCTTTAGAAGATTTACGAGGAATCTTAACCAAAATCTTTCCGATATTGATTTTTTCATTGTCTTCAACCATCAAGTGGGCTCCTACTGGAAGGTTGTATGAACGAATCACACCACCTTTTCCATCTTCAATATGCAATGTAGGAATGAGCTTTTTGTTTCTAGATTCAGAAATTACTTTCTCTTGGAAACCTGTTTGTTCATCAATCTCTACTTGATATGTCACCCCTTGCTCGATGTTTTCAAAACGAACTTTTCCAGAGAATTCAGAAATAATCACACCATTGTATGGATCCCACTGACAAACGACTGTGCCTTTTTTCAGTTTCTGGCCATTTTTGACAAAAATAGTCGATCCATAAGGGATGTTATTTGTACTGAGTACAATTCCTGTTTTCTTGTCTACTAATTTGATTTCTGAGGTTCTAGAAATGACGATATCTACGTCGTTTCCTTCGTTATCTTTTCCTTTAACGGTTTTCAAATCTTCGATTTCAGCCAGACCATCAAATTTAACAGCTAGGTTGTTTTCTTCTGAAATGTTTCCTGCAATACCACCTACGTGGAACGTACGAAGTGTAAGCTGTGTTCCTGGTTCCCCAATAGATTGAGCAGCAACAACGCCAACAGCTTCTCCTTTTTGTACCATCTTTCCAGTGGCAAGGTTTCTTCCGTAACATTTGGCACAAATACCGGTTTTGGCTTCACAAGTCAATGCAGAACGAACTTCAATAGAATCTATTGGCGACGCCTCAATTTTCTTTGCAATCGCTTCACTGATATGTTCACCTGCAGCAACAAGAAGTTCCTCAGTAATAGGATCATACACATCATCCAATGAGGTACGTCCTACAATGCGTTCTTCTAATTTCTCTACAACTTCTTCGTTTTTCTTGAGCGAGGTTACTGTGATTCCGCGCAATGTACCACAGTCGTCAGTATTTACGATAACGTCTTGAGAAACATCTACTAATCGACGTGTTAGGTAACCTGCATCGGCTGTTTTTAGTGCGGTATCGGCAAGACCTTTACGAGCACCGTGTGTAGAAATAAAGTATTCCAAAATTGAAAGTCCTTCTTTAAAGTTAGAAAGAATTGGATTTTCAATAATTTCTCCACCACCTGCATTAGATTTCTTTGGCTTGGCCATCAATCCACGCATACCAGTCAACTGACGAATTTGTTCTTTAGATCCACGAGCTCCAGAATCAAGCATCATGTACACAGAGTTAAACCCTTGCTGATCTTCTCGAATACGTTTCATAGAAAGTTCAGTAAGCTCGGCATTGGTAGAGGTCCAAATATCAATCACCTGATTGTAGCGTTCGTTATTTGTAATCAATCCCATGTTGTAGTTGGCCATAATCCCATCAACTTGTTTGTTTGCTGAATCGATCATTGCGTGCTTTTCTTGTGGGATGATAATATCTCCAAGACTAAACGACAATCCACCTTTAAAGGCGAAATTGTAGCCTAATGATTTGATTTCATCTAGGAATGCAGCTGTTTCTGGAACAGAAGTTGCTTTCAAAATTCCGTGGATGATATCGCGAAGAGACTTTTTTGTCAAAACTTCATTGATGTATCCTGCAGCAGCAGGTACTTTTTCGTTGAAAAGTACACGACCAACGGTGGTTTCAATAATTTGTGTTGTCAATTCACCTTCATCATTGAAATCTTCGGTACGTACACGAATTTGAGCGTTCAAATCGACACGTTTTTCGTTGTATGCAATAATCACTTCTTCTGGAGAGTAGAACGTTAATCCTTCACCCTTGATTTTTACGTCTTCGGTAGACTTACGCAACTTGGTCATGTAGTACAAACCAAGTACCATATCCTGAGAAGGTACAGTTACTGGTGAACCATTGGCTGGATTCAAAATGTTATGCGATGCAAGCATCAACAGTTGCGCTTCCAAAATTGCTTCTGGTCCAAGTGGTAAATGTACTGCCATTTGATCACCATCAAAATCGGCATTAAAAGCCGTACATACGAGGGGATGCAATTGAATTGCTTTTCCTTCAATGAGTTTTGGCTGAAATGCTTGGATACCCAAACGGTGTAAGGTTGGCGCACGGTTTAGGAGTACTGGATGTCCTTTCAGAACATTTTCCAAAATATCCCAAACTACTGGCTCTTTTTTGTCTATAATTTTCTTCGCAGATTTTACAGTTTTTACAATTCCTCTTTCAATCAGTTTTCGGATGATGAAAGGCTTGTATAATTCTGCGGCCATATTCTTAGGCAATCCACATTCAAATAATTTTAATTCTGGTCCAACAACAATTACAGAACGTGCTGAATAATCGACACGTTTACCCAGTAAGTTTTGACGGAAACGCCCTTGTTTTCCTTTCAATGAATCTGAAAGTGATTTTAAAGGTCGGTTAGAATCTGTTTTTACAGCCGATGATTTTCGCGTGTTGTCAAAAAGTGAATCTACAGATTCTTGAAGCATACGCTTTTCATTTCTCAAAATTACCTCAGGCGCTTTGATTTCTACCAAACGCTTCAAACGGTTATTTCTGATGATTACACGTCGGTACAAATCATTCAAATCCGAAGTTGCAAAACGACCACCATCTAGTGGTACCAATGGACGTAATTCTGGTGGAATAACTGGAATGGCTTTCATGATCATCCATTCTGGTTTGTTCTCACGGTTTTGATTGCCATCTTTTAATGCTTCAACAACTTGAAGACGCTTTAATGCTTCTGTTTTACGTTGTTTTGAAGTTTCTGTATTGGCTTTGTGGCGCAATTCAAAAGACAATTCTTCTAAATTGATACGTGACAACAATTCAATCAGACATTCTGCACCCATCTTTGCGATGAATTTGTTAGGGTCTGAATCTTCTAAGTACTGATTTTCTTGTGGAAGTGCTTCCATAATATTCAGGTACTCTTCTTCCGTAAGGAAATCCATTTTCTTAACGGGTTCACCTTCTTCATTTACAGCAGTTCCTGGCTGAATCACCACGTAACGTTCGTAGTAAATGATCATGTCTAATTTCTTAGATGGTAACCCAAGAAGATAACCGATTTTGTTTGGTAAAGAACGGAAGTACCAAATGTGCGCTACAGGAACAACCAAATTGATATGCCCTACACGCTCACGACGTACTTTTTTCTCTGTAACTTCCACACCACAACGGTCACAAATAATGCCTTTGTAGCGAATACGTTTATATTTTCCACAGGCACATTCGTAATCTTTTACAGGACCAAAAATACGTTCACAGAACAAACCGTCACGTTCTGGTTTGTGGGTTCTGTAATTAATGGTTTCTGGTTTAAGAACCTCTCCTCTAGAATCTGCTAAAATAGACTCTGGCGAGGCGAGACCTATGGAAATTTTGTTAAACTTCTTTTGTGTTGTATTATCTTGTTTTCTTGCCATTTTTTTATGGTATATGATAATGTTTTTATTCCTCTAATCTGATGTCTAATCCTAATCCTTTGAGTTCGTGCATCAATACGTTGAACGACTCTGGTAATCCTGGTTCTGGCATTGGTTCACCTTTTACGATTGCTTCGTAAGTTTTGGCTCTACCAACAACGTCATCAGATTTTACAGTTAAGATTTCTCGAAGTGTGCTCGAAGCACCGTATGCTTCTAAAGCCCAAACTTCCATTTCTCCAAAACGCTGACCTCCAAATTGTGCTTTACCACCAAGAGGTTGTTGTGTAATGAGTGAATATGGTCCAATAGAACGAGCGTGCATCTTGTCGTCTACCATATGCCCCAATTTGAGCATGTAGATTACACCAACCGTTGCAGGTTGATCGAAACGATCACCAGTTCCTCCATCATAAAGGTAGGTATGACCAAATTGTGGAATACCTGCCTCTTCTGTGAGTTCATTGATTTGATCTAAAGTTGCGCCATCAAAAATTGGTGTTGCAAACGTGCGTCCAAGATTTTTACCTGCCCACCCAAGAACAGTTTCATAAATCTGACCAATATTCATTCGCGACGGTACCCCAAGTGGATTCAATACGATATCTACTGGTGTTCCATCTTCTAAGAATGGCATATCTTCGTGACGAACAATACGGGCTACAATACCTTTGTTTCCGTGGCGTCCAGCCATTTTGTCACCAACTTTAAGTTTACGCTTTTTAGCGATGTAAACTTTTGCAAGTTTGATGATTCCTGCTGGAAGTTCGTCTCCAACAGAAATGGTGAATTTCTCTCTACGAAGTGATCCTTGAAGGTCGTTTTCTTTGATCTTGTAGTTATGGATTAAGTCTTTTACCAACTTATTCAAATCAGCATCAGTAGTCCATTTTCCAGCAACTAAATGTGCATAATCGTCTACTGCATTAAGCATTTTAAGGGTAAACTTTTTTCCTTTTGGAAAAACTTCTTCACCGAGGTCATTAAAAATTCCTTGTGCTGTTTTTCCTCCAACAATTGAAAAGAGTTTTTGAACTAAAACAGATTTTAGTTCTTCAAACTTCACATCATAGGTGTCTTCAAGCTTAGAAATATCTTCTTTGTCTTGAGCACGTTTACGCTTGTCTTTGACTGCTCTTGAGAATAGTTTTTTCTCAATCACTACACCGTGTAATGATGGTGACGCTTTGAGTGATGCGTCTTTGACGTCACCTGCTTTATCTCCAAATATTGCACGTAAAAGTTTTTCTTCTGGGGTTGGATCAGACTCACCTTTTGGTGTAATTTTACCAATAAGAATGTCGCCTGGCTTAATTTCTGCACCAATGCGAATCATTCCATTTTCATCCAAATCTTTTGTAGCTTCTTCAGAAACGTTTGGAATATCATTGGTTAATTCTTCATTCCCCAACTTCGTATCCCGTACTTCCAAAGAGTACTCATCGATGTGTATAGAGGTAAAGATGTCATCACGAACAACTTTCTCTGAAATTACAATCGCATCCTCGAAGTTGTATCCTTTCCAAGGCATAAAAGCAACTTTCATGTTACGCCCTAGTGCAAGTTCTCCATTTTGCGTTGCATAACCCTCGCAAAGTACTTGACCTTTGGTTACTTTGTCGCCTTTTTCAACAATAGCTTTAAGGTTTACTGAAGTACCTTGGTTTGTTTTTCGGAACTTAGTTAGTGGATAAGTTGAAGTATCAGAGTCAAAACTTACTAAGTTTTCATTTTCGGTTCTGTTGTATTTGATGACAATTTTGTCGGCATCTACATATTCTACCACACCATCACCCTCTGCGTTTACGAGCACTCTAGAATCTGATGCAACTTGACGCTCTAAGCCAGTTCCAACAATTGGTGCTTCTGGACGAAGTAGTGGTACCGCTTGACGCATCATGTTTGATCCCATCAAGGCACGGTTGGCATCATCGTGTTCTAGGAACGGAATAAGCGAAGCCGAAATCGATGAAATTTGATTTGGTGCAACGTCCGTGTAATCAACTTGTGTTGGCTCAATAACTGGGAAGTCTCCTTCTTGACGAGCAATAACTTTATCTAATGTAATTTTACCGTCTTTATCAACAGGGATACTGGCCTGTGCAATGAGTTTTTCTTCTTCTTCCTCTGCACTCAAATAAACAGGTGCTCCCTTGATGTCTACTACTGCATTTTCAACTTTTCTGTATGGCGTTTCAATGAAGCCCATTGAATTTACTTTGGCGTATACAGAAAGTGAAGAAATCAAACCAATGTTTGGTCCTTCAGGAGTTTCAATTGGACATAATCTTCCGTAGTGGGTATAATGTACGTCACGCACCTCAAATCCAGCACGTTCTCTAGAAAGTCCACCAGGACCAAGAGCCGATAATCGACGCTTGTGTGTAATTTCAGCCAATGGATTTGTTTGATCCATAAACTGAGATAGCTGGTTGGTTCCAAAAAATGAGTTGATGACAGAAGATAAGGTCTTCGCATTAATTAAGTCTATAGGTGTAAAGACTTCATTGTCACGAACATTCATGCGTTCACGAATAGTACGCGCCATACGCGCCAAACCTACGCCAAATTGTGAGGACAATTGCTCTCCAACTGTTCGAACACGTCTGTTTGAAAGGTGATCGATATCATCAATTTCTGCTTTAGAGTTGATCAACTCTATTAGGTATTTGATGATGGTAATGATGTCTTCTTTGGTCAAGACTTGCTTGTCCATTCCGATATCAAGACCAAGTTTTTTGTTCATTCTGTAACGTCCAACTTCTCCTAAATTGTAGCGTTGGTCACTAAAGAATAGCTTGTCGATAATTCCACGAGCTGTTTCTTCATCAGGCGGTTCAGCATTACGCAACTGTCTGTAGATATGTTCTACGGCTTCTTTTTCAGAGTTTGTTGGGTCTTTCTGGAGTGTGTTGTGAATGATGGCATAATCCCCTTGCTGTGATGTTTCTTTGTGGAGCAAAATAGTTTTTGTTCCAGATTCAAGAATCTCAAGTGAATTTTCTTTATCAATAATTGTATCTCTGTCCAATACAATTTCGTTTCTTTCAATAGAAACAACTTCTCCTGTGTCTTCATCCACGAAATCTTCATGCCATGTATTAAGTACACGTGCGGCGAGTTTTCTTCCGATGACTTTTTTCAATCCTGATTTTGAAACTTTTACTTCTTCTGCAAGATCAAAAATTTCAAGAATATCTTTGTCACGTTCAAAACCAATCGCTCTAAAGAGTGTCGTTACAGGTAATTTTTTCTTACGGTCGATGTAAGCGTACATTACACTGTTGATGTCCGTAGCAAATTCAATCCATGATCCTTTGAATGGAATAACACGTGCTGAATATAATTTTGTACCATTGGCGTGAAATGATTGGCCAAAGAATACTCCTGGTGATCTGTGTAATTGTGATACGACTACACGCTCGGCACCATTGATACAGAACGTACCGCTTGGTGTCATGTATGGGATTGTACCTAAATAAACATCCTGTACGATGGTTTCAAAATCTTCGTGTTCTGGATCTGTACAATACAGTTTTAGACGTGCCTTTAAGGGTACTGAATACGTTAGCCCTCTTTCGATACATTCTTCAATCGTATATCGAGGTGGATCTACAAAGTAATCTAAAAATTCTAAAACAAATTGGTTACGAGTGTCTGTTATTGGAAAGTTTTCCATGAAGGTATTAAAAAGACCTTCATCGGCTCTTTCATCTGATTTTGTTTCTAACTGGAAAAAATCCTGGAAGGATTTTATTTGAATATCAAGGAAATCAGGATATTCTGTTCTATTGACAATAGACGAGAAATTTAATCGTTCAGCTTTTTTTGCGCGCATCGACGGACGAATTATTGATTAAAAAATAAAATTTATTGGTGCATATGTCTTTATACACAAAAGGGTTTAGGTCTCAGAACGTCCTGTCCTGTGACCTAAACCGTTAAGTTTGGGAAAGCTAAGCTTACTTAAGCTCAACCTCAGCTCCAGCCTCTTCTAAAGAATTTTTAAGCCCTTCAGCTTCATCTTTAGAGACACCTTCTTTGATCGCACTTGGTGCGTCATCTACAAGACCTTTAGCTTCTTTCAAGCCAAGACCTGTAAGTTCTTTAACGAGTTTTACAACTGCAAGTTTAGAACCACCTGCTGCTTTAAGTATAACATCAAATTCTGTTTGCTCTTCAGCGGCATCACCACCAGCAGCAGCTCCACCAGCAGCAACTGCAACTGCAGCAGCAGCAGGCTCAATACCATACTCATCTTTTAAAATTGTAGCAAGCTCGTTTACTTCTTTTACTGTTAAGTTTACTAATTGTTCTGCGAAATCTTTTAAATCTGCCATTTTTCTATCGTTTTAATAATGTGTTTTAATAATAATTTATAATTGTGTAAGTGCGTACGCGTTTAGGTTTATCCCTCTTTTTGAGATAACGTTTTAATTATTCCTGAAAGTTTACTACCACCCGATTGAAGTGCCGAAACCACATTTTTGGCTGGCGATTGAAGCAATCCGATGATTTCTCCAATGAGTTCTTCTTTCGATTTGATGTCTACTAACATGTCTAATTGGTCGTCCCCAATGTAAACGGCTTCCTCTATGTATGCACCTTTCAAAAAGGGCTTTTCAGATTTTTTACGGAAAGCTTTGATTACTTTTGCGGGGGCGTTTCCAGTTTCAGAGTACATGACTGAAGTATTACCTTTTAGTGTTGATGGTAAATCTCCAAAGTCTTTGTCTGAAGCTTCCATTGCTTTTTCGAGCAAGGTGTTCTTTACTACAGAAAGTTGCACGTTTGCTTTAAAACATGCACGACGTAGTGCGGAAGTTGTTCCAGCGTTTAGTCCTGAAATATCGGTCAAATAAAAATTTGAACTTTCAGCTAATTGGGCCGTCAACTCCTTTATTACTTTTGATTTTTCTTCTCTTGTCATAATAATTTATTTAACGCCTAATTAACTGCTGCTTTTGAATCCACTGCAATACTTGGGCTCATGGTACTCGACATAAAAATGCTTTTTACATAAGTGCCCTTAGCAGCTGTGGGCTTTAACTTAACTAAAGTTGACAATAGCTCTTTTGCATTACCCTCAATTTTGTCCGCAGAAAAAGAAACTTTTCCTATGGCTGCATGAATAATACCCGACTTGTCAACTTTAAAATCTATTTTACCTGCTTTAACCTCAGATACTGCTTTTGCAATATCCATTGTTACAGTTCCAGTCTTTGGGTTAGGCATCAATCCTCTTGGTCCTAATACACGACCTAATGGGCCTAATTTTCCCATAACGCTTGGCATGGTAATGATGACGTCTACGTCTGTCCATCCCCCTTTGATTTTATCAAGGTATTCGTTTAGACCTACGAAATCTGCACCAGCATCTTTTGCTTCCTGTTCTTTATCAGGTGTTACAAGTGCGAGTACTTTGATGTCTTTACCCGTTCCGTGTGGAAGTGATACAACGCCTCTCACCATTTGGTTTGCCTTCTTTGGGTCTACCCCAAGACGAACAGCGATGTCTACAGAAGCATCAAATTTTGCATTTGATATTTCTTTCACTAAGGCAGAAGCTTCACTGAGTGAGTAAAATTTACTCTTATCAATTTTTGCAACTGCTTCTTTTTGTTTTTTTGTTAATCTTGCCATTTCAAATACAGTTTATTTGGGTGCTTCACCACCTTTTACAGTTATACCCATCGATCTGGCAGTACCAGCAACCATTTTCATTGCAGATTCAATAGTAAATGCATTTAAATCTACCATTTTGTCTTCAGCAATAGTTTTCACTTGATCCCAAGTGACTTTAGCTACTTTTTTAACATGTGGTTCACCAGAACCTTTTTTTACTTTGGCCGCTTCTAATAATTGCACTGCAGCTGGAGGAGTTTTAATGACAAATTCAAATGATTTGTCTTTATAAACGGATATCACAACTGGTAAAACTTTACCAGCTTTGTCTTGAGTTCGTGCATTAAACTGCTTACAAAACTCCATGATATTGACCCCAGCAGCACCTAAAGCGGGTCCAACCGGTGGCGACGGATTCGCTGCACCTCCCCTAACTTGTAGTTTGACTACTTTGTCTAGTTCTTTTGCCATTTTTAATTTTTAGTGACTTGTATTTAAAAGTGGAAGCTGAAAATACAAACCGTGTTAATTGTAACAATTATTAAATTTTATCTACTTGCATATAGCTGAGTTCGAGTGGTGTTTTTCTTCCGAAAATCTTCACCATAACCTCAAGCTTACGCTTTTCTTCATTTATTTTCTCTACAGAGCCATCAAAACCATTAAATGGTCCGTCGATAACTTTTACCGTTTCGCCAATAACAAATGGAATGGCAACGTTTTGATCCGCTTCAAGAGCCAATTCATCAACTTTACCGAGCATTCTATTGACTTCTGACTGACGTAGTGGCACAGGTTCTCCGCCTTTTGTTTCACCCAAAAATCCGATCACATTAGTAATGGATTTTATAATGTGTGGAATTTCTCCACTCAAATTGGCTTGAATCATGATGTACCCAGGAAAATATACTTTTTCTTTTTGTACTTTTTTTCCGTTACGAATTTGAATTACATTTTCTGTAGGCACAAGGACTTGATCTACAAAATTATCCAAACCTAAACGAGAAATTTCAGTCTCGATGTAGGTTTTAATTTTGTTTTCTTGTCCGCTAACTGCACGAACAACATACCACTTTTTCTCTTCCTTTTGCTCTGACATCAGTGTATATTATTTAATCAAGTTAAAGTACGCTTCTACAACACGTGCAAAAACAGTGTCCACACCCCAAATTGCTAGTGAAAATATAATTGAGAATAACGCAACAAGGACGGTTAAGCTTTGCCCTTGCGACCATGTTGGCCAGCTAACGTTGTTTTTTAATTCTTCAAATGATTCTTTAATGTATTCTATCATTTTTACTATATTAATTCGAGTTGATTTGGATTTTATTTAGCTTGTTAATGGTTGCACTTCTAGTAACTTGCACGGGTTGAGAGACTCGAACTCCCGACACCTGGTTTTGGAGACCAGTGCTCTACCAACTGAGCTAAACCCGTAAATACAAGTCAAGGTATCCTGAATTTTTCAGGACACCTTTACCCGTATTAATCTAACAATTATTAGTCTAAAATCTCAGTTACCTGACCTGCACCAACTGTTCTACCACCTTCACGGATTGCGAAACGTAGTCCAACATTCATGGCGATTGGTTGAATCAAATCAACCGTGATTGTCAAGTTATCTCCAGGCATTACCATTTCTACTCCAGAAGGCAATGCAATGTTTCCTGTAACATCTGTTGTACGCACATAAAACTGTGGACGGTAGTTGTTATGGAACGGCGTGTGACGTCCACCTTCTTCTTTCTTAAGGATGTAAACCTCAGCTTTAAACTTAGCGTGTGGTGTTACAGATCCTGGCTTACAAATTACCATACCTCTAGAAATATCAGTTTTTTCGATACCTCTTAGAAGAATACCTGCGTTGTCTCCTGCCTCACCTCGGTCAAGGATCTGACGGAACATTTCGATACCCGTAATCGTAGACGTTAATTTTTCTGCACCCATTCCGATGATCTCAACTGGGTCTCCAGTGTTTGCAATACCAGTTTCTATACGACCAGTTGCAACAGTACCACGACCAGTAATAGAGAATACATCTTCAATTGGCATTAAGAAGTCTTTATCAACATCTCTTTTTGGTAATTCAATCCAAGTATCAACAGCTTCCATCAATTCCATTACAGTATCAACCCACTTTTGCTCACCGTTAAGTGCACCTAAGGCAGAACCAGAAATTACAGGTCCATTGTCTCCATCGTACTCGTAGAAGTTCAATAGGTCTCTTACTTCCATATCAACAAGCTCTAAAAGCTCTTCATCGTCTACCATGTCTACTTTGTTAAGGAAGACAACAATTCTAGGAATACCTACCTGACG
>JAYQDD010000006.1:0-163560 GCA_038138145.1 Formosa sp.
CTACGGCTGTAGATATTTACATTGTAGATTATCCAAAATATTTTACGCCTAATGGTGATGGATATCATGACACGTGGAATATAGATGCGTTATCGGGTCAGTTGGGGTCAAGGATTTATATCTTTGATCGTTATGGGAAGTTGTTGAAGCAAATTAGTCCAGCAGGTGATGGATGGGATGGAACGTATAATGGCCAGTCAATGCCCACAAGTGACTACTGGTTTATGTTGGAGTACAACGACCTCAAGACAGGACAACCCAAACAACGCAAAGCACATTTTAGCTTGAAACGGTAAAGAGAGTTAACCATAATAAAAAAAGCCCAGCACAAGTGCTGGGCTTTTTTTATGGACTAATTCAAATTATAAATCCAAACTTAAAGTAAGTGTTAAGATTGAGTTTTTATTATTTAATGACACTGTATCAAGCGTGCCACTTTGATAGAGTTGTTGTGTTCTTTTTTGTTCTGTATTCTCGTAAGCTAAATCTAATTTTGAGTTGCCAAAATTATATCCTAATCCCAATGAAAAACCGTTTAAATCTCCAATAACAGCGGTGTTTTTGTAAGGACTTTCTTCTAAGCGGTATCCCCCTCTAAAGCTAAATTTTTTGTGTCTTAACTCTGCACCAATTTTGTATGAATTGGCGGCTTTGAAATTATTGCTGATGTCGTTATTTAGTTCATTGTCTAATTGGTTTTCTCCAGTATTAAAACGCGTATTTCCATAATTTTTTCTACTATAATCGAAGCTTATCAAACCTGTTTTCCCAACAATATAAGCCAAACTTCCTGTGAGTTTTGCAGGTGTTCTTAATTTGTACTCAGGGAAAACATTAACAATGGATGGATTTACGACATAGTTCTCATTGGCCGCATTATCGAAAGTTGAAAGATATTGCGTTGTTTCCTCGCGAAGGGTGAGCCAAGTTGGTGTTGCATAACTTAAACCTACGCGAATATTATTCGATAATTTCACGATAGACCCGAGCTGAAGAGAAAATCCTTCACCTGTGGTATACAATTCGTTTTCAAAATGCACTCTGTTTATTGTCGACCCGGCATTGGTGTTTTCTTCAATCAAATAAGTACTTTTTCTGAAGTCGATAAAGTGAGAATTTATATTTAAACCGAGATAAATAGACTCACTATATTGTAGTGCTATGTTTGCAGAAAATTTCCCATTGTACCCTTGGGTTAAATAATTATACTCTTGATCAAAACTCCCCGATGCAATGTTTGAGCTATAGGCTGTGTTATCATCATCGTTGCTCACAGGCTCTAAAATATAGCTATCATAGCCCAAAAACGCTTGCTGATGTCGGTAGCCATAACTTGACCCAATGTCTGCATAGGCTTGTGTTGCTGTTTCACCTGGTAGGGCACTAATGTTTCCTAAATTTAGGCCATTTGCATTTTGTAAAAAATAACTGGATATGGAATTATTGGTGGTACCAGCAGCAAAAAAACGAGCGTTATAATCTTGAAGCTGTTCGTAAAATAAACTCACAACAAATTTTTTCCATGGTGAATTATTATTGTTGTTTCTAAATACAAATGCTGCACCAAGTTGATGCAAATCAAAATTATTTACAGTTTGGTTATTCATCAGTCCACCAAATTCAGCATCTTTAGACACAGTGTTGTTGTTTGCAGAGATAGCCCCATGACTTCTATTGAAAATGGCAGCACCAGCAGGATTTATGCTTACGCCAGAAATATCGCCACCCAATGCACCAAAAGCACCACTTAACGCTTTGAAACGCGCTGTTCCTTGAGTTTCTCCGCTTGAATATCTTAGAGCATCGGTTAAATCTTGTGCATGTATAAGGCCAAACGAAAAGAGGCATGAAATGTAAACAAATAGTTTTTTCATCTTAATATCTTAAATTTTTAATGTGGATTAATTTCTTCTGCGAACACTTCCCCCGCCTCTAGATCTTGAAGATCCGCCACTCGATCGAGTGGTTGTTGGCCTTGATGTAGATCTCGGTCTCGAGTATGATGAGTTTCTGGAATTCGATGAACGTGTTCGCGTAGTCGTTCTTGTAGGTTGTGAAGTTGTTCTTGTAGGTTTTGAGGTTGTTCTGACAGAACGTGTTGTTGTTCGTGTACCGTCACTATTTCTTATAGACCTTGTTCTTGTTGTTGTACTTCTTGTTGTTCTTGTGGGGCGTGTGGTAGTGTACGAACGCCGCGAACTGCTTGTAGAACTTCGGTTGGCGCTAGAACGTGTTCTGGAAACGGTGCTTAAAGCACTGCGATTGGCTAAACTTGAGGATGTATATCCAACATTTCTCGTTCTTGAATTTCTATAGCCGTTGATATAGGCGACATTTCTACTTCTATAGGGTCTGTAAAAGAAATTACCACCCCAATAAGGAGAGATCCATGGATCATTATAAAAAGGATCCCAAAAACCCCAGTTGTTCCAACCTACATTCCAGCCCCAATTGTTCCAGCCCCAGTTATTCCAACCTACATTCCAGCTCCAATTGTTCCAACCCCAATTATTCCAGCCCCAACGGTTGTAATATGGGTAGCCCCATGCCCCCCAATAAAGCGGTCTAGTTTGTACATTAATTACAATTTGACTGTCGTTATTTTGACCCCAACCCGCATAGGAATTTTCGTCTGGGTTTTGATTGTTTTCATCGTAGCTTCCGTTGTACTCGTCTACGTCTGTAAAAACACTCGAGTCGTTATTATACTCATTGGCTTTCCCTTTGAAATAATCTTTGTAATAACTATTCCCATTAGCGTTTTCTGTTGCACTGTCCTCAACAGGGGTATTATATTCTACAGATTCGGATGGGCCATAAATTCCATCTTCAGACATGCCAACATACTGATAAGATCCACATGAAGCAAAAAAGGAGAACCCAAGTAGGGAGAAAAGAACAGATTTGTGGCGCTGCAGTATTGTAATAAATTTCATGACAGTGTAATTTAAATTGTTGGACGTTTTAAAAATACTTAGTTTTGTGTAAAATAATTTTTATAAGTACAACACAATAGTTGTGCCAAATTACAACAATATGTCTAAAAACCTCACAAAAAGAGCTGAAGATTACTCCAAATGGTACAACGAATTGGTGGTAAAAGCCGACTTAGCAGAAAATTCAGCCGTGCGTGGTTGTATGGTCATAAAACCCTATGGTTATGCCATTTGGGAAAAAATGCAAGCAGAACTCGACCGCATGTTTAAAGAAACAGGGCATCAAAATGCCTATTTTCCTTTGTTTGTTCCCAAAAGTTTGTTTGAAGCGGAAGAAAAAAATGCTGAAGGTTTTGCCAAAGAGTGTGCTGTCGTTACCCATTATCGTTTGCAAAATGACCCTGAACATCCAGGAAAACTTCGTGTTGATCCTAAAGCAAAACTCGAAGAGGAGCTTGTCGTACGCCCCACAAGTGAGGCCGTAATTTGGAATACATATAAAGGTTGGATTCAATCCTATAGAGATTTACCAATTTTGATAAATCAATGGGCCAATGTCGTGCGTTGGGAAATGCGTACACGCTTGTTTTTGCGTACTGCCGAATTTTTATGGCAAGAAGGACATACCGCACATGCTACGAAGCAAGAAGCATTAGAGGAGGCCAAACAAATGAATCAAGTGTATGCTGATTTTGTTCAAAATTTTATGGCTATCCCTGTCATTCAAGGGACAAAAACAGAAAGCGAACGCTTTGCAGGTGCAGAAGAAACCTACTGTATTGAAGCGCTTATGCAAGATGGAAAAGCCCTTCAGGCCGGAACATCGCACTTTTTGGGGCAAAATTTTGCTAAGGCCTTTGACGTAAAATTTATGACCAGTGCTGGTGATCAAGATCATGTTTGGGCCACTTCGTGGGGGGTTTCTACACGATTGATGGGGGCACTCATCATGACACACAGCGATGATCAAGGGTTGGTACTTCCGCCAAATTTAGCCCCCTATCAAGTCGTTATTGTACCCATTTATAAAAGTGAAGAGCAATTAGACGCCATAAGCACTGTTGCTCAGGAGATTATGAAAACACTTCGCAGTGAACATATCAGTGTAAAATATGACGACAGAACCACCCAAAGACCGGGAGCAAAATTTGCTCAACACGAATTGCAAGGGGTACCGTTGCGTATTGCTATTGGACCAAAAGATTTGGAAAAAGGGACGGTAGAGGTCGCACGTCGTGACACCCTTTCAAAAATGACTTTTGTTTTGGAAGGATTATCCACAGAAATTAAAAATTTACTCACTGAAATTCAGGAGTCTTTATACAAAAGAGCTTTTGATTTTAGGGATGCACACATTACTGAGGTTGATACTTTTGATGCATTTAAGGAAGTTTTAGAGGGCAAAGGCGGATTTATTTCTGCGCATTGGGATGGTACTGCCGAAACGGAGCAAAAAATCAAAGACGCGACCAAAGCCACCATACGTTGTATTCCTTATGATGCACCAGAAGAATCTGGTGTTTGTGTGTTTTCTGGAGCACCGTCCAAAGGGCGTGTTCTATTCGCAAAGGCCTATTAAAATTTTCAAAAAAAGCTAAAAAAACAATCACGATTGTTGTAGCATTTAAAAATAGTTGTATTTTTGCAACCGCAATAGAAATATTGCAGCTGTTTTGGAATTTAAACCAACAGATTTAAATCGAAACAAAACGGCCCGTTCGTCTATCGGCTAGGACGCCAGGTTTTCATCCTGGTAAGAGGGGTTCGATTCCCCTACGGGCTACAAATAAAAAGTTTAATAATTAGAACATTATGGCAAATCATAAGTCCGCATTAAAAAGAATTAGAAGCAACAACGCGAAGCGTATTCTAAACAAGTATCAGCATAAAACAACACGTAATGCGATTAAAAACTTACGTGCGTTGACCGATAAGAAGAAAGCTGAAAAAGCGTTTCCTTCTGTGGCGTCTATGATTGATAAATTGGCCAAAAGAAACATTATTCACAACAATAAAGCGGCAAATTTAAAATCTAAATTGGCAAGCCATATCGCACAGCTGTAATTGTTTTAAACTTATTTAAAAAGGCCTTTCATGTTTGAAAGGCCTTTTTTTATGGATTTTTTTCTATATTTGGAAAGAATAAGAACCCAAATCTAATTCTTTAAACACATGAATGACCTACAATTTCTGTAGATTTTATTTTTTTAAAACACCAATAATTTATTTGTTCGAGTATTTTATTTGGAGTTGGTATAGCTTAAGTTGGAATTACGCATATTTCTTGAGCTCTGTTAACTTAAAACCTAAAAAAATGAAAAATTTAAAATCTCTCTTTATTATTTTTTTTGTGACATTATTGTCTCAATATATTTATTCTGCTGAATATCTAGGAAAAAATATTGATGGTATTGAATATGATTGTACAGCGTATTCGTATAGTACAGCTAAATATTATTATGTAACAGTTGAATTTAGTGTAGACGAAGCAACAATTACATTTAGCAATGGTGGATATATCACCGTTACACTAGATGATGAAGTAATTGACGACCCAAGATCTATTAGTGCTTACGATTATGAAAATGGGGTGTTTTGGGAATTAGAGGTTTACGGACTTGATTAATTTCTAGTATTTAAAAGATATTTTTTGTTTGTCTCTGAACAAATATTTTTGCTAGTAATTATATGTTAACACCAAAAAACCCTCCAATTGGAGGGTTTTTTATTAGGGTTTGGTGTTGATTATCCATTCATGGAAATCAAAAACTCTTCGTTGTTACGAGTTTGTTTAAAGCGGTCATTGATAAATTCCATCGCTTCTACAGGGTTCATATCCGCCAAGTATTTACGCATCACCCACATCCGTTGTATGGTTTTTTCGTCCAACAACAGGTCATCGCGTCGTGTACTTGACGAGGTCAAGTCAATCGCAGGGAAAATACGGCGGTTCGATATTTTACGATCTAACTGTAGTTCCATGTTTCCTGTTCCTTTGAATTCTTCAAAAATCACCTCGTCCATTTTAGAACCTGTTTCCGTTAGCGCAGTTGCAATAATGGACAACGAACCTCCATTTTCAATTTTTCTAGCGGCACCAAAAAAGCGTTTGGGTTTGTGTAACGCATTGGCATCGACACCACCACTCAATATTTTTCCAGAGGCGGGTTGTACGGTGTTGTAGGCACGGGCCAATCGTGTGATAGAATCTAAAAGAATTACTACATCATAACCACACTCTACCAATCGTTTTGCTTTTTCCAAAACAATATTGGCGATTTTGACGTGTTCGTGCGCTTCTTTGTCAAAAGTAGAAGCAATCACTTCTCCTTGTACATTACGTTGCATATCGGTAACCTCCTCAGGACGTTCGTCAATGAGAAGAATCATTTGGTACACTTCTGGATGATTTGCTGCAATGGCATTGGCCACATCTTTCAAGAGCATGGTTTTACCTGTTTTGGGTTGCGAAACAATCATACCACGTTGGCCTTTTCCAATAGGCGAAAACAAATCCATAATTCGTGTTGAAATGGTGCTTTGTTTTTCAGCAATATTAAATTTTTCTTTAGGGAAAAGCGGTGTAAGGTGCTCAAAAGCCACTCGATCGCGCACCACTTGTGGATCTAATCCGTTGATTTTACTTACTCTAATTAGGGGGAAATATTTTTCACCTTCTTTTGGTGGACGCACATGACCTAGTACTGTATCCCCATTTTTCAATCCAAACAAACGAATTTGTGATTGTGATACATAGATATCATCAGGAGAGGACAAATAGTTATAATCTGAAGACCTCAAAAACCCATAACCATCGGACATCACGTCCAAAACGCCTTCACTTTCAATGATGGCATCAAACTCAAAATCGGGTTCTTTGTAGCGATTTCGGTTGTCTTTGTTGCCGTTATTGTCTTTGCGTTGATGATTATTATTGTTGTTGTTGTTTTTGTGATTTTGTCCGTTGTTATGTTTTTGTTGCTTCTGCTGTTTTGGTTTGTTTTGCTGCTCTTTTGCAGCTGCATTAGCATTGTCGTTCGACTGATTTTTTAGCGTGTTGTTCTTTTGCGCATTGTCTTGAGAACGCTCAGCGTTATTTTGTTGCTGATTTTGTGCAGGTTTTTGGATGCGTTCGCGTTTTTGTTTTTGAGGTCTTTTTCCCTCTGTTTTAGCTTCTGTTTTTGGCGCTTCACTGGGCGTAGCCGCTTGAACATCCAAAATTTGATAAATCAAATCTAATTTTTTTAAACTTCTAAATTTTGGGACCTTCAAATTTTTTGCAATTTCCTGTAATTCAGGGAGTTTCTTTTCTTTTAATTGTGAAATTTCAAACATTATATTTTTTATTGTTTAATGATATTTAATTGGTACATTTTGCTGCATACAGCAAAAATTAGTGGAGATTATTTTAGAACGAAATAATTGTTGATAAAGTAAAAATGAATAAAAGCCAAAGAGTGCTTTTATATTTATATACTGCAATGATACAACATTATTTTTAAAAATTTATTTAAAATAATAAAAAAGAAACAGCTACATTTGACCCACAATAGAGAACAATGCTTCAAAGAATTCAAACCGTATATATTATTCTCGCTTCTATATGTTCAGGATGCTTGTCCTTTTTGTTTCCATTATGGACTGTTGCAGCTGAATCTTATTTTGCTGTTGATTTTATAGAATACATTGCTTTGTTTGTGGTTTCAGCTTTGTTATCTGTTGTGGCTGTTTTTCAATTCAAATCCAGACAGAACCAATTTGTATTGGGTCGTCTCAATATCATATTAAACTTAATTTTACTAGGATTGTTTGTATATCGACTACTTAACTTACCTGGAGCATTGGAAGATGCTGAGAAAGGTATTGGGTTGTTCCTTCCTGTTATTTCTATCGTATTATTGGTTTTGGCCAATAAAGCCATCAAGAAGGATGAAGCACTCGTAAAATCTGTAGATCGATTGAGATAAACCTATTATCTTAGTAGTATTAGTGCGAGAAAAAACCCTGATTTAATCAGGGTTTTTTTGTACACTGCGTTTAAATTCGATAACCTCTAAATTTTGAATTTTTCCGCTTGAAATTTCAAACCGCAACATGGTCCGCACCTTATGAAAGCCATGAATTCCTGCAGCTCCAGGGTTCATGTGTAAAAGATTCAGCTTTTTGTCGTGCATAACCTTTAGAATATGTGAATGGCCCGAAATAAACACATCAGGAGTGTGCTGTTTAATTTCTTCACGAACCCCTTTAGCATACCGATTTGGATAACCGCCAATGTGCGTTATCCAAACGCTTACTCCTTCAAGCGTAAATTTTTGATGTAGTGGAAACTCCGTACGCGCTTGACTGTTGTCGATATTTCCATACACTGCACGAAGTGATTTTAATTTTTTTATGGTATCAGTAACCTTCAAATCGCCTATATCTCCGGCATGCCAAACCTCGTCCGCTTGGTGGACATACTTGATGATATCCTTTCCAATATAGCCATGGGTATCTGATAATAACAATATTTTTTTCATGGATTGATTAAAACACAAATAGGGTTTCGCTTCAAAGTCTTATCTTTGCTTATTTAGTAACAAAAGTATCAAATTAGCGTGAGATATTTCGTAGAACTTTCTTACAACGGAACGGATTATCATGGTTGGCAAGTTCAGCCCAATGCCATTACGGTGCAGTCTGTTTTGGATAAAGCGCTTTCTATCTTACTCAAAAAACCAACCACTACAATGGGTGCTGGACGCACAGATACTGGTGTGCACGCCGCACAAATGGTAGCTCATTTTGACACCGAAAGTTCGATAGATACCGAGGATTTGACTTATAAATTGAACTCTTTTTTACCCAAAACAATTGCTGTTCACAACATCAAGCAAGTACATGCAGATGCGCATGCCAGATTTGATGCCACACAACGTATGTATCGTTACAAAATAAGCACTTTTAAAGATGTTTTTAATTTTGATAACGCTTATCATTACACCAACAAATTGGATGTTGACCTAATGAATAAGGCCTCAACTATTTTGTTGGAATATTCTGATTTTAAATGCTTTTCCAGAGCAAATTCAGATGTAAAAACCCACATTTGCGCCATTTCTGAAGCATTTTGGATTAAGAATGGTCATGAGTTGATTTTTCAAATTAGTGCCGATCGATTTTTGAGGAATATGGTACGCGCCATTGTTGGTACACTTCTCGATGTAGGGAATCATAAAACCGCTTTGGAAGATTTTCATAATATTATTCAATCCAAAGACCGTTCAAAGGCAGGAGCATCGGCGCCAGCCAAAGGTTTGTATTTAACCAAAATAGTTTATCCAGACTCCATTTACGATGTCAAAAAGTAATACAAAAAATAAGAATATTGCTTTTGATGCTCAACTCTTTGGGCGTCTTTTAGGATATACAAAACGCTATTATTTAGTCTTTTTATTTTCGCTATTTACCGTCATCGGATTGGCTGTTTTTGGGGCCTTACGTCCCAAAGTTTTACAGATGGCCATGGATCAAAACATTGAACAACAAGTACAAGCTGGTTTTTTGAAGTATATCCTATGGATGTTGATTTTATTGTTTTTGGAAGTCGTCTGTAATTTATTTTTTATTTATTACGCCAGTTGGCTTGGGCAATCTGTAGTTCGCGATATAAGAATTAAATTATTTAACCACATTTTGGGGTTTAAAATGAAATATTTTGACAATTCTTCTGTTGGTGTTTTGCTCACCAGAACCGTCACCGATATGGAACGAATTGCCGATATTTTTGGCGAAGGGTTATTCATGATCTTTAGTGATATTCTTAAAATGCTTGTGGTTGGATCGGTTATGGCCTACATGAACTGGCATTTGAGCATCATTGTTTTTTGCACACTTCCTATTGTTTTGATTGCGACTAAAATCTTCCAAAAGCATATGAAAAAGGCCTTTGAAGAGGTGCGCAATGAAGTTTCAAACCTAAATTCCTTTGTGCAAGAACGTCTGACAGGCATGAAGATTGTTCAACTTTTTGCTCGAGAAACCATTGAATTTCAGCGATTTAAAGAAATAAATGAACGACACAAAAAAGGGTGGATTAAGACGGTTTGGTACAATTCTGTGTTTTTTCCTATTGCCGAACTTTTGTCGTCCATCACTCTTGGAACAGTCATATGGCTCGGAGGACTTAATGTTATTTTTGAGCAAACGGCAACGGTTGGGGACTTGGCCGCATTCATCATGATGGTACCGATGATTTTTCGCCCTTTACACCAAATTGCCAATAAATTTAATACACTACAAATGGGGATGGTGGCTGCAGATCGTGTGTTTAAAATTCTCGACACTAAATCTAATGTCGAGGATCATGGAACTAAAACCCTCACTAATTTTCAAGGTGAAATTGAATTTAAAAATGTTCATTTTTCTTATGTTAAGAATGAACCCGTTTTAAAAAATGTATCATTTTCTGTAGATCCTGGTCAAACCGTAGCTCTTGTAGGTTCTACTGGGGCTGGAAAAACAACTATTATTAATCTTTTAAATCGATTTTATGATATCAATTCTGGTGCTATTTTGTTTGATGGTGAGGATATCACGTCCTTTTCTTTAAAATCGCTCCGTAAAAATGTAGCAGTGGTGCTTCAAGATGTGTTTTTGTTTGCCGATACTGTATTTCAAAACATTACTTTAGGAAACCCTCAATATACTCTGAACGACGTTGAATTGGCCGCAAAACAAATCGGAATCCACGATTTTATTATGAGTCTTCCAGGGGGCTATCAGTACAACGTAAAAGAGCGCGGTATTATGCTTTCTTCAGGGCAAAGACAATTGATTTCTTTTTTACGCGCTTATATCATCAATCCAAAACTATTAATTCTCGATGAAGCTACCGCTTCAATTGATTCTTATTCTGAGCAATTAATTCAAGAGGCGACCAAAAAAATAACCAAAGGAAGAACGTCAATCGTCATCGCACATCGATTGGCTACGATTCAAAAAGCCGACAAAATTATTGTCATGGATGCTGGACAAATTGTGGAGTATGGTACCCACAAATCCCTTTTAAAAAATAAAGATGGAGTGTATCGTGGATTGTACGAAGCGCAGTTTCTAAAACAAAAAGAATTAAGTTAAATCTGCTTTTACTTTTTCTTTGAGTTCTTGAGTGTCGTTGAACAGTACAAATTCCCCGTTATTTACATACGAAATTTGCCCAGATTCTTCGCTGACCACAAGGGCAATAGCATCTGTTTTTTCGCTAATACCCAGGGCAGCTTTGTGTCTTAAGCCGAAGCGTGCAGGGATGCTTTTTTTATTGGTGACGGGCAAAATGACGCGCGTCGCCTTTATGATGTTGTTCGAAATAATTATGGCACCATCGTGGAGCGGACTGTTTTTGAAAAATATACTTTCCAGTATAGATTGAGTCACTTTGATGTTCATTTTTTCACCTGTTTCCTCGAGAAAATCTAAATTATTGTTGCGCTCAAGTACAAGAAGCGCTCCAGTTTTGCTGCTGCCCATTTTTACACAAGCATCAATGATGGCCTCGATATCTGTAGCGTTTTGATTTACAGGGTTTGTCAAAAAATTAAATCGTCCAAAAAGACCGTTTTTCTTGCCAAAGTTTGTGGAACCAATCATAAGGAGAAATTTTCTAATTTCAGGCTGAAACACCACAATTAGGGCAATAATTCCAACACTCATAAATCCGCCAAGAATTCTTGTGAGCATCCGCATCTCAAGCGCATCTACGAGCAAGAAAAAAAGATAAAAAATAACAATTCCGATGAAAATATTAATGGCAACAGTACCTCGAATAAGTTTGTACACATAATAGAGTAAAAATGCTACTAAAATAATGTCCAATGCATCAAGAATATTAAAGTCTAAAAGGTCTTTGAGAATGTCCACAAAAATTAAAATTTTAATAAAGATACAACATAATATGGAAAATACTTAGAGTTGGTTGTAGAGCGTGACGCACTCTACCGCTTCTTTCACATCATGTACTCGGAGGATTCGCGATCCGTTCAGCAATGCAGTCATGTTCAGCGCAGTAGTTCCATTTAGAGCCTCGTTGGGGGTGCAGTCCAAAACCTTATAAATCATTGATTTTCTAGACACCCCTGTCAGAATAGGGCAGTTGAGGTTTGTAAAAAATTCCAATTGACGAAGAAGCTCATAATTTTGTGCTTGTGTTTTTGCAAATCCAAAACCAGGATCGATGACAAGGTCTGTAATACCGTGGTTTCGGGCACACTGAATACGTTCTGAAAAATAAGCATAGATGTCATTAATCAAGTGGTTGTACGTTGTTAGTTTTTTCATGGTTTGTGGTGTCCCTCTCATGTGCATCATGATGTAGGGGAGTCCCAACTCGCCCACTGTGGTCATCATTTCAGTGTCTAAATGTCCAGCAGAAATATCGTTGGAAATTACCGCGCCAGCCCCAGCACATTCGCGTATTACTTTTGAACGAAAACTATCAATCGAAATCAAGCATTCTGGAAAGTGTTTCACAATTAGTTCTACAACAGGAACAATTCTGTTGAGTTCTTCCTTCTCGGACACAAAATCTGCACCAGGACGAGAACTGTACGCCCCAATGTCCACAAAAGTAGCTCCTTCGGTCAATAGTTTTTCGACTTGTGCTAAAATACTTTTTGGTGCTTTGAATCGGCCACCGTCATAAAAAGAATCAGGAGTAATATTTAGAATCCCCATTACTTTTGGGGTGCTGAGGTCTATGAGTTTGCCGTTGTAATTTATGCTCAAGTTTTTATTGAGATTTTCAGATTTCATTACTGTGCTAAAGTTTAAACCATAAATTTTGATGGTTTGAAAATTTTAAGCGAAATTTACGGAAAATTCAAGCCATTTTATGCAAAATACAGCAAAAGAATACGATGCAATAGTTTTAAGTTGTAGAGACTTATTTTCAAAAAAAATGAACGACTACGGTTGTGCTTGGCGTATTCTTAGACTTCCTTCGCTTACAGATCAAATTTTCATCAAAGCGCAGCGTATTCGTGGATTGCAACAAAATAAAACACAGCGTGTGAATGAAGGTGCAGCGAGTGAGTTTATCGGCATTATAAATTATTGCGTCATGGCACTCATTCAAATCGATCGAGGTGTAGCAGAACAACCCGACTTATCTTTTGAAGACACAATGGCTGATTATGATGCGAAAATTGCTCATACAAAACAATTAATGTTGGATAAAAATCACGATTATGGCGAGGCCTGGCGCGATATGCGTGTGAGTTCGCTCACGGATTTGATCTTACAAAAATTACTGCGTGTCAAACAAATTGAAGATAATGCTGGACAAACGCTTGTCAGCGAAGGTATTGATGCCAATTATCAAGATATGATTAATTATGCCATTTTTGCACTTATTCACTTAAACGAAAAACAATGAAAATCTTAACCCCCATTTCTCGAATATTTGTTGGAATTTTATTCATCATTTCTGGCTTTATTAAACTCAATGACCCCTTGGGGTTCTCTTACAAATTGCAAGAATATTTTAGTGCAGAGGTGTTGAACCTTCCTTTTTTGGAGCCCTACGCACTTGCTATATCTGTTTTTGTTGTTGTTTTTGAAGTCGTTCTCGGCGTCTTTTTATTGATTGGTTATAAGCCAAAATTTACGCTGTGGAGTCTTCTTTTAATGATCGTTTTCTTTACGTTTCTAACCTTTTATTCAGCGTATTTTGATAAAGTTAAAGATTGTGGATGTTTTGGTGATGCGCTAAAGCTGACTCCATGGGAAAGCTTTACAAAAGACGTCGTTCTTCTCGTACTTATTCTTATCGTATTTTTTGGAAGAAAATATATTACGCCAATTTTTAATCCATTATTAACCAATATTTTTGCTGCACTCAGTTTGGTTTTGAGTTTAGCTTTTGGGTACCATGTATTGATGCATTTACCAAGTATAGATTTTAGAGCGTATAAAATTGGAGACAACCTAATTGAAAACATGAGTACGCCCCCTGATGCCCCAAAAGCAATTCAAGAATTTACATGGACTTTTGATGTCAATGGCACTCAAAAAACTATTATTACAGACGGCTCGTATCCCAATGTAGAAGGCACTTATGTTGGCGTGGAGACTAAAATTATTGATGAAGGTTTTCAACCATCGATTTTGGACTTTTCTATTGAATCAGAATCTGAAGATTTGACAAATTATTTCTTAGAGCAAGACCGTTTATTGATGATTGTTTCCTACAATTTAGAAACTGCTGAAAAAGAAGGGCTTTTGAAGCTTAAATCAATCTCGGATCAAGCATTAAAAGAAGGATATACCGTCATTGGTTTAAGTGCTTCTGGAGATGAGGTTAAGCGTCGAATTAAAACAAAATACGATCTCAATTTTGAGTTTTTTATCTGTGACGAAAAAGCACTGAAAACCGTGGTCCGTTCCAATCCAGGCGTGTTGACACTTCAAAAAGGAACGGTACAGCAAAAGGTACATTGGAACGATATTGAAGAATTAGAATTGTAAAATTTGGGACGGTATTTAGCAAAAAAAATCATCAATACCTTCATCACGCTTTTTGGTGTTGTGTCTGTCATATTTTTTTTATTTAATGTATTGCCCGGTGATCCTGCGCGTATGATGTTGGGTCAAAATGAAGATGAGACACAGTTGCTTGTGGTCAAAAAAAAATACGGATTTGATCAACCCATATTTACTCAATATCTTTATTATTTGAATGATTTATCTCCAGTTTCTTTTCATTCCGATACAAAAACGCACTACACCTATCTTTCACCTGGAAAGTATACGTATTTAAAACTGTTTGACATTCAAAATAAGCATGTGGTTTTCAAATATCCTTATTTGCGTACTTCGTTTACACGGCAAGGAAAAAATGTTTCACAAATCCTTAAAGACACTCTGCCAAACACTTTTGTTTTGGCCAGTACCTCTATTGTAATTGCTTTGTTTTTGGGGGTGTTTTTGGGGGTGCTTTCCGCATTTTATAAAGACCGTTGGGTGGACAAACTTGTGCTTGTTATCAGTACTCTTGGTATGAGCTTACCTTCGTTTTTTAGTGCCATTATTTTTGCTTGGTTGTTTGGTTTTTTATGGCATGAAATTACCGGTTTAGACATGACGGGTAATCTATATGAATTAGACGATTTTGGTGAACTGAGGACCTTGCATCTTCAGAACTTAATTCTCCCAGCTGTAGTTTTAGGTATCCGCCCCTTGGCAGTTGTTTCGCAACTCATGCGCAATTCGTTATTGGAAGTCTTTAATCAAGAATACATCAAGACGGCAAAAGCCAAAGGACTGAATGCCAAACAAGTCCTATTAAAGCATGCCTTAAAGAATGCTTTAAGTCCTGTAATCACTGCAATTTCAGGTTGGTTTGCGTCATTATTGGCCGGTGCAGTTTTTGTAGAATACGTTTTTGGATGGAATGGTCTTGGTAAAGAAATCGTAAATGCGCTAAATACATTAGATTTACCGGTAATTATGGGTGCTGTTTTAATAATTGCCACTATTTTTGTCCTGCTAAATATTGTCGTAGATATCATCTATGCTTATTTGAACCCCAAAATCAAATTAAATTAAATGAAAAAATTATTTTTATCCTTTTTGATTGGAAGTTCGCTGCTGAATTGTCAAACAGAACCAGTTACTACCTTCTCAGATGAAGCGTTGAATGATGAGTTTATAACCTTAGACGGATCGGTAGTACCTTTTAGTACAATTTTAGAAAAACATAAGGGAGAAACCATCTTTATAGATGTCTGGGCCTCGTGGTGTAAAGATTGTGTAAAAAGTCTTCCAAAACTAAAAGAACTTCAGAACGATTATCCCAATACAACTTATGTATACTTATCCTTAGACAAATCTATAAATGCTTGGAAAAAGGGCATTCAAAAACACGAATTAAGAGGTGATCATTACTACATGCAATCTGGATGGAAAGGTGCCATGGGCAAATTTTTAGACTTAGATTGGATTCCTCGCTACATAATTGTAGATGACAAAGGAAAAATTGTAGTCTTTAGAGCCATTAAAACAAAAGATAAAAACCTAAGAAAACACTTAAAATGAGAAAACAAATTGTTGCTGGAAACTGGAAAATGAATAACGATCATGTAGATTCTGAACTATTAATTTCAAAACTTTTAGAACAGCACCACCATCCAAGCACTGAGGTTATTGTTGCACCACCATTCACCAATATATTAGCCGTTACAAATTCGTTAAAAGGGAATTCAATTGCTGTGGCTGCACAAAATATGCATTATGCGGAAAGTGGAGCTTTTACAGGCGAGGTGAGTGCAAGCATGCTCACCAGCTTGGGTGTCCACACCGTTATCTTGGGCCACAGCGAGCGCCGCGCTTATTTCAATGAAACAGATGCATTACTTGCCAAAAAAGTAGATACTGCTCTTGCCCATGATATGCGTGTCATTTTTTGTTTTGGAGAAGAGTTAACAGACCGTAAAGCAGGAAATGAAAATGAAGTTGTAGCCAGTCAAATTAAAAATGCGCTATTCCATTTGCCAACATCATCTTGGAGCCAAATCGTCTTGGCTTACGAACCTGTATGGGCTATTGGAACAGGTGAAACTGCAACACCCGATCAGGCGCAAGACATGCATGCATTTATAAGACAAACGCTTGCCGAGCAGTATTCCTCTGCATTAGCCGATGAGGTTTCAATTCTTTATGGAGGCAGTGTAAAGTCTGCCAATGCAAAAGAAATCTTTTCTAAACCAGATGTAGATGGAGGTCTTATTGGAGGTGCTTCCTTAGATGCAGAGCATTTTAGTGCGATTGTCAATTCATTTTAGAAAATGGACGCATCCATTTATATTGGATATCATTTTACGGTCACACCACAACACCCAGGAGTGGAAATTCTTATAGCTGAACTTGGCTACGCAGGTTTTGAAAGTTTTGTCGAGCATACGGACGGTGTTACCGCTTACATTCAAAAAAAAGAACACCATTCAAATATTTTGGATGATATTCAACTATTGAAAAACGATGCCTTTTCAATACAATACAATTCAGAAGAAATTGAACAAGTCAATTGGAATGCTAAATGGGAAGAAAATTTTCATCCTATTGTAGTAGATCACCGTTGCACAGTTCGTGCCCCTTTTCATGAAAAAACCAATGCTGAATATGACATTGTTATTGAACCCAAAATGAGTTTTGGCACTGGACATCATGAGACGACACACATGATGATTCAATATATTTTAGATACAGATTTTACAGAAAAATCTGTTTTGGATATGGGTTGTGGTACAGGTGTTTTGGCGATTTTGGCCGAAAAAAGAGGTGCTGCTCGCATTGATGCCATCGATATTGATGAGTGGTGTTTTGTCAATAGTTTGGAAAATTGTGAACGGAATTCATGTCAAAAAATCAATGTCTTTAAAGGAGATGTTCAGCTTTTGAAAGATAAATCGTATGATGTCATTATTGCAAACATCAATAGAAATATTCTTGTGAATGATATTCCTCAATATGTGTCTTGTTTAAATCCAAAGGGTTTGTTATTTTTAAGCGGTTTTTACAAACAAGATATCCCTTTGATTCAAGAGGTGTGTGTACAGCACGAGTTAGGTTTGGACGCCCAAATTTCCAAAAATGATTGGGTAGCCCTAAAATTTAAAAAAAACTAATGGGAACAAAAGAGCACATACAAGAGGCGGTTGAAACGACTGAAGATTATGGTTCGTTTAATGAAATCGTATTATTCAATGACGATGTGAATACATTCGACCATGTGATAGAAACTTTAGTAGATGTATGTAACCATTCATACGAACAAGCCGAGCAATGTTCTATTTTGGTGCATTACAAAGGGAAATGTACTGTAAAAACTGGGCCTTATGACGATTTGAAACCACGGTGTACAAAACTTTTACAAGCGGGTTTAAGTGCCGAAATTGTTTAATCTTTGGCCTACAATGTAGATGGGCAAACATAGTTGCTCATTTTTAGATTGGTCTTTTTCAATGCGGCAAATCCACCCGCGATATCTACAACATTATGGTGTCCTTGCCTTTTTAAAATAGAAGCGGTAATTACAGATCGGTATCCACCAGCACAATGAATGTGGTAGGTTTTGGAGTTGTCAATTTGTTCCATTTTCTCATTAATATAATCCAAAGCAAAATGTTGAACATGATCGCCTTCCAAATGCATGGAAAAAAATTCTCCATCTTTTCTCACATCCAAAACATTCAGTGGTTTGTTTTTGGTTAATTCTTCAAATTCATTAGCAGAGATAGAATCAATTTGATCCGTTGCTTTTCCAGTACTCATCCAGGCCTTGATTCCACCTTCTAAATAACCAAGGGTATTGTCGTAGCCCACTCGTGCCAATCGAGTCACGGCTTCTTCAGATTTTCCTTCAGGGACAACCAACAAAAGCGGTTGAGTGATGTCCTCTATAAGTGCGCCTACCCATGGTGCAAACCCACCATTGAGTCCAATAAAAATTGATCCGGGAATATGATTTTTTACAAACTCTTGTTGTGTTCTCACATCTAAAATGAGGGTATTTTTGTTTTCGGCAAGTTCTTGAAATAAATCCACTGAAAGTGGCGTATCTCCAGAAGCCAATACTTGATCTAAATCTGAATAACCCGTTTTGTTGAGGAGTGCATTTTTGGCAAAATATTGTGGGGGAGGACTAATGCCGTCTAACACCTCTTTCACAAACTCTTCTTTGGTCATTTCAGACCTTAGGGCATAGTTTGTTTTCTTTTGGTCCCCTATGGTTCCTACAGTTTCGTTGCTGAGATTTTTTCCACAAGCAGAGCCAGCACCATGCGCAGGATAAATAATAACGTCGTCGTCTAGGGTCATTATTTTTGAACGCAAAGATTCAAAGAGCATTCCTGCTAAATCTTTTTCTGTGAGATCGGATTTTATGGCCAAATCTGGACGTCCAACATCACCCAAAAAGAGGGTGTCTCCAGTAAAAATTGCATGATTTCTTCCATTTTCATCAATCAATAAATAAGTGACTGATTCTAACGTATGGCCTGGTGTATGCAGCACTTTTACGGTAATATTACCAATTTTAAATTCTTCGTTATCAGCAGCATTATAGCAATCAAAAGTCGTTTTTGTGTTCGGGCCAAATACAATGGTAGCGCCAGTTTTTTTGGCCAAATCGACATGACCAGAAACGAAATCGGCATGGATATGGGTTTCAAAAATAAATTTGATTTGAGCACCGCTTTTTTGAGCTCTTTCAATGTAGGGTTGAGGTTCTCTTAGTGGATCAATAATTGCTGCTTCACCGTTCGATTCGATATAGTAGGCGCCTTGTGCAAGACATTTGGTATAGATTTGTTCGATTTTCATAGCTAAAACATATTGTTTGCATACAAATTTAAGTTTTTTGAATTTGAACAAAAATTCTTTTGCGTAAAAAATTATTAAGTTATATTTGCAGCCCTATAAAGGCCTCGTAGCATAACTGAATAGTGCACTTGATTACGGCTCAAGAGGTTGCAGGTTTGAATCCTGCCGAGGTCACGAATAAATAGTTCAATAAAGAAAAACGCCAAGCTTGCTTGAGCGTTTTTTTGTTTGGACTATTTTCAGCACGGAGTGCTAAGGGTCAGCGTAGCTAATCCTGCCGAGGTCACGAATTATCCTCAAGAATAATTACTTATTTTTGGGGATATTTTTTTTGGCATATTTTCAAAAAATTGATTTTTTTTGAATTAATCGGTTTTATTTTTAACTTGTAAATTGAAATCAAATTAAAATAATATGAAAACAATTAATCTACTAGCCATTATCTTAATAATCTCAATTGGATGTACAACAACTGTCTCAAATGATGTATCCACGTTAACAAATGGAGGAAAAATCCTTAATGGACCTAATGCAGGTTCCACTTACACATTTGCAAGTGACGAAGTTGGACAATTGGCTATCGATTTTTCAAATGCTTTTGTTAGAAAAGATATGAGTTTCATATCAACTGAGCATTTTACAGATTCAATTTTTTTCTATCCTGAGAAAGGTTTAGAAAAAGTAGTAATGGATTTAGAAACAGGTAAAAAATTAATTCAGGCTATGCACGAGCCATATGACTCAATAACGCGTTGGGTCTATGATGTTATGCCTGTCGTTCCGTCCTATGACAAAGAATTGACAATTGTTATGTTCCCATTTACAGAAAAGCGTTACAAAAAGGATGGTACAGTTGAAAAATTCAGATTCTATGAAAGACACTACATAAGAAATGGAAAAATCACAGGTGTTAGAAAGTGGAGTCAAGAGGAATAATTATATCTATATTGAAAATTCAAATATTAACTTATAAAGAACTTTAAATGAAAAATCAAATATTATTGGCATTTATTGCCATCACAGTTCTAGCGTGTTCAAATTCCAGCGAAAGTGTGGCATCTATGGACGCCAAATCGTTAAAAATTAAAAGTCATATAAACGCTTATATGAATAACGATTCTAGTGTAGCAGAAAAATTATTTGCGGAAGACTTAGAACTCTACGATCAGTTTTCTAATAATCAAAAAGACGGTGAAACTCTTTCTAATCCTGGTGGGAATATGGGATTAATTGAGGCGGATAAATTTACACATGTTTTGTTTAGTGAAATAAAATGCACCACAGACAATATTAAAACATATACAGACACAAATGGGGATGTTTATACAGTTTTCTGGTCTATGTGGTCTGGTAAAGGCAATTTTACAGGCGCCAAGACAACCATTCCATTTCATTGTGTAAGTTTATGGGAAGGAGATAAAATTTCTAAGGTATGGCGTTACATGGACCCATCAGCTTTACAAAAAGAAATAGATGCGTTTGAAGGATTTAATAATTCATCAACTAAAGTCATGGGGTTAGCAGACTTGAAAGTTAATGATGGATTTACTAAAAATGAAGTTAAAGAATTTATGAAAAACTTCACAAAATTTGTCAGAGATACTGAGCCAAACACATACGATTTTGGATATTTTATTTCAGCAGATGGACAGCATGTTAACTTAGTTGAAAAGTATTATGATTCTGCAGATTTTGTACACCATCTTAATAATTTTGAATCCAGTAAGTTTGCTGAAAAATTCATGACAATTTTTAGTTTAGAGCGAGTTCTTGTAGTTGGAAATAGTTCAGATGCTTTAAAAGCTAAAGTAAAAGGTTATGGAGCTGAGCTTCGCGAAAACATTGGGGGTTGGATTGATTAGTTTTTTTAAAATCCTTACGGATTTTTCTTAAATGAAATTATGTGATTAACTTATTATAATCTCTAAAAAAGTTCGAACTTCCATAAGTTTGGGTCACAAATTATCCTCAAGAATAATAATTTATTTTTGGGGATATTTTATTAGATTTGATTTCAATTGTACATTTAGGTTATATCTATATGAAAAAAAGACTATTTGACTTAATTTTTATAATTATTTCAGCTTCAATGTTAGTTGCATTTTCAGAATATGGTCTTTTGGAAAAGAATATTGCTTTTTCGTTTATACCCATTCTAATTGCATATTTTTTAGGACAATATTCTAATATTAGGTTCAAGAAATAATTGAAAAACACTCCATAAAAAGTTCGAACTTTCGAAAGCTTGGGTCACGAATAAATAGTTCAATAAAGAAAAACGCCAAGCTTGCTTGAACGTTTTTTTGTTTGGACTATTTTCAGCACGGAGTGCTAAGGGTCAGCGTAGTTAATCCTGCCGAGGTCATAATTAATTCACAATTATTTTTTTTGTTATTCTATACGAACCATCAGCAATTTGAACCAGATACACCCCTGATTGTGCATTATTTAGTGTGATGACTTCCTCAAACCTAGTGGTGCTGGAGTACTTATTAGCGTACATCAATCTTCCTCTTATATCATAAACATCTACCGAAATCTCTTGTCCAGATTTTGGATTAAACCCAATACTAAATGATCCATTGTTTGGATTGGGATAAACCTGAAGGGCGTAAAATTCTTCATCTTGAACGCTCAAAGGGGATGTAGCACAAATTTCTAAAGAATAATCGTTCAATAGCCCAGTGTCTTCATTCCAATAGTCCCTAATACCAATAAGCCAAGTTCCTGCAGAATTTAAGTCATCAAAAATAGAGAGTGCAGTACCTCCTGATTGAAAGGTGCCACCGGTGGGACTACCACATACAATTGCAGACGATGCCTCATCGTCAAACGTTATGTCTAAATTATCTTCACCACCACAATTTCTGTCGAACAATACAGCTTGTGTGCCATCAGGGTGTTGCAATATAATTTGTAAATCGTTTATATATGTGTGTGCAATATCGATATTGAAATTAACATCTGAAATGACCACATCTTCATTTACTTCTATGGGAACAACAAGAAAATCGCCAGGCTGATTATTTCCTAAACCGTCAGGGATAGCTAGATCTAAAGTACTGTCGGCGTAGCTGATACAACTTTCTTCTAGGCCTATAGTTATATTTTGGGTGTTAATATTAAAGAAGATATTATTCGCCGCAGCGACCATAACTCTACAAGAAGCCGAGATTACATTAGGCACAGTAATCTCATGACTCCCATCGTTGGGCACACTAGCAGCAAGAACGGTATCGTAGTTGAGTCCATCTGTAGCGAATAAAATATCAACATTAGCTTCATTAATGCCATTGGCTGTAGTGCCGGCAACATCCCACGTAATAGTCTCTGTGGCCCCAACTGTCCAAGTTTGTCCACCAACGTTTTGAGAAGTAACTACAAAAGGCCCTGCTGTAGACACAACTGTTGCAGTCATTTGGCTAGTTGCAGTTTGTCCTCCTCTTGTATCATTATCTCGTACGGTAACTTTGAAGTTAAGGTTACGATCAACAGATGAGAGTTTTTCCCACTCTGTTGACACGCCACCATTGGCTAGAATGTCCTGCATCCTTGGAATATATCTTGTTGGTGAGCTTGTACCTTCAAAAGACCGAACAAGAGGGCCATTGGCATTGGTCTCCGCTGGTGCCCCTTGATCACCTAAATCGTATTGCTCCCATGTATAGGTGTGCGATGCAGTTCCATCAGTATCTGTTGACGTCCCTGTGAGTTTGTACGGTGTTAAAGCGGGAATGACGTAATTGTTACCCGCATCTGCAATTGGCGCAGTATTGCCCGTAGGTGTTTGTGCGGCACAAGTACTATTACCAAAAGCAATGTTGTTCCACATCATTTGTAAACTTTTTTGATGAAAATAAGCATCACTATTGGATTGTACATTTTGTGGCGCACATATTCCAGCATAAGCCATAATGGTTGAGCCACTTCCGGGTTCATATGCATTAGAAAAGGATATGTTTGAGCCACAACTCCCTGCACTTCCATTGAAGGTATGGGGTGCACCAAATTGATGCCCAAGCTCATGAGCTACATAATCTACATCAAATGGGTCACCAACAGGACTTCCTTGACCAGTGATTCCTCTTGCTTTACTTCCGGTACAAGGGGAGTTTAGAGCTGCTAAACCACCCCCACCTGTAGAAAAGGTGTGGCCGATGTCGTAATTAGAAAATCCAATAGTATTGTCAATTACAGTTTGACTTTGATTGATTAAAGTCCCTGCACTGTTATTTGAAAAATTATCAGAGTCAATAAAAATTATACTTTCATTGTTGGCTACGATGGTCATGGTAAGTGATAAATCTCTTTCGTATATAAAATTATTTCTGTTGATGGTCACCACCATAGCAGCCAATACTGCTGCTTTTTTGCTCGCCTCTGTGTCACCTGCAGTTAATCCAGCTGCAGTCCAGTGAAATTGAGCATATTCAACAGTACATGCTAGCGCCAATCTAAATTCACGCATTGTACCATCATTTGCATTGGAAAAGTTGTTATTGGACATATTACGTTGTTGCATTTCTGTAGTGTCGTTTTCAAATTCGCATATCCATTCTTTGTCCAAAACGGTTAAATCCTTTTTGGAATAGACGATGTATGCATTTGAATCTTTGGTGTAGGGGTCTATGAATTCTGTTCCATGACCGGTTCTAAAAGACATGGTATGAAGGCCATATGGTGTAATGCTAAAACGAATGGCATTTGTAGGATTTGAAGTGCTTTTCCCAATATAAGTTCTTATGTTTAAGTAGTTGTCTTGTAATGGTCTCTCCATAACAGAAGCTTCCATAATGCTAAATGTCTCAAAAGTATCATCAGCTGTTGGAAAATCGACAAATTTTTCTGGACTGTTTACACTACTTCTTCTTTGAGGTGCATCTACTAGATGATTTTTTAATGCATCAATATTTAAAGTATAAAATTGTCCCGATTTTGGTTCAGACTTTCTAAGAATACGTTCTTTTTTTGGAAGTTTTTCTTTGGTTGTTTTATTCCAGAATGACGAAGTTGACTGTGCAAAAGAATTTAATGCAAATGTCCAGAACAAAATAACAAAAAAACAGGTGGTGTAATTTTTCTTCATAAAAAAAAGCTATATTGATTTGGGCAAAATTATGATTATGGTTTATGATTTTAAATAAAATTATGTTAATAAAATTCAGTTTATTCAAAAATATATGCTTTATTTTTTTGATTTGTACAGCTTGTACATCAACGATAAAGCCCATAGAGGACAATGAATCTCAAAATCAGATTCTAAATTGCCCTGAGGGATGGGGTTGTTCTTTTGAGCTTTTAAAGAACAAAAGTGCAAAAATAGAATTCGATAAATTCAATAATTCATTTTTAACCCTAATTGATAGCAAGTCAAACGTATTGAGATTTAAATATTTCCGTAACCACATTCCAGGAACCGCCGATAGTAGTTACGATGAATATATTTATTTAAACATTGACAATTTTCAAAACAACATTAACCTCACTGATGCGTCTTTGGCAGAGGTTGATGCTATATTTGGACGAATGTGTTTCTGTACCGCAGAAAGTGTTGGCTATTTTCCCATCAGAAACGGCCATTTAAAAATTAAAAAAATGAATAAAAACCGCTTTAAAATAGATTTTTCATTTAAACTTGAAACAGTACCACAAGTTATAGAAAACATCAGCGAAGTTCTCAGGTATTAATGTAAAATACTTTTTTAGTCGAGGGCTCTCAAGGTTACAAAAGTACGCCAACCCAAAAGCACCATTTGTAATTTACTAGCTTTGCTCAAATCTACTCTGCGCTTGGTCAAGCTAGGAAGGACTGCTTTATTCAAAACCGCCAAACCTTTAAAAAATAATTTCATATATCAAAAATAGAATTTCTTTGGGATAAATCAAGCTAATTTCTCTTCATAACCTATATTTGTTAAAAATACGCACCATGGATGTTTTGTTTTTGATTTTAGGATTTTTACTTCTTGTAGTTGGAGGTGAATATTTAGTCCGTGCTTCAGTGGGTTTATCTTTCAAATTGAATCTATCCAAAATGGTCATTGGTCTTACGGTGGTGTCTTTTGCAACCTCTGTACCAGAATTGTTGGTGAGTTTAAATGCTGTGCTACAAGGCGCACCAGCCATAGCTATCAACAATGTTGTTGGATCCAATATTGCCAATATAGGACTGGTGTTGGGGATTACAGCGATTTGTACAACCATTGAAGTTGATCAATCGTTTTATAAATTCAATTGGCTAGCGCTTATTATTTTTTCGCTACTTGTTTATTATTTTATTCAAAACGATCAACAATTAACTTCTTTGGAGGGGTGGTTTTTATTTGTTGGGCTGTTGGTGTTTATTTTTTTACTTCTAAAGAAGTCAAAAGTCTCTTCGGCTGAAGCGTCAGAGACTACTATTGATGCTCTTTCCAAAGTCTCCTATTTTAAAATCTTTGTTTGGCTCTCCATTGGCGGTGTAGCCTTGTTTTTTGGTGCCGAATGGCTGGTTGATGGAGCTGTTGTTGTTGCCGAAAAAATGGGTGTAAGCGAATCGGTAATTTCGGTTTCTTTGGTTGCAGTTGGAACGAGTATTCCAGAGTTGGCTGCATCTCTTATGGCTGTAATTAAGAAAGAAAAAGCAATATCTTTAGGAAATCTTATTGGTTCTAATATTTTTAATATCGGCTCGGTTTTAGGATTGACCTCTATTGTACAAACAATTCCCGTAGAAGATCCTCAAATTTTGTCAAGAGATGTACTTTGGATGCTTGTTTTTGCCGCCATAACATTGCCTTTAGTTATGATTGCTAAACGCCACAAGTTGCAATTTAAAGAAGGGTTTTTTTTGGTGTTGCTGTACTCCGTATTTATGATTTTAGTGTTTCTCTAAGCCATTTACTCTACAGAAAAATCTCTTAA
The DNA here is from genome assembly GCA_038138145.1 of Formosa sp. GTDB lineage: Bacteria > Bacteroidota > Bacteroidia > Flavobacteriales > Flavobacteriaceae > UBA3537. Next base: position 26,199 of record JAYQDD010000006.1, read on the forward strand.
TTCTTCTACATTTTCGATAGCCACAGCTGTAGGGAAATCTAAAGTAATATTCAATAAATTTAGAAGAGCTGTGAGCTGACTAGAAAGACTAATTCCTTGAATTGTTTCGGCACGAGCAAGCCCAATATTTTCAACATAAAAATAAGTTGTTTTCATAACGTCTTGTGCTTCTAATATCGGTATGGTTTGTGTGATTCCGGCTACGGTAAAAGAACCTGAGATAGAAATATTCAAAGCAAATTCTCCTTCAAAAACATTATCATAATCTGTTCCATTTAGGGTTTTAGTGTCGTGCATGTTTATCTTTGTTGTGGAAATTTCACTTTGTACTTCAACAGGAACACTAACGCCTTGAATATCAATGGTTTCAGAGAAATCACCTTCGCTTAAAAACAACACTCCACCATTTGATGCATTCAAATCCAAAAGCGTCATGTCTTCAATAGAGAGGTCTTGAGTAAATCCTAAATCAGCTAAATTTTCAGGTATATCTATGGCCCCATCAAACTTTAAAGTTGTGCTAGTTTTGTTGAGCAATCCATTGGTAAGCAGCATATTCATGTTGCCCCTAGCTATACCATCGTCATTAGCGTCGAGCGTAAAAGAAGTACCATTGTTTGAAGCTACATAAATAGAATCCATAGCAGTAAAGTTCATATCTGAAACTTGACTACTACTGCTCGCTACATCATAAATCCAGTATGCGCCGCTGCCACTAGGGGAAAAATCGGAAATTGGAGGAGCTGTAGTTCCTGATTCAGAATTGTCAGATTCGTAAGCTTCATCACAACCAAAAAGCACGAAAAGCGCTGCAAAAAGATAAAGAAATTTGTTCATGTCTGCGTATTTTTTTTAAAGATACAAAATATTGAAGAGCAAAAAAAAACGTCCATTTTGTAAATGAGCGTTTTAGGATGGGCTGAGATAATAAAATTATTTTTTATTCATTTTTTTGATATAGCTTTGAAGTGCCATACTCATGGAAGGCATATCTTTGGTAGGTGCGGCTATATCCACGCGAAGTCCTTTACTTTCAACAGCTTTTATGGTGGTGTTTCCAAAAACAGCAATACGCGTATTATTTTGTTTGAAATCGGGGAAGTTGTGAAAGAGCGACTCAATTCCAGAGGGACTAAAGAACACTAAAATATCGTAATAAACATCGGCCAAATCTGAAAGATCACTGATAACTGTTTTGTAAAATACGGCTTGTTTCCAACGTACACCCAACTCGTCAAGCGCCATAGGGACAGAGGGTTTTAGTTTGTCTGAAGAGGGTAATAAAAAGGACTCATTTTTGTATTTACTGATGACTGAAATAAGTTCTGGAAAGGTGCGTTTGCCCACATAGATTTTTCGTTTGCGGTATACTACATATTTTTGGAGATAGTAAGCAACAGCTTCAGATTGACAAAAATATTTCATGCTATCTGGAACCTTGAAACGCATTTTTTCGGCAACTCTAAAAAAGTGGTCGACAGCGTTTCTACTTGTAAGAATAATCGCCGTAAATTTTGAAAAATCTACCTTTTGTAATCGTATTTCCTTTGTACTTACATCTTCAACATGGATAAACGGGCGAAAGTCAATTTTTACTTTCTGTTGCTGTTGAAGATCAAAGTAGGGAGAATTTTCAGCTTTTGGCTCTGGTTGCGAAACTAAAATGGTTTTTACTTTCATAAAATTGATTAATCTAACAATGATTGATTTAATCTCGATTTAGCACCTTGTACAAAACTAGATAAGGGCCAATTTCGAGTGTGCAAAGATATAAAATAAAATAAAAGAAATTGTTCAAAAGGATGTTAAGATTTGACTGAACTGTTTTTGTCATTCCTACAACAACAATCAAAAGAATTAAAACCATAGTTAAAATAATGGCCAATGGTACAAAATTAACACCAAAAACAATAAACGCATTAAGCGGTAAAAGAATCAAACCAATAAAATTGTAGCTACTTATTTGTTGAAAGGTCAGAATATTGAATAGTGTGCGTAAATCAAGAACATAGCCCAAAAACAATTCTAGACCAATTTTTAACAGGACAACTATCGCGATAAGCGAAAAAAGCTGTGAAAACTTCAATAAATTCATCGTAACAGGTTCAAAAACAAATTGGTAGCCAATCCCTCCAAAAACAACAATATTGATGCAGAAATTGATAAACAAAAGCGAATCAAAGCGATCAAAAAAAGAATGCTCTTTAAGGTAAATTCGCAAGTAGTTGTTGTTCCCGAGGAATTTTAAAAATGCCGAAAATCGTTGTGCATCAATTTTTTTTACCATTAAAATAACAACCAAACTCACCAAGCAAAGCACAACATACCAATCGTTTGAAATAAATTCTCTAAGCATACACAAAGCTAAGAAGAATATTTGTTAATTAGATCCGTTAAAATAGCGTATTTTTGTCTTAATATATTTTCAGTTTGAAGGATACACTCGTCATTATACCAACATACAACGAAATAGAAAACATCGAGTTGATGTTGCGTTCTGTTTTTTCCTTGTACCCCCAAGTTCATGTGCTTGTTGTTGATGATAATTCTCCCGATCAAACTGCTCGAAAAGTTATAGAACTCAAAGATGAGTTTTCAGAACGCTTACATCTGTTATCTCGTCTCCACAAAACGGGTCTTGGTCGCGCTTATATTGATGGCTTCAAGTGGGCTTTGCAACATTCCTATGACTATATTTTTGAAATGGATTCAGATTTTTCTCATGATCCAAAAGACCTAAAAAGATTGTTGGATGCATGTTCAGATGCTGACGTGGATATGGTCGTTGGTTCGCGCTACGTCAATGGTATCAATGTCGTGAATTGGCCATTCTCTAGAATTCTTTTGTCTTATGGAGCATCATTTTATGTACGCTTTATCACTGGAATGCCCATCAAAGATCCAACGGCGGGTTTTGTATGTTATAAACGTCATGTTTTGGAAGCGATTCATTTAGACAAAATACAATTTGTGGGTTATGCGTTTCAAATCGAGATGAAGTTTAAAGCCATGAATAAAAAATTTAAAATCAAAGAAATACCTATTATCTTTACCGACCGAATACGAGGAGTATCAAAACTCACAAAAGGAATTATTTCTGAGGCCATTTTTGGCGTCCTCCAAATGCGTACTCAACAATTATTAGGCAAATTATAAATGCAAGAAAAATCGATCTTAATAAAAAATGCGCGCATTGTCAATGAAGGAAAAATCATTGAAGGCGATGTACTCATTGAACATCAATTTATATCCGAAATATCAGAATCTATAAGTGCCAAAAATGGCGATACTCAAGTTATAGACGCCGAAAATAAATTTTTGCTTCCTGGAATGATTGACGATCAAGTCCATTTTAGAGAACCAGGATTGACGCACAAGGCCACAATTGCAACAGAATCTAAAGCGGCAATTGCTGGGGGGATTACCTCCTTTATCGAAATGCCCAATACGGTTCCTCAAGCGACAACCATTGAAAAACTCAAAGAAAAATTTCAAACAGCAGAAGAAACTTCATACGCCAATTATTCCTTTATGTTTGGTGGTACCAATGATAATTTGGACGAAATCCTTAAAGTAAATTCAAAAAATGTTGCAGGGCTAAAATTATTTTTAGGCTCATCCACAGGAAATATGCTCGTTGACAATCCGGAAGTTTTAGAAAAGATTTTTTCCAGCACAGATTTGCTCATTTCGGTGCACTGCGAAGACGAAGAAACCATTCGTACAAACACCAAAAAATTTGTGGATGAATATGGTGACGATATCCCTGTCAAATTTCATCCTGTGATTAGAAGCGCAGAGGCTTGTTACTTGTCTTCATCAAAGGCCATTGAATTGGCCAAAAAAACAGGTGCAAGATTACATGTGTTTCATTTGTCGACGGCAAAAGAAATGGCCTTGTTTTCCAATAAAACCCCTTTAAAAGATAAAAAAATTACCGCTGAGGTTTGTATTCATCACCTTTGGTTTTCGGATGAAGATTATGTCCAAAAAGGCACCTTTATCAAGTGGAATCCTGCTGTAAAATCGAGTACCGATCGCGCTGCACTGTGGAACGCTCTTTTAGACGATCGCATCGACGTTATTGCTACAGACCATGCACCCCACACGATTGAAGAAAAATCTAATCCTTACACTAAAGCTCCATCTGGTGGCCCGCTTGTCCAACACGCAGTTGTAGCCCTTATGGAGGCCTATCACCGCGAGCAAATATCCATTGAAAAAATAGTTGAAAAAATAGCACATAACCCTGCTGTTTTATTTCAAATAGAAAAAAGAGGATTCATCCGTAAAGGATACTACGCTGACTTAATCTTGGTAGACCCTCACAATCCTTGGACCGTTACTAAAGATAATATTTTGTACAAATGTGGTTGGTCTCCATTTGAAGGGACAACGTTTAAGTCGAGAATAACACACACCATTCTCAACGGGTCTTTGGTGTACCACAATGCACAATTTTCCAAACAAAACGCCGCCATGCGATTAACCTTTGACCGATGAAATTAGGATACGTTTTTATGGTTTTTTCGATGCTTTTCTCTTGTAACAGAAACGCTTATGAAGCACCAGAAAATTTAATTTCTGAGGAGCAAATGGTGGACGTACTCTACGACCATATGTTGCTTAATGCTGCTAAGGGGATTAACAAAAAAATATTAGAAAAACACATCGCAAACCCCACTCAATACATTTTTGATAAATATAATATTGATAGCACTCAATTTACCCAAAGCAATACATACTATGCCCACAACAGCGAAGTGTACGCCTCAATATATGAACGTCTGAAAGAAAAATTGGAGTTGGACAAAAAGACAATGGAGGATTTGGTTGCTGAAGAAAAGAAAAAACGCGATTCTATCCGTAAAGCCAAAACCATAAAGCCAGACTCATTCACCGTGTTGAAATATGGACAAAAAAAGCTTAGTCCTAAGAACAGACTTCCTTCAAAAAGATTTGACTCGTTGCGGAAACAGAATCAGTAATTGGGGTAAATGAAAACCCTTCCAAATCTTGCTTTATTTTTTCGGAACTATAAACAGATTTTTTTTGCAAACTTGTACTCAATTGTTTAGTCAACCTTCTTTTTCTTCCTAATAGTTTTGATGCTAGCCAATCTATTCTCCAAGCAAATTCAAGCAACAAAGATGATGCCGTTCTTGTAGGTGGTTTTTTGTTAAGTTCTTTTGAAATCATTTGCATAATTTCTAAGTAAGATAGATGAGCATCAGCCAGTATGTACCGTTGATTTTCAATTGACGAATTCATCAGTTGTATCATGGCGTTTGTCACATCCTGAACAGCAACATAGCCCGTGACACCCTTTGTGGCGTACATCTTACCTTTTGCAGCCATTTTAAACAATAATCCACTACCAGAAGACCAAAATCCTGGACCAAGTACCACACCTGGATTCACAATGACTGTTGAAACGCCTTCCTGAGTTCCGCGCCAAACTTCCATTTCGGCACCATATTTTGATATGGCATACACACTTTGGTCTTGATTTCCGCCCCAGTGGGTTTCCTCATCAATCCGCTCAGGATTGTACCCCAAAGTCGCTATACTGCTCACATAACACATTTTTTTTACTGAAAAAGCACTGCACAAATTGACAATATTTGCCGTCCCTTTAATGTTTGTTTTACGGAGTAATTTATAATCTGAAGGGTCAAAAGAAATTAATGCGGCACAATGGTAAACATGCGATATATTTTCGAATGCAAGCGTTAGTTTTGGAATATCATTAAGGTCGGCTTCTACCCATTTGATTTGGTTAAATAAACTTTCCGAATCTTCCGAGTAATAAGAAAAAATAACCTTGACTTGCTCGAGGTTAGAACCCACTCTGTAGGTGGCTCTAACGTTTTCACCCTGCTGAGTCAATTTAAAGAGCAAATGACTCCCAATAAGTCCTGTACCGCCTGTAACTAAAACCATGCTGCGAAATTACTGATTTTTCTTTTCTCAGCATGGCTGAATCTTTTATCTTTGTTGAACAAAATTTTAAAAATGGCCAATAATTTTATAGCGGTACTGAAGTGGAGAGGAATGATTCATGATGTTATGCCAGGTGCAGAAGAACATCTTTTGGAACACATGCGTGCGGCATACGTGGGCTTTGATCCTACAGCAGATTCTTTACATATCGGAAATTTGGTACCCATAATGTTGTTGGCACATTATCAGCGGTGCGGTCACAAACCTGTGGCTTTAGTTGGCGGTGCAACAGGCATGATTGGTGATCCCTCTGGGAAGTCTGCCGAACGAAATTTATTGGATGAAGCGACACTACGCCACAACCAAGAAGCCATCAAAAAGCAGTTGGCACATTTTTTAGATTTTGAAAGCGATCAGCCCAATGCAGCATTGATAGTCAACAATTACGATTGGATGAAAGACTTTTCGTTTTTGGATTTTATTCGTGATGTAGGTAAGCATATTACGGTCAATTATATGATGGCCAAAGATTCTGTAAAAAATAGAATTTCATCAGATAGCAATGAAGGGATGAGCTTTACAGAATTTACCTATCAGTTGGTTCAGGGGTACGATTTTTTACATTTATACCAAGCGCATAAGTGTACCATTCAGATGGGAGGAAGCGACCAATGGGGCAACATTACTACAGGTACAGAACTGATTAGACGTGTTGGAAATGGCAAAGGATTTGCCATTACTTGCCCATTGATTACGAAATCTGATGGCTCAAAATTTGGAAAAAGTGAAGGCGGAAATGTATGGCTTGATCCTAAAAGAACATCGCCCTACAAGTTCTATCAATACTGGTTGAATTCGAGTGATGAAGATGCTGAAAAATACATCAAAATTTTTACGTTTTTAGAGCAAGAAGAGATCAATTCTTTGGTTGAAACGCATAAAGAACAACCACATTTGCGTCAATTGCAAAAACGGTTAGCACAAGAAATCACGACTATGGTGCATGGTGCGGAAGATTGTCAAAATGCCGAAAAAGCATCTCAAATTTTATACAGTAAAGCATTCAAAGAAGATATCCAAACGTTAGACGAAGCCACTTTTTTAGATGTTTTTGAAGGTGTACCTCAAGCCGATGTATCCAAAGCTAAAATTTTAGAAGGATTGGATATGATTGCGGCGCTTTCTGCCGAAACCGGCTTTTTAGCGTCCAACGGAGAAGCACGACGTGCCTTGAAAGAAAATTCAATTGCGGTCAACAAAGAAAAGGTCAACGAGCAATATAAATTAAGCGCAACAGATCTAATTAACGATACATACATTATTTTGAATCGTGGAAAGCGCAGTACGTTTATTATCCGTGCCGTTTAAAGCACCATCAAATTACATCCTCTAATATCGGATTGGTCAAAACGTCCAAGCATTTCAAAGGTGCCATTTTCATGAATTTTCCCTAAATCTTGTGTCGCAATAAATGCGCAAGAATGGACATTGGCCAAATCAATAATATTGATACCGCCAGATTTTCCTTTTGGAAATATAGTCAAAGCATCTTCAGGATCCCTGATGAGCACCTTCATCCACGGCGGCGTAGAAAACAAGCCATTGCCTTTGGAATAGGCCTGTGACAAAAGCTCGGTCATCCCATATTCACTATGAATTTTATCCACACCAAATCCTTTTTTTAAAATGGCGTGTAATTCAGCTTTAATCAATTCTTTTCGGCGACCTTTCATACCGCCAGTTTCCATGATTATGGTATGATTTAAATCAAATAGATGAAATTCTGCCAAGTTCAAAAGCGCATAAGACACACCAATAAGAAGTGTTTTTTGTCCTAATGCTTCAAGCTCCAGAAGGGTTTGTTTTAATGCGTCTAAATTATCCAAATAAAACCCGCTTTTGTGGTGTTTAGATTGTTGAATCATATCCTCCACCATGTAAACCAAAGAAGATCCTTCGCGTTCCAAATAGGAGGGGAGAAGGGCCAAAACGGTGTAGTCTTTTATATTGCCATAAACGTGTGAAAACCCTTTTTGAAAACTTGTTTTGTAAAGGTTGAGGTCGGCGACATGGTGTTGGCTCACCACACTGCCAGTAGTTCCACTGCTGGTAAAGGTGTGTTGAATTTCTTTTTTTGTTGAAAGAACTTTATGGGTTTTAAAAAACTCTATAGGCAGAAAAGGAATATCTTCTAAGTGTTGGACATCGCTGGGGTGTTTGTATAAGAGGTCACAAAAAGAACGGTATACTGGATTTTCTTCAAATTGAAATTTGAATAGTTCAAGTGCTTTTTTGGTAAAAGCCGCTTCGGAGTTGATATCGAAAATTGACTTGTAGTCCATTATTGTTTAAATACACCACAAAAATAGAGAAAATAAAAAGAGCGTTGCTCTAGCAACGCTCTTTAAAAATGGTTTAAAAAAATCAATTATTGAACAATCAACTTTTTAGTCGTTGTGTTTTTGTTTTGCGTAAGTTTTACCACATAAACTCCGGCGTTCAAGTTAGATACATCCATACGTTCATTATCTACTGTAGTATTGATGACTTCTTTTCCAAGCAAATCAAAAACTTGGGCTTGTACCGCACCCATTTGGTTGGATTTGATGGTGACAAATCCAGTGTTGGTGGGGTTGGGGTACATTTCAAAACTTAATACACGATAGTCATCTGTAGTCAATGCACCTTGTACGTCACTCATATATCTAGGAAGGATTTGAAGAGAACCATTATATTCAGCGGCTAATCCTATTACGTAGTCAGATGCCGAAGGAATAGAAGCTCCTATAAGGTCTTCATCATTAAATGTTACTCGTACTGTCGTACCATCTGTTCCTTGGGAAATTGAGTAATTTTGGTTGTGAGCAAAAGCTCCAGTGTCTGAAAATGTAACATTATCGAATCGTATGAGTTGACTTTCATAGAGATCAGCATTAGCTGGTAAATTGAAATCGGCAACAGTAATTGTTTGTGGTGTTATAGTATTTCCTGTAGATGAAGCACTTGCAACATTTTCTGTTGGCACAAATTGAGTTACTCCTGCATATCCACCAAGCTCCCCTTTGAGTCCAGAAATACCGTCGCCAATATTGAATGCAGTAGATAAGGTGCCAGAAGAGTCATCAATCAAAATTCCACCACTTTGGTCTTGTATGTATTTTTGGTTTCTATTATTATCAGTTACTATGTAAGAAATAAACACTTCTCCAGAGAGTTCATAAAAATCCCCCTCTGTTCCAGCTCTTAGAGCAGCAATGTCATTGACCTGAGTGTAACTGCCAACACTAAAGGATACATTATCTGTGGCAACAGTCGATCCACCATCAACCAAATTAACAGTAACTGTGTAAGTTGTACCATCAGTGGTATTTATATCGTAAGGGCTAGATACTCCTGAGGTTTCAGCACCATCAACAATTATACTTACAGAAGCTCCAGTTGGTGCATTATTTGTAGTCCATGACACTGATACAGATGATGTGCCTGGATTAAATACGTTATTATTTGATGGAGAACTTATTGAAATTGTCGTTGTGGCGGAAGCCCCAATCCAAGAACCTGGATCAAAATCATCAGGAGCAGTTCTTGCAGAGTTACTGTTGTGGTTTGTGCATCCAGAAGCTGAGGAACCATCTGACCATACAATCCATTCAGCTTCATTCCAAGTTGATGTACCTGATGTTACTGATGCTATTCTTTCGGCTCTTCCATCTTCAAATTCATGACATGTATTGGATCCATCCTCACCTATTACACCAAAAAAGTCAATCGTGTTATCTGCAGGATCGTATAGTGCAATCTGATCGTCTCCATTTGAGTCTGCTGCTCCACCAGTTCCAGCAATAATGTCAGGAGCGAACCCATAAACATTTTGAAAGTTTGCATTATTAGCAATTACTGCGAAGGTGCCACTTGCTAGAGATCCAATTGAGGAAAGGTCTACTCCAGAAGTTTGTGGAGTAGAGTTGCCATTTGTCCATCTTCGCAGCTCCCATCCTGTTAAATCTACGTCAGAATTACTGATGTTGTATATTTCCACAAAGCGTGCACTTGTATCATTATCTGGATCAGCAAGCTCAGTTATAATAACTTGCCCAAAAGACAGGTTTAAAGCAAAAAAAGTAAAAAGTAAAAAGTAAAAGTGTTTCATTGTAATTTTTTTAAAAAAGTGTTCTCAAATATAGCTTTTTTTAGGGATTTTTCAAAAGAAAATTCACTTGACGACACCATTTGACAGAAATTTACATTTTACTTTGCAATAAATTAATGTATGCATAAAAAAGGGTATCGGTTATTAAGGCATTGTCAATTTTTTAGTCTAAGGATTGTCGTTTCGGACCAGCCATATCTTATAAATTCTACGTTTATTTTTGTAGTTTGAGCGCAATAATGTTACCTTAGGTTTAAGTTAACGTTAATACTTGACTCATTTTTTTTAATTTGTGTCATATTCAATATCTTTACAATGAATCTTAAACAAAGAAATGAGCAATTCAAACGTTAAAATTCTTTTGGTTGATGATGAGCCCGATATTTTAGAAATCATCAGCTACAACCTCTCAGCACAGGGCTACAACGTATCTACGGCCAATAATGGACTTCAAGCCATAAAAAAAGCCAAAAAAGAACAACCTCACCTTATTATTTTGGATGTTATGATGCCCGAAATGGACGGGATTGAGGCCTGTGAGCAGATCCGAAAAATTCCTGAACTTCAACACACACTCATCACTTTTCTTACAGCGCGTGGTGAGGACTATTCGCAAGTTGCAGGTTTTGAAGCTGGTGCAGATGATTACATCACCAAACCCATAAAGCCAAAAGTCTTGGTCAGTAAAATCAAATCGCTGCTTAGGCGATTGAATACGACTACCGATAGCCCATCCAAAGACCTTATTGAATTAGAAAATTTGATCATCGATAGAGAGGCCTACAAAATTATTTTTAAAGGAGAAGATATCATTTTACCACGTAAAGAATTTGAATTGTTATATTTGTTGGCATCAAAACCAGGAAAAGTTTTTAAACGCGAAGATATCCTAGATAAAATTTGGGGGAATGAAGTGGTTGTTGGTGGAAGAACGATTGATGTCCATATCCGAAAATTGCGTGAAAAACTTGGCGACAAGCGCTTTAAAACCATCAAGGGCGTAGGGTATAAGTTTCAAAACAAATGAGTTCATCACTAAAAAAGACTTACAGATTCGCAGGCGTTACTGCCTTATTGCTCTCTTTTTTTCTTACACTCTTTTTGAGTGTTTTTTTGTTTTACATAGATGAGTTTCAGGTGCAATTTGTAGCACTTTCATTTTTATTTTGCGTTGTGCTCTCTTTTGCTGTGTTTCAATACCGCGTCGATCGCTATATCTTCAAAAGAATTGAAAAAATTTATAATGATGTCATCTTTTTAGAAGCTGAAACAGGGCCAGTGAATAGTGTACCTATTTCGACGGATTTAGATTTTTTATCTAAAGAACTTAGCAAATACACACGACTAAAAAAAATGGAGTTAGAATCTTTTCGTGCGCGAGAAGAATTCAGAAAAGAATTTGTGGGTAACGTGGCGCATGAACTGAAAACGCCATTATTTACCGTTCAAGGGTATATTTCAACCCTTTTGGATGGCGCAATGCAAGACCCCGAAGTGTTGAAGAAATATTTAAAAAGAGCCGATAAAGGCGTCGATCGTTTGATCTATATTGTCAAAGATTTGGATATGATCACTAAGATAGAATTTGGTGATGCCAAATTGGAAAAAACAAATTTTGACATCTTAGAATTGATAAATAATGTTTTTGAACAATTGGAAATGAAAGCCAAAAAGAAAAACATCACGCTTTCATTAGACGAACTTTCGACCTCCTCAGTATATGTCCATGCCGATAGGGAACGGATTCAACAAGTGCTCACCAATCTTTTGGTCAATTCCATAAAATATGGGCATAGCAATGGAACCACAGAAGTCAGTGTAGAATCATTAAACGTAGACAAAGTCGTGGTGCGCATTACCGACAATGGTGAAGGTATAGAGGAAGAACATATTCCACGTCTTTTTGAGCGGTTTTATAGAGTAGACAAAAGCGGTGCACGTAGCGAAGGCGGATCTGGTCTCGGGCTCGCCATTGTAAAACATATTGTCGAAGCACACGACGAAAAAATCTTTATAGAAAGCAAGTACGGCATAGGAAGTGAGTTCTCATTTACACTTCAAAAACAGGAATAACTTCTGCGTAATTTCCCTATTTTTGCTGAAAATTAAGTCCTGTGGGGAGTAAAAATAAACTTAAAAGATTTCGAGAAAACGAAACATTTCACAATGTGATTCAACCCAAGCGCGAAGAACTTGTAGATGCCGAATTTTCATTCAAAGGCAAATGGCGTACAGCGTTTTTTAAAAACAACAATCCATTGGTCTTAGAACTGGGTTGTGGAAAGGGTGAATACACGGTAGGTTTGGCCAAGCGTAATCCCAACAAAAATTTTATTGGTATTGATATCAAAGGTGCACGTTTTTGGCGTGGTGCCAAAACAGCAATAGAAGAACAACTGCCTAATGTGGCTTTTATTCGTATGCAAATCGAACTCATAGACTATATATTTTCAGAAAATGAAGTTGATGAAATTTGGATTACGTTTCCCGATCCTCAAATCAAATACAAACGCACCAAACACCGTTTGACCAACGATGCGTTTTTGCAACGCTACAAACATATCCTAAACGATACTGGTGTTATTCATCTCAAAACAGACAGTGAATTTATGCATGGCTACACTCTTGGGTTGTTGCATGGCCAAGGCCATGAGGTGCAATATGCCAACCACGATGTGTACCGACAAGAAGGAAGTCCAGAAGAAGTAACAGCCATTCAGACGTTTTATGAACAAACGTATTTGGAACAAAACAAAGCAATTACTTATATTAGATTCAAAATCAACTAATATTTGAACAACACAATTATCTTTTTTATCAGTCTTTTGATCGCTTTTATTGGGGTCATACCCCCTGGTTTGCTCAATGTGTCCGCAGCTAAAATCAGTTTGAAAGAAGGGCACAACAGAAGTTTTATGTTTTCTTTTGGCGTATGTGTTGTTGTTGCCATTCAAGTCTATATTGCCGTCATTTTTGCAAAATACCTTAATCAGCATCCTGAAGTTACAGTGATTTTAAAACGTGTGGCGTTTGTCATTTTTTTGTTGATTTCGGCTTATTTTTTTAGCACTGCAAAATCAACCAAAACCCTACCAGAGCACGCCATTAAAAGTAGACAAAGTCGTTTTTTTCAAGGCCTGTTTATGTCCGCCATAAATATATTTCCCATCCCATTTCAGGCCTATGTAGTCACCACACTACTGTCGTTTGGATGGATGAATTTGGAAACTACAACAGTAGGAACTTATGTTTCAGGGACAGTGATGGGTACATTTATTGGCTTGTACATCTACATTTTATTTTTCGACACTCTAAAAAACACCAAATTAGCAAGCCCAAAAAACATGAACTACACCATCGCAACCATTACACTATTGGTTGCGTTAGGGACTATAATCAACCTTGTTAGCGAAAATTAGTATGCCAAAAGCTTTAAATTTTTTTGAACAATGCTATGTTGTAGCACGTCAAATTCCATATGGTCGAGTCACTTCATATGGTGCTATTGCTGCCTATTTGGCCGCACCGCGGAGCGCAAGAGCTGTAGGCTATGCCATGACGGCTTCACACGATAAAAATGTGCCTGCGCATAGAGTCGTAAATAGAAAAGGACTATTGACGGGGAAGCATCATTTTCAAGGCATCAACCTGATGCAACAACTTCTGGAAAGTGAAGGCATAGCGGTGAAAAACAATCAAATCCAAAACTTTGAAGTTGTTTTTTGGGATCCAGCCAAAGAACTTTAGCTTTTTTAACAAATCAAGCGTATATTTGTCCTTTAGAATAAGTCTAAATTATCTACCTTGAAATTTACAAAACAAGACATACAAAATGCGCTTAAAACCTTGACCGTACCAGGTGAAGGGAAAAACATGATTGAGAGTCAGGCGGTGAAGAATATCGTTGTATTTGGTGATGAGGTTATTGTAGACATAACCATTTCAAACCCCAGTCTTCAAGCCAAAAAGCGCACCGAAGTGGACATAATGAAAACCATTCACGAATTGGTTTATCCAAAGGCCAAAATCCAAGTCAATGTCAAAGTCGAAGCGACGACCACCCCCAAAAATGAAATTAAAGGGAAGCCCATTCCCGGCATAAAGCACATTATTGCTGTTGCATCTGGGAAAGGTGGCGTAGGCAAGTCAACAGTCACTTCTAATATGGCTGTAACATTGGCCAAAATGGGGTTTAAAGTAGGGGTGTTGGATGCCGATATTTACGGTCCTTCCATTCCATTGATGTTTGATGTTGCACAGGAACGCCCCTTGGCTGTTCAAGTTGATGGTGCTTCAAAAATGCAACCTGTTGAAAATTATGGGGTTAAAATATTATCTATAGGATTTTTCACAAAACCCAATCAAGCGGTGGTGTGGCGTGGCCCTATGGCTGCCAAAGCACTCAACCAAATGATTTTTGATGCCGCTTGGGGTGAATTGGATTTTTTACTCATTGATTTACCACCTGGAACAGGCGACATTCACTTAAGCATAATGCAGTCTTTGCCCATCACTGGCGCTGTAGTGGTAAGTACACCACAAAACGTCGCTTTGGCTGATGCAAAAAAAGGAGTAGCTATGTTTCAACAAGACAGCATCAATGTGCCGGTATTGGGGATCGTAGAAAACATGGCCTATTTCGTTCCTGAACAACTGCCAGATCATAAATATTACATATTTGGACAAGAAGGCGCAAGGCATCTGGCAACAGATTTGGAAGTTCCATTTTTAGGAGAAATACCAATTGTTCAAAGTATTCGTGAAGCAGGTGATTTTGGTCGTCCAGCGGCGATGCAGTCCAATACGCCTTTGGAATCTTCTTTCACGGACATCACACAAAATGTGGTACAGGAAGTGGTCAAACGCAATAAAAATTTACCCCCTACAGAAGCCATAAAAATCACCACAATGGCGGGTTGTAGTGCCGTAAAAAAATAAATGAAAATGATTATGAGTTCAGAAGAATTGCAAAAAAACGTTGAAAAAGCATTGGATGAAATTCGTCCATTTCTTCAAAATGATGGAGGCAACATTAACCTTATTGCCATAGAAAATGATGAGGTGGTCAAAGTTCAACTCATTGGCGCATGCTCTTCGTGTAGTGTCAATCAAATGACCTTAAAATCCGGTGTGGAAATGACCATTAAAAAATATGCGCCTCAAATTCAATCTGTAATCAATATTGAAGCATAAGATGATTAAAACGGATATTCTCATCATCGGGGCAGGGCCTACTGGGCTGTTTACTGTTTTTGAAGCGGGCTTGCTCAAGCTCAAATGTCACCTCATAGATGCTTTACCTCAACCCGGAGGACAATGTTCTGAAATTTACCCCAAAAAACCCATTTACGATATCCCTGCTTATCCCGAAATTTTGGCTGGCGACCTGACTGAAAAGCTTTTGGAACAATCCAAACAATTTGAACCCGGTTTTACGCTTGGTGAACGTGCCGAAACCATTGAAAGACAATCCGATGGAACTTTCATTGTGACCACAAACAAAGGAACACAACATTGTGCTCCCGTAGTGGCTATTGCTGGTGGATTGGGAAGTTTTGAACCGCGAAAACCACTTTTGGATAATATCTCAAATTTTGAAGATAAAGGCGTTGCCTATATGATTAAAGATCCAGAAGTTTACCGCAACAAGCGTGTGGTAATTGCAGGGGGTGGTGATTCTGCTTTGGACTGGTCAATTTTTTTAAGTGCCGTTGCCAAAGAAGTTACATTGATTCACAGAAGAACAGAATTTAGAGGCGCATTGGACTCTGTTGAAAAAGTTCAAGAACTCAAAAACAAAGGCCTTATAAACCTGATCACTCCAGCTGAGGTTACCAATCTTTTTGGCGATGACCATCTCCAAGCTATAGAAGTTACAAAAACGGATGAAGCACCACAACGTATCGAAACCGATGCGTTTATCCCATTGTTTGGCTTATCCCCAAAGCTAGGGCCAATTGCCAATTGGGGATTAGAGATCGAAAAAAATGCCATCAAAGTCAACAACGCTTTGGATTATCAAACAAATATTCCAGGGATTTTCGCCATAGGGGATGTCAATACATATCCAGGGAAATTAAAACTTATTTTGTGTGGTTTTCATGAGGCTACAATCATGTGTCAAGCCGCCTACAAAATCATCAATCCGGGGAAGCGTTTGGTCCTTAAATATACCACAGTCACTGGTGTAGACGGTTTTGATGGTTCGCGAAAAGAAGCGCCCAAAAGTGTTGTAAAATCGATAGATTAATGTCCTCATCAGATATTCATATAAAAATCACTGATCGATTGGGAAAAGCCCACACAGTAGAGGCGCCTACGGACATGGCCCTCAACCTTATGGAAATCGTGCGTATGTACGAACTTGTACCAGAGGGCACGATTGGTATATGTGGAGGTATGGCCATGTGTGCGTCCTGTCAGTGTTATATCCAAAGTACACACGAATTGCCAGAAAAATCGGATGATGAAGAAGCCATGCTGAGCGAAGCACTTCATGTACAACCGAACAGCCGATTGGGATGTCAAATTCAAATTTTACCCGAATTAGAAGGTTTGGAAATAGAATTAGCCCCAGAAGAATAATCTTACTCTAATTTTTCAATTGCCAAAGGCAATATACGCTCTACAAATTTAGTATATGCCAAAACAGAGGGGTGAAGATTATCTGTTGCAACCAAATCAGGATTACTAATGCCTTGTTGTGTAATGTCTGTAATGTAGACATAAGACAATCCATTTGCAGTACAATAATCTTGAGCATAATTATTATACGCTTCTAATTCTGAAGAAATAGTTTCAGGATTTGTATTTTGTCCAAAAGGGGTATAGGCATAATCTGGAATAGACACCACAATCAGTCTTGAAGATTCACCACCAACCAATGCAATGGCAGTATCCACAAGCTCGATAAACTCTGTTTCATATAACGAAAAAGGTTTATTTTGGTACTGATTATTTACCCCAATTAAAAGGGTTACAAGGTCAAAATCTGAGGGTAAATTTGCACTTGCAATAGCAGATTTTAAGTTGGTGGTAGTCCAACCTGTTTGCGCGATAATTTCTAAGGAAAAAGTATCTTGGTCATTAAAATTGCTGATTAGACTGTCTTTGAGTTGTTCTGGAAAACGGCAAGTTGTACATACACTTTGCCCAATGGTATAGCTGTCGCCTAGAGCCAAAAGCTTGAATGAACGCCCAGTAGTTTCTTCTTCTTCTTCTTCTTCTTCTTCGTCTTCGCCAATAGCGTTGTAGGGTTCTACATACGGAACTTCAGCTTTTTGGTTACAGCTCAATAGCGTAGTACTGATCAGCAGAATTTGAGCGATCAATAAATAGAGAAGTTCTTTATTTAAATGCATTGAGTCCAGTTATATCAAGTCCAGTGATGAGCAAATGAATATCATGTGTTCCTTCATAGGTGACCACACTTTCCAAATTCATCATATGGCGCATAATGCTGTATTCGCCTGTGATGCCCATGCCTCCTAAAATCTGTCGTGCTTCACGAGCAATTTTAAGCGCCATATCTACATTATTTCTTTTGGCCATAGAAATTTGCGCTGAACTGGCTTTATCTTCATTTTTTAGTTGACCTAATCGAAAGGCCAACAATTGTGCTTTGGTGATTTCAGTAATCATTTCGGCCAATTTTTTCTGTTGCAGTTGAAATCCAGCAATAGGTTTTCCAAATTGAATACGTTCTTTGGCATAACGCAAAGCCGTATCGTAGCAGTCCATTGCTGCACCAATAGCACCCCATGCAATTCCATAGCGTGCCGAATCCAAACAGCCAAGCGGTGCACCCAAACCAGATTTGTTGGGCAGTAAATTCTCTTTAGGCACTTTCACATCTTGAAAAATAAGCTCACCCGTTGCACTGGCTCTTAACGACCATTTGTTGTGGGTTTCTGGCGTAGAAAATCCTTCCATACCACGTTCGACAATGAGTCCATGAATACGGCCTTCTTCATTTTTGGCCCATACGACTGCAACATCGCAAAAAGGCGCATTAGAAATCCATAGTTTTGCTCCATTCAGCAAGTAATGGTCGCCCATGTCTTTGTAGTTTGTAGTCATACCCCCAGGATTACTTCCGTGGTTGGGTTCGGTGAGTCCAAAAGCACCCATGAATGCTCCAGAAGCAAGTTTTGGTAAATATTTTTGACGTTGTTCTTCGTTTCCATACTTCCAGATTGGATACATCACCAAAGAAGATTGCACAGAAGCGGTACTGCGTACTCCAGAATCGCCACGTTCAATTTCCTGCATGATCAGTCCATATGAAATTTGATCTAAACCTGCACCACCGTAGGTTTCTGGAATATAGGGGCCAAAGGCACCTATTTCTGCCAGCCCACCAATGATTTGTTTTGGGAATTCGGCCTTTTGCGCATAGGTTTCAATAATGGGCGAGACGTCCCTCTTGACCCACTCGCGCGCAGCATCACGAACAAGTTTGTGTTCTTCACTAAATAAATCGTCTAAATTGTAATAATCGGGTGCTTCAAAGAGGTCTGGTTTCATACAAAACGTTTTTTATGTAATCATTTCATAGAAAAAACAACTAAAAATCAATTTTCTACACAACAAATTTACTTATAAATTTATATAGTTTAGAATTTTAAATAAAATTCTTTTGTTAGGCTTTTGTAGGCCGCGCTGTAGCTGTGGCGTCCCTCTTCGAGGTACATTTCTTGGAAATTTGTTTGATATTTTTCAAACGAAAACGCCATCAAACAACGCTTTATTTCGCCTTGTTTTTCGCCGCGCACATAGACTATGTTGTGGCAAAATAACCCATGTGCTTGTGCCAAAGTACTAAACGTTTTTTCTGCACTGTAGGGGATTATGACGCAAAATTGACCCTCGTTGGACAGTAATTTCTCAACTGAGGCAACAAGATGTTTAAAGGGCATAGCGTGTTCAAAACGAGCCCTATTTCGAGCATCATTTTGTGTATCAAAAGGGTTGGTATAAAATGGAGGATTCGACACAATAAGGTCGTATTTGTCTTCGATTTCTTCTGTAAATTCTTCCAAACTAGCGTGGTAGCAAAACAACCGATCACCCCATGGTGATTGTTCAAAATTTGCCACACATTGCGCATAAGCTGAGGCATCAATTTCGAGGGCATCAATAAGTTCTGCAGCACTGCGTTGTGCGAGCATAAGGGCCAAAATCCCCGATCCTGCACCAATATCCAAAATTGCATTTGGTCGATGATCTACAGTTGCCCAAGCACCAAGTAAAACAGCATCTGTGCCTACTTTCATCGCACACCGATCGTGTGCCACACTAAATTGTTTGAATTGAAATGCTTCCAAGGCCATTATTCGAGATACAAATCAATAAGTCCTGGTGGTGTATGGACGGTCACCGTTTTTTTGTTGCGGTCTACGCTACGAATGATGTCATCGTTCAAAGGAATAAGAACTTCTGTGCCCTCTCGGTCTATTTCAAAAAGGGCTTGTGCGGTAGTGTCATTGATGCCTGAAATAAGCCCAACTGGGCCAAAATTTTCGTCAATCACCTCAAAACCGATGACTTCATGATAATAAAAGCGGTTACCTTCCAATTTGGGCAGTAAGTCTATGGGAAGGTATACCTCTTTTTTAAGCAATTCTTCTGCCGCACCTTCTGTGGACACATCTTCAAATTTTATGCGCAACACATCTGATTTGTGCAGTTGAGCTTTTTCAATAAAATAGGGAATCAAGCTGTGGTTGAGGTCCAAAAACAGGGCATCGAGCTGTTCGTAAAGCTCGGGTTGGTCGGTGTCAAGTTTCAGCAGGACTTCGCCTTTAAAGCTGTACTTTTTTACAATTTTACCGAGGTAAAAACAATCTTCCTTCTTCATAAAAGTTCAAAAAAAAACCTGACCAAAGTCAGGTTTTAAAGATATAAAAAATAAATAGTTTATTCTTCTTCGTTAGACGCTTCTGCAGTTTCTTCAGCAGCCTCTTCAGTCGCTTCTTCCACTACAGGTGCAGCGGCAGCAATTCGCGCTTCATTAGCCGCTTTTTCTGCAGCCAATGCTTTTGCTTGCTGAGCTTCTTTAGCTTTTTGGAGATCTGATTTTTTGGCGTCAATTTTGGCTTGCTTTTCAGTTACCCAAGCTTGGAATTTTTCTTCCGCTTGTTCTTCCGTCAAAGCGCCCTTTTTCACACCACCAGCAAGGTGTTTTTTCAACAATACACCTTCGTGCGACAAAATGGCGCGTGTAGTGTCTGTGGGTTGTGCACCCTTTTCTAACCATTGTACTGCACCATCAACGTTAAGTTCAATCTGTGCAGGATTGGTGTTTGGGTTGTACGTTCCTAATTTTTCAAGAAAACGTCCATCTCTTTTCGAGCGTGAATCCGCAGCAACGATCCAATAAAATGGTTTTCCTTTTTTTCCGTGTCTTTGTAATCTTAGTTTTACAGGCATATAAATTAATTTGTGAGGTACTCGACCTCGATTATTAATGAGCGGCAAATATAGTATATTTTTTCAATACAAAAACATTCATTTATTTTTTATATTTTTGGATGGTGATCTTAGCGATTTAGAGCGCTAGTTCTTATCTAAATTTTATGAAATATTTTCTTTTTGCCGTTGCACTGTCGTTATCTTTTTTAAGCTGTCAAGACGATATCCAATCCAGTACACCTACGTTTCAAGGGCTACAGCAGGGCGATTTTGTATGGCGCTCAACGGTGCGTACAGCCACCGTTCAAGCGTCTGGTGTGCTTAGTATTTCGGGCAGTGATGGCTATGGGACGATGATCATTAGTTTACCCTCCGCTACAGTGGGTAACTATTCCCTTGGGGAAGGTGCATTGTCTACAGTAACCTTTACAGAAGAAAACACCACCTATTCTACCCAAAACAATGGTGTTGAATACCCTGTATATTTGGCCGACGGTCAAGTGACGATAGAAGAAGTGAATGCCACCAACAAAACCCTTAAAGGCAGCTTCTACTTTAATGCATACGACAGTACAGGCACCAAATATTTAAACTTTTCCGAAGGGGTGTTTTATAATTTAGGGTATACGGAGTAGCATTTTCATATAAATGGAATTGCGCTACTGCAAAGCATATAAAAAACAAAACTATCAACAAAAAATGGCAACAATTAGGTTTGCCAATTTCTTTTTTCTACTAATTGATAAAGTGCCATTCTTGGTCAATTTTGATAGTTTAAAAAAAAATGTGTCCGATAATCAATAAATATCCAATCAAGATTCCTGTTCTTAGAAACAAATCAAACCTTGAAACTTCCCGTCGACTGCCATATGCATAGACACCTGTGACTAATAATGCAATTGGCATAGTTTTGCAAAAAGTCACATTTTTAAGCCACTTTTTTTTAAATTGTTTATAAATCCTTAAAAAAAACCACCCCCAACCGCTTAAAATAATGCTATATTTATTGTTCTATTTTAAGCACAAATTTTTGCCATGTATTTAATCTTTGATACCGAAACCACAGGGCTTCCAAAACGTTGGAATGCGCCCCTTACGGACACCGACAATTGGCCGCGTTGTATCCAAATCGCATGGCAATTGCACGACGCTATGGGCCATTGTATCGAGCATCAAGATTTCCTTATTCGTCCAGAGGGGTTCAATATTCCCTACGATGCCGAGCAGATCCATGGAATTTCTACCGCATTGGCGACTGCTCAAGGGGAAGCGTTGGCTGTTGTTCTCGAAAAATTCAACAGCGCACTGGCCAAAGCCAAATTTGTAGTCGGTCAAAATGTGGGCTTTGACCTCAACATCATGGGTTGCGAATACCACCGCATGCAGGTCGAAACACCGCTCAACAGTATGCCGGTGTTGGATACCTGTACCGAAACCACGGCCAATTTATGCCAATTGCCAGGGG
This sequence comes from Formosa sp., assembly GCA_038138145.1. Classification (GTDB taxonomy): domain Bacteria; phylum Bacteroidota; class Bacteroidia; order Flavobacteriales; family Flavobacteriaceae; genus UBA3537. The sequence goes on from JAYQDD010000006.1 coordinate 48,170, forward strand.
GTCGTGGCGGCAAATTCAAATTGCCTACGCTTACGGAGTTGCACCAAAAATTGTTTGACACGCCCTTTGCGGAAGCGCACAACGCCACCGCCGATGTCGAGGCCACTACCCGTTGTTTTTTGGAGCTGTTGCGTCAAGGGATTTATACCGCAGACCAGTTGCAAGCTGCACCTGAGTATCTGCAAGATTTTCAAACCCAAAACCCTGATGGTATTGCACCTTTGGGGCTCAAGCATGTCAATCTAAAAAAAGCCGCGGCCAAACTTGTTGAACAAACCAAAAAACAAGAACAAACCACACCACCAACTATTAGCGAAATTTCAACTGAATTGGTGGATGCTCCAGTAGTACACTTACATAACCACTCTCAATTTTCGATTTTACAGTCGACCATCAGTATAAAAAAATTGGTTCAAGCCACTTCCGAAGCGGGGATGCCTGCCGTTGCCCTTACCGATCATGGTAATATGATGGGCGCATTTCATTTTGTAAAAGAAATAGGCATACACAACAAGTCTTTGGCCCAACGCAAAGCAGCCGCCGAAGCCGAAGGCGAGGGGTTTCATCAAAAGCCCATCAAACCCATTGTGGGTTGCGAATTTTTTGTTTGTGAAGACCACACCAATAAATCCCAAAAAGACAATGGCTATCAAATGGTATTTTTAGCCAAAAACAAAAAGGGCTATCAAAATTTGGTCAAAATGTCTTCTTTGGCCTTTACCGATGGGTTTTATTATGTGCCGCGTATCGACCGAGGTATTGTCGAACAATACAAAGACGATTTGATTGTACTTTCAGGTAATTTATATGGTGAGGTGCCGTCCAAAATTTTGAATGTTGGTGAGCACCAAGCCGAAGAAGCGTTGTTGTGGTGGAACGCACAATTTGGAGCAGATTTTTATATTGAATTGATGCGTCATGGTCAAGAGGACGAAGACCATGTCAATGCGGTTCTGATCAATTTTGCTCAAAAGCATAAGATTAACCTGTTGGCGACAAACAATACCTACTATATTGACCAAACCGAGGCCAATGCTCACGATATTTTGTTGTGCGTCAAAGATGGCGAAAAACAATCCACACCCATTGGTCGTGGTCGTGGTTATCGCTATGGATTACCCAACCAAGAGTATTATTTCAAGTCGGCAGAGGAGATGAAACAATTGTTTCAAGATGTTCCTGATGCGATTTTGAACATGCAAGAGGTGGTCGAAAAAATTGAACCTTTTGAATTGGCTAGAGAAGTATTGCTGCCAAAATTTGATATTCCTAAAGAATTTGAACACCCTTCCGATGCCACTGAGGGCACCAATCATGGTGAAAATGCTTACCTCCGCCATTTGTCTTACGAAGGTGCCAAAAAGCGTTATGGCACCCTGACGGATGAGATCAAAGAACGCTTAGATTTTGAGCTACAAACCATCGAAAATACGGGCTATCCAGGGTATTTTTTGATTGTTGAAGATTTTATTCGCGAAGCCCGAAACATGGATGTTTCTGTGGGACCAGGCCGTGGTTCTGCCGCAGGTTCTGTGGTGGCCTATTGCCTTTGGATTACCAATATTGATCCTATCAAATACGATTTACTTTTCGAGCGGTTTTTGAATCCAGATCGTGTAAGTATGCCCGATATTGATATTGATTTTGATGACGAAGGCCGTGGGCGTGTGATGGATTATGTCATCAAAAAATACGGATCAAGCCAAGTGGCACAAATTGTAACTTATGGTACGATGGCGGCCAAATCCTCGATTAGAGATACCGCTCGTGTGTTGGATTTGCCGCTCAGTGATGCCGACCGCATAGCGAAGCTCGTGCCCAATATGTCTAAACTCAATAAAATTTTTGGTGAAGACGAAAAAGTTTTGAAACAAAAGTTTCGTGCCGAAGACATGGAACTTATCAATCAACTCTTGAACATTTCTGAGGGCGATGATTTGGAAGCTGAAACCGTCAATCAAGCCAAAGTATTGGAAGGATCGCTTAGAAATACAGGGATTCATGCCTGTGGGGTCATCATCACCCCCGGAGATATCACCAATTATGTACCCATCGCTACGGCAAAAGATTCAGAGCTGTATGTCACTCAGTTTGACAATTCGGTGGTAGAAGATGCAGGGCTATTGAAAATGGATTTCTTGGGTCTAAAGACCTTAACCCTCATCAAAGACACCGTCAAAATTGTTAAAGCAAAGCATGGTATTGAATTGGATCCTGAAAATTTTCCTTTGGATGATGTGGCGACTTATGAACTTTTTCAAAGAGGTGAAACGGTAGGGATTTTTCAGTACGAATCACCCGGAATGCAAAAGCATATGCGGGATTTGAAACCCACAGTTTTTGCCGATTTAATCGCCATGAATGCACTGTACCGCCCTGGGCCTTTGGAGTATATTCCTAGTTTTATCCGCCGAAAACACGGCGATGAAGAGATTACTTATGACCTTCCCGAAATGGAAGAATATTTGAACGAGACGTATGGAATCACGGTGTATCAAGAGCAGGTGATGTTGTTGTCGCAAAAATTGGCCGATTTTACCAAAGGTGAGGCCGACGTTTTGCGTAAAGCGATGGGAAAAAAGCAAAAGAATGTTTTGGACAAAATGAAACCAAAATTTATTGCTCAAGCAACAGCCAAAGGGTTGGCCGCAGAAAAATTAGAAAAAATTTGGACCGATTGGGAGAAATTTGCCAGTTACGCCTTCAACAAATCGCACTCTACTTGTTATGCGTGGATTGCCTACCAAACGGCCTACCTCAAAGCACATTACCCCGCAGAATATATGGCAGCCGTACTGTCCAACAATATGAACGACATCAAACAAGTTACCTTTTTTATGGAAGAAGCCAAACGCATGAAAATGAAGGTTTTGGGGCCAGATGTCAATGAAAGCTATTACAAATTTTCGGTCAACAAAGACAACGCCATTCGCTTTGGTATGGGTGCCATAAAAGGGGTGGGACATAGCGCAGTCAAAACCATTGTAAACGAGCGTAAAAGCGAGGGCCCATACCGTTCTATATTTGATTTGGCCAAACGGATAGATTTGCGTGCCGCCAACAAAAAAGCATTTGAAAATTTGGCCAATGCTGGAAGTTTCGATTGCTTTTCAAATACCCACCGTGCTCAGTATTTTTTTGAAGAAGGTGATGGGGTAACGTTTTTAGAGAAAACCATAAAATTTGCTAATAAATACCAAGAAAATAAAAATTCTGCTCAGGTCAGTTTATTTGGTGAAGCGAGCGAAGTACAATTTCCAGAACCCGAATTACCAGCATGTGAACAATGGGGGACGATGGAAAAATTGGCGCGCGAAAAAGAGGTTGTTGGTATCTATATTTCTGGTCATCCTTTGGATGATTTCCGAATAGAAATGCAGAATTTCTGCAATGGAACAGTGGCCTATTTTCAAAACATGACCCCACTTATCAATAAAGAAATTACATTTGGTGGCGTGGTCACCGATGTGCAACACCGCGTGAGTAGACAAGGCAAAGGATGGGCGAGTTTCACAATTGAAGATTATACCAACAGCCATGAGTTCCGAATTTTTGGCGAAGAATACCTCAAATTCAGACATTTTTTGATGATCAATAACTTTGTGTATGTTCGTGCATTTGTACGCGAGGGGTGGACCAATAGAGAAACAGGCAAAAAAGGGGAGCCACGTTTGCAATTTAACAATTTTCAATTACTCCATGATGTGATGGATGCCTATGCTAAAAAACTATCGATTCAATTGAATATTAAGGGGCTGACAGAACAAAAGATTTTTGAACTTCAGGATTTATTAAAAATGCACAAAGGGAAACACAACCTTAATTTTGTAGTTTACGATGATGACGATGAAATGAAAGTAGAACTTAAGAGCAGAAAACAGAAAGTACAAATTTCTCAGGAACTGTTGAATGAACTCCAAAATCAAGATATTTTTTATAAACTAAATTAGAAACATCAGCTTTGTCAATTTCAGCATAAGAAAAACAAATTGAGCATAGGCCTGATAACTCATTTTTTTGACTAAATTTGTAGGTATAAATAAACTAAATCTTATGGCACTAGAAATAACAGATGCAAATTTTGAAGAAACAGTATTGAACAGCAGCAAACCAGTTTTGGTTGATTTTTGGGCGGCATGGTGCGGTCCTTGTCGTATGGTAGGCCCTATCATTGACGAAATTAGTTCTGAGTATGCCGACAAAGCCGTAGTTGGTAAAGTTGATGTTGATGCAAATCAAGAATTTGCTGCAAAGTATGGTGTGCGAAACATTCCTACAGTATTGGTCTTCCAAAACGGAGAAGTTGTTGGACGTCAAGTTGGCGTTGCACCAAAGGCAAGTTACACCGACGCGATTGATGCGCTATTGTAATCCGCATATAAATATTTAATACAAAAAGGTTTGTCCATGTGGCGAACCTTTTTTAGTTTAGAGGATAATGAGTTTTCAAAATCATTTTCAAAACAACACTCAATTTTCTGAGTTTGAACTTTTGGCTCAATCCATTGTGGAGGGCTTTATTTCTGGAATGCACAAAAGCCCGTTTCATGGGTTTTCGGCAGAATTTGCCGAACATAAAATTTATAACAATGGCGACAGTACACGCCACATTGATTGGAAACTTTTTGCAAAAACCGATAAATTATACACCAAACGTTTTGATGAAGAAACCAACATGCGTTGTCATATCATTGTCGATCAAAGCGCTTCAATGTATTATCCTAACAGAAAACAACACCCTGAGTTGAACTACAATAAAGTTGAATTTTCGGCATTGGCATCTGCAGTATTACTTCAAATTCTTAAAAAACAACGCGATGCTGCTGGCCTGAGTTTGTATGATGACAAATATGATTTTTATGCCCCTGAAAAAGGAAATGAACGTCATTTTCAGATGTTGTTTACAAAACTGAATGATCTTACATCATCGACACCTAAACAAGCGAAGACCAAAACCTATGAGGTCTTGCATCAAATTGCGGAACAAATACACCGTCGTTCTATGATTATTTTGTTTACAGATATGTTTCAGTCAGACAAAGCATCACAAGAGCTGTTTGAGGCCCTTCGTCATTTGAAATACAACAAGCACGAATTGATTCTTTTTCATGTATATGACAAAAAAACAGAGTTTGATTTTGCGTTTAGCAATACACCAACGCATTTTGTTGATGTAGAAACGGGAGCTTCTATCGATCTTTTTCCAGACGCCGTTCAAGAAAATTATACGGCTGCAATGGCAAACTATTTTCGACAGTTAAAGCAAAAATGCGATCAATATAAAATAAATTATGTCCCTGTAGATGTGCGTCAAGGATTTGAAAACATCATGATGACATTCTTTAAAAAGCGCTATAAGTTTTTATAAAAAATAAATCAAAAACATTTGTCGTATTAAAAATGCAGTGTATATTTGCATTCGCTATAAAGCAACGGTTTGGTAGTTCAGTTGGTTAGAATACCTGCCTGTCACGCAGGGGGTCGCGGGTTCGAGTCCCGTCCAGACCGCAAAGTACTTTTAGCAAATCAAAAGTACGAACAACGTTGTGTTGAGGTAATCATTTGATTACCAGTGGTTTGACAAACCAATGAGAAGCTTTCCTGTAAAATGGAGGGCTTTTTTTATATCCTCTTATTAACGCCTTTTGACGTGTTTTTTTAAAATTCGTTTATTTTCTTTTTGTACCAGTGGGTGTTTGCGATGTCCCCACACTTTTGTGCGTGCTGCACGTGCGCTTTCTTCAAGATTTACAATTGGTAGAGGATAGTTTTTTCCAAGTACGACACCACAAAATTCTTGTTCCATAGGGCTCATTTTCCACGGTTCATGGATGTGCTCCTCAGGAACATTTTTAAGTTCTGGAACCCATTTTTTTATAAAAACACCCTCGGGGTCTTGTTCTATTGAGTTTTTGACGGGATTATACAACCGAATGGTATTAATTCCTGTTGTTCCAGCTTGCATTTGAAATTGAGGATAATGAATACCAGGGTCATAATCCAAAAATAAACGTGCCAAATGATACACACCATCCCGCCAGTCTTGATCCAAGTTTAGGGTTAAAAATGAAACCAAAAGCGCGCGCATACGAAAATTGATCCATCCAGTTTGTTCCAATGCACGCATGCAGGCATCAATCAAAGGAAAACCTGTGGCACCCATTTTCCAAGCTTTTAAATGTCCAGCATTAGAATTTCGTTCCAACAATTCATAACCAGCATTGATGCATTGTGTTTCATAGCTGCATTCCATTTCAAACTTTTGAATAAAATGGCAATGCCAGTGCAGTCTTGTGAGCATAGCCGAAAATACACGCTTTCTTTTTTGTGTATTGGGGTGCATATTAACATATTGAAACACTTGCCGCACGCTCATATTTCCCCAACTCAAAAACGGTGAAATACGACTACAACTGACTCTACTTTCGGTAGGTTTAGAAATGTGTTTTTGGTAATTTAAACCTCTTTCCATTAGGAATGAATCCAAATATCGCCAAGCCATATATTCTCCAGCAGGTTGATAGTACTCTGGATAGTGGTCTAATTGTTTTTGAAGTATTTTGGGTAGTTGAAAGGGGTGAGGAACATCAATTTTTGGCGCTTTATTATACTTATTTTGGATGAGTGGCATGGCCATAAAACTATTCCAAAGTTTCGCCCAATTCGCTCGGTTTTTGAGCCCACGAACCACACCATTTTGTTGTGATTCGTGCCACGTAATTTTATTTTTTTTACAGAATTTTGAAATGCTTTTGTCTCGAATCCATGATTTTTCAATTCCACTTTCGTTATGACTAAAAAGCGTATCAATATTAAATTGTGTTTGTAAAAATTCAAAAACCTCTAAGGAGTTTCCATAAAATACAGAAACAGATTTATTAAAAGAGTCAAGCGTTTTATTGATGGCTTTTATAGAATGGTAAACAAATTGCAGATGCCGTATGCTGGTGTCTGGATGATGGATTAAATCAACATCGAAAATGTAGATAATTAGATAAGGGTTCTTTGCTTTTTCGGCAAAACATAACGGTTCATGATCTTGTGTACGCAAATCACGTTTTAGCCAAACGATATTAATTTTAGTCTCTTTCACCCAAGCATTTTGTTGACGTGTAAAAATAACTAAAACAGTAGTTTTTAGATTTAATTTTAAGATAGATTTATAAAAAAACGCCTCAGAAATGAGGCGTTTTAAAGTCGGATTTAAAGGATTGTTTTATTCTTCTTCACCTGATGCTTTGGCAATTTCATACACATAAAACATTTGAATTTTACCATCTACGATAAGTGCATCATGAACTTGACCTACTTCAATTGTTTCACCCTCAACATTCATAGTAACATCATGCCCAGAGGTTACCCACTCGCGAAGTTTGTCTTTTTGGTTTGTAAACTCATTGGCAATAAAATAATTCGACTTCCACACGGGGTTTGCTGCTTCAAACCATGTTGCCAGAAATTCTATGTGTGCATCAGTACCATCAATAATTTCTCCATTTGGACCATAAGCTTTAAAATTTTCTGCATTCATCTCACGAATGGCGTCTAAATCTCTATCATTGTGTGCTTTGATGTATGTTTCCCAAAGCTCAACAGTTGATAATGCACCGGCGTAAAGAGGAATTTTGGTGCCGTCTTCAGCAACTTCAAAGCCTATTTGGCTTTGAACAGGGTCTTGTTTTGGAGTGTTTGTACACGAAAGTGTAACAATCAGAATTAATGTTAGAAATACGTATCTTTTCATTGGATTGGTTAATTTATGATTTAGATTATAAATATAAAAAAATTAATTTCATTTTACAATAAAAAAAACCCACGGATTAGTGGGCTTTTTTACATGTTGATTTGTTGTTATTATTCTTTAGAGAATTCAAAAACTTGGCCGCTAATATTCAATTCGAAACTTGTTTTATCACTGTTGAATTGTAGTTCAAAACCTGCTTCTTCAGAGATAAACTTACCACCACCGTCATTGGTGAGTGGCAAAGCGGGCTGACCTTCGGCAGTGGCTACCAATTCTCCATTGTTCTCAGAAATAGTGATGACCATTGGGAATGCTGCTGAGGAGTAGTCCCCAAAATATCCAGTTAAATCTTCTGCATTTTCGGCGGCAATTTCAGGAGTCCAACGGTTGTTACTTGAGTTGATGTCTGGGAACACATAATCAGGATCGATCACAACACTTTTTAGAGGTTCTGTAGAATCGTATTTGAACGTCCATTTTTTGTTGCGCTTCCAAATTTCTACAGGCAAAACATGTCTTGTTTTATCGCCACTTTCTGTGGTAAATTCTAAAGTGACGGGCATGGGCATTTGTTGTAGATTTTCTATGGTGACAATAGCGCCTTTTGTTGGATCACCATCTACATATTTTACGCGCTTTATGGCTTGATCGAGTTTCCAATTATGAATAAACCATCCGCGCCAAAACCAACTGAGTTCTTCACCACTTACATTTTCTATGGTTCTATAAAAATCATCTGGAGTGGGATGTTTGTAGGCCCACCGTTTGATGTATGCTGTAAAGGCCTCATCAAAACGTTCTTCTCCAAGAATATGTTCACGCAACATTTCTAGTCCGGCACCTGGTTTATAATAGGCCAAAAGCCCAATATTTCGTTCTTTCATGTTGTCTGGAGTGGTATAGATAGGTTCCATTTTGTCGTTCACCAATACTGACGAAAAACGGTGCATATTACGTTTGCGCTCTTTGTATTCACCATTATTGAACGCATTTGTACTTAACGAATTGATAAAGGTATTGAATCCTTCGTCCATCCATGCGTGAAGGCGCTCATTGGAACCTACAATCATGGGGAACCAAATGTGGCCAAACTCGTGATCCGTTACGCCCCACAATGATGCATTTTTACTTTTCCAACTACAAAATACAATACCAGGATATTCCATACCACCTTGATTACCAGCAACATTGATGGCAGCTGGATAAGGGTATTCATACCACTTTTCTGAATAGTGTTCTACAGATGCTTTAGTATATTCTGTTGAGCGTGCCCATGAATCCATAGTGTTGCTTTCAACAGGGTAAACAGACATGGCCATAGATGTTTTACCGCTTGGTAAATTGATGCGTGCTGCATCCATGATAAATGCTTTTGATGATGACCAAGCCACATCTCTTGAATTTTCAATTCTAAATTTCCACGTCAATCGGTCTTTGCCTTGTGGTCTGGAGTTTGGGTCATTGATTTCTTCTGCGGAGCGGATGATAACCGTTTCGTCGCTGTTGGCAGCTTGTTTCAGGCGTTGGCGTTGAGTATCTGTGTACACCTCTTCAGGGTTGAGTAACTCTCCTGAACAAACAACAAGGTGGTCTGCGGGTGAATTGATATGCACATCAAATGTTCCATATTCCAAATAAAATTCTCCTGCTCCCAAGTAAGGAAGGGTATTCCAACCCGATACATCGTCATAGACACACATTCTCGGGTACCATTGGGCCAGATTGAAAATGCGTCCATTTTTGGTTTCCAAAACCCCCATTCTATCCGATCCGTAATCTGGTGAGGTAAAAGAAAAATTAATATTGATATGAACTTTACCCCCATTGGCTGCAAGGGGCTTTGGCAAGTAAATTTTCATTCTTGTATCAGAAATTTCATATTCTGCATCAACTTTTGAAATTCTTTTTTTGGAATTTTTCTTTCTGTTTTTTGAAGAACCTTTAAAGCGGTTGCTTTCATATCCTAAAGACACATTTCCAATGGTGTATCCGCCATCAAAATCTTGTCCTTTAGCACCATTTCGACTTCCAGAAAGTGGAATTACAGCATTACCACGAGAGTCTTTTTTAAATAAGTTTTGATCGACTTGAACCCATAAAAAATTTAGTTCATCAGGGCTGTTATTGGTGTAGGTGATGACTTCGAACCCAGTGAAATGTTTTTTCTCTTCGTCGAGACTAATATTGATTTTATAATCGGCGCTATTTTGCCAATAGGCATGTCCTGGCTTTCCGCTTGCCGAACGCGTAGCAGTTCCATTTTTGGTATAAAATCCATGCCCAAAAGCGGCATTATAATCGTAAACAGACGTAGGTTGTTCTTGTGCGTCAACTGGTACTGATAGCATCAGTAAACTGCAAATTAGTAGATAAAAATACTTGTTCATAGTTTTGTTTGTTTTTTTGAATGTGATTGTGAATTTAGTTTTTTTAATTGTGATGTATTTAAAAATTTTTGTTAAAATGAAATTACACGCCCATCAAAACGGATTTGTGTTCCCAAAGAATTGAAATAAAAAGCCCGAGGTAAATGATGGCTACTATAAATTTGATAAACGTGGAGGTCAAAAACCCAAGGAATGAACCAAATGCGGCGCGCAGCGCTGTTTTAGAGTCGTTGTTGTTGAGCAGTTCCCCAATAAAGGCACCCAAAAACGGTCCAATGATGATGCCTCCAGGGATTGGCGAAAACAATCCTACCAAAAGCCCTATAGTCGTTCCAATCATACCTGCCCTAGACCCCCCAAACTTTTTGGTGCCCAGCGCAGGAATAAAATAGTCCAATAGCCAGATCAACACTGCAATAATCAGTGTTATGATTAGAAATTTTTTGCTCACTTCAACAAGCGATGAAAAATAAAGCAGTAAAAACCCAAACCACCCTGTAATCGGTCCTGGAAGTACAGGTAAAAAACTTCCTAAAATCCCAAGCAACATCAAAAATGAAGCTAAAACAATTAAAAAAATATCCATAAAATTTATTTATTACAAGACGAATGGCCGTGTAAAATGTTACACAAAATTAACACTTTATTAGGCTTAATTTGATTTTTATTAAAGTTCTTATATCGTATTTTTGTATAAAATTAATTATGATGAATGCCCTTTCTGAACTTATAGAGTTAATCACACTAAACAAAATCAACGGCCATACTTTTATTGGCCAAAACTACAAAGCGCCTTGGGGCAAAGTTTTTGGCGGTCAGGTATTGGCACAATCACTGTATGCCGCTTACCAGACTGTTCCCGAAGATCGTTTTGTACATTCCATGCATGCTTATTTTATTTTGGGCGGAAATCTTGATATTCCTATTAAATATGAAGTCGATATCATCAGAGATGGAGGTAGTTTTACCACTCGTCGTGTGGTGGCTTTTCAGAACGAAAAGGCGATTTTTAACATGTCGGCTTCCTTTCAAAAAGTCCAAGAGGGTGTCGATCATCAAATAGCTATGCCTAATGTTTTGCCGCCACAAAACCTCATCAAAAGTGAAGAGCAAATAGAGAAGTTTAAAACTATTTTGCCATCAACCTACGCGCGCTACAAAGCGTCTTTACCCAAAATTTTTGAGTTTAAACCAGTGGACGATATGTTGTCCAAATTGGTAAAAAATAGTCCGCCTTACGATAATATTTGGTTCAAAACCGTTGAAGACATTGGAGATAATAAACCGTTACAACACCAGCTTTTGGCTTATGCTTCAGATTACAATATCCTTCGTCCAGCATCTATGCCACACCGCGAATTGCTTAATACTAAAGCGATGTTTTATACCAGTTTGGATCATGCTATTTGGTTTCACCGCGATTTTAATTTGAGTGACTGGCTATTGTATTCAATAGACAGCCCAAGTGCGTCCAATTCTAGGGGCTTTTCTCGAGGTAGTATTTTTGATAAAAATGGAGTCTTGGTGGCCTCCGTTGCTCAAGAAGGCCTCATGCGTATTCTTGGTGAGCGCAAAGAAAATGACAAATAAAAAGCGCCGTTTAACGTTTCATTTTCTCTTTAAATTCTTCAAGATCCATTGAACCATCAGCAACAAGGTCTAGAGCTTTATTAACGACGGCTTTTGGGTCTTTGGTGTAGCCCAGTCCAACCGCAATTTTTGTTAAAACACGAACTTCGTCTTCGTCTTTAATATGGTCAGCATAAACCATTCTGGCCAAATCAAACAACCGCTCCAATCGACGTTCTGAATGCACCGGCGGATTGATGGGGTGACTTTTATAATTTTTTAAAATTTTTTCGTACGTCGCTTTTGAAATTTCCAAATTTCTTGCCAACCGATCTAAAAATGCTTTTTCTTCTTCGGTGACAACATCATCTTCGTAGGCAACGCGTACAATGGCTCCAAAATGGTCTTGATTGCGTCGTTTGAATCCACTGTCAAATAGTTTTGAATAGGTCATAGTATGTGTTTTAGGGTGAAGTACAAACCTACATATTTTTTGAATAATTAACACAATATTTGCAGGATTCAATTCAAATCATGGCGTTTGCTCATTCTAAATAATTTATATTTGCAAAAATTTTTTTAGTTGAGCAAAAAAGCGCTTACTCAAAAATATGTACAGTCTTTGAAACTTCAAAAACTGAGCGAACGTATGTCCATTGCCCAACAAAAAACACGACTCAAAGGGGTTGTAGGGTCTGCACTATCGTTCACTATTGCTACGGCATTCCGACAACAACAAAAACCGTTTTTAGTCATTTTTGACTCCAAAGAAAAAGCCGCCTTTCATCTCAATGATTTGGAACTAATTTTACCTTCAGATGATGTGCTTTTTTATCCTGGAAGTTACCGAAGGCCTTATGAAATTGAAGAAACGGACAATGCAAATGTGTTGCTGCGCGCAGAGGTGCTTAACAGAATAAACAGCAGACAAAAACCCGCTTTATTGGTCACGTATCACGAAGCGCTTTTTGAAAAGGTACTGTCCAAAAAAGAACTGAACCGCAATACGTTCAAAATCAAGGTTGGTGACGATTTAAGCATAGACTTCATCAACAATGTACTGTTTGAGTATCATTTCAAACGTGTTGATTTTGTTACGGAGCCCGGTGAATTTTCTGTACGTGGTGGTATTGTCGATGTCTTTTCTTTTGCGCATGATACACCTTACCGTATAGAGTTTTTTGGGGACGAGGTCGACAGTATCCGTACGTTTGATATCGCATCGCAACTTTCTCTAAAAACACACAAGGCCCTTCAAATTATTCCCAATATTGAACACAAACACCACGACGAAAAACGTGTTGGGTTTTTGGAATACATTTCCAAAGATACTCGTGTTTTTGCTTCTGCTTTGCCTGGACTTTTGGAAACCATGAACCAGTTGTTTGAAAAAGCAAAAACAGTATTTGAAACTTTAGACACTGAAGTACAATACAGTCAGCCCTCAGACTTATTTTGCACGGCCAATGACTTTAAAAAACAATGGCCGCTTTTCTCCATTGTTGAGTTTGGACATGATTTTATGTTTTCTACAGACGAGGACAGTGTTCTACAGATGAATACTAGCCCACAACCCGCATTCAAGAAGCAGTTTAACCTGTTGATTCAAGATTTGAACCAGCATCATAATGAGGGTTATGAGACTATAATTTGTTGCGCAAACACGCAACAGGCACAGCGGTTTCACGATATTTTTGAAGCGCAAGAAACGGTTGTGCATTATTCAACTTTGGTACTTTCTTTACATCATGGATTTATTGATCATGATCATAAAATGGTGTGTTATACGGATCATCAAATTTTTGAACGCTACCATAAATTCCATCTTAAAAATGGGTTTTCAAAAAAACAAGCCATCACGCTACGCGAACTCAACAGCTTGGAAGTGGGGGATTATGTGACACACATAGACCACGGAATTGGAAAATTTGGTGGACTCAAAAAAATTGATGTTGATGGAAAGCAACAGGAAGCCATCAAATTATTTTACGGCGAACGAGATGTGTTGTATTTGAGCATTCATTCGTTGCACAAAATCACCAAATTTAATGGTAAAGATGGAAAGCCTCCCAAGATTTATAAACTTGGGAGTAAGGCCTGGAAAGTCCTTAAACAAAAAACAAAATCACGAGTCAAAGAGATTGCGTTCAACCTTATTCAGCTCTATGCTAAGCGCAAACTTCAAAAAGGGTATCAGTACCGTCCCGACTCGGCCATGCAACTCGAATTGGAGTCCTCTTTTGTGTATGAAGATACACCGGATCAAACAACCGCAACTGCAGACATCAAAAGGGATATGGAAAGCGAACGTCCTATGGACCGATTGGTGTGTGGGGATGTAGGTTTTGGGAAAACAGAGGTTGCCATTAGGGCTGCATTCAAAGCAGTGGACAACGGAAAACAAGTGGCTGTTTTGGTGCCTACCACAATTTTGGCCTTTCAGCATGCCAAAACCTTCACAAAGCGTTTTAAAGAATTTCCTGTTACGATAGATTATTTAAACCGATTTAAAACCGCCAAACATAAACGCGAAACTTTAGCACAATTGGCTGAGGGTTCGTTGGATATTATTATAGGAACTCATCAGTTGGTCAACAAAGCTGTACAATTCAAAGATTTAGGCCTTTTAATTGTTGATGAAGAACAAAAATTTGGCGTAGCCGTCAAAGAAAAACTAAAAACTTTAAAAGAAAATGTAGATGTACTGACCTTGACTGCTACCCCCATTCCACGTACACTCCAATTTAGTTTGATGGCTGCAAGGGATTTATCGGTCATCACCACACCGCCACCAAACCGTTTTCCTATCGAAAGCCAAGTCATTCGACTTAACGAAACCATTATTCGTGATGCCATCAGTTATGAAATTCAAAGGGCTGGACAAGTATTTTTTATTCATAACCGAATTGAAAATATTAAAGAAGTTGCAGGCATGCTTCAACGCTTGGTTCCCGATGCCAAAATTGCGGTAGGGCATGGGCAATTGGACGGTAAAAAACTGGAACAACTTATGCTTGATTTTATGGATGGTGCTTTTGATGTGTTGGTGAGTACGACCATTGTTGAAAGCGGATTGGATGTGCCCAATGCGAATACCATTTTCATCAACAATGCCAATAATTTTGGGCTTAGTGATTTGCACCAAATGCGTGGCCGTGTAGGGCGGAGCAACAAAAAAGCATTTTGTTATTTCATCACCCCAGATTATCATGCCATGACTAATGACGCACGTAAGCGCATCAGCGCGTTGGAACAGTATACCGCTTTGGGCAGTGGGTTTAATATTGCGATGAAAGATCTTGAAATTCGTGGTGCGGGCGATTTGTTGGGTGGAGAACAAAGTGGTTTTATCAATGATATTGGTTTTGAAACCTACCAGAAAATCTTAAATGAAGCGATACAAGAACTAAAAGAAAATGAATTTGAGCATCTATTCAATACGAGTAATGAATCCAAAACCTATGTCAAAGAATTGACGATTGACACCGACTTTTCGCTTTTGTTTCCTGATGATTATGTCAATAATACTTCAGAGCGTCTGCGCTTATATACCACCCTTAATGGCTTAAAAACAAATGAAGAACTCAAGGGGTTTGAGCGTGAAGTTATCGATCGCTTTGGACCACTACCCACCGAAGTAGTCGATTTGTTCGACAGTGTAAAAATGAAGTGGTTGGGCATACAGTTTGGTTTAGAAAAAATCTTAATGAAACAACACAAAATGGTCGGGTATTTTATTCCAGATCAAAGCAGTGAATTTTTTGATTCTGCTCAATTTTCAAAAATCTTACAGTTTGTACAAACGCACCCCAAATTATGTACGCTTAAAGAAAAGCAAACGCGCGCAGGGTTACGCCTTTTACTCACATTCAACAAGGTTCAATCTGTACAACAAGGACTAAATTGTTTACAAAACATTATGGCTTGATTTTTGCTACTTTTGGGTTAAAAACTACCCATGACAAAATCTACTTTACTCATCTTTTTGTTTTGTGCTCCAATACTTTGGGCACAATACCAAATTCACGCAACATTCTCGCCTAAAGAAGACTTCGATACCGCTATTTTGTACAAAATAACGCCGCAAAACTTAATCTATACCGCGCATGCAAAAATGGATCCTGAAGGGCAATTTCATATCCCCTTAGACAGTACGGCCACCGCAGGCATGTACCGCTTGGTTTATGCCTTACCACAAGAGGTTTATAATTTTGATTTGCTGTACAATGGCAAAGAAGATATAGAACTTAAATTTAATCAAGATACAGGGGTAGAATACATGGCCTCTGAAGAAAATATGTTGCTCAACGCATATTACAGTGCGCTGGCAGAAATAGGACAAAATATTGGTAAGGCCTACCGCCAAAAGCCCTTAGATTCTGTCGCATTGTTGCAACTTTTTGAGACTCAAAAAACAACACAAGTTCAATTTGAAAAACAATCCAAAAACCTTATGGTACATGAATTTATTCGTGCCAATAAACGTTATGTTCCAAAGCACATAGATTCATTGGATCGGTATATCGCTAATGTAAAAACACATTATTTTGATGCAGTTGACTTCCAAAACCCATTGCTTCAGGCCTCTAATTTTTTCAGTGAACATGCCATTAACTACGTTTTCGGTTTGGGTAGTTCGGCGCTTAGAGAAGAAATGCTCAAAGAAAACATAAATGCCTTAGAACATACCATTAAAAATAACGCCCCAAAAGAAATTTACTACGAAATTTTTAAAGTGCTTCGTTTGCAAATGATTGAAGCTAACTACGAGCAACTTGCACTAAACATTTCCAATCATATCTTAATGCCCATAGCAGTAGCGTTGAATGACCATGAAGGCATTCAGGCCATGCGTGATTTCGAACGAACAGCTTTAGGGGCTTTGGCACCTAATTTTGATATGGAAGAAACCCTCCCCGGCAAAAGTGCAAAAACCCTTTATGATTTAAAAGGTTCTTCATCTTATATTCTTATTTTTTGGAGCAGCAGTTGTAGCCATTGTGTTGATGAATTGCCTGTAATCCACCAATGGACGAGCCAAACTTCAAACAAAACCATCAGCGTTGTTGCAGTGGGCTTAGAAGATGAGGCATACAATTGGAACCGCATGAAATATGATATGCCCAACTTTACGCATGTACTTGCACTTGGAAAATGGGAGCACCCTCTTGTTCGGGAATACAACATCTCGGCGACACCCCATTACTTGGTATTAGATAAAGACAAAGTCATTGTGGCCAAACCCCAAAATTTAGAAGAACTTCAACCCTTTATTCAAAAATGATAAAATGCATTTTCGATATGCTCAATGTCTAATTTAGCTCCTTTTTTTAGAATACTAATCACATCAAAACGCACTTCAACTTTTAAATTATTTTGTTGAATATAATTGTCAATAGCTTGAACAATTCTTTGCTGTTGTTTGGGTTTTAAAAATGTGGCGGGGTTGCCAAAAGCAGCCGAAGAGCGCGTTTTGATTTCTACGGCAACAAGCAGGTCGTTTTGGCGTACAATAAGATCTACTTCAGCTTTGCGGTAGCGGTAATTTTTTTCTAAAATCGTATAGTTTTTTTTGACCAAAAAATCTGCCGCTTCAGACTCACCTTTACGGCCAAGTTGGTAGGATGTGTTCATGTTTATGTAGGTTTATTCAAAATTTATTTTTGTTTCAGAGGGGCTGATGTTTAGGGTGATATTTCGACCAAAAATTAGGGCACGATTTTCCAGTTCATGACCTGAGGGCATGCCAAATGCAATAGGAAAATCGTACGCTTTAAGCGCATCTACAATAAGCTGTTCTACACTGCTGCCCCAAGGGGGTGTATTGGCTTTTATCTCGGTCATATCGCCAATAAGTATACCAGAACAATGCTCAAAATACCCTGCGCGTTTTAAGCTTTGCAGCATGCGATCGATGTGGTATTTGTATTCGCCAATTTCTTCGATGAATAAAATTTTTCCTTTAGTGTTTAGCGCCGTATCACTACCCAATTGAGCCGCCAAAAGGGTGAGGTTTCCACCGACCAAAACCCCTTTTGTTTTGCCATTTTGATTGAGGTTGTGGGGGGCAATGCTGTAGGAGGACAGTGTGCCAAACAGGCTCGCTCTAAGGGTTTCAATTGAAGGAGTAATCTGTTCAATATCCTCTTCCATATTTACAGCCATCATACCGTGAATACTCTCGTAGCCCAGAGCTTGCAAGGCGTTGTGCAGCACTGTAATGTCTGAGTATCCAATGAGCCATTTTGGAGATTTTTGAAACCCCTCAAAATTCAAATCATCTACGATTCTCATGCTGCCATACCCTCCTCTTGCACACCAAATGGCTTTAATATCTGAACGATCCAAAGCCCATTGGAGGTCACTTAAGCGCTCGGCGTCTTCACCTGCAAAATGGTTTTTTTGTGTAAATAAATTTGGCCCAAGTACAGGCACAAGCCCCCAAGACTCTAGGAGTACCTGTGCGTTTTCAATAGCGGCTTGACGTCCTTTTAGTATGCCTGCAGGTGCCACAATAGCGACGCGATCGCCCTTTTTTAGGTAGGCAGGACGAATATATTTTTTTTGTTCTGAAGGCGGTGGGGTTTGAGCAGTCATTGTGGAAGTTTTACTGTGTGTGCAACTGGTAAAAAGCACGAACCATATTAGTGTTTTAATATACATTTTTAAGGGCTTTTTGTAAAGATATAAAAATCTCAGTTGTTCCGTTTCACATTGCTGCTTTATTTGTGTATTTTTGTGCCTACAATCTGAAGAAATGGCAAAACGTTTTACGCTTACAGCGGCCTTACCTTACACCAACGGCCCCATCCACATTGGCCATTTGGCTGGCGTGTATGTGCCTGCCGATATTTATGCGCGTTACCTACGACTACAAGGACACGATGTGGCCTTCATTTGTGGTAGTGACGAGCATGGCGTACCTATAACGATAAAAGCCAAAAAAGAAGGCGTAAGTCCGCAAGATATCGTGGATCGCTACCATAAAATTATCAAAGATTCGTTTAACGAATTTGGAATTTCCTTTGACAATTATTCTAGAACTTCAGCGCCTATTCATCACAAAACAGCAGCGGAGTTTTTTAAAACCTTACATAACAAAGGGGCATTTTTGGAAGAAACAACCGAACAACTTTACGATGCTGAGGCACGGCAGTTTTTGGCCGATCGTTTTGTGGTAGGCACCTGCCCAAAATGTGGTCATACAGAAAGTTATGGCGACCAATGCGAGGCCTGTGGTACCAGCCACAACGCCACAGACCTAATCAATCCGCGTTCGGCCATTACAGGAAATACGCCGGAATTAAAATCTACAAAACATTGGTATTTGCCTTTGGATCAGCACCAAGAATTTCTAAAAACTTGGATTGGTGATGCACACAAAGACGATTGGAAACCCAATGTATATGGACAATGCATGTCGTGGATTAATGACGGCTTACGTCCGCGTGCAGTGACGCGTGACCTCGACTGGGGAATTCCAGTCCCTGTTGATGGGGGCGAGGGTAAAGTATTGTATGTATGGTTCGATGCACCTATTGGCTATATTTCTTCCACCAAAGAATGGGCGAAAACCCATGGAAAAGATTGGGAACCCTACTGGAAAGACAAAGACACCACCTTGTTGCACTTTATAGGGAAAGACAATATTGTATTTCATTGCATCATTTTTCCTGCCATGCTTAAAGCAGAAGGTAGTTATATTTTACCTCAAAATGTCCCTGCCAATGAATTTTTGAACCTTGAAGGGCAAAAGCTGTCCACCTCCAAAAATTGGGCAGTCTGGCTACCAGATTATCTTAAAGATTTTCCCAACCAGCAAGATGTCTTGCGTTATGTACTTACCGCGACTGCACCCGAAACCAAAGACAACGATTTTACGTGGAACGATTTTCAGGCGCGCAACAACAACGAATTAGTCGCTATTTATGGGAATTTTATCAACCGAGTATTGGTTCTTGCGCATAAGTATTATGAGGGAAAAATTCCAAATACAACCACGCTGACTGAGACGGACAAAGCCGTATTAGATGAGTTAAAAGCAACACCAAAAGCACTTCAACATGCTTTAGATCGTTTTCGTTTTAGAGAAGCAAGTCTGATACTGATGAATTTAGCGCGTACAGGAAACAAATATTTGGCCGATGAAGAGCCATGGAAAGTCATCAAAACCCATCCAGAGCGTGTACAAACCATTATGCATACGGCCTTACAAATTGCCGCTGGGTTGTCTGTGCTTTCTGAGCCCTTTTTACCCTTTACCGCAAACAAACTACAACAGATGTTGAGGTTTGATGAAATCCATAAAACGAATACACTATGGCAAAACATCGCGGAAGGCACACTGCTTCTACCTGCAGGGCACACCATAGGACAACCCGCTTTACTTTTTACCAAAATTGAGGATGCTCAAATTGAAGCACAACGCCAAAAACTTGAAGCCACAAAAAAAGCCAATACACCGCAAAGCACGGAAACACCTCAAAAACCCAACATTCCTTTTGAAGATTTTTCTAAGATGGATTTGCGGGTAGGCACTATAATATCCGCCGAAAAAATGCCAAAAACCAAAAAACTTTTGGTGCTTAAGGTCGATGTAGGCACAGAAGTACGTACCATTGTTTCAGGGATTGCAGAGCACTACACACCTGAAGCCATTGTGGGGCAAAAAGTTACGGTATTGTGTAATTTAAAACCTCGTGCACTCCGCGGCGTCGAAAGTCAAGGAATGATATTAATGGCCAAAACAAGCGCCGAAGATTTGGTATTTGTCCAACCCGACACGCATCACCCAACAGAAAGCGGAACGCCCATCAGTTAACCCCCAACGAGCCTCGGACACCGAGCTTTGTTCGACGAGCCTGATTAACACGCACACCGAGCTTGTCGAGGTGTGCCCTTCGACGCGGTTCAGAAGTCTCACCGACCGATGCTATTAAGCTCGTTGAGGACGTTGAGCTTGTCGAAACGTCGAACCTTGTCCAACTAAGCTTTAGTGATCCTGAATTAAAATTATCAAATTCACTTAAAAACATAATTTAAATCCTAATACATCATAAATTTAGGGGGTGTAAATTAATTATTTCATAAAAATTAAATAATACCCCTATTTTTTTAGGGGTATAAATTATAAATAATATATTTTTGGCAAAAATTAACCAATTTAACTATAGTTAATAGTTATAATTACAAATTAAAAATTTTATTATGTTACACACATTATTTTCACACCTCCCTTTGGTTATTCAGGACACTGCAGCCATTGAAGGCGACATGGGGATGTTATGGATGCTATTATCAGGGATATTAGTATTCTTTATGCAGGCAGGTTTCACATTAGTAGAATCTGGAATGACACGATCAAAAAATGCGGTAAACATCGCGATGAAAAATTTACTCGACATTTGTGTTGGGTCATTAACGTATTGGTTTGTAGGCTATTCATTAATGTATGGAGATTCTTCAAACGGCTGGTTCTTCTGGAGTGGTATTCTTCAAGGAGACGGTGCAGATTTATTTTTCCAGACCATGTTTGCTGCCACAGCTGCAACAATAGTTTCTGGTGCTATTGCAGGCCGAACTAAGTATTCGACTTATGCCATCTTTACAGTTGTAATGACTGCATTGGTTTACCCAATCGCTGGAGGTTGGGAATGGAACGGTGGTTGGTTGAATACTGCTTTTGAAGCGGAATTCATCGACTTCGCAGGTTCTTCTATCGTACACGGTGTTGGTGGTTTTGCTGCCCTTGTAGCGGCGTACATGGTAGGCCCACGTATTGGTAAATTCGTTGACGGTAAAGTTGTACCGATTCCAGGACACAACCAAATCCTATCTACACTTGGTGTATTTATCCTTTGGTTAGGATGGTTTGGATTTAATGGTGGATCTCAATTAGCTTGGGGTGGCGACGATGCTGTTGGTGCTTCTGCTGTTGTAGTGGTTACCAACTTAGCTGCTGCTGCTGGTGCGTTAGGTGCACTTATCACCACATGGATTTGGTACGGAAAACCAAACTTAGCACAAACCCTTAACGGAGCTTTGGCTGGATTGGTGAGTATCACTGCTGGATGTGGTAACATGACCGAAGGTGGTGCTGTTCTTGCAGGACTTATTGGTGGTGTAATCGTTGTATTCTCTATTGAATTCATCGAGAAAAAACTTAAAATTGACGATGCTATTGGTGCTGCTTCAGTACATGGTGTTGCTGGATTCTGGGGAACAATCGTGATTGGTCTTTGGGGTGTGAGTGGTGAAGATGCTATTGGTTTATTCAATGGTGGTGGTTCTGCTCAGTTTGTAGCACAGTTAGTAGGGGCGTTATCCTACATGCTTTGGGCAGTTGTATTGTCATTCGTTGTATTCGGTATCTTAAAAGCTACAATTGGCTTACGTGTTACTGAAGAAGAAGAAATTGCTGGATTAGATGTTTCTGAGCATGGCTCGCTTGCTTATCCAGGAAAAAGAACAAGAGAGTAAATAGCTCTCCTTCTACTATAACACTTTTAGTTTTGAATTAGTAGACCCAATAAAGGAGCCTTAGACTTTTCTAAGGTTTCTTTATTTTTTCTATGTATATTTTGTATATCCCTATAAAATATGGGGTGTTAATTAAATATTTAATAAATATTTACATTTAACACCCTTTTTTTGTGGGGGTTATTTCTATTTTGAATACTTTTAGGCATTCAAAACTAAAAAAAGCAATTATGAAAAAAGTAGAAGCAATCATTAGAAAATCAAAATTTTCTTCTGTAAAAAAAGCCCTTCACGAAGTTGGCGTAAATTTCTTTTCCTATTGGGACGTTACTGGTCTTGGTAACGAAAAAGAAGGCCATGTATATCGTGGTGTTGCCTACAGTACAAGTGATATTCAACGTCGTTTTTTATCCATTGTCGTTAATGATGATTTTTTGGAAGTCACCATCAAAGCCATTTTGGATTCTGGTGCTACAGGTGAAGTAGGCGATGGAAAAATATTTGTAAGCGATATCGCAGAAGCCTACCGTATCCGTACCGGAGAAAAAGGCGGAGAAACCTTAAACTAAAATAATCACGACAACTTTTAAGATATAAATTATGGAATTGACAACAAACAATGTATGGATGATGATCTGTACAGCATTGGTATTTTTTATGCATACCGGTTTTGCTTTTTTAGAAATTGGCCTTACGCGCAAAAAAAATGCCATCAACATATTATTTAAAAATATTTTTATCATCACGTCTGGACTTTTGCTTTATGCTATTGTCGGATTCAATCTAATGTATCCTGGTTTTGCAGAAGGCGCTCTTGGCGTTTTTGGTTTTGCTGGTTTTGGTTTGGAAGCACCACTAGTAGAAGGGGTTTTGGATTTGGCTTATAATGAGGGCTACACCTACTGGACAGACTTTTTATTTCAAGGGATGTTTGCAGCAACCGCAGCAACCATCGTTTCTGGTGCTGTCGCAGAGCGAATGAAAATTGGATCATTTATGATCTTTACGGTGCTTTATGTAGGGTTTGTATACCCGATTTTGGGCTCTTGGAAATGGGGTGGAGGATTTTTGGATCAACTCGATACACCATTTTATGATTTTGCGGGATCAACATTGGTCCACTCTGTTGGTGGATGGGCGGCACTTATCGCCGTCATCTTGCTGGGTGCACGAATTGGAAAAATCAAAGACGGAAAAGTTCAAGCAATCCCTGGGCACAACATTCCATTAGCTACAGCCGGTGTTTTGATTCTATGGTTAGGATGGTTTGGTTTCAATGGAGGATCGGTACTTTCTGCTGATCCAGAATTGACCTCTTTAACCTTAGTGACCACCTGTATTGCCGCTGCCGCTGGTGGGGTATTTGCAGCTATTGCATCTACGGTAGTGTTCAAAAATTTAGATTTAACCATGTTTCTCAATGGAATTTTGGGTGGTCTTGTAGGGATTACTGCTGGTGCAGACCAAATGAGCCCAATGGATGCCGTATGGATTGGCGCTATAGCAGGAGTCTTGATTGTCTCTGCGGTTTCACTCATCGATCGTTTACGACTCGATGATCCAGTAGGTGCAATTGCGGTACACTTGGTGTGTGGTATTTGGGGCACGCTTGCTGTGGGTATTTTCGGCGCATTGGCTTCTACAGAGCAGTTGGTTAGTCAATTGGTTGGCGTTTCTGCTTACGCTGGAGCTTGTATAGTATCATCAGTTATCATTATTGGTGGACTGAAATGGACACTTGGTATTCGTGTCAGTGAAAAAGAAGAAGTGCAAGGACTGGATATCCATGAGCATGGAATGAGTGCTTATTCAGAATAGTATTTTTGTTAATTAATTTGTACTTTTGGTCCTCGGTCATTGTCTTGGCTGAGGACTTTTTTTTAATCAATAAATCATGGCAAGTAGCAAAATCACTTTAAAAGAATTAGCGTCTATTTTAGGCGTATCCATTTCAACAATTTCAAAGGCGCTAAACGACAGTCATGAAATTAGTGATGCTACTAAAAAGCGTATTGTAGAGTTGGCAAAATTACACAATTATAGGCCCAATAAAATTGCATTGGGTTTAAAATCTGGGTGTACCAACACTATTGCTGTTGTTATTCCATCCGTACAAAACAGTTTTTTTGCACGCGCCTTGTATGGCATAGAAAGTGTAATATCTCAAACCAAATACAGTACAATAGTTTGCTTAACTAAAGAATCCCACGACAAAGAAGTGGATAATTTTGATATGTTGAGTAATGGTGTAGTTGATGGATTTATTGTTGCCGTTTCAGAAGAAACGCAAACCCTAGAAGACTTTAGTCATTTTGAAGACGCTATAAATGATGAAAAATCAATAGTGATGTTTGATCGTGTAATCCATTCTATTCCTTGCACCAAAGTGACCACCAACGATTATACAGCTATTTCAGAAGCTACGCAAGGTTTGATTAAATCCAATAGAAAAAATATTATTTTATTGTCTGCAATCAACAATTTGAATGTAGGAAAACAAAGAACAAAAGGATATAAAAAAGCCATGGCTGATGCAGGCCTAACGCCAATTGTTTTGACATCTGACCGCAATGGGGTTGCCAATACTCTAAAAGAATATATCAAAAACAATCCGCTCGACGCCGTCATTGCACTAGACACAGATGCATCCTTTGCTTCTTATAAAGTCGCTAGAGAACTCAACAGGAAAATCCCTGATGACATGGCTGTAATTGGATATGTTAGTGAACGTATGGCACCTTATCTCGCCCCTGAACTAACAACCATCAATCAACATAGTTATACAATGGGTAAAACCGCTGCGTCTCTGCTGATTGAACAATTAGAAAATAAATCTAATTCTGACCATTCGGTAGTAATAGACTCTACGCTTTCTCAGCGTGCATCTTCTTAAATAAAAAACCCACGCAAGGTGGGTTTTTCAATGCACTATTTCTGTTTGAAATTAAAGCATCAGGAGCTCATTGACCACAACTTCTGTGGTGTAGCGCTTTTGTCCTTCTTTGTCCTCGTAGCTTCGTGTACTCAGCTTACCTTCAATGGCAATTTCCTTGCCTTTGGACACATACTGCTCAATAAGTTCCGCTGTTTTGTTCCACGCAACGATGTTGTGCCAGTCTGTTTTGGTTTGTTTTTGACCGTCTTTGTCTTTGTAATGTTCATTTGTCGCCAATGAAAATTTAGCCAATTTTTTACCGCTATCAAGCGTAATAATTTCTGGGTCGTTCCCCAAGTTTCCAATTAACTGTACTTTGTTTCTTAGTGTGTTCATAATTTTTGTTTTTAATGTTTAACAGTTATGCCATCGAACTTTTCGACACTGCAAATATATTTCCCGTGTTTTGACTTAATCGGTAGTTTGTTGTTTACTTTCATTTGTAGTCGTTTGTTGTCGTTTATTAAAGAATATTTTGTAGTTTTATAAAAAAATAAACCATGAGTACAAAACATTGCTTAGAGTGTAGCGAAAAAATAGTAGGCCGCACCGACAAAAAGTTTTGCAGCGATGGATGCCGCAATACCTACAACAACCGCATGAACAAAGACCAAAAAAATTTGATGCGGAACATCAATAACCGCTTGCGTAAAAACTGGCGTATCTTAGAACAATTGAATCCCCATCAAAAAACAAAAAAATCGAGGGCACAGCTTACCGCATTGGGGTTCGATTTTAATTATTTCACCAGTATTTATACCACCAAAACAGGCAATGTCTATTATTTTGTGTATGATCAAGGCTATCTACCCTTAGAGAATGATTTTTTTGCTTTGGTCAAACGCGATTAAAATTTTACTCTAACCCCAAACTTGACGTTTTTGGCACTTTTTTAGTCCTAAAACAATACAAAAACTCCATTTTTCACACCTTTTTTTTGATAATTTTTACCGTTTATTACGTCAAATGGCCACTTATTACGTCAAATGGCCGTTTGTTACATGACCCTTGCAGTTGCTTAGACTTGCTTGTATTTTTACATTGTAATTTATTTTATTTTACACATTTTTTTAAAAGTTAAATTGGTTAATTTGAAAAAGCATCCGTTCCAGGATGCTTTTTTTCATCACTATATTTAAAAAAATCAATTACATTTGAACCGTTAAAAAATTTACCTATGAAATTCAAATACATTGCACTTTATCTATTCTTCGGAATAACAACTCAATTTAGTTTTGCTCAAACCAACACCGCATTATTAGATCACTACAAATCCTATTATGCCCAAATGCAAAAGCAAGGCGATGTTCAAGGCGTTATTAATGCGATGACGCATTTGTTGGTGTTGGAACCCAATGTGGCGCGACAAGATACTTTAGCGGCTTTGTACATGAATCAAGGGCAGTATATGCAAGCGCTCAATATCTTAGGAATCCAAAAAGAAGAAACGGATTCAGATATGGCGGTTGAAGTTAAAGCGGTGTGCCTAAAATCCCTAAACGAACCCGTTCGTGCTCTGGAACACTATGAGCTATTGTTTAAGCGCAAACCCAATGTGGGCTTGGCTTATGAATTGGCCGATTTGAAAATTCAAACCAATGATTTGACTGGAGCAAACCTTAATATCACCTATGGAATGGCCAACAGTACCGATGAAATGATGAAGCCCTATTATGAAACACAAACGCCTTATCAAGTCCCCATTAAAGCTGGTTTTTTGTATCTAAAATCTATTGTGAAATTCCAAGAAAATCCTGAAACCAATCACGATGCGGCTATTGCTATCTTGGATGAAGCCTTAGCTTTGGCGCCTGAATTTAATCTCGCAACATTGGCAAAAACAGCGATTTCAAATCAGAAAACAGCGCAATAGGATATATACTATTATAGTATTTATATAAAAAAAGCCACAACATTTGTTGTGGCTTTTTTTTTAAATCATTAGTTACCAAATACGTACCCGTTCTTCAGGAGCAAGATACATAGCGTCACCTTCTTTGATATCGAATGCTTCATAGAAGGCATCAATATTTTTAAGCGGTTGTGTAGCTCTGTAAATCCCAGGGGAGTGTGGGTCAGTTTTGATCTGTGTTCTTAGTGCGTCTTCGCGCGTTAGTGTACGCCAAACCGTAGCCCATGACATAAAAAAGCGTTGCTCTGCAGTAAAACCATCTATGGGTTCTGGTCGTCCATTTTCTTCAAAAAACAATTGTAATCCATCGTAAGCACCAAGCACACCACCAAGATCTCCAATGTTTTCTCCAAGGGTAAATTCTCCATTGATAAAGACATCCTCAAGCACTTCAATCTTGCTGTACTGATCGGCCAATGCTTTTCCGCGTTTTTCAAATTCTTTTAAATCTTGATCTGTCCACCAGTTATTGACATTTCCGTCCCCATCGAAGCGGGCTCCTGAATCGTCAAAAGCATGTGAAATTTCATGCCCAATTACTGCACCAATACCACCATAGTTTACGGCTTCATCGGCAGTGTAGTTGTAGAAGGGTGGTTGCAAAATAGCCGCTGGGAAAACAATCTCGTTGTTCAGTGGATTGAAATAAGCATTGACTGTTTGTGGCGGCATACCCCATTCGGTTTTATCGACGGGTTTTCCTATTCGAGAGAGGTTGTCTTTAAGACTCCATTCAGAAACGGCCAACATGTTTTCCGCATAAGAATTTCCTTCTTTAACGTTAAGTTCAGAATAATCTTCCCACTCATCAGGGTAAGCAATTTTTACTGTAAATTTATCAAGCTTTTCGATGGCTTTGGCTTTGGTTTCATCACCCATCCAATCAAGTTTTTCAATACGTAATTGGAACGCCTTGATAACATTGGCAATCATTTTTTCGGCTTTTGCTTTTGCTTCTGGTGGAAATTTGGCTTCTACGTAGAGTTTTCCAATGGCTTCTCCAACAGTGTTGCTCACTGTTCCCAGTGCGCGTTCTTCGGCAGGGCGTTGTTTTTTTGCGCCACGAAGTGTTTTACTGTAAAAATCCCAATTGGCTTTTTCAATTTCTGTACTGAGATAACTGGCGGCATTGTCGAGCGTACTCCATGTCATCAGCGTCTTTAAATCCTCAATACTTGTTGTTTTTAAAAATGAATTTAACTCTGCCATATATTTTGGTTGCATGACCAACACTTGTTCTGGAATTTCAGAAACACCCATATCGGTCATAAATTTTTTCCAATCAATTACGGGAGTGATCGCGCTTAATTCTTCGATACTTTTAGGGTTATTGAAGTTTCGAACATCACGGCGTTGTACTTTGTCTAAACGTGGCGTAGCAAGTGCAGTTTCGAGTGCCAACACTTTTTGGGCTGCTGCACGTGCGTCGTCTTTGCTGTAGTTGATGAATTCAAACATACGTGCCATATGGTTCACATATTGCTGTCTGATGTCTTTGGTTTTATCATCTTGATCTAAATAATAGTCGCGTTGAAGACCTAAACCACCGGGGTAAACCCATGTGGTGTTCATGCTGCTGTCATTGAGGTCTGCATTGGCACCAATGCCTGCAAATGGTGCAGATACGCCTACGGTTTTGGCATAAACTTCTTGAAGATCGCTTATGTTTTGTATACTTGAAATAGCTTTTAAAAGCGGCTGAATAGGGGTTATACCTGCTTCATTTCGCGCAACTGTATCGAGTTCTGATTCAAACACCAAAAGGGCCTTTTTTTGATCACTGCCTTCGGCATATGTACCAAGTTCTTTTGATGTTTTGATGATGTCAAGAACATCTTTTCGTGTGGATTTTCGCAACACACTAAAACCGCCCCATCGCGATTCGTCATCTGGAATGGTATTGGTTTTTACCCAATTGCCATTGACATAGTCATAAAAATTATCTTTAGGATTTACGTCCGTATCCATGTTTTCTAAGATAATTCCGGGAATTTTTTCAACATCAGCGGTTGTTTTGGCATCATTTTTACAAGCCATGACACAAAAACATCCGAGTGTTGCTAAGAAGATTTTTTGTTTGAGATTCATAAGATTAATGATTTATAATAGATTAGTTCCTAAATATAACGATTGTAGGGCATAATTTGTTACATAGATTGATAAATTTAACATTCACCAAGTACATAAAATCGTTCAAAACACCTATTCACTAGGGTTTTGTATTTGTTTTTCGTATGTTTTATTGATTTGTCGCACAAGGTTGTTGTAGGCAGTCAAAACAGTGTTGCGTGCCGTTGTTTTCAGCGCTTGCGTTGCTTTTGCATTTGAATATTCGTTGTAGAGGAAAATGCCTGTTTCTAAAACTTTAATGCGTACCCAAATAGAATTGGTATCAAAGACCTCAGGAATATTAAGATTTAAATCTTTGAAGTAAATTTTGAGGTTCCGTTCACTTTCCTCAAAGGCATTGGGTTTGTTTTCTTCCAATTTTAAAACTTCTTTTTGAAGTACAAAAAAAGCAGTCCATAACTCCAATTCAGCCAAAGCACCATCGTCAATATTCAGTACATTTTGGTATTGATTTTGAGAATTTTCATCTGAAATAATCGTTTTAGGAGCAGCACTCAATTCAATTTTTGACGCTTTGTTGTTGTTGGACGTACAGCCTATGAGTGACAACAGTGACAAAAAACTGATCACAAAAAAAATGGTACATTTGATATGTTTTAGCGTCATGTTTGTCCAAAAAATTATACAAACAAAGATGGTAATAAATTAGATATTTTACTAAGAAAAGTATTTTTTTAGAACATATTTATCTTAAAAATCCCAAATCAAAACAACACACAAACAATGAATAAACAGTCAAAACATCTTATTATTGGTGCTTCTGGACAGATTGGCTCTGTGCTTACGTCTTCTTTGCGCCAACGTTATGGTGCTTCTGCTGTGGTTGCTAGTGATATCAAACAACCAAAAACTGATTTTTCACCGTCGGGACCTTTTGAGCAAATTGATGCTACAAATTATGACGAACTTTTAGCGGTGATCGAAAAACATAACATCAAGGTGGTCTACTTGATGGCCGCCATGTTGAGTGCAACAGCAGAAAAACACCCCGAAAAAGCATGGGATTTGAATATGAGTTCACTGTTTCATGTTTTGAATTTGGCCAAAGAGGGGCATGTAAAACAACTATTTTGGCCTTCAAGTATTGCCGTTTTTGGGCCATCTTCGCCCAAAATTAATGTTCCACAACACACCCTAATGGAACCCACTTCAGTGTATGGGATTTCCAAACTTGCAGGAGAACGTTGGTGTGCTTATTACCACAAAAAATATGGAGTTGATGTACGCAGTTTGCGTTTTCCTGGACTCATAGGATGGCAATCTGCTCCGGGTGGTGGCACTACGGACTATGCCGTCGATATTTTTTATAAAGCGGTTGCTCAAGAGCCGTTTGAATGTTTTTTGTCGGAAGATACGGCCTTGCCTATGATGTATATGGACGATGCCATAAAAGCGGTGTTCATGTTGATGGAAGCCGATGCGGAACAGATTAAAATAAGATCATCCTACAATTTGGCGGCATTGAGTTTTACGCCTAAAACGTTGTACAACACCATTTTAAACCATTGCCCAAATTTTAAAATCAATTATGCGCCTGATTTTCGTCAGTCCATCGCCGATAGTTGGCCCGAAAGTATTGATGATTGTTGTGCACAAAATGACTGGGGATGGCGTCCTGAATTTGACTTAGAGTCGATGGTAAAAGATATGCTTAAACACTTATGACACACCCACAAAAAAACCCACTCATCGGAGTGGGTTTTGGTGGTACCTCCAGGAATCGAACCAGGGACACACGGATTTTCAGTCCGTTGCTCTACCAACTGAGCTAAGGTACCCCGCTTATAGCGAATGCAAATATAATGCAATTTTAATATTCCCAAAGTAAATTTTTAAAAAAATGGTTTTGTAAATTTACACCCTAATTATTGTGATGAACTTAATAATTGACATCGGAAATACAAGCGCAAAACTTGCTGTTCTTGAGCAAAATAAACTTAGTGTTTTGGAGCGTTCTAGTTCCGCAGCATTATGTTCTACTGCCCAAAAATTAATCGACACATTTCCTTCAATAACTAAAGTGTTGATTGCTGCTGTTGCCGATCTCCCCAATGGACTTGTGGAAGAACTTTCTAAATATGCGCATGTACTCATTTTGGATTGCGGGTTTAAAATGCCTTTTGAAAACGCTTATAAAACCCCTGAAACATTGGGCTTAGATCGATTAGCTTTGGTGGCCGCTGCAACACAACAATTTCCAAATAAAGATACATTGATCATTGATGCAGGAACGTGTATCACCTACGATTTTGTTACCGCAAAAGCACAATACCTAGGTGGTGCTATTTCGCCAGGACTACAAATGCGGTACAAAGCCCTGCACAACAATACCGCCAAACTTCCGTTATTGGAACCATCGGCATTGACCTCCTACATTGGAACAACAACAGAAATGTCTATACACAGTGGGGTAGTGAACGGAATAATTCATGAAATTCAGGGGGTGATGTCTTCTTATAACTCCGATTATCCAGCTTTAACAGTGATTTTAACAGGTGGCGATGCTAATTTCTTGTGTAAACAATTTAAAATTAGCATATTTGCGAACTCGAATTTTCTATTAGAAGGACTTAATTTTTTATTAGAATATAACTCAAACTGATGATAAAAAAGTTTATAATTTGTACAATCGTTGTGTGTTCTACATTTACTCAAGCACAACAGGGTACTAGCTCTCCTTACTCATTTTATGGTATTGGTAGTCTGAAATTTAAAGGTACTGTTGAGAATCAAGCCATGGGTGGTTTGAGTGTTTACACAGACAGTATTCACATCAATTTGAGAAACCCAGCATCGTTTGCAGGAAAAAATTTAGCGTTCTACAATAATGAAGCTCGGCCTGTAAAGTATGCCATTGGCACGAGTTTTTCGTCCACATCGCTCAAAACAAATACTGCTACCGATGATGCGAGCAACTCCTCAGTAGATTATCTCGCCATTGTATTGCCTACAGGTAAATTTGGTTTCGGTTTTGGCCTTATCCCTTATTCTTCAGTGGGTTATCAACTCCAATCTAGAGATGAAGACGATAGACTTCAATACCGCTATCGTGGAGAAGGTGGTGTCAATAAGGTATTTTTTGGCGCTGGATATCAATTGAACGATAACCTCAAAATTGGTATAGATGCGCAGTACAATTTTGGAAGTATTACAAACACAGAAATTGCTTTCGGCTACAACGGACAAGGACAATTGCTTCAATACCAAAGTCGTGTGGTAAAACGTTCGGACCTCGGAGGGTTTTCATTTAATTTCGGTTTGGCATTCGCCAAAAATATTTCAAAAAATTTAGAGTTGATGGCTACTGCTACATACGCGCCACAAACCAATTTAAATTCAAAAAACACAAGCCAGTTTGCAACCATAACTATTGACAACAATGATAAAGAGTATGTTATCAACTCTTCGGATGTAGATCTCGTTGCACAAAATTTAGATAATACAAGCATGTCTTTACCATCCAAAACGAGTTTTGGGATCGGAATTGGCCGTCCAAGAAAATGGTTTGCAGGGATTGATTATACGTTTTTAAAGGCCTCTGAATTTGACAATGCCTTCGTATCTGTAGAAAATGCCACTTTTGAAGATGCTTCAACCCTTTCTATTGGTGGATTTTTTATTCCAAAATACGATTCTTTTAGTAGCTATTTCAAACGCGTTGTTTACAGGGCTGGCGTACGCTTTGAAGAAACAGGTTTGGTGGTGAATAATGAGTCTATAAACGAATTTGGCATATCTTTTGGAGTGGGTGTACCAGTCGGTCGATTGTTTTCTAATGCCAATGTTGCATTCGAAATTGGACAGCGCGGTACTACGGCATCAAGCTTAGTACAAGAAAACTTTTTTAATGTCAATATCAGTTTATCGCTTAACGATCGATGGTTTGAAAAAAGAAAATTTAATTAATTTGAAACAAATTTATGTTTATAACAACATCTCAAATGAAATCTAAACTAACAATTTTTATCGCTTTTTTGACCTTGAGTTTTTCTCATGTAACTGCTCAAAATCAAGAAGACTTACAGTCTTTGTCTATTTTTAGCGAATATGTAAAGTCAAAAAATTATGATTCGGCCTACACCCCTTGGATGGAACTTCGTAAAAGAAATCCACGTTTCAATAAAGCCATTTTTGTGTATGGAGAACGCATTTTGAAGCACAAAATCAAAAACTCTACGGGTGAAGAACAAATTGGGTACATCAACGACATGCTTAAGCTATGGTCAGAGCGTGCAGAAATTTTTCCATCGGTAACACCAAAAGGAACATATTTGGCCAAAGCTAGCCAATTGAAGTACGACAATAGAAAAGCATTGGGGCTGTCCAAGGACCAGTTGTTTGCCTCGTTCAATGAAGCCTATACTACGGATGCAAAAACCTTTACAAACCCTAAAAGTTTGTATACCTATTTCTCTTTAGTGGTCGATATGTATGATGCGGGTAAAATTCCTGCTCAACAGTTATTCAACATGTACGATGAAATCAGCGAAAAAGTTGAAAATGAAGTCAAAAACTACACCAACAAGCGTAATGCATTTTTGGATGAAGACGGTGAGCCAAAAACGCTTACAAGAAAAGACGCTTCTAAGTTAAAATCATACAACAGTTATTTGAAGGCCTACGAAAAAATATCATCAAGTATTGATACAAAATTAGGATCGCGTGCCAATTGTGAAAATCTTATTCCGCTATACACTAGAGATTTTGAGACGTTCAAAAACGACGGTTTGTGGTTGCAACGCGCCATGAATAGAATGTATGCCAAAGGCTGTAACGACGACCCCTTGTTTGTGCGTATTGTTGAACAGAAAAATGCCTTAGAACCTAATGCAGATACTGCTTTTTATCTCGGAATTTTAAAAGAAAAAGCGGGGCAGACTAGCGAAGCACTCAATTATTATAATCAAGCGGTAACCCTTGAAACAGACAATTTTGCAAAATCTAAAATCTTGTTTAAAATCGCTACAAACTTTAAGAAAAAAGGGCAATACAGCCAGGCGCGAAATTATTACATGAAATCGTTAAAATTTAACCCAAGCTTAGGTAAAGCGTATTTGGCAATTGCATCAATGTATGCCAAAAGTGCAAACAACTGTGGAATGGACAACTTCTCTAAACGTGCGGTGTATTGGTTAGCAGCAAAAGAAGCAGCAAAAGCAGGTCGGGTAGATCCGAACATGAAGAAAAATGCAGCAAAATCTATTGCTAACTACAAAGCCAAGGCACCACAAAAAAGTGAAATCTTTTCTTCAGGGCGAGCTGGTCAAACCATAAATGTGGGTTGTTGGATTCAGCGCAGTGTAGTGGTACCAAACTTGTAATGTGAATTTATTCAAACAAAACATAACGAAAAGCATCGTATTCCTTCTCATAGGAACGGTGCTTTTTTCGTGTGAACAACGTCTGGATAAAATTCAACAAAACAACAAACTGTCCTATTTACCCATGTCTGTGGCCGAAAACATCAACACCAAGCATACCGATTCTGGACGATTGACCTCGGTATTGGTAAGCCCTAAAATGATTAATTTTTCCAATAGAGCATTTCCATATTATCAGTTCCCAGAAGGTATAGACCTCACGGTTTATGATGATCAAAATCAACCCAGCTATGTGGTGGCCAATAGTGCTGTGGTGTACAACAATACAGATTTGATAGACCTTAGAGGCGATGTCGTACTGACCACAGCCACAAACGATACCTTGTTTACCGATCAATTGTTTTATGATCAAAAAAAAGAATGGTTGTTTACCGATTTTCCTGTGAAATTTAGGACAAAAGATTACCTCACCAACGGCAATGGTTTCGATGCTAATCAAAATTTTACAAACGCCCGAGTATTAGAAGTCACTGGCCGTATCTACATTGAGGAATAATATGTATCTTTACATTGAATTTAATCTTTAAAATTCAATATACAGAATGAAAATTTTATCCTTTTTCAAATACTTTTACCTCATTTTTGCTGCATTGTTTGCCTATGATGCATTTTCAAAATGGAATACCAATAGAAATGGTGCGTATTTGTCCTTATTTTTTGTGGCCTTTGCCATTTTTATTTATTTTTTTAGAAACAAATACCACAAGCGCTTTAAAGACCGAGGTAAATTATAATCATGTCCTCAGAAACCCTTATCATTATTTTAAGTTTGTTGTTTTCAGCATTTTTCTCTGGAATGGAAATCGCTTTTGTGTCGTCCAACAAAATCCACATTGAAATTGAAAAAAAACAAGGCGGATTACTTTCGCTTTTATTAACCAAAATTACCGCAAAACCCTCGAAGTTTATTGCCACAATGCTTATTGGAAACAACATTGCGCTTGTGGTGTATGGTCTATACATGGGCGATGTTTTGGTGGCTTGGTTTGCAGAACATTTACCCACAGATTCTAGGGTGTTGTATTACTTATTCAATGAGTTGAGTTTACTCACACAAACTGTAATTTCTACCTTAGTAATTTTGATTACAGCAGAGTTTTTGCCAAAAGTGTTTTTTCAAATTTATGCCAATTCACTACTAAAATTATTGGCACTACCTGCATATATATTTTATCTTTTATTTTCTGTTTTTTCAAGTTTTGTCATTTGGATTTCGGACTTTGTTTTAAAAACATTTTTTAAAACCAAAGGCGATGAAGTGCAATTGGCTTTTACGAAAGTTGAACTGGGCAATTACATAAGCGAGCAAATGGAGTCTGTTGAAGCGGATGATGAGGTTGATAGCGAAATCATTATTTTTCAAAATGCTTTAGAATTTTCCGAAGTCAAAGCCCGTGAAGCCATGGTGCCCCGTACAGAGCTTACCGCCATAGAAATTCATGATACCATAAAAAATTTAAGCACTCTATTTACGCAAACAGGACACTCCAAAATTGTGGTCTACAAGAACACTATCGATGATATTTTGGGGTATGTCCACGCCTTTGATTTGTTCAAAAACCCCAAAACCATCAAATCTATGCTCATGCCCGTGGAGTTTGTACCCGAAACCATGTTGGCCAAAGATATTTTAAATGTTTTGAGTAAAAAACATAAAAGTTTGGCCGTTGTTTTGGATGAATATGGAGGAACTTCAGGAATTTTGACCGTTGAGGATATCGTCGAAGAACTGTTCGGCGAAATTGAAGACGAACATGATTCTGTGGCGCTCATCGAAGAACAAATAGACGAGTATTCCTATTTGTTTTCTGCACGTTTGGAGGTCGATCACCTCAATGAAAGCTACAAACTACAGTTGCCTGAGCATGAAAATTATGAGACCTTAGGAGGGCTAATTGTACACCATACGCAAGAAATACCAGAACAAAACCAACAGATAAAAATTGACCATTTTCTGTTTACAATTGAAGAAGTTTCCAACACCAAAATTGAATTAATTGCCCTAAAAATTGAAGCCGAAGATTAACTTTAGTCTTCCCTTTTTAATAAAACACATTTCCCTTTTATTATTTCAAATTAAATTGGTATTTTCGTCCACTATATTTTACGAAATTTAAGCAAACAAATACCATGGCAGTATTAAATAAAATACGACAACGATCAATTTTTCTTATCCTTATCATTGCGCTTGCATTGTTCTCTTTTATCATTGGGGATATTTTCCAAAACTTGGATTCATCTGCTGCAAGTGATACAGCAATCGCTACGGTCAATGGCGAAGACATCGATCGTGATGACTTTATGGCCAAAGTTGAAAACATACAAAGACAATCTGGTGGCTCAACGACCAATACCCAAGCGATGAACCGTGTTTGGGAAAATGAACTTCGTGCAAAAGTGATGCAATCACAATACGATGCCCTAGGGATTGCTGTAGAACGTGATTACATGCGTGACTTGTTGAAACAAAACTTAACTGCATTTGAAGAATTTAAAAATGAAGCTGGTCTTTTTGATGAAGATAAACTCAACGAATTTATCGCCAATCTTAAAGCCATTTCACCAGAAACTACAACACTTGGCGGTACACCCATCAACTACCAATCGTGGACTACTTTTGAGCAAAATGTAGCTGTTTCTGGTGTACAACAAACCTATTTTAATCTCGTAAAAGCAGGTATTACAGGAACACTCACAGAAGGAGAATTGGATTATCAACTTGAAAACGACAAGGTGGATTTGAAGTATGTTCAAATTCCTTATTCAAGTATTCCAGATAGTCTCGTCACAGTCAAAAAATCTGAAATTGAGGCCTACATGAAACGTTTTCCAAAAAAATATGAAGTTGAAGCGTCTCGAGATTTAATTTATGTGGAATTCAAAGAAGAAGCATCACTAGCCGATGAGCAAGCCATTCAAGACAACTTGAAAGCACTTATCGCCGATCGTGAGGAATACAACGAAGTTGCAAAAGCCAATGAAACTGTGGTTGGATTCAAAAACACCAAAGACAACGCCGCTTTTGTAAACGCCAACTCCGCACAAAAATTTAATGATGCTTTCGTTTTTAGATCTGCTTTTTCATCAGAGCAGGCCGATAATATTACAGGCCTAAAAACAGGTGAACTTTATGGCCCTTACAAAGACGGTAATTTCTATAAACTCACTAAAATGATTGCCAAACAAGGCATCGCCGATTCTGCCAAAGTACGTCATATCTTGATTCCGTTTCTAGGGGGCGTACGCGCCGATGCATCAGTCACCAAAACCGATGCAGAAGCCAAAGCCACTGCCGATAGTATTTATAATGTGTTGCGTAGAAACCGTTCAAAATTTAAATCATTACTGTCCTTATCCTCAGACAAAGTAAGCAACGAAAAAGAAGGCGTTATTGAATTTGCTTACACCGATGGTTTTGCACCAGAATTTAAGGCCTATTCATTTGAAAATCCAAAGGGGAGCTTAGGTGTTGTCCGCACCGATTTTGGGTACCATATTATTGAAGTTTTGGATCAAGGGAAGAAACAAGACGCCTATAAAGTTGCAACCATAGCTCAAGAAATTGAACCCTCAGTTGAAACCATTGACGACGTCTTTAAAAACAAATCTAAATTTGAAATCGCTGTTGCCAATGCCGATTTTGAAGCGGTGGCCAAAGAAAATACATACGAAGTTCGTAATGTGAGTAGCGTCAAAGAATTAGACGAAAATATCCCAGGGATTGGCGCACAACGTGCCATTGTTCGTTGGGCTTTTGAGGATGGTGTAGACGAAGGTGATTTTAAAAGTTTTAGCACTTCAGGAGGTGGTTTTGTGGTCGTGAAGCTAACAGGCATAAACAACAAAGGATTGATGTCTGTTGAAAGTGGATCCATTACAGCATTGCCAGAGATTCGTAAAGAAAAGAAAGCGGAACTTATCAAAGACCGCATTAGTGCAACCACCCTTGATGAAATAGCTTCTGCAGAAAGTCAAAACGTAAGAACGGCTGTTGCGGTAAATATGAAAAACCCAACACTCTCTGGTGCGGGTCGTGAGCCCTTGGTGATTGGTACTGCTTTTGGATTGACAGAAGGCGAAACTTCTGAACCAATTGAAGGCAATACAGGGGTGTATGTTGTTGAGGTCACCAAAGTTACCCCTGCTCCAGCAATGTCTAGCTATCAGGCTGCTGCCAATAGAGTAGGGCAAGCCAAAGAAAATGTAGTCAATACACAGTTATACAACGCCTTAAAAGATGCTGCTGAGATTGAAGACAACAGAGCGGTTT
This sequence comes from Formosa sp., assembly GCA_038138145.1. GTDB lineage: Bacteria > Bacteroidota > Bacteroidia > Flavobacteriales > Flavobacteriaceae > UBA3537. The sequence goes on from JAYQDD010000006.1 coordinate 86,977, forward strand.
TTTATTAGCAGATAAATAATATTAAAATTATTAAGGGACTGATTTTTTCAGTCCTTTTTTTTTAATACATCATCTCGATGTAGGGTATAATCGTCATATACCCCTTATCCTTAAAATATTGTGTATTGGTTCTTGTTGCCAGAAAGAAATCACCACCCCATGCGCCTAAGCTTTTAATAGCACCGGGATAGTCTGCAAAATGTGTAGTTTTTAGTGGGGGTTGTTGGATAAGGTTACCCACCATGGTTTCGTGTTTGCTCATCAGTACTTCAAATTCTTCCAAAGTAGTCGCTGCCAAAAGGGCGTCGGTAAGATCGTTAAGTTCAGAAAAATCAAGGTTTTGTGTTGTTTTTAGGGCGTTGTAATGGGCAATGGCCGCGCGGCTATTTTGCTTTTGGTTGCGGTGTACAAAAAACAATTCATCTTTAAAAGGCGGATCAAAATCCACAATTTTTATATGCGGTGTACTGTTTTGACTTTGGTATACGATCGGGTGGGCGTTTTGCGCACAAGCAACATCATAACCACTACCGCCAAAGGTATTTTCGAGCAATGCAAAAGCATCTACATGGGCCCATTGTGCCAAATTGTTAATGAGAGTAGAGGACGAGCCCAAACCCCAGTTTTGAGGGAATTCCAAATAGCTATGCATTTCAAATCCTTTATGGGATGTAAAACAGTCGGGTTGAAGTTTGGCAATGGCCAAAAAACACTCCGAAAGACGCTTTGCTGTCTCATTGGTTGTGTTTGGTTCAAAGCTCGGTAGTTGTAAAGTCGTTTCAAACCAAAGCGTTCCTTTATGGTCAAAACTTTTCCAGCGGATTTCGTGGGGTTCTATGGGGATTACTTCTAAAGATTGACCGTATTTGGTAGGAATAGCTAGGGCTTTGGCACCATCCAAAACCGCATATTCGGAGGTGAGCAATAATTTTCCGTGGCTATAAAATTTTTGCATCAGTCACGAAAGTTTTTGAGGGCCTCTACCACAGCACGGTGCGAAACATTGTTGGTTTTGAAATGCGTTATCATCGCTTCTTTTTCAGTCGTTGTAGCGCCCAACTGATTTAAAATATTGAGTAAATGCATTTTCATATGCCCTTTTTGAATCCCTGTAGTGGTTAGTGAACGTAGCGCAGCAAAATTTTGTGCCAAGCCAGCAACGGCCACAATTTCCATAAGTTCTGCTGCTGAGGGATTTCCTAGCATTTCCAAAGCCAATTTAACCATAGGATGTAAGCCAGTGAGCCCACCTACTGTGCCAAGGGCTAGAGGTAAATCCATCCAAAATGTAAAGGTCTCATTTTCTATTTTGGCATGGGAAAGACTTGCATATTGACCATCTTTGGCGGCATAGGCATGTACTCCAGCTTCAACGGCTCTAAAATCATTTCCCGTAGCAATAACCACGGCATCTACACCATTCATGATCCCTTTGTTGTGGGTAACAGCACGGTAAGGTTCTACTTCGGCAATCCGTACCGCTTGAACAAACTTTTCGGCAAATTCTTGCCCTGTAAAATGCCCTTCTAAAGTGAGTTCGTCCAATGTGCAGGAGACCTCGGCACGAACCACACAATCGGGGACATAATTGGACAAAATACTCATCACTACCTTGGGTTCATGTCCATGAAGTTCTGCACTATTTTGGCTTAGTGCTTCAAAGGTTGTGGCGATTTGCTCCAAACATGAATTGATAAAATTGGCCCCCATGGCATCTTTGGTTTCAAATGTTGCTTCCAATTGAAAGTAGTGCGCCATTTTAGAGCTACAATCGATGAGGTTTAAATCCAAAAGTCCACCTCCGCGTTGTTCCATGTTTTTGGTCAGCGGTTTAGTAGCTTCTAAAAGCTGAGGTTTGATGTTTTCAAAATAAGAGTGAAGTGTGTCTTGATCTCCTTCAAACATAAAATGGACATGACCAATTTTTGTCGTAGATAAAACCTTGGTTTTAAATCCGCCACGCGTACTCCAAAATTTAGCGGCATTGCTCGCCGCAGCGACGACTGAACTTTCTTCAATCGTCATGGGTAGGGTATACCATTTGTTGTTGATCAAAAAATTGGGAGCAATACCAAAAGGCAAATAAAAATTAGAAATGGTATTTTCAATAAATTCATCGTGCAATTGTTGCAGCTTGGTATCCGTATTCCAGTAGGATTCCAAAATGGTTTTGGCTTGCGTATTTCCATCGAAATAGTTGGTAATCAGCCAGTTAATTTTTTCGGCTTTTGAGTATTTAGAAAATCCAGAAACTTGCTGTTGCATAGTTGAGTATTGATGAACAAAGATACTATTCTATACATTATATGAAAAGCGAATTGTTAAATTGAAGATTAATCCGCTCAGAATAGGGGAATTTTGAATTATTTTTAGTAAAATTGGTAACATTTTATAAAATATACCTATGCTCCGCAAATTTTTAATCTTATTTTCTGTTTTTTCTTTCTTTTCTTTTGCGCAAGACAAAGCAATTACGCTGGAAGACATTTGGAACGGCAGTTTTTCTACCGAAAACATGGAAGTCCTACACTCCATGAATAATGGACAACAGTATGCTGTCTTAAATTTTAACCGTGCTACGCGTTCTACTTCTGTCGATGTTTATGACTACCAAACACAGTCCAAAACGAAAACTGTTGTAGACTCCAAAAATCTTGAGGATATTACCTACTTTACAAATTACACTTTTAGTGATGATGAAACCAAAATTCTCCTTGCAACAGAGGTCGAATCGGTCTACAGATATTCTACATTAGGTGTCTTTTATGTTTATGATACGGTTTCTGGATCACTTCAAAAAATTTCGAATGAAAAAATTCAAGAACCCACCTTTTCCCCAGACGGATCCAAAGTGGCGTATGGATTTCAAAATAATATTTTTATTAAAAATTTAGAAACAGATACCACGATACAAATTACATTTGATGGCGAAAAAAATAAAATCATCAATGGGATAACCGACTGGGTTTACGAAGAAGAATTTGCATTTGTTCGGGCTTTTGAATGGAATAGCAATGGCCAAAAAATTGCTTATCTAAAATTTGATGAAGCCGAAGTGCCTGAATTTTCAATGGATGTCTATGGACAGGGTTTGTACCAAACTCAACAGGTATTTAAATACCCAAAAGCGGGTGAAAAAAATGCTGTTGTGTCCTTACATGTTTATGATTTAAACGCGCAAACGTCCAATGAAGTTAAGGTAGATAAAGCCTACAACGATTTTTATATTCCACGCATCAAGTGGACCAATTCTGCAGCTATTTTAAGCGCACAATACATTAATCGTCATCAAAATGAATTGGATTTGTGGGTCATTAATACAGCTACTAATTCTTCCGAAATCCTTCTTACAGAAACCGACAAGGCCTATGTGGATGTGACAGACAATCTTACCTTTTTAAAAGACAATAGCTTTATTTGGACCAGTGAGCAAGATGGATTTAACCACATTTATCATTACAGCAAAACGGGTCAGCTCATCAAGCAAGTCACACAAGGCGATTGGGAAGTCACGGCCTACTACGGTTACGATGAAAAATCAAAAAAAATATTTTATCAATCTGTAGAAAATGGATCGATCAATAGAGATGTGTACAGTATTGGCCTTAATGGAAAAAACAAACGCCGTCTCTCTAAAAATGAAGGAACCAATGCAGCGGCTTTTAGTACTGATTTTACCTATTATATCAATACCTTTTCGAGTGCGACCACCCCACCCGAGTATACCCTTAACAAAGCTAAAGATGGTACGGTCTTAAAAAGCATAAAAGACAATGACGAAGTTGCTCAAAAAGTGGGTAATTACCGTACTTCTAAAAAAGAATTTAGCACCATAAACATAAATGGGAACGACCTCAATATGTGGATGATAAAACCTGTTGATTTTGACCCCAATAAAAAGTACCCTATGCTGATGTATCAGTATTCTGGGCCAGGTTCTCAGCAAGTGGCCAACCGTTGGAACAGCGCCAACGATTATTGGTATCAAATGTTGGCACAACAGGGCTATTTTGTTGTTTGTGTCGATGGGCGAGGGACTGGCTATAAAGGGGCTGAATTTAAGAAAGTCACCTATTTAAATTTGGTCAAATATGAAACAGAAGATCAAATTGCAGCAGCCAAAACATTAGCCAAATTGCCCTATATTGACGAGGAACGTATAGGCATTTGGGGTTGGAGTTTTGGCGGTCATATGAGTACCAATTGTTTGCTTAAAGGCAGTGACATTTTTAAGATGGCTATTGCCGTTGCCCCTGTGACCAGCTGGCGCTTTTATGATACCATTTACACCGAACGTTATATGCGTACGCCACAAGAAAACCCTAATGGATACGACGACAATTCGCCCTTCAATTACCCTGAAATGCTAAAAGGCGACTACTTATTGATTCACGGCTCTGGTGATGATAATGTGCATTTGCAGCACACCATGCGTATGGTCGAAGCCCTAATTCAGGCCGATAAACAGTTTGAATGGGGGATTTACCCCGACAAAAATCATGGTATTTACGGAGGTAATACGCGATTACACCTCTATAAAAAAATGACCAACTTTATTGGAAAAACCTTGGGTGATCGACTTGAAAAACCCTCTGAACCTAAAGAAAAACAAGAAATCAAAATAAAAGGATAAATTAGCGAAACCAATCAAATAAAAACAATTATGTCAACAACAACAGAACTTCAACATCAAAAACAACTTTTTGGACATCCTATCGGGCTGTATGTTCTCTTTTTAACAGAAATGTGGGAACGGTTTTCTTATTATGGAATGCGCGCATTACTTGTACTTTATATGACTGCTTCCACGCTTGGCGATGATATGCGAGGTGAAGGTTTAGGTTGGACAAGTAAAGAAGCTCTTGCGTTGTATGGATGGTATACCATGTTGGTTTATGTTATGTCCATCCCTGGAGGGATGATTGCAGATAAATTAATTGGCCAGAAAAAAGCTGTTTTGTATGGAGCAATTATACTGTGTCTTGGTCATGGGGTTTTAGTCTTAACAGACATTTGGGCTTTTTACACCGGTCTGGGACTTGTTATCCTTGGTGTTGGCCTATTGAAGCCAAACATTTCTACTATGGTAGGAGGACTGTACAAAGAAGGAGATATTAGAAGAGATAAGGGCTTTAGTATATTTTATATCGGAATTAACTTAGGATCACTTTTAGCAACAATAATCGTAGGACTAGTGGTTGATGAGTGGGGCTGGCATGCTGGATTTGGTCTTGCTGGTATCGTGATGGTTGTTGGACTAATCAATTATATTTATGGACAAAAGTATTTGGTTCATGTTGGTAATTATGAGAAAACTGAAAATGATCCAAACGAAATTTCTTACGGGAAGCTTTACGGAAAGCTATTTAATTCACCCCTCCAACTTGTTGTTACAGCACTACTCTTAACTCTTACAGCATATGGCTGGTTTAAATTAGGAGAGGGTTATGGATTGTTGTTTATATTTCTTACCGCCATTATTGTACTTCTTATGATGATTTATAAGGAACTTGATTCTCAAGTGCATAAAGATAGATTTTTGGTTTTGCTGTTATCTTTCATAATGGTAATTGTCTTTTGGGGCGCTTTCGAGCAAGCCGGGGGTTTAATGAATTTATACACCGAAACAAATACTGATCGGGTCTTATTTGGTTGGGAAATCCCAACTGTGATGTTCCAAAGTCTAAACGCTGGATTTATAATTATTTTTGCAACTGGAGTAGCATCAATTTGGGCTAAAAGAAAATTGAAAGGGCGTGAGGCAAGTTCACTTTTTAAGATGGCAGTTGGAATCATAATTATGGGGTTTGGATTCTTGTTTATGGTGTTTGCAGCAATGGAGTTCGAGAAGTCAGGATCCTCAAGTATGATATGGTTAGTATTAGCGTATTTGTTCCATACAATTGGAGAACTTTGTTTGTCTCCAGTAGCATTATCTTTCATTACAAAATTAACTCCAATAAAATACGCGTCACTAATGATGGGGGTATATTTTGCGGCCACAGGCCTTGGTAGTAAGGTAGCAGGAATTGTTGGCGAAGCCGCAAGCGATTTTGGAGAATACACCATTTTTGTTGGAATTTTAATTTTTACAGTCATTGTAGGAACATTATTTATTTTGATTTTAAAACCATTGAAACGTCTCACACACAATGCTGAAGAAAACGAACGAATTTTAGAATCTTAAAACCAACCAAAATGAACACAACAACAGATCATATCTTTAAAGACAAAGTATTAGGGCATCCAGCAGGACTGTTTGTATTATTTTTTACGGAAATGTGGGAACGTTTTTCGTATTACGGAATGCGGGCTATTTTAGTTATATTCCTTACTGGAGTAGTCACTGGCGACAATCCTGGATGGGGTTGGAGCACACCTGCGGCTCTATCACTTTTAGGTACCTATGCCATGTTTGTATACCTGACACCCCTTGTAGGGGGTTGGTTGGCCGATAACAAAATTGGTTATAGAATGGCCGTTGTGATTGGAGCGCTTTTGATGACGCTCGGACATGCCGCCATGGCCGTAGAAACACCAACATTTCTCTACATTGGAATTTCACTTTTAATCTTAGGAAATGGATTTTTTAAACCCAATATGACTTCTATTATTTCAAAAATGTATGACGGTCATGACGATAAAAAGGATGGTGCATACAACATTTTTTATATGGGTGTAAATGCCGGTGCTTTTCTTGGAATTATGCTTTGTGGATGGGTCGGAGAAAAAGTAGGTTGGAGTTGGGGTTTTGGTCTTGCGGGTATTTTTATGCTGTTGGGTATGTTGCAATTTTATTTTGCTCAACCTCTTTTTGGCGACATTGGTTCTAAACCTAAAAACGAACAAAATAATCTTACAGATAATACATCTAAAGAAGAAAAGTCAGCAGTAAAACTTAATACTTTTCAACCTGTAGATTATATTCTAATTGGCATTTTTACCCTTTCAGCGCTTATTTTTATCATCAATGATCCATTGAGTCAAATAGGTCAAATCAACACGCTCAACTTTACCGTTGCAGGCATGAAAGACTCGTTGTTTTTTGCGCTTTTGGCTGCTATATCCTTTATTTTACTTCTAATCATAAGAATTCCACGATACACCAGAATAGAACGGGATCGAATGATTGCTTTTACAATTTTTTGTCTGTTTACCGTCTTCTTTTGGGCCGCTTTTGAACAAGCAGCGGGCTCCTTACCGATTTATACCAGAGACTTCACCAATCGATTTTTAGAGGGTAGTGCCGCCGATATCTTCAAACTCATTGATTTGATTGTTACCGTGGTTCCACTACTGATCATTACCTATGTACTGTGGAGTTTGTTCCGTCAAACGTTCAGTAGAATTGGGTTGTCGAACATTATACTGGGCTTTAGTTTTGTGATTGTTTGGGCTATTGTTATTTTTAAATTATACACAGAGTATAATGACACCAACACTGAAGTACCAGTGACATGGTTTGCGATTTTAAACTCTCTTTTTATCATCATTTTTGCACCTTTATTTACTAAATGGTGGGACAGCCGCTACAATCCACCGGCCTCGGTCAAATACTTCTTAGGGTTGTTCTTGCTAGGACTTGGTTTTGCCTTTTTGGCCTTTGGCGCTAGGAATGTTTTAGCAGGGGCAGAGTCAGCTTCGTTGAGTATGGCATGGTTAGTGTTTGCTTATTTATTCCATACGCTAGGCGAATTGTGTTTATCTCCAATGGGATTATCCTATTTAAGTAAGCTTGTTCCAGCCAGAATGATTGCAGTAATGTTTGGGGTCTATTATTTGGCTATAGCGATTGGAAATAAATTGGCACACTCTGTTGGTGCAGAGGTTGAAAACATCACCAAAGAGTACAGTTTATCGGCATTCTTTTTGATTTTTACTATTGTGCCTATTGCCATTGGATTGGTGTCATTAGTTTTACATCCTTTGCTAAAGAAATTGATGCATGGCGTAAAATAATAGTTTAAAAAATGATTTGCATAAAAACTGAAATACCAGCGTATTTGTGCCAAATAGACGACGAATTAAAAGCCATTTACCACAGTAAAGATTCTGTGTGTATATGGGTATTTAAAACACGTGAGGAAAGAAATGCATTTGTTGACGATACCGCAGGGATGAACAAAACACAACGAACAAATCATTACAACGAAAATTATGCTTAACTTAAAATACATAGTTATTCTTTTTATTTTTGGCTTTTCACTTTGTGGAACTGCACAAGAAATCAACTGGCTAACGATGAATGAAGCACTAGCCAAACAAAAAGAACACCCCAAAAAAATCATGGTGGATATGTACACCACTTGGTGTGGCCCATGCAAAATGTTGGACCGCAATACATTTTCTAATCCCAAACTCGCCCAATATGTGAATGCTAATTATTATCCTGTTAAATTCAATGCAGAAGGCAATGAAGAAGTTGATTTTAATGGGCAACCGCTCACAAACCCCAACTACGATCCGGCCAAAGCCAAACGACGTAACAGCCAACATCAACTTGCACAATATTTTGGTGTCAATTCTTATCCAACTATTTTGTTTTTGGGAGAAAATACCGAATTTTTGGCGCCTATACCAGGGTATAGAACAGCACCACAACTCGAACTTTACCTTAAACTTTTTGCCGAAGACCACTACAAAACCATCAATAACCAAGAGGCCTTTAACAGCTACGCCAAATCCTTTAAACCCACTTTTACGCCTTAATCTAAAGGGTAGATAAAGGCGCCGTTTGTTTGGGTATCATAAAATTTTACCCCTTTTTGTGTACAGGTTTTTTCCCAACGTTCCACAAAACTTTTATAATTGCTCCCATCAGCAATAATAAGTTTTGGTTGTAGTGAATTGATGAGTTGTCCTAAATGAATTTTTGGGCTGTTTCGAAGCAAAATCCAGTCAAATGTTGTGGATTTAAAATCAAAAACACCAAGATTATCTACCAAAAGTAATTGATTGCCATCAATATTGTAAAATCGTTTTAGGTTTGATGTAACCTTTTTCCGAATTCCCTCATTCGTTAAATAATCTTGAACAAACGTAAAATTTGAACTGTCTGTTTTTGTGCTATGGGTTTCATATGTTGTTCCATTTCTAAACCCCAAGAAAGTATGTTTTACTTTTTGAAAAACAATAAATTCTCGATGGGATTGAATGTTATAATTAAACAAAGAATACAATTGAAACCCTATAATGGCAACGCCTAAAACAACGATGGTTTTGAATTTTTTTGTCTTTATGAATTTAAAAATTAAACCAAAAATAAGATAAGAGACAAACAGCATCACCCCATCAAAAGTGATGTGTTTAAAAAGGAAAACATCAAAATTTGCCACCCAATTTGTACACCTATTCATCATTCCAATAAGACACTCAAAACCATAAATCAGAGGTTCATTGATGGCTTTGATGCCGCTAAAGACAATGATAAAAAGACCACACCAAAGACATAATACCAGCAGTGGAATGACCAATAAATTGGTGACAAAAAATAATGCTGGAAATTGATGAAAATAATACAAACTAAGGGGCAAAATACCAAGTTGTGCCGCAACAGACACATTTAATAAAGTGACTATAGGTTTTAAAACAAAATGTTTCGGTTGCCCATACTGATCCAAAATGGGTTTGATGAGCAAAATGCCCAAAACTGCGGTATAACTCAGTTGAAAACCTACATCAAAAAGGAAATTAGGTTGAATGAGTAACACCACAAATGCTGAAATAAAAAGGGTGTTGATGCTGTTGGTTGGCCGATATAATCCGTGGGCAAGGGCAAAACAGCTAAACATCGTAACAGCACGAACTATGGACGGACTAAGTCCAGTCAGAACAGCAAATCCCCACAATATAACGATGATTATGAAACTGCGCATTTTTTTGCCGTGGCGTAAACGTACAATTGGGCTTAATAACAATTCAAATATAGTCAGTAGAATCCCGACATGAAGACCAGAAAGCGCTAAAATATGCAACACACCAGAATCTTTGTAATTTGTTTTGATGTCCTCTGGAATTTCATTTCTAATCCCCAAATAAAAGGCCTTGAGAAATGCACGCGCCGTGTCGTTGATATCCAATGCATCAATTTTTGATTCCGTAAAGGTTTTGGCTTTGCTTGCCCAACCATTTATACTTTGTTTCCCTTTTACACTTATAAATTTGCTGTGCTCTTGTAGGTTGATTTGATGAAAAATGCCTTTACGTTCCATATAGTCTTTATAGCTAAAAGCATATGGATTTTTGGGCGGATTGATGGTTTTTAACTCTGTTTGGATGTATAAAAGATCATCTATAAATAATGGTTCAATGGAAGTATTTTTTGGAATACTGATTAAAATTTCTCCACTTGATTTTTGATTATTCATCTCTACTACTTTGGCTTTGTAGCGGTAGTTGAATGCTGTTGGATTCATTGCACTACGGACTTTTAACACCAAGCGGTTAGACGTATTTATTTGTTCTAAAAAATGACTGTAGTGGTTGTTTTGAAATTTTGGTTCATTAAGCTGGGTTGTCCATAATCCTAGCAACAAAAAGAGCAACAACAACAAAATAGAGGCAATGGATTTGTTTGTGGTGCGCTTTTAAAATGAAAAAACAACACCATAGAAATTACAAGAGCAATGCCCAGACCAATGGCACTTAGTTTCAATACAACAAAGTTGCTTAAAAACACACCACCCATAAAGGCCATGGTGAGTTTGGGGATGGGATAGTACAAGGGGCGCATTTTAGATTATAAGTAGGTTTTTCATTGGTGTCAGCTCAGCGCTTTAAACACCGCTTTAGCCACCTTTTGGCTGGCACCGGGGCCACCCAGTTGTTGTTCTAAGGCAGTATATTCGGTATGTAACTGTTGTTGGGTTTTGGGGTCTAAAATATGCTTTAGTTCTGCGGTAAGGCGTTTTGTATTCAGGTCATTTTGGATCAATTCGCAGACCACTTCACGGTTCATAATAAGGTTCACTAAAGAAATATAATCGAGCTTTACCAACTGTTTTCCAATCTGGTAGGACAACCAACTGGATTTATAGCACACCACTTGGGGTACCTTAAATAAAGCCGTTTCCAAAGTGGCTGTTCCCGAAGTGACCAAAGCTGCATCGGCTATACTAAGCAAGTCGTAAGTGGCATTGCGCACCAATTTGATGTTTTTGTTTTTAATGAATTTTTGGTAAAATCCTTTGGGCTGGCTCGGTGCACCCGCAATCACAAATTGGTACTCAGGAAAGGCATCAATGACAGACAACATGACACGAAGCATTTTTTTAATTTCTTGTTGGCGACTTCCGGGAAGTAGAGCTACAATGGGTTGGTCGGACAGTCCGTATGTTTTTCTCAAGGTTTTAGCATCTACTTTTTGGCGGTTGGCAATCGCATCAATTAGCGGGTGGCCTACAAAGGTCACAGGCATTTGGTGTTTATCTTCGTAAAACGTTTTTTCAAACGGTAAAATCACATACATTTTGTCAATAGTACGTTTGATCTGATGAATACGGTTTTCTTTCCATGCCCATAGTTGTGGCGAAATATAATAGTGCGTTTTAAAATTTTGGCTTTTGGCCCATTTGGCAATACGCATATTAAACCCAGGGTAATCAATAAAAATCAACACATCGGGTTGAAAATCCGCGATATCTTGTTTACAAAAGCTAATATTTTTAAGAATCGTGCGGAGGTTTAAAAGAACTTCCAAAAAGCCCATAAACGCCAATTCTTTATAGTGCTTGACCAATGTGCCTCCGGCAGCTTGCATCAAATCACCACCCCAAACACGACATTCGGCCTGCGCATCTACTTTTTGTAATGCTTTGATGAGGTTTGCGCCATGCAAATCTCCTGATGCTTCCCCTGCTATGATATAGTACTTCATCGGTTAGAGCTTAATGATAAATGTGATGAGTGCCATAAAAATTGTAGCGATCAATACCCCTGCGGCATAGGCATCTTTTTTCTTTCGAATAAAATAAAAAAAGCAAATAAGATTCAACAATGCGGCGAGACTAATAAGTTTACCCAAAAAATTTTCGGCATGGGCGGCTTCTAAAACGCTCAAAAATCCATCGTTTCTTCCAGAGGATTTGGCCATAGTCATTGCGACCACAAAGAGCCCTAAACCATTGGCCAAAATTCCAATGATAAATCCTTTAAAAATTTGAATCTTATCCATTGAGCTTCCAATTGTTGAGTTCTTGAATATAGTAATGTGCTGTTAGGTCGAACTGTACGGGAACTACAGAAACATAACCCTGTTCAAGCGCCCATTCGTCGGTGTCTTCGCCATGATCTTGATTGATAAATTCTCCGGTGAGCCAATAATAATCACGTCCCATAGGACTTCGGCGTTTGTCAAATTTTTCAACCCAATTGGCATTGGCCTGACGGCAAATTTTAGTTCCTTTTATCGTTTTGTTGGGGAAGTTTACATTTAGAATGATGCCTTTTTGTAGGCCATTTTCCAAAACGTTTTGGCAAATCGTTTCAATGTATTGCTCTGTAGGGCCAAAATCGGCATCCCAGTTGTAATTCAACAAAGAAAAACCAATGGCAGGAATCCCTTCCATACCGGCTTCGATAGCCGCACTCATCGTCCCCGAATAAATGACATTGATGGAAGAATTTGAACCATGATTGATGCCCGAAACACACAAATCTGGTTTTCTGTCCAGAAGTTCGTGAACAGCTAGTTTTACACAATCGGCAGGAGTACCAGAGGTGCTGTATTCTTTTTGAGGGCCATTGTCAATATGTTCTTCTCTACAATACAAGGTGTCGTTAATGGTTATGGCATGCCCCATACCACTTTGCGGACTGTCTGGTGCAACCACTACGACATCACCAATACGGTTCATAACTTTGATTAATGTTCTAATTCCCGGAGCAGTAATTCCATCGTCATTGGTGACCAGAATGAGTGGTTTTTTTGACATATTTTCTTTGTTTTCCTCTACAAAAGTAAGTATTTTGTTGGGGATTACTCATTTTTGAGTGCTTTAACAAAAAATTATGCGTTGTGAAGCCCTCGATTTTATAATTTTCTGTTATTTTGGGAACGAATTTTGATCAATATTACTCAAGTCTATGAAACATATTAATATTTTCCTGTTGTCCGTTTTTGTCGCATTCGCATCTTGTAGCTTTACGACCAAAACCTTTGATAATCCTGACAAGGATAAACTTTTAATGCAATTGGTCACCTATTTGCTTGAACAAGGTCATTTTCAACCCAAAGATTTTAATGATGAATTTTCTGAAGAAGTATATACACGCTTTTTAAAAACTGTAGATCCCTACAAACATTATTTTTACCGTTCGGACATCAAAGAATTTGAAGCGTACAAAACGGATTTAGATGATCAAATTAAAAACTATGATGTGCAGTTTTTCAACCTTGTTTATGAACGTTTGACGCAAAGAATAGAGGAGTCCAAAGCGGTGTATTCGGATGTTTTAGCCCAACCATTTAATTATGATTTAGACGAAACATATCAGTCTGATACCGATCAATTTGACTATGTATCCTCCAAAAAAGAGATGACAGACCGTTGGCGTAAGCAGCTAAAATTCAGCACATTAACGAATTACCATGATTTGTTGTCCGACAATGAAACTGAAGAAGGAGAACAAGAAAAAACGAAAACTCAACTTGAAAAAGAAGCACGAGACGCAACACTAAAAAACTTGCAAGAAGTGTCGGTCTATTTTGATGACATGAGACGCGACGACTGGCTTTCGATGTACATCAATGCCATTTCAGAGTCTTTTGATCCACATACCTATTATTTCGCGCCACAAGCCAAAGATCGCTTTGACGCAGAAATGTCTGGAAAATACGAAGGTATTGGCGCAAGACTTCAGAAAAAAATGGACAAAATCAGCATCACTGAATTAATCTCAGGAGGTTCTGCTTGGCGACAAAACAAACTTCAAGTCGGCGACATCATTCTGAAAGTACGCCAAGAAGACGAAGAAGAAGCGGTTAGTATTGTAGGCATGCGTTTGGACGATGCCGTCAAACTCATCAAAGGCCCAAAAGGAACAAATGTGATTTTAACCCTAAAAAGAGTTGATGGAACTATTGAAGATTTGACCATTCCAAGAGATGAAATCGAGTTGGAAGAAACTTATGCAAAATCGAGTATTGTTGAAAAAGACAATTACAAATTTGGGATTATTAATTTACCTAAGTTTTATATTGATTTTCAAGATGTCAACAGCAGAAACTCCACCACTGATGTCAAAAGAGAAATCGAACGTCTGAAGGCAGAGGGCATGGAAGGTTTGGTTTTGGATTTGCGCAACAATGGGGGAGGTTCCCTCAAAACAGCCGTAGAAATTGGTGGTTTATTCATCGAGGAAGGCCCTATTGTTCAGGTTCGTTCTACTGGTGAAGATCGACAGGTATTGAAAGATAGAGACCCAAGTGTCACTTGGGATGGGCCATTAGTGATATTGGTCAATGAATTTTCTGCATCAGCCTCAGAAATTTTGGCTGCAGCTATGCAAGATTATAAGCGTGCAATTGTTATTGGCAGCAAACAAACCTATGGAAAAGGCACGGTTCAAAATGTCATAGACCTTAACCGAATGATTCGCAACAACACCAGTGGCGATATGGGTGCATTTAAATTTACAACCCAAAAATATTACCGTATCAATGGGGGTTCAACGCAGCTCGAAGGTGTCAAAAGTGACGTTGTCGTTCCAGACCGCTACAGTTATATCGATTTGGGTGAAAAAGATCAAGACAATCCATTGTCATGGGATGAAATTCAACCCGCTTCATATAAGCTTTGGGAAAGTTCTATTGATTATGAAACTACAGTCAAAAGAAGTAAAGAGCGTATGAATAACAGCCCCGAAATAAAACTTATAGATGAAAATGCGCAGTGGATCAAAAAAGTTCGTTCAAAAAATATTTACAGTTTAAAGTACAGTGATTATGATGCAGATTTGAAGAACAATGAAAAGGAATCTGAGCGCTTTGATGCACTTTCTGATTACACCACAAATTTATCATTCGAATCTTTACCCTATGAAAAACCAATCATGGAGGCCGACTCCATTTTTAGAATCAAACGAGAGCGCTGGCATCAATCACTCAGTAAAGATATCTACATGGACGAAGCCCTTAATGTTTTGACCGATTTGAACAAAATGTTTAAAGTAAACAAGCTTTCTGTACTTAAAAATTAAGTTTAACTATGCAGGGATTAACGGCATTGGCGCTCCAAAAATTTAAACAGAGTTATTTGGGTGTAGCGAGTGTGTGTTTCATTCTCTTTGTAGGATTAATCTCTATTTTCGCTTACGTCTTTTCACCTGATAATACTCAATATGCCAATCAAATGCATGTGAGCATTCATTCAAAACCACCAGGTTTTGCCGTGCCCATGTTGGTGATACCCAATCCTGAAAAAAATCATCAAAATAAACTCAACCAACTCTTTTTTGGCTCTAAATTTCCCAATAGAGAGTTGCCTATTTCTTCATACAGAATTGAAGGTAAAAAATTGATTTATACGCCCTACGAAGCCAAAGATATTGAAGGATTAGAACAGTCAGTAGACTATTTTAAAACGCCAAAACCCTATGTAGTTTCAAAGACATTTCATTTGGGTACAGACAATTATGGCAGAGATGTTTTGAGTCGGGTTTTGGTGGGTGCACGGATATCTTTTTTTATTGGATTTGTGGCGGTTTTTATTTCTCTAATTATAGGTGTTTTTTTGGGGAGTATTTCGGGCTATTTCGGTGGAAAAATTGATAATCTGGTCATGTTCCTCATCAATGTGACCTGGTCTATTCCTACTTTATTGTTGGTTATTGCTATTACTCTGGCACTTGGAAAAGGGTATTGGCAAGTTTTTATTGCTGTAGGCCTCACCATGTGGGTAGAGGTCGCGCGTGTTGTTCGAGGGGAAGTCATGAGTGTCAAAGAACAACAATATATAACCGCAGCTCGAGCGTTGGGCTACACAAATTTCAGAATAATTTTCAAGCACATTTTGCCTAATATTATGGCACCAGTAATTGTTATTTCAGCGGCCAATTTTGCTGCTGCGATTCTTATCGAAAGTGGCCTGAGTTTTCTAGGGATTGGTGCTCAACCACCCATGGCAAGTTGGGGTGCCATGATCAAGACGCACTACAATGCTATAGTTTTGGGGCAACCTTATCTCGCTATAATTCCAGGGTTGTGCATCATGAGTCTGGTGATGGCTTTCATGTTGATGGGCAACACTTTACGTGAAGCATTGGACGTCAAGGCAACATCCTAATTTTTTTGTTGCGGCGGATATTTTGAAAGAATTGAAGACACAAATTTTTTGATGCGTTCAGCTTTACGTTCCATATTTGAACTCAAATACCCATGACCAACGCCTTGCCAAACCAGTTCTTTTTTTTGTGCATCTATCAAATCTATAAATAGAGTTCCACGAGTAGAGTTAGTGACGTTGGTGTTGTTCCATCCCATCATCATTGGATTCCATCCCCAGCCCCAACCCCAGCCATACATGCCAAAGTTGTTGTTGTATACATTCACTTCTTGGCGTTCTTTGGTAAAAATATTTATCAATAAATCAGGTGTTTTGGACTTTGCAAACCCCTTTGCCAAGAGTTCGGATTCTATGGCGCGTAAAATTCTACGTTTGTCCAAATCACTAATTTTTGCTTTGTCAATACCATCTTTAAAAAAGGCAAACGTTTTGTAGGTTTCAAAGTTAGCAGAACGGTCATAATCTGCCGCAACACGCACAGAATCGCAAGAAATTAGTGTAAATAACAGAAAAGCAAGCGGTAAAATGTGTTTTTTCATAATGATGTAATTTAATTTGTTAAATCTGATCAAAAAGCGTGTCATCTACGTTGTTTGGAAGGGTAACCTTCAAGTTTGGTTCTTGTTGCATGGCTCTTTTTATAGCAAAAGTAGCGCCTTTATTTCGTGCCCAATTTCGTCTAGAAATGCCATTATTTACATCCCAAAACAACATCGATTTTAAACGTTTTTCAGCTTCTTTAGAACCATCAAGAACCATACCAAACCCACCATTAATGACTTCACCCCATCCCACTCCACCGCCATTATGAATGCTTACCCATGTGGCACCTCTAAAGCTATCGCCAATGACATTGTGGATGGCCATATCGGCTGTAAATTTTGAGCCATCATAAATATTGCTTGTTTCTCGATACGGGGAATCAGTACCGGAAACGTCGTGGTGATCACGTCCTAAAACAATTGGGCCAATTTCACCATTGGCAATTGCAGTATTAAACGCTTCAGCAATTTTTATTCGACCTTCCGCATCAGCATATAAAATACGGGCTTGTGATCCTACAACAAGATTGTTTTTTTGAGCACCTTTAATCCATTGAATATTATCGTTCATTTGCTGTTGAATTTCTGAAGGAGCAGTTGCTTGTATACGTTCAAGAACTTCACATGCAATGGCATCTGTTTTAGCTAAATCTTTTTCATATCCACTGGCACAAACCCAACGGAAAGGGCCAAAACCATAGTCAAAACACATAGGTCCCATAATATCTTGCACATAGCTTGGATAGATGAAATCTTCGCCATTGGCTTTTAAAATATCAGCGCCAGCTCTTGATGCTTCCAATAAAAAGGCATTCCCATAATCAAAAAAGTAAGTTCCTTTTTGGGTGTGTTTTTTGATGATTTCTGCATGACGAATCAAGCTTTTTTGTACGATTTGTTTAAATTCTTTAGGATGATTTCGCATCATTTCATTGGCATCATCAAAAGCTAAACCAACAGGGTAATAACCTCCTGCCCATGGATTATGTAAAGATGTTTGATCGCTTCCTAATTCAATGAAAATATCAGCTTCGTAAAAAGCTTCCCAAACGTCGATTACATTCCCTTGGTAGGCAATAGAAACCACTTCTTTTTTTTCTTTTGCAACTTCAACCCGTTCTACAAGCTTATCTATTTCATAGAGTACTTCATCGACCCAACCTTGTTGGTATCTTGTTTGTGTAGCTTTGGGGTTTACTTCGGCACAAATGGTGATACATCCAGCAATGTTCCCTGCTTTGGGCTGTGCGCCACTCATACCGCCCAAACCAGCAGTGAGGAAAATATGGCCCCGTGGTGATTTATTTATTTTTCTAAAAGCATTCAATACGGTAATAGTTGTGCCATGAACAATGCCTTGTGGACCAATATACATATAACTTCCTGCAGTCATTTGACCAAATTGAGTAACACCTAATGCATTAAATTTTTCCCAATCATCGGGCTGAGAATAATTTGGAATCATCATTCCGTTGGTGACCACAACTCTTGGTGCATTTTTATGCGAAGGAAAAAGCCCCATAGGGTGACCAGAATACATGACCAAGGTTTGTTCGTCGTTCATTTCGGACAAATATTTCATGGTCAATCGGTACTGCGCCCAATTTGAAAAAACGGCACCATTTCCACCATAGGTAATCAATTCGTGCGGGTGTTGCGCCACAGCATCGTCCAAATTATTTTGAATCATCAACATGATGGCTGCTGCTTGTCTGCTTTTCGCAGGATATTCGTCTATTGGACGTGCATAAATTTTGTGATGGGGTCGAAAACGGTACATATAAATTCGTCCGTACTCATCCAATTCATTTTTAAATTCTTTAATGAGCACAGGATGAAATTTTTTATCAAAATAACGCAACGCATTTCTGAGGGCTAGTTTTTGTTCTTCAGCATTTAGGATGGCCTTGCGCTTTGGCGCATGATTGTAAGAAGGGTCAAAAGGTCTTAGTGGAGGTAATTCTTTGGGAATTCCTTCTAAAATCTCGTCTTTAAAAGTATTTAAATTCGGTGTCATGGGCATCAATTTTTTATTTTTTTGGAGGTGTTAAATCCATAAGGACAATGTCTGCAATTGCTTTCACAACAATATCCGCGTTTCAAATGATATTGTTCTGTAAAACACCGATATCCTTCTGGAGTCCAATAAAAATCACCTTCTTCTATGGGTATTCTTTTGTTCATTTCTAACAAATATAGTGTAAATTTCAAAGAACATTGATGCGCTTATTTTACAAACAAATAGAATTTTTCAGCTATGGTCAAATGCTTTAAAGATTTGTATTTTTACATTTTAAGCACTTTACATATTTAATGCTCGACACACGACAGATTGAAAATATAAAATTAACAGCTCAACTTTCTTTGAAACCAGAGTTTAGAATTCACCCTACGGTTTCTGGAAATAAGTACAGAAAACTGAAGTATAACATTCAAGCCGTGCTTGATGGTAATTTTCAGGGGATATTGACTTTTGGCGGAGCATTTTCAAATCATATCGCTGCAACTGCAGCTGTAGGCAAAGACCTAAATATTCCTACAGTGGGAATTATTCGTGGAGAAGAATTGACTAGGGGTATGGATTCTAATCCAACACTTTCGTACGCAAAAGCTTGTGGGATGCATTTAGAATTTATAAGTCGTGCTGCCTACCGACAAAAAACTGAGGATTCATTTCTTGATAGTTTTAAAAAAAAATACCCCAAATTTTATATCATCCCAGAAGGGGGTACCAACGCATTGGCCATAGATGGGTGTAGAGAGATTTTGACTGAAGCCGATCATGAGTTTGATGTCATTTGTTGTGCTGTGGGTACTGGAGGAACCATCTCTGGCTTGATTAATTCTAGTCTTCCTCATCAAAAAATAATTGGATTTCCTGCTCTAAAAGGCACATTTTTAAGGGAAGATATTTGTAAATTTGCACAACAATCCAATTGGGATTTATGTCATGAATACCATTTTGGTGGATATGCAAAAGTGAATTTGGAGTTGATTCAATTTATCAATAAGTTTAAACAAGAATTTGAACTTCCTTTGGATCCAATTTATACAGGAAAAATGATGTTTGGAATTTTTGATTTGATTCAAAAAGGATTTTTTTCAAAATCTGAAAAAATATTAGCAATTCACACTGGTGGATTGCAGGGAATAGAAGGCATGAATCATTATTTAAAGAAACACAATTTAGAGTTAATCGCATGAGACGCATTGTAGTACTGATTTTGTTAGGCATGATTTTGTCCAGCTGTGGTGCTCGAAAAAGAGCAAACCAAAAAAACCGGGTTGATGTTAAAATCAATACCTCTCAACTTCCTGAAACCCCTTCAGTAGTCATTTCACCAACTTACAATTCTACTGAGGATTATATTACTTTTTTTAGGGCAGTCGCTATCCATGAAATGAAACTTTATGGAATTCCTGCTAGCATTACTTTGGCACAAGGGATTTTGGAATCTGGTTCTGGGAAAGGGCGCTTGGCTAGAGAAGCTAACAATCATTTTGGGATCAAATGTCATGATTGGAAAGGACCTCGAATTTACCACGATGATGATCGAGCACAAGAGTGTTTTAGAAAATATAATGACCCTAATCAATCGTATAGAGACCATTCTTTATTTCTTGCCAAAAGAAAGCGTTACGCAAATTTGTTTAAATACAAGCCCACAAATTATAAAGCATGGGCAAAAGGATTGAAAAAGGCAGGTTATGCTACGGACCCAAAGTACCCTCAAAAGCTGATCAGTTTAATCGAACGCTACAAATTGTACCGTTATGATATCTTTGACAAAAAAGCCAAAAATAAAAATAATCAACAGCAAATAGCAGAAACGCATATTGTTCAAAAAGGAGACACACTGTATTCGATTTCAAAACGCTACAATACTACTGTGGAACGTTTAAAATCTGTTAACAAACTCAATTCCAATGAATTAAACATTGGGCAAGCACTTATCATTAGACCAAATTAAACCTTATGAAATACCAACGCAGTAGTCAACTATTCAAAGAAGCCAATACCGTTATTCCTGGCGGCGTAAATTCTCCAGTTCGCGCATTTAAGGCCGTAGGAGGCACCCCTATTTTTGTAAAAAAAGCACAAGGTCCATACCTTTATGATGAAGATGGTAATCGTTTGATTGATTACATCAATTCTTGGGGACCAATGATTTTGGGGCATGCCTATAAGCCAGTTGTAGATGCTGTGGTTGAAAAAGCAAAAAAAGGGACTTCATTTGGAATGCCTACTGAAATTGAGACACAAATTGCCGCCTTGGCCATATCAATGGTTCCAAATATTGATAAAATCCGATTTGTAAATTCAGGGACCGAAGCATGTATGAGTGCAGTACGTCTGGCAAGAGGATATACTGGGAAAGAAAAAATTATAAAATTTTCAGGATGCTACCACGGACATTCCGACTCTTTTCTGATTCAAGCGGGGAGTGGTGCTGTCACTTTTGGCAGTCCTAATAGTCCGGGCGTGACGAAAGGAACGGCCAAAGATACACTGTTAGCTCCGTACAACAATTTGGATGCTGTAGCACAATTATTTGATGCTAACAAAGACGAAATTGCGGCTATTATTGTGGAACCTGTAGCGGGCAATATGGGGTGTATTCCACCTGTCGTAGGATTTTTGGAAGGGCTACGTGCGTTGTGCGACCAACACAAAGCTGTACTTATTTTTGATGAGGTGATGACTGGCTTTCGTTTGGCAAAAGGTGGGGTTCAAGAGCTTTATGGTATCCAAGCCGATCTTGTGTGTTTTGGTAAAGTGATTGGTGGTGGTTTGCCTGTAGGCGCTTTTGCGGCACGTCAAGACATCATGCAACATTTGGCACCTGAAGGCCCTGTGTATCAAGCAGGAACTTTAAGTGGAAATCCATTAGCCATGGCTGCTGGCTATGCACTTTTAAATGCATTAAACAATGATGCTGAGGTGTATCAAAGACTTACAGAAAAAACGGCTTATTTACATCAGGGCATCTCAAATGCACTGGTTAAAAGTAATATTCCACACACCGTAAACAGAGTAGGATCAATGATTTCTGTACATTTTTCCGAAACCCCTGTAGTCGATTTTGAAACAGCAGCCCACGGCAACAACAATCGCTTCAAACAATTTTTTCATGGGATGCTCGATGCAGGTGTATATATTGCACCAAGTGCTTTTGAAAGTTGGTTTATTACTGATGCGTTGTCTTATGAAGATTTGGATTTTACCATAGCTGCTGTTGAAACAGTGGCAAAAAAATTATAAGTTTCTTTCAGCTTATTCAATCTTTAAGATCAAATAAATTTTGTTATCCTCATTTTCGACGAGGTGAATATTCATTTCAAAAATCCCTTCGTATACTGTGTTTTTTTGCGTTCCACACCAATAGAATTCATTATAGCTTTCTATGGGTTTATCGTCAATGGTTCCAGTGCAACGCTCGTCAGGTAAGCCAGAGTCAAAATTAAATGCATCAAACGCGATATAGTTTGTGCTTTCATTGGGGTGTAATGTGCCGATAGTCTGTGCTCCAATTAAAATGGATTCAATACTAAATGGTGTTGTATTCTTAAACTTTATTTGGAGTGGATTTAGTTCATTTTCTTCGCTACATCCAAAAATTAAGAACATAACGCATAATAAAATTGTTTTTAAGGTATTCATAGTTCAGAGCTTTATTGTTTATGTTTAATGCATCACCTCGCGTTCCAATGCTATAAAATGCGTAGTTTTTGTGTTGTAAAGAGGGAAAATGTGCACCTCACAATTATAGGTCGATTTGTTTTTTCTATAATTCACTAAACTAGTAGTGAAGGGTTTGTCCTCTTTTAATCGGAACTTTATTTCAGCAGCCTTTTTTTTAGATGTTTTTTTGCCTTGTAAAAAGCCAGGAGTTCTTTTGAGTACTTCCTTTTTGGCATAGCCCGTCATTGTGGTAAAGCCCTCGTTCACCCAGATGATGTTTTGATTTTTATCGGTAAGAATAATGGCCTAAAAATCTTTTTTATCAAAAATAGCATCAATATCATTTTTCCAGTGATAATGTTTAGCAAACGCCTTGATTTTTTTCAAATCCAAAGCTTTTTTCGACGCATTGAGGTATTTAAAATAGCTTTCGCTAAACACATCCCAACTGATTAGGGGTAGAACTTTTGAGTCATCTTCGTTGGGGTATGCTTCAGTAGTCTTTTTAGCATTTTTTTTAGTGCCAGACAGAAAGAGATCTAAGCACATCATTTTGTTGAGGTTTTGTTTCATAATTTTAGGTTAAGTATTAAACACTTATAACTTCCATGCAAAATTCAATTTGAATGGTGTACTGTCGAAATTTAAATACCTAAATTATGCGTGTCCTTGGTGTTGAAGATTAGATTTGGGATCTATTCTCAATCAAATATACAAAAAAAGCGGTTGCTCTGAGCAACCGCTTTGTAAAAATCATGAAACAGTTTAAATTAAACCTTTGCGGATTTTACTGTTTTGATGATGCGTGCAGCAATTTTGTATGGATCTCCATTAGAAGCTGGACGTCTATCTTCTAGCCATCCTTTCCATCCTTTTTCTACAGTGATGATTGGAATTCTGATGGAAGCTCCACGATCTGAAACTCCAAAGCTAAATTGGTCAATGGATTGAGTTTCATGATCACCTGTAAGTCTTTGGTCATTGTATGCACCATATACCTCTATGTGTTCCTTAACTACTGGTCTAAACGCTTCACATATTTTTTCATATGCCTCTTTAGAACCACAAGTTCTTAGTGTTGTATTAGAGAAATTAGCATGCATTCCTGAACCATTCCAGTCTGTATTTCCTAATGGTTTTGGATGCCATACCACTTGTAGTCCATATTGCTCTCCAATACGCTCCAATAAGTATCTTGATACCCAAATTTCGTCACCAGCTTGTTTTGCGCCTTTAGCAAAACATTGGAATTCCCATTGTCCAGCTGCAACTTCAGCATTGATTCCTTCGACATTGATTCCTGCTTCAATCAAAACATCTAAATGCTCTTCTACCATTTCTCTAGCAAATGCATTTTTCGCACCTACAGAGCAATAAAATTGTCCTTGAGGAGTTTGATCTTTTGGAAATCCAACCGGCAAATTGGTTTCAACGTCGTACAAAAAGTATTCTTGCTCAAATCCAAACCAGAAATCATCATCTTCGTCATCGATTGTTGCTCTTCCGTTACTCTCATGTGCTGAACCATCAGCGTTAAGTACCTCAGTCATTACAAGGTATCCGTCTTTTCTTTGAGGGTCTGGGTATATTGCTACTGGTTTCAGTAGACAATCAGAACTTCCTCCTTCTGCTTGTTGTGTCGAGGAACCATCAAATGACCAAACTGGGCAGTCTTCCAATTTCCCGCTAAAATCTTCAACAATCTTAGTTTTACTTCTTAAGCTTTGTGTTGGTTTGTAACCGTCAAGCCAAATGTACTCTAGTTTTGATTTTGCCATAATTTTATTGATTAGAATGTTTAATACAAAAATATGCGCAAATATAATAATAAGCTTTTGTACGCTAATAATTTAAGGGTCAAAATTATTAACACCTACCTTTTTTTTACATAACCCCTATTTTTTTATGGGTTTAATCAAATTATATGTAATTTTTCGCATCATTAATTTTCAAATTGTTAATAAAAAATATTTTGTAGTTTCAATTATCCTTCATAAGAATATTAAATTTGTAAGAGAAATTTAAACCTATTATTATGTCAACCTTACGCTTTCATGCACTAAAAACATCAATGAACAGAGCATCAGTTTCTGTTCAAGAACATCCTATACGATCTGAAGTTTACGGCTCCAATGTGTTTGGAATAGCCGCCATGCGCAGTTCTTTACCCAAAGCTACTTTTAAAAATCTATCCACTGCAATAGATAAAAACCAAACGATTAGTCGCGATATGGCCGACCAAATTGCAACCGCCATGAAAGAATGGGCTATGGCGAAAGGGGTGACACATTATACCCATTGGTTTCAACCACTCACTGGCGCTACTGCTGAAAAACATGATGCATTTTTTGAAACTCTTGGACCAGGTGAAGCGATAGAACAATTTGATGGCAATCAATTGGTACAACAAGAACCCGACGCCTCATCTTTTCCCAATGGAGGAATTCGCAATACTTTTGAAGCCCGTGGATACACGGCATGGGATCCCACTTCACCCGCCTTTATTTTTGGAACAACACTATGTATTCCAACGGTTTTTGTGGCCTATACTGGTGAAGCACTTGACTATAAAACACCACTTTTGCGTGCTTTGCATGCTGTGGACGATGCTGCCACTTCGGTTGCGCGCTATTTTGATAAAAATGTCAAAAAAGTTTCGGCATCCTTGGGATGGGAACAAGAATATTTTTTAATTGATAAATCTTTAGCGGCATCGCGACCAGATTTAGAACTAACGGGACGTACTTTGTTGGGGCATTCTTCTGCTAAAGGACAACAACTGGACGATCACTATTTTGGCACTATTCCTAATCGTGCATTAAACTTCATGCGTGACCTAGAGAAGGAGTCCATTTTATTGGGAATTCCTGTAAAAACACGCCATAATGAAGTTGCACCAAATCAATTTGAATTGGCACCCATTTATGAAGAAGCGAACCTAGCGGTAGACCACAATTCACTTGTGATGGACCTCATGAAAAAAGTCGCAGAACGTCATCATTTTAAAGTGCTTTTTCATGAAAAACCTTTTGCTGGGGTCAACGGGTCTGGAAAGCACAATAACTGGAGTTTAAGTACCGATACTGGTGTTAATCTTTTGGCTCCTGGAAAAACCCCAATGAGTAACCTACAATTCCTTACCTTTTTCATCAACACCATCAAAGCTGTATGCGAAAATGAAGAGTTGTTGCGCGCCTCTATCGCTTCGGCAAGCAACGATCATCGTTTAGGGGCTAATGAAGCACCGCCGGCAATCATGTCTGTTTTTATTGGTGCCCAACTTACCAAGGTTTTGAGTGAACTTGAAGGAGTAACCAAAGGAAAATTATCTCCAAAAGAAAAAACCGACTTGAAACTCAATGTTGTGGGTAAAATTCCTGAAATCCTTCTTGATAATACCGATAGAAACCGAACCTCACCTTTTGCTTTTACAGGGAATAAATTTGAATTTCGCGCTGTGGGTTCTACAGCAAACTGTGCAAACCCAATGACAGTACTCAACACCATCGTTGCCAAACAACTAATCGATTTTAAAGCTGAAGCCGATGTTTTGATTGATAAAAAAGGCCTCAAAAAAGATGAAGCTATTTTTAATGTATTGAGAGAATACATCAAAACATCAAAAGCGATACTTTTTGAAGGTAATGGATATGGGGAGGAATGGCAAAAAGAAGCTAAAAAACGAGGTTTGAGTAACAATAAAAATACACCAGAGGCATTAAAAGTTAAAATCGCGCCTAAAACGGTTGCGCTTTACGAAAGCTTAGGGGTAATGAATAAAACTGAAATTGAAGCACGTTACGAAATTGAAGTAGAAGACTACATCAACCGAATTCAAATTGAAGGGCGTGTATTAGGAGATGTAGCACGAAATCATATCATTCCAACGGCCGTAAAATACCAAAACATTCTCATCAATAATGTACGTGGACTAAAAGACATTTATGGCAATGACTTTAAAAAATATGCCAGCGAGCAATTGGTTTTGATTAAAGATATTTCGAATTATATTGAATCTATCAATTCGGGTGTAACTACCATGATCAATGAGCGTAAAAAAGCCAATGTCATTTCAGAGTCCATCAAAAAAGCCGAAACTTATTGCAATAAAGTGAAACCACTTTTTGATGAAATTCGTTACAATTGTGATAAGTTAGAATTACTTATTGACGATGAACTTTGGCCATTACCAAAATACAGAGAATTACTTTTTACAAGGTAGTGATTTAAAATTTTTAGACGTTTTTTATTCCATAACATCAAATACTGTATTACATTTGTAATTCATAATAGTATATGGGAAAAGAGGTTAGCCAACGGTATGCACAGCGCGGTGTTTCAGCATCAAAAACAGATGTGCACAATGCCATCAAAAACATTGATAAAGGATTATTTCCAAAAGCATTTTGCAAAATTGTTCCAGATCACTTGACCCATGACGAGGATTACTGCTTGGTCATGCACGCCGATGGTGCAGGAACCAAAAGTTCTCTTGCCTATGCGTATTGGAAAGAAACTGGAGATCTTTCAGTTTGGAAAGGTATAGCACAAGATGCACTCATCATGAATATTGATGATTTGTTGTGTGTTGGTGCCACGGACGACATCATGTTGTCTTCAACCATTGGTCGAAATAAAAATTTGATTCCCGGTGAAGTAATTTCAGCAATTATTAATGGAACTGAAGAATTGATTGCCGATTTAAAAAACCATGGGGTCACCATACATTCTACTGGTGGAGAGACTGCAGATGTAGGTGATTTGGTGCGTACTATTATTGTAGACTCAACAGTCACAGCCCGAATGAAGCGCAGTGCCGTTATTGATAATGCTAATATTCGCCCAGGCGATGTCATAGTTGGCTTAGCATCATTTGGAAAAGCAACATATGAAGCGCAGTACAATGGCGGTATGGGCAGCAATGGACTCACTTCTGCTCGACATGATGTTTTTCATAAAGATGTAGCCAAAAAATATCCAGAAACTTTTGATGCTGCCGTCCCCGAAGAATTGGTCTATTCAGGTCAAGTTCAACTCACAGACGCGGTAGAAAATGCACCAATTGACGCAGGAAAATTAGTGCTTTCACCCACACGTACCTATGCACCCATCATAAAAGCAATTTTAGATTCTTGCCCTAAAGCACTCATACACGGAATGGTGCATTGTAGTGGCGGTGCACAAACAAAAATCCTTCATTTTGTTGATGAGCATCACATTATAAAAGATAACATGTTTCCAATTCCGCCTTTGTTTAAATTGATTCAAGAACAATCCAAAACAGATTGGAAAGAAATGTATCAAGTCTTCAATTGTGGTCACCGTATGGAATTGTATGTACAGCCAGAAATTGCAGAACGCATTATAGAAATCGCCTCAACATTTGATGTTGATGCACAAATCATTGGTCGTGTTGAAGCGTCTTCAACCAAAAAACTGACCATTAAAAGTGATTTCGGTACGTTTACGTATTAGATTCTAAGGTAAAATTCGTCTTAAAATACTATTTTTGCCACAATATTTATAATTCATGTTAGAAAGAATTCAAATCATAAAACAACGCTTCGATGAGGTAAGTGATCTTATCATTCAACCCGATATAATCTCTGACCAAAAGCGTTATGTTCAAATCAACAAGGAATATAAAGATTTAAAGAAAATTTTGGATCGAGGCGAAATCTATAAAGAACTTGTGTCTAACATCGATGAAGCGCAAGACATTATAGCAGATGGGAGCGATGCCGAGATGGTGGAAATGGCCAAAATGCAACTCGATGAAGCCAAAGCAAAGTTACCTGAAATAGAAGAAGAAATTAAGTTTTTGCTTATCCCTAAGGATCCTGAAGATGCCAAAAATGTAGTTGTTGAAGTTCGTGCGGGAACAGGAGGCGACGAGGCCAGTATTTTTGCAGGCGATCTTCATCGGATGTATACAAAATATTGTGAATCTAAGGGCTGGAAGGTTGACGTTGTTGATTTTAATGAAGGAACTTCCGGTGGATACAAAGAAATTATCTTTGAAGTTTCTGGAGAGGACGTCTATGGAACTATGAAATTTGAAGCTGGTGTACACCGTGTTCAACGTGTTCCTCAAACAGAAACACAAGGGCGTGTACACACCAGTGCCGCATCAGTAATCGTTCTACCAGAAGCCGAAGAATTTGATGTTGAACTTGATATGACTGAGGTTCGAATAGAGCGTACAACCTCAACAGGGCCAGGAGGTCAGTCGGTCAATACAACCTATTCTGCGATTAAACTTCATCACGAGCCCACGGGTATGATTGTCAGTTGTCAGGATCAAAAATCATCACACAAAAATTTAGAAAAAGCACTAAAAGTACTTCGTTCTCGACTGTATGAAATGGAATTGGCCAAAAAGCAAGCTGCTGATTCTGAGAAACGAAAAAGTATGGTTTCTTCTGGTGATCGAAGTGCCAAAATTAGGACCTATAATTATCCTCAAGGTCGTGTTACGGACCACAGAATTGGATTGACTTTGTACGATTTATCGAACATCATCAATGGCGATGTTCAAAAAATTATAGACGAGTTGATGCTCGCAGAAAACACAGAAAAACTGAAGGCAGATTCAGATCAAATTTAACATTAATGAACACAGAAAAACTCATATCAGAAATAAAAAGAAAGCAGTCTTTTTTGTGTATTGGGTTAGATGTTGATTTGTCTAAAATTCCGGCGCATCTTTTGAAATTACCTTCGCCAATCTTTGAATTCAATAAAGCAATTATTGATGCGACGCACCATTTGTGTGTGGCCTACAAACCCAACATTGCTTTTTATGAAGCTTATGGTCAAGAAGGTTGGGAAGCCTTAAAGCAAACCATAAATTATTTGAACGAAAATTATCCTGAAATTTTTACAATTGCCGATGCAAAACGTGGCGATATTGGCAATACAAGCCACATGTATGCCAAAGCTTTTTTTGAAGATTTAGGATTTGATAGCATCACTACAGCACCCTATATGGGCAAGGACTCCATTGAGCCGTTTTTGGAATTTGAAGATAAACACACCATTTTGTTGGCATTAACTTCCAATTCTGGGGCTTTTGATTTTCAAACACTTGAGTCCAAAGAAAAACCGTTATATCAATCGGTTTTACAAACTTCAAAATCATGGAAAAATTCCAAAAATTTGATGTATGTTGTTGGTGCCACAAAAGCAGAATATTTTAAAACCATCAGAACTATTGTTCCCAATAGTTTTTTGTTGGTGCCAGGAGTGGGTGCTCAGGGCGGAAGTTTAGAAGAAGTTTGCGCCTATGGATTAAATTCTGACATTGGACTTTTGGTTAACTCATCAAGAGGTATTATTTATGCGTCTAACGAATTAGATTTTGCAACACAAGCTGCACAAAAAGCTAAAGATTTGCAACAGCAAATGAAGGCCATTTTATCTAAAAATTAACCATCAATTTAATTTAGCACGATATTTGTTACAGTATTTAACAAATTTAAAATGATGCATTTTAAACCAATCAAAGCAGCCCTAGTTTTGGGTGTTTTCTTTTTTACAAATCTTGCCTTTGCTCAAGTCAAAATTTCTGAGCTTCTGCAAAATTCGGATTACCATACGCCAATGTCTAAGCAAAAACTATTCATGGTTGAATTTTGGGCCACATGGTGTGGGCCTTGCATCACGGTTTCAGATTATTTGGATGTTCTTCAAGAGCAATATAAAGACGATTTATTTATACTATCCCTTTCAGAAGAAACCTCGGCAACGGTTCAAAAATTTTTAGCCAAGCGTCCAACGCGTTTTGCTAGTGCGATTGACTATGATGGGCAAACATTTAAAAAATATGGGGTTACCGATTTGCCTTTTGCTGTACTTCTTGATGCCTCGGCTCAAACTATTTGGCAAGGCAATCCAGCAAATTTGAGTGCCCATGATTTAGATCGGTTTATAAAAAAATCATCTACTCAATTCGATTCTCGCATATTTATAGATTTGACACCCTATGAATTGGTTAGTGACCATCCATAGACCTTAGATGGAACTTATAAACTTTCGGAATCCGAGTCAGATTTCAGTGCTGGAATTACTATTTTTCGCACTCCAAATTTTATAAAAATTGAAGGGAGTCTAAAATATATATTGAGTTATATGCTGAAGGCCTCACCAACACAAATAGACCTTAAATATGATGATAATAAAATGTATGTTTTGGAACTTCAGTACAAAAATGAGTTTATGCCAATCGTCAAAAAAATAGTAAAGGTTTTGGGTTTAAAGCTTAAAACATCCAAGAAAAAAGTAAATGCACTTGTACTTAATTGTGCCAATTGTAGAGATAAATTTTGGCCACAAAATCAAATCGATTGGGGTAGCGATAGCCCACAATTTTTAGTTGACGATATTCAATTTTCTGCAGACAACAGTTCACTTGATGATTTTAAATATAAACTATCTTCACTCATCAAAACTCCATTGATTATTGATATGGATATAGAAAATGAGCACCAACAATTTGATTGGCAACTTCACTACAAATTTTATGATTTGATGGTGGACAACCTTCTTTACAATTATGGAATTGCCGTCCAAAAGGGCATTAAAGAAGTCCCTTTTTGTTCTGTACAAAAGAAATAAAAAAAAAGCACCTCAGGGGTAGGTGGAGGTGGGGGTAAGGTGCTCAATTTTTAGATATAGGGGTCGCCTTTGTTTGTTTAATTGTTTATAACTCTAAACTCTGTTCTTCTGTTGCGTTGGTGTTCTGTTTCTGAACACTGCACACCATTAGAACAACGGTTTACCAATCGTGTTTCGCCAAATCCTCTTGCCGATAATCTACTTCTTGAAATTCCTTTAGAAACTAAGTAGTTTACTACAGCATTGGCACGTTGTTGCGACAAAGACATGTTGTATGCATCGTTTCCTCTTGAATCGGTGTGCGACATGATTTCGATGTTTACATTTTTAGAATTTAGAATAGGCAACAACGTATTGTCGATAATTCCTTTGGATTCTGACGTTAAACGAGCACTTGCAAGTTCATAAAAAATAGGCAATACATTAGGATCTAATAGTTTACAGTCAATTTCTTCCCATGTTGTGATGCCCCCTTTAGACTTTAGGATGGTTCTTGTTATGGTTTCTGTTTTGGCTGGAACGGTTTGGCTTACTGTTCTAGCCGCTTGGTCTACCACTTGTCTTGTTATGGTTTTATAGACTGCTGGTATGACCTCTTCATTTAATCGTGCAGGCGTCTTAATCACTTGCTTTTTGTAGGTTTTTGTTCTTGAAGCAATAGGACTTTTAGTTGTTGATGCTTCCCTAGCAACCGTTGTAATCGTAACATCACGGAATTGTGCTGGGCGCTCTACGTAACAAGCAGCAACACAGTCCTCTTTGTTTAAAGACTGACAATCTTCAAGTTGTTTGTATTCCCACCCTGAAGTTTTCGGATACACTTCAAAAGATTGTGTTGTAGTGCCAAAAGTGGCGGGGACCACTGTTAATTCTTCTCCACCTCCAGTGGAATAAGCGACATCAACAGTCTCATAAACTGCGGGTACAAATGAGTAGCGTTTACTGGCTTCTTTTACGAGGACACGTTCCTCAACTGTTTTGTACGTAGCTGGTACTACCGATAAGGTTTGATAAGCAGGTTGTACTTGAACGGTTTCCGTAACGGTGTCAAATACATCTTTTGTAATACACTTTACATAACATTTTCCAGGATCTGGATTTGTAGGTAAATTCTGTGCAGTTAAGGCGGTTGTGCTTAATAGTAATAAGCAAGAGCTTAATAATAATTTTTTCATCATGATAAAATTTTTGTAGGTTGTTAATTAAATTTAATTATGGGGGAAAACATCCTCCCCCTATGTATTAGGACTCAACAATTGTAAAAAAGTCACATTTTTTTTGAACTTTTTTTTTAAAAAATTTTATTTGAGAAAAAAATCGGATTAAAGAAGCTGATTTTAAGGGTGTTAAGTAAACAATAAAATTTTGATTTTTTTTTACTTACAAGCTCAGCATCCACTGTTTTTGAAGTTTTTTGAACTTTTTCAACTCTTTTTTTAATAAGAACATGAAGTCTCGACCATTGCTGCTGCATTGTTCTAGGCGTCTGCAGTTTTGATTTAATCTATAAGTAAGCCATTTGAGTGTGTGGGCGTGATGATATTTTTCGTCTGATTGCGTGGTTTGCTCTGCTTTTAGAATTTCTGTAGATAAAGACATTGAATGTTGAATAATATCACCAGAGAAATAAATATCGGGATTTTCTTGTCCAGATTCTGATAGGGGTACAAGATCGGCGTTTAGATAATCAGAAATCTTTTTGGAAAGACTTCCAATTTCTAACGCTTTGTTGTAGATCGCCGAATTAAAATTTAAATACATTTTGTCTTTTATCTGTTTAGAGTAAACTACTTAGTGTAAAATTAGCAGATAATAAATGTATTATAGTTTAAATATTAATGTTTAAAATATATTTATATTTAAATTTTTATTATTTTTATAAAAATTTATTTAAAAATGAAACTCGATTCGATTCATTCTAAAATTTTAAATTTATTACAGAAAAACGCGCGTATTTCGAATACCGAAATTGCCAGACAGGTTGGTATATCCTCTCCTGCGGTAGCCGAACGCATTAAAAAGATGGAAGATTTAGGAATTATATCTAATTATCTTACCAAAGTTGATCATAATGCGTTGGGGTACGGACTTCGAGCGCTCATCACTGTACGTGCTTTTATGGGGCGCCTAAAACCTTTTTTACATCAAATTAAATCGTATAAGGAAGTGGTCAATTGCTATAGAATTACGGGCAATGAAAATATTGTGATGGAAGTGGTTTTTGAAAACCATAAACATTTAGAAAAATTTATTGATGAATTGATATCTTATGGTGAAACCAAAACCCAGATTATTCTTTCTGATGTGGTGGCACACAATCCAATTGATAAAGTGTAGTGTTATGTCCAATGCATTAAAATTTCTTTTAGTTCTCTTTCTTTTTGCTGTTTTCGGGATGTCTTGTTCAAATAAAAAAGTAAAAGTTCAGTACGAATCTGCATTTCAAAAAAGAATGAATTCCTTGTTTAAAGACGCTTCCAAATCACCACTTAAAGCCAAGGATTTAAAAGTGTTTTCTTCACTTTCATTTTTCCCAATTGATTCAAGTTTTGTGGTCAAAGCCAAATTGACGCCTACTCCAAATTCAGCATATTTTGATATGAAAACCAATACAGAGCGCGTTTCTAAGGAACGAATTTTTGGTGTATTGTCTTTTCGTTTGTTGGATAAAAATGTAAAATTGAATGTTTATCAATCCATCGATTCTGCCGATGTCAAATCAAATTACCTTTTTCTTCCATTTTTGGACAATACAAATGGTTTATCGACCTACGGAGGAGGGCGCTATATGGATTTAATTGTTCCTAAATCTGATAGTATTTGGTTAGATTTCAATACGGCCTACAACCCTTATTGCGCCTACAACGAACGCTATTCTTGTCCAATTGTGCCACGTGAAAACTATATTCCTTTGGCTGTACAAGCTGGTGTGAAACGCTTTAAGTGATTTAAAAATTTTTCGACAAAAACAACCCTAAAAGTACAGCTGCAACCCCCAAAATTAATGACCCAAAAGAGTAGACAAAAAACAGGGTATAATCTCCAGCTTTTAAAAAAGCTTGATTTTCTAAAGCAAATGCTGAAAATGTGGTAAATCCACCACAAAACCCTGTGACTAAAAGCAGTGTTTGTGGCTCAGAAAGACCTCCATTTTTTAGCCCATATCCTACAAGAACTCCGATAAGTAAACTACCAACAATATTGACGGTCATAGTTCCCGTAGGGAATGTCCCAAGTGGCCCTTGAAATAGCTTTCCAACCCAGTAGCGCAATACGCTACCAACTCCACCCCCCAAAAATACTAGTAAAGCATATTTCATAATGTGTTTTAAAAATTAATTAGCAATAGGAATAAAAAGTTCTGTAATCCAATCCGCTGGATTTGTATGTTCTTGAGGATTGGTCAAATATAACTCAAATGGTTTCAATTTTGAAGGATTTAAGTTCATTTTATTCATATTTTGATAGCTTTTTGTCCACGCTTCTTCGAGGTTTTTATAATCCCCAATTAGTGTTGTTTTAAGCACTTTTGTTCGCGGCATATACCCACACAATACGCCACTAGCATTTTTTATTCTGTAGTATTGACTAACTGGGATTCCGCAACTGAGAATCATCGATCCATCTTCAGGATTTCGATATTGATAAATACTCATGGGCACACCGTAGCTTTCAATAGCGTTTGCACCCATATAGTTGTACAATGTGGCGTAGTTTTTTTCCATGGTCATGCTGATGTTCTCTGGGGTTGTACTCGAAGTAATGTACAAATAAAATCCACCTCCATACTCTGTAACACCCTTATTTTCAATGCTATACACGGCCATTTGTTCTTGCACATACGCATCCAAATTTGCCAGTCCTTTTTCGTAATCTGGAGCCACCATTTTCTCCATTCCACCTTTAATAAGTGCAAAAAACTTGAGCATAAATGGGACATCATTGCTTTTCATACCCCAAGTAACTTTTGTAACTCTTGGCCCTTTGTATTCAAAATTCCAATAGACTTTTGAAGCGGGAAATTGTTCAAACTTTAGTTCTTGAAGTAAAGAATCGTTGGGCGACGCGGCAAGGGTTTTCATTGTGCCTTTTCCGTCCTTTTCACTCCATGAATAAGCCCCACCAACCCCTTTGGTGAGCTCTGGATATTCAAAAGTCAGTGAAGGGTCTTTTTCTTTCCATGGTGACCACGATTCCCAATTGCGATAATCATGTACAGTATTATAAATGACATCCACTGGTGCTGAAATTGTTCGTGTGCGAAAAAAATCATAAGTGTTGGGTTGAACGGTTACATAGGTGCTGCCGGCCAACAAAAAAAATAACAGTAGGAATAAAATAAATTTGAGTGCTTTCATAAGATTTGAAGATTATTGTTTTTACTAATTTATAAATTTCTTTGAAATCCGTACATTAAAATATATTTTTTATTGTTTTTAGAAAAAACTATATTCGTGGACTTTGAATAGTTAAATTCAATGCTTTTAAACCTTATATTATGAACGCTAACTACAAATTCGTACTTATAGCTTTTGCGTGTTTACAATTATTTTTTTCATGCAAAACGGACACAACCTCATCTCACTCAGATGATTTATACATTAATGTCGATACAGAAAACTTCCCGTACATGGTGGAGCAGTTTGCCGATCTTAAAATTTTACGTTATCAACTACCCGGATGGGAAAATCTATCTTTGGATGAACAAAAATTGGTGTATTATTTAACCCAAGCGGGGCTTTCTGGACGAGACATTATGTGGGATCAAAATTACCGACACAACTTGACCATTCGTGAAGCTTTACAAACAATTTACACAACCTATGATGGCGATAAATCTACTGAAGATTGGAATGCTTTTGAAATTTATTTAAAACGTATTTGGTTCAGCAATGGGATTCATCACCACTACAGCAATGCAAAAATAAAACCTGAATTTTCGGCAGAATATTTAAAAACATTACTTGATGCCAGTAACGCCACCCTTGAAGGAGAAGCCTTTGATGTGCTGTTCAATGACAAGGATGCAAAAAAAGTTAATCAAGCCAAAGATGTAGATAATGTTTTAGCGTCTGCTGTTAATTTTTATGGCCCTAATGTAACGAACAAAGACGTAGAAACATTTTATGCCGCCAAAACTTCGCCAAATCCAGATAAACCGCTATCATTTGGTTTAAATTCTCAACTTGTCAAAGAAAACGGAGTACTCAAAGAACGTGTATACAAATCAGGAGGACTTTATGGAACAGCTATTGACGAAATTGTCAAATGGTTAGAACTCGCCAAAGGCGTAGCCGAAAACAAAGCACAAGGTGATGCTCTCGGCCTGCTGATAAACTATTACAACTCTGGAGATTTACAAACTTGGGATGATTACAATGTGGCTTGGACTGCGGCAACAGAAGGTAATATCGACTATATCAATAGTTTTATAGAAGTCTACAACGACCCCTTGGGCTATAGAGGTTCATACGAAAACATCGTTCAAATAAAAGATTTCGATATGTCTGCAAAAATGGCTGTACTTTCAGAAAATGCGCAGTGGTTTGAGGACAATTCTCCGCTAATGCCTGAACACAAAAAGAAAAATGTTGTTGGTGTAAGTTACAAAACCGTAAATGTTGCAGGTGAGGCAGGTGATGCTTCTCCTTCCACACCAATCGGTGTAAATTTACCCAATGCAAACTGGATTCGTGCCGAAGTTGGCAGCAAGTCTGTTTCATTAGGAAACATCATCAATGCGTACAACAACTCTGGAAGTTCTGGACGATTGAAAGAATTTGTTCATGATGAAGAAGAATATGAACTTGAAAAAAAGCATGGGCAATTAGCTGATAAACTTCATACTGCACTTCACGAAGTTGTTGGTCATGCTTCAGGGCAATTGAATCCCGGAGTAGGCGAAACAAAGGAAACCCTAAAAAACTATGCTTCTACATTGGAAGAAGGGCGCGCCGACTTGGTTGGGCTCTACTATCTTTACGACTCAAAACTTCAAGAACTTGGTTTGGTGGAGGATTGGAAAGCTGTGGGTACAGCTGCTTTTGACGGTTATATTAGAAATGGACTCATGACACAGCTTATTCGATTGGACCTTGGGGACGATGTAGAAGAAGCGCACATGCGCAACCGACAATGGGTGAGTGCTTGGGCTTTTGAAAAAGGCCAAAAAGATAATGTTATTGAAAAAGTAACTAGAGATGGTAAAACGTATTTCAATATTAATGATTACGATAAACTTCACGAGCTTTTTGGACAATTGTTAAGAGAAACACAGCGCATAAAATCCGAAGGTGATTTTGAAGCCGTTCAAGCGCTTGTTGAGGGTTACGGTGTAAAAGTTGACCAAGCCATACACGCAGAGGTCTTGGAACGTAACAAACAGTTTACATCTGCACCTTACGGTGGATTTGTCAATCCTGTATTGGAGCCCGTAACGGATGAAAATGGTGAAATAACAGCGATTAATGTCAACTATGCAAAAGATTTTGCCAGTCAAATGCTCTACTACGCAAAACAGTACAACTTTTTACCTAATGTAAATTAAAGTATAAGTTTAAAATTTAATATGAAAGGCCACTAATTGAATTCAATAAGTGGCTTTTTTAGTACCCTAAAAGAAATTTAATGGCGGCAATACCCAAAATAAAACCGATAAAAATAAGAAGTACCCAAATACTGCCTTTGTAGTATTTTTTATTCAGGGCCGCATCTGTTCTGTATGCCCTAAAAATGATGACCGCAAAAACGATGGCAAAAAGAATTCCGAAAATTAGTTGTCCTCGACTGAACATATTTCTGTATTTTTAAATTTGAATTCTTTTTCAAAATTACAAAAAAATAAAGATAGATGAAAAACAAAATAAAAGCGGTACAACGTTTTCATGAGGCCTTTAAAATTGGCTATAGAACTTCTCCCAAAGCCAATTTAGGTGCTGCAAAAAACCAACTCCGATTTGACTTAATGAAAGAAGAAAACGAAGAATACTTTGAAGCGGCACAAAACAATGACTTAGTTGAGGTCGCTGATGCTTTAGGTGATATGTTATACATCCTATGTGGTACCATCATCGAACATGGGATGCAACACAAAATTGAAGCCGTTTTTGATGAAATCCAACGCAGTAATATGAGCAAACTTGGTCCAGATGGGCAACCCATTTACAGAGCAGACGGTAAGGTGTTGAAAGGGCCAAATTATTTCAAGCCCAATATTGAAGCTATCCTAAATCAATAGCATTAAACCTTATAGCGCCACCCAAAAGGATCTGGTGCATTATTAATTTGAATTGAGGTAATTCGATCTTTTAGACGTGTAGCATATGAAGTTTCAAGCACGGGGAGGTCATAGTCTTGATCTCTAAAACCAAACGAGGAAATAGGAGAGATGACTGCTGCAGTACCAGCACCAAACATTTCTTTTAAAGCTCCATTTTTGGAGGCATTGATGACTTCAGAAACGGTAAATTTGCGGACTTCGACAGGTATTCCTTCGGCTTTTGCAATTTCAATAATACTTTTGCGCGTGACACCATCCAAAATTCGGTCACTTGTTGGCCCAGTAATGAGGGTGTCATTGATACGAATAAAAATATTCATCGCACCAGCTTCTTCAATATATTCATGCGTATTGTCGTCCGTCCAAATGACTTGATTGTATCCTTTTTCAATGGCTAATTGTGTGGGGTAAAATTGCCCGGCATAGTTTCCACCAGCTTTGGCAAATCCAACACCACCATTGGCTGATCTCGAATATTGTTCTTCAATAAGCACACTTACTTTTCCAGAAAAATATGGACCTGACGGTGCAGTTGCGATCAAAAAACGATAGCCGTCAGCAGGTGAGGCATGAAAACCTTCACCTGTTGCAAAAATAATAGGACGAATGTATAATGAGCTTCCTGCTGTTGTCGGAATCCAGTCGTTATCAACTTTGAGAAGGGCTTTTAATCCTTCAAAAAATACCTCTTCAGGCAACTCAGGTATGGCCAATCGCTTGGCGGATTTGTTCAATCGTTTAAAATTTTCATCTGGACGAAACAACCAAGTTGTACCATCTTTATCTTTGTAGGCCTTCATGCCCTCAAAAATGGATTGACCATAATGGAAAATTTTTGCGGATGGCATGAGCGAGATTTCTTGGAAAGGAATAATTTCAGGTTGACCCCAAGCACCATTTTTAAAGTCGCAAACAAGCATATGATCGGAAAATACATTGCCAAATCCTAAGTTATTAAAATCAACAGTACTGAGTTTTGATTGCGCAATTGTTGTGGTCTTTATTGGGTTCATTCTTTTGTATTTCTATTCAAATTTATCACAAAATTACTAAAATAACGGCTATTGTAACATACATTGCCAAAAGTTATTATCTTTAAATTTTTATAGAACTTTTTTCAACATGAGAAACCATCTTTTACTCCTATTAGCATTTCTTTTCTTTATCAATTGTAAAGAAAAACAACAGCGTCGTGTTCCGGTGCAAGTCCAATCAAAAACCTATAATTTGTATGGCACAGCATTTCAAACCGATTCGATAACAACGCTTAGTGAACTATCAAAACGCATTCAGAGTAAAGGCGATACACTCCAAATGACGCTGAGCGGAACGATCAAAGAAGTGTGCGCGAAAAAAGGATGTTGGATGACCTTGACGATGCACGATGATAACGATTTGATGGTGCGGTTCAAAGATTATGGTTTTTTTGTTCCATTAGATGCACAAGGTGAGGTCCTCATCAATGGAAAAGCATTTATTTCTGAAACTTCAGTTGAAGATTTACGACATTATGCTGAAGATGCAGGGGCACCCAAAGAAGAAATTGAGTTGATAACAACCCCTAAAGTTTCTTATAATTTTGAAGCCGATGGTGTTTTGATTCTACAATAATTGTCAAGTGAAACGTTCCATCATCACTACGGCAGACGGTTCAAAAACCATTCAAATAGAAGATTGGAACGAACACTACCATTCTGTACACGGCGCATTGCAAGAGGCCAAACATGTTTATATTGAAATGGGGTTATACGAGTTTATCAATCGTCACCCACAACAAAAACAACTCTCTATCTTAGAAATTGGTTTCGGTACTGGGCTAAACGCCTTGCTCACTGCAACGGATAACTTGACCTCAAAAACAATGATAACATACCATGGCATCGAGGCCTATCCTGTTTCTAATGAAGAATTAAAAGCACTAGATTACGATTCATTAGTTCCATCAAGCAGTCTTATTTTTGATAAACTTCATAACACATCTTGGGGTGTTGAGCATAAAATTTCAACTAATTTCACTCTTGTAAAGCGGCAAGAGTTTTTTTCTGATTTGGAAGATGTTAATGCTTTTGATATTGTTTATTTTGATGCTTTTGGTCCTCGAGTTCAACCAGAACTTTGGACTGTTAGCATTTTTAAACGCATCCATAAGGCCATGCGCCCTCAGGGGATTTTAGT
Source organism: Formosa sp. (assembly GCA_038138145.1). GTDB lineage: Bacteria > Bacteroidota > Bacteroidia > Flavobacteriales > Flavobacteriaceae > UBA3537. Next base: position 127,555 of record JAYQDD010000006.1, read on the forward strand.
CACTTATTCGGCCAAAGGTAGTGTCCGTCGTGCGTTGCAACAAGTAGGATTTTCAGTCGAACGTTTACCAGGACCTCCAGGTAAAAGAGAGATGTTACGCGCAACAATAATTAGCTAAATTCCGTTAACTTTTAGCAGTTTTTCACATCTAATAAGCATAAATAATTGTTAAACCTCTTTTTTTAACACATCAGAGCGATTGGATTCGATAATTTTGGCCAATGGCAACAACAGTTCTCATTACGGGCGCAACAGGTTTAGTGGGTAAAGCACTCACTCAACTCCTTTTGAGTAAAGGATACGCCATTCATGTTTTGACGACTCAAAAGACGTTGGTGCATTCAAACAAAAACCTTCAATACTTTCATTGGAATCCTCAAAAAAATGAAATGGATACTTCTTGTTTTGAAGGAGTCGAAGTGGTAATTAACCTTGCCGGATCATCGATTGCACAACGTTGGACCAAATCCGCTAAAGCGTCTATACTCAACAGCCGAATACAATCGTTACATGTTTTGGCAAAAGCCATTAAAGAAGGTAATTTTCCTATGAAACAATTAATCTCTGCAAGTGCTGTTGGTATATATTCGGATTCAAAAACAAACTACTATGAGGAAGAACATGTATCTACAGACGACTCTTCATTTTTAAGCACTGTTGTTAGCGCATGGGAGTCTGCAACAACTCAGTTTCAGGAAATGGGCATCAAAACAACACTACTGAGAATAGGAATCGTATTGGATGCCAACGGTGGTGCGTTGCCAAAAATTAAAGCCCCTATTGAAAAGTATTGTGGTGCCGTTTTGGGTTCTGGAGAACAATGGCAGTCTTGGATTCACATCGATGATTTGGTGGCTATATTTGTTCATGCTTTGGAGTTCAAATTAGAAGGTGTATTCAACGCTGTAGCACCAAATCCAGTGCAACAGACCGAATTGACGAAAACCATTGCTCAGGTGCTCAAAAGGCCAGTATTTCTTCCAAACGTTCCAGAATTTGCACTCAAACTTCTGTTAGGTGAAATGAGTGCTGTCGTCCTTGAAAGTCAGCGTGTTTGCTCCAAAAAAATCCAAAATACAGGGTTTAAATTCAATTATCACGAATTGTCTGCAGCACTAAACGATCTCTTGAAATAGTATGTAAATACAGTCCAGAACAAATTTTTTGATTTTTTTTTGTGACATTATGACATTTTATGCAGAATGGCAGTACTTTTGCCATCTATAAAAAAATAATTAATCTCTTTTAAGATGACCAAAAAGGCAACAAAGCAAAAGGCGAATAAAGAAGAAGAAGTAAAAGCACCAGAAGTTGAGCTTTCTGTTGAAGATCAACTCAAGGAAGAATTAGCCCAAGAGAAAGATAAATTTTTACGGTTGTTTGCAGAATTTGAGAACTACAAGCGCCGTACTTCAAAAGAACGTGTCGAGTTATTTTCTACAGCAAGTCAAGACGTCATTCAGGCGCTTTTGCCTGTTTTGGACGATTTTGACCGTGCCATATTAGAAATTTCAAAACACGAAGAATCAGAATTATCCAAAGGGGTGGAATTGATTCAAAATAAACTCAATACCACCTTACATCAAAAAGGGCTCAGCGTGATAGAAGTGCAGAAAGGGGATGAGTTTAATGCCGATCATCATGAAGCAGTAACCCAAATTCCTGCGCCAAGTGAAGATTTAAAAGGAAAAGTAATTGATGTGATAGAACAGGGCTACAAACTCGGGGAAAAGGTGATTCGTTTTCCAAAAGTAGTCATCGGACAATAATAAAAAAACCATTTATATATGGCAAAGCAGGATTATTATGAAGTATTGGGGGTGAGCAAAAATGCCTCCGCAGCAGAAATAAAGAAAGCCTACAGAAAAATGGCGATCAAATACCATCCGGACAAAAATCCAGATGATAAATCGGCTGAAGAAAAATTTAAAATTGCAGCAGAGGCCTACGAAGTTTTAAGTAATCCTGACAAAAAGGCGCGTTACGATCAATTTGGGCATCAGGCCTTTGAAGGTGCTGGTGGATTTGGCGGTGGTTCCATGAATATGGACGATATTTTTAGTCAATTTGGCGATATTTTCGGCAGTGCTTTTGGCGGTGGAGGATTTGGAGGATTTGGCGGTCAACGCCAAAGAACTTCGCGAGGAAGCAATCTAAGAATTCGTGTTAAACTTACACTTGAAGAAATTGCCAATGGTGTAGAGAAAAAAGTAAAAGTAAAGCGAAAAAAACAGGCCGAAGGTGTTACGTATAAAACTTGTAGCACATGTAATGGTACAGGGCAAGTCACCCGCATTACAAATACCATTTTGGGACGTATGCAAACCGCTTCACCATGTACTGCTTGTGGTGGTTCAGGTCAGATGATTGATCACCGACCAGCCAATGCCGATGCCAATGGTTTTGTGGTGGAAGAAGAAACCGTTTCTATCAAAATTCCTGCAGGGGTACAAGATGGGATGCAACTTAAAGTTTCAGGCAAAGGAAATGCGGCTCCTGGCAATGGTATTTCAGGAGATTTATTGGTGGCTATCTCAGAGGAAGCGCACCCAAAATTACAACGTGAAGGCGATAATTTACATTATGATTTGTATGTAAGTCTTCCAGATGCTATTTTAGGTTCTTCCGTCGAAATTGATACCGTAACAGGAAAAGTGCGCCTAAAAATTGAAGCTGGTATACAATCGGGTAAAATACTGCGTTTGCGTGGCAAAGGGATTCCTAACACCAATGGGTACAGTAAAGGCGATTTGTTGGTGCATATCAATGTGTGGACGCCAAAAACTTTGGATAAAGAGCAAAAGGCATTTTTTGAAAAAATGCGTACCAATGAGCACTTTGAACCCAAACCAGAGCAATCCGATAAATCCTTTTTTGAAAAGGTCAAGGATATGTTTTCTTAGCAGAGATTTATTTTCTTGAGTCGAGGGTGCAATCTTTGACAAATTTTTTTAGATTTACAGTGTAACGAAAAGCGCTGCAGCACAACTTATAGTAAATCTAAAATATATATGAGTACACTCTTAGAAGCAAATAATATTTCTAAAAATTTTGGTGAATTCCAAGCACTTTCTGAAGTTTCCATTCAAGTACCAAAAGGTAGTATTTTTGGACTTTTAGGGCCAAATGGCGCTGGAAAGACAACCCTAATACGCATCATCAATCAAATCACAATTCCTGATGCAGGTCAGGTAATTTTGGATGGAGAACCCTTAAATCCGAAGCATATTCAAAACATTGGGTATTTGCCCGAAGAACGCGGACTCTACAAGTCCATGAAAGTAGGCGAGCAGGCCTTGTATTTGGCTCAACTCAAAGGACTTTCCTACAAAGAGGCCAAAAAGCGACTAAACTATTGGTTTGAGAAATTTGAAATTGGACATTGGTGGGACAAAAAAATTCAAGAATTGTCCAAAGGAATGGCACAAAAAATACAATTTATTGTAACGGTTCTGCACCAACCCAAATTACTCATTTTTGACGAGCCTTTTTCAGGTTTTGATCCCATCAACGCAAACCTGATTAAAGATGAAATTTTGCAGCTTAGGGATGAAGGTGCTACAGTGATTTTTTCCACACACCGTATGGAGTCTGTAGAAGAACTATGTGACCATATTGCCCTTATTCATCAATCCAAAAAAATATTAGAAGGCAACCTAAACGATATAAAAAGAACACACAAAACAAATACATTCGAAGTTGGTTTACATGCTCAAGACTTGGTTCAATTAGAAAAAGAAATTGGCAGTCATTTTAAATATTCAAAAGCAGATTTTAAATCTTTGGAAGATGATTTGAAATTAAACATTGAGTTGGGCTCAACAGACAGCCCTAGTGATTTGTTGGCCTTTTTAAACAAAAGCGCACAAATCAATCACTTTGTAGAGGTCATTCCAAATGCGAATGATATTTTTATTCAAACCGTCAAAAGCAACTGATTATGAATCACTTATCATTAATTATAAAACGAGAATTTTTATCTAAAGTAAAAAACAAATCGTTCATAATCATGACGTTTTTGAGTCCAATCATTATGGTTGCTGTAATTTCGTTAATTGCTTATTTGACGAGTATCAATAACGAAAAAGTACGCACAATTTCAGTACTAGATTCTTCTGAATTTTTGCAAGAAGTGCTGGTCTCAACGGAGTATACCATCTATCAAAAATTAGAGGATATGAGTCTGAACGATGCCAAAAAACTTTCCAATACTAATGGTTCTGATGGACTTTTACATGTTCCAAATGTACCATTGGATGAGGTAGCAGAGCAAATTAAATTTTACTCTAAAGAATCCCCTTCATTAGGATTTATTTCTAACCTAGAATCTAAAATTGAAAAGCGACTTGGGGAACTGAAATTGGTAAAATCTGGCGTTGATCTTTCAAAAATTAAAGCTGCAAAAACCTATGTTGATATCAATCAAGAAAGTTATGAGGGCGTAAAAACCTCAAAACTAGGGAGTCTCATAAAACTACTCTTTGGTGGTGTAGCAGGTTATTTGCTTTTTATTTTCATCATTGTGTATGGGAATTCAATCATGCGTAGTGTTATTGAAGAAAAAACAAGCCGCATTATAGAAATCATAATTTCTTCTGTCAAACCTATACAGTTGATGTTGGGAAAAATTTTTGGTACATCTCTGGCGGGACTAGCACAATTTGCCATCTGGATTATTTTGGGTAGTATTTTGATAATAGGCGTATCCTCTGTGTTTGGTGTGGATTTGTCTGTTGCCCAAACTTCTCAATCTACTGAGGTTATGGAAACGCTATCCAACCCACAAGTCAATTCTAAATTTCAAGAGTTAATCACTGAGATTCACACGTTGCCTATGTGGAATTTGGTCTTTGCATTTATCTTGTTTTTTGTTGGGGGTTATTTGTTGTACAGTTCACTTTATGCCGCTATTGGTGCCGCTGTAGATAATGAGACGGATACACAGCAATTTATGTTGCCCATCATTATGCCATTGATGTTGGCCATATATGTTGGTGCATTTACCGTTGTGGAAGATCCGCATGGAAGCGTATCAACGCTATTTTCGTATATCCCATTTACATCCCCAGTGGTAATGCTCATGCGCATTCCATTTGGTGTACCGATATGGGAACAAACCTTGTCTTTACTTATCCTCTTTTTGACCTTTGTTTTCACCGTTTGGATGGCCTCAAAAATTTACCGAGTTGGTATTTTGATGCATGGAAAAAAACCAAGTTATAAGGACCTTTTAAAGTGGTTAAAATATTAACTTTATCTTTGTATTAACACACAAAAGCATATGTCTAAAATACTTATCATAGAAGATGAAGAAGCCATTCGCCGTGTTTTGGTCAAAATTTTGACCGAAGAAAACAAAAACTATCAGGTGTTTGAAGCAAGTGACGGGCTTGCTGGAGTTGAAGCCATAAAAAAAGACGATTTTGACTTGATTTTATGTGACATCAAAATGCCAAAAATGGATGGTGTGGAGGTGTTGGAAGCCGCCAAAAAAATCAAACCCGAAATCCCAATCGTGATGATCTCTGGACATGGCGATCTTGATACTGCTGTAAGTACAATGCGTTTGGGTGCTTATGATTATATCTCTAAACCCCCAGATTTAAACCGTCTTTTAAATACCATTAGAAATGCCCTCGATCGAAAAGAATTAGTGGTTGAAAATAAACGACTAAAGCGAAAAATTAGTCAGAATTATGAAATGATTGGCGAAAGCGAACCCATTTCAAGAATTAAATCCATCATAGAAAAAGTAGCTCCTACCGAGGCACGTGTCCTTGTTACAGGACCTAATGGGACTGGGAAAGAATTAGTAGCGCATTGGTTACATCAAAAAAGTAACCGATCCAAAGGGCCAATGGTCGAGGTTAATTGTGCGGCAATTCCTAGTGAACTTATAGAAAGTGAACTTTTTGGCCACATTAAAGGCGCTTTTACAAGTGCGCATAAAGATCGTGCAGGAAAGTTTGAAGCCGCCAATAAAGGGACTTTGTTTTTGGACGAAATAGGGGATATGAGCCTCTCTGCTCAAGCCAAAGTATTACGTGCCCTTCAAGAAAATCGGATTCAACGCGTAGGTAGCGACAAAAGCATCAAAGTCGATGTTCGTGTTGTTGCGGCGACCAATAAAGACCTAAAAAAAGAAATTGAAGAAGGCCGTTTTCGTGAGGATTTATACCACCGATTAGCGGTCATTCTAATAGAAGTTCCTCCGCTCAACGACCGTAGAGATGATATTCCATTGCTGGTCAATTTTTTTAGTACAAAAATAGCTTCCGAGCAAGGTACAGCTACAAAGCAATTTTCGACCTCAGCCATGGAACTTTTAAAAAGTTACAATTGGACTGGAAATATTCGTGAGTTGAGAAATGTTGTCGAACGGCTTATCATCCTTGGTGCTGATGAAATTACAGATGAAGACGTTCGTACTTTTGCAAGTAAATCTTAAATTTGAAAATAAATCAATCCCCAATGAATAAGAACATAATCATCTTCTTTTTATCCATCAATCTTATCGTTTTTGCGCAAGATGATGCTGCCCAACTGAAAAGTATCTATAGTACTTCTCTTACCAATGGCAAAAGCTATGAGTGGCTAAGGTATTTATCAAACGAAATTGGTGGTCGTCTTTCGGGATCGCTCAACGCAGAATTGGCAGTAGAATACACCAAAAATGAGTTGGAACAGTTAGGTTTAGATAAAGTTTGGCTACAACCTGTTATGGTACCAAAATGGGTGCGTGGCAACCCAGAATTTGCTTACATTGAGACTGCACCCGGAAAAACTATCCCCGTCAATCTCTGTGCCTTAGGGGGCTCTGTTTCTACGCCTCCACTAGGGCTAAAAGCGCAACTTATAGAAGTTCAAGGCATAGAGGATTTAAATAGATTGAGTCGTGCCGATGTAGAGGGAAAAATTGTATTTTTTAATAGACCCATGCAAGCCGATTTGATTTCAACATTTGAGGCCTACGGAGGATGTGTCGACCAGCGTTATGACGGCGCCAAAGAAGCTGCCAAGCTCGGCGCTGTAGGAACCATTGTACGTTCAATGAACCTCCGTTTGGACGATTTGCCACATACTGGAGCTATGTCTTATGGTGATACTCCTGTGAAAAATCGTATTCCCTCAGCAGCCATTAGTACTAATGATGCAGAACGTCTAAGTGGTATTTTAAAAATTGACCCAAAAGTTAAATTTTATTTCAAACAAAATTGCAAACAACTGAAAGATGTTCAGTCCTACAATGTCATTGGCGAAATTACGGGGAGTCAATACCCCAATGAAATCATTATTGTTGGCGGACATTTGGATTCTTGGGATTTAGGTGACGGTTCGCACGACGATGGTGCCGGTTGTGTACAATCGATGGATGTATTACGTCTGTTAAAGGAAACTGGAGTTCGTCCAAAGCGCACTATACGTGTAGTGCTTTTTATGAATGAAGAAAATGGACTTCGAGGCGGTCGAAAATATGCTGAGGTCGCCAAGAAAAAAGGAGAAAAACACATTTTTGCTTTAGAGAGTGATTCAGGTGGTTTTACGCCCAGAGGTTTTTCTTTTGATGGTCCTGACTATAAAATCAATCAAATTCTAAATTGGAAACCCCTTTTTGAACCTTATCTTATTCATTATTTCAAAAAAGGAGGAAGTGGTGCTGATATTGGTCCACTAAAAAATGACGAACTTGTTTTGGCTGGTTTACGCCCAGATTCACAGCGTTATTTCGACCATCATCATGCTGCCAACGACACTTTTGATGCCGTGAACAAACGTGAATTAGAATTAGGCGCAGCAACAATGACATCGCTTATTTATCTTATTGATAAATATGGGTTTACTGCTATTCAACAACAAAAAAGAATCCGAGATTAGCTTTTCGACTAATTTACATTTACAGGTTTTTCACTGTAGTTCTAATAGCCACCAGATTCGTCAAAAGTTTTTCTAAATGATTCAAATCCAGCATATTAGCGCCATCACTTTTGGCATTTGCGGGGTCAAAATGGGTTTCAATAAATAAACCATCAATATTATTGACCACACCTGCTCTGGCAATGGTCTCAATCATTTCTGGGCGACCGCCTGTGACGCCACTTGTTTGATTTGGTTGTTGAAGCGAGTGTGTCACATCCAAAACCGTTGGTGCAAATTGGCGCATGGTGGGGATTCCTCTAAAATCAACAATCATATCTTGATAGCCAAACATGGTCCCACGATCAGTAATCCAAACCTTTTCATTTCCAGCGTCTTTTACTTTTTGAACGGCGTATTTCATGGCCTCAGGACTCATAAATTGCCCTTTTTTTAGGTTAACAACCTTTCCTGTTTTTGCGGCAGCCACAACCAAATCGGTTTGACGCACAAGAAATGCGGGGATTTGAAGTACATCCACATATTCGGCAGCCATTGTAGCATCGCTAACTTCGTGAATATCTGTAAGGGTTGGAATATCAAAAGTTTCTGAAACTTTGCGTAAAATTTTTAAAGCTTTTTCGACGCCAATCCCTGTAAAACTATCGATACGACTACGGTTTGCTTTTTTAAAACTTCCTTTAAAAATATAGGGAATATTAAGGTTATCTGTGATTTTGCAAACGCGTTCTGCTATGCGCAGCGCCATAGTTTCCCCCTCAATTGCACAGGGTCCTGCAAGCAAGAAAAATTGACCAGAATCGGTGTGTTTTAGCTTTGGAATATTGTGATGTCCCATCAAAAATGTGTTTATGTTGCAAATATAAACAAATTAAAAACCCTATGATTGTTTTTGTAATGCTGTATAGTCCTAAAAATTAAGCGTACCTTTGCTCGCTCAAAATAGGGTTTGCTATGAATAAGATAAAAAATATTGCCATTATTGCCCATGTCGATCATGGAAAGACAACTCTTGTGGATAAGATTTTATACCACTGTCAATTGTTTCGTGAAAACGAAAATAAAGGGGATTTAATCTTGGATAACAACGATTTGGAGCGTGAACGTGGAATTACCATTACGTCCAAAAATGTTTCTGTCGTTTATAAAGACACCAAAATCAACATCATAGACACTCCTGGACACGCCGATTTTGGTGGAGAAGTAGAACGCGTTCTAAATATGGCCGATGGTGTTTTGCTTTTGGTTGATGCCTTTGAAGGGCCAATGCCACAAACGCGCTTTGTACTGCAAAAAGCCATTAGTCTAGGGTTGAAACCCTGTGTTGTTGTCAATAAGGTTGATAAAGAAAATTGTACACCAGACGAAGTCCATGAAGCTGTTTTTGATCTTATGTTTGAACTTGAAGCTGAAGAATGGCAGTTGGACTTTCCAACAGTATATGGTTCAGCCAAATTCAATTGGATGAGTGATGATTGGAATAAAAAAACAGACTCCATTGCACCACTATTGGATATGGTTATTGATCATATCCCGTCACCAAAATTTGATGAAGGTAATACACAAATGCTGATTACCTCTTTGGATTATTCATCGTTTACGGGTCGAATAGCCATAGGGCGATTGCAACGTGGAACCTTAGAAACAAATCAACCCGTTACATTGGTAAAAAGAGATGGCTCAAAGTTAAAATCCAAAATCAAAGAACTTCATGTTTTTGAAGGATTGGGAAGAAAGAAAGTTGAAAAAATTAATGCAGGAGAAATCTGTGCTCTTGTTGGATTAGATGGGTTTGAGATTGGCGACACCATTGCCGATATAGAAGCCCCTGAAGCTTTAGACACGATTGCGATAGACGAGCCGACTATGAGTATGCTGTTTACCATCAATGATTCTCCGTTCTTTGGTAAAGAAGGGAAATTTGTGACTTCACGCCATTTGAAAGAACGTTTGGAAAAAGAATTGGAGAAGAATTTAGCACTCCGTGTAGAAGCAACGGATAGCGCCGACAAGTTTATGGTTTTTGGTCGTGGTGTATTACACTTATCAGTCCTAATCGAAACTATGCGTAGAGAGGGGTACGAACTTCAAATCGGTCAGCCACAAGTTATCATCAAAGAAATTGATGGGGTCAAATGTGAACCCGTGGAAGAGATGACTATTGATTTGCCAGAACATATTTCAGGAAAAGCCGTAGAAATGGTCACCATGCGTAAAGGAGAGCTTTTGAGTATGGAAGTCAAAGGGCAGCGTATGGTGTGTCAATTTATTATTCCCTCAAGAGGAATTATTGGCTTGCGAAATCAATTACTTACAGCCACTGCTGGAGAGGCCATTATGGCACACCGATTTAAAGAATATCAACCCCTAAAAGGAGGAATTCCTGAACGTCAAAATGGATCCTTGGTTTCTATGGAAAACGGTTCGGCTATTCCTTATTCTATTGATAAACTTCAAGATCGTGGAAAATTCTTTGTAGATCCAGGGGAATCAATTTATGAAGGCCAAGTCATTGGTGAAAATTCTCGCGGTGACGATATGGTGGTTAATGTCACAAAAACCAAAAAATTGAGTAATGTTCGTAGTTCGGGTGCCGATGATAAAGCCAAAATTGTACCTGCTATTAAATTTTCACTTGAGGAAGCTTTAGAATACATTCAAAAGGATGAGTATGTAGAGGTCACGCCTAATAGTCTTAGACTTCGAAAAATTCACCTCAAAGAAGTAGACCGAAAGCGAAATAAAGCACTTTAGAATGGATTTTTTATTGATTACTACTGCCGAATGGATTGGATATGTCGCAACCGTGGTACTGCTCATATCTTTTGCTATGCCACATTTACGTGCGCTTAGAATGGTCAATTCTGTTGCGTGTTTATTATTTGTAGTTTATGGGGTTTTGCTTTCCAATGCTTGGCCTATTATTATTTCCAACGCCGCAATTTTTGCAATTAATATCTATTACTTGTTTTTGAAGAAAAATCAGTAACTTCACTTCTTTAAAACATACACTAACAATTTCGAATATCAACAGTTTATCGATTGTAGCGTATGAACTATTTTAATTTTAATTAGTGAAATTACCACAATTCATAACCAACAATTTAATTTTAAAAATCACCTCGTTGAATTCTGTAGTTGTTGGGGTTCGACTTCTTATTTCGCTAGTGGTTCAAAATCTTTTGGCACACTATACGGGTCAGTCTGGTATTGCAAAAGTGGGGCAAATTCGAAACCTCTCTAGTATTTTAATGAGCCTTTCTTCACTGGGGGTCTTTAATGGTGTAGTAAAATATGTATCCGAATACAAAAATAACCAAGAGGGGCTAAGAAAACTGTTTTCTACTGTTTATGTGTTTTCTACTTTAGCCACACTTGTTCTTTCTCTTTTACTATTTTTCTGTGCGACAAAGCTATCCGTTTGGTTGTTTTTTAGTGAAGATTATTATTTGGTATTTCAATTATTGGCAGTAGCAGCTCCATTTATTGCCATGAATCGAATTTTTTACGGCGTGATTAGCGGACTTAAGGCGTATAAAATCAACGCAAAAATTGAAATGATTTGGTATACATTGGCCTCTATTTTTCTTTTAATTAGTTTGTATTTTTATAATATAAATGGGGTGCTGTTGGCTATTGCCGTAACGCCAATCATCCAGTTCGGTATTACAATTTTTCTTTTCGGTAAAACACTTCAAGAGTATATTCGTTTTAGACAAATCACTTTTCAGACCCCAATGCTCAGAGTACTTCTTGGATTCACTCTAATTTCGTTTGTTGCAACGGTATGCTCAAATTTGGTTGATATCAATTTTAGAACTTCAATTTCTGAACGTGTGAGTGAAAATGAAGCAGGAATTTGGACGGCTATGTCATCGATTTCAAAAATATATATGCAGTTTCTTATCGCCATTTTTTCGCTCTATATATTACCAAAATATGCTGAAATTAAATCATCTTTCGAATTTCGTTCTGAACTAAAATCAATTTACACATCTTTGGTGCCATTGGTGGTTGTAGGAATGTTATTCGTTTATAATCTTCGTGAGTTTATTGTATTGACCATCTATAATAAGGCATTTTTATCCATGACATTGTTATTCAAATGGCAGCTTCTAGCTGATTTCCTACGTTTTGTAGCCAACATTCTTTCGTTCAAATTTTTGGCCAAAAAGCAAATTACTCAATTTGTATCCACACAACTTTTAGGGTTGCTTTTGTATTATATTTTTGGTCATCAATTAATCGAAAATTATCAAACTGAGGGGGTTGTTATGGGCTTGTTTTTCAGTAATTTAGTATATTTAGTAGTGATTATAATAGTACTTAAAGATGAACTTTTCGGAAAAAATAAACCACTGTGAAATTAATTCAAAATGCGAAGTATTTATCGTTTTAAAATCCTTTACCTGAATTATTTAGTCGTGATTATTACGGCTCTATCTTTAGTGCTTTTTAAATGTACTTATGAGCAGGAAATTATTTTAAATTTCATTGAAAATTGTCTTTTTGCATTTGTCTTGGTTGGCCTCTCATTTCTTGTTAAATCAAATCGATTTAGACGTTTATTTGGCATAGTAGCATACATATTATTTTCGTTGTCCTTGGTTATTGAAACGATATATTATTTACTCTTTAAAGTTTTTATCAGTTCGTCTACATTGTATTTAGTATTTGACACCAATTTTAAGGAATCATCAGAGTTTATTGAGACTTATATTGGCACTTTTGAAATTTTTTCGATATTATTTCTTTCACTTGTTGCGGTTTATTTTGCCATGAGAGTGTATAAACAATACAATGGAACTAGCGCAATAGGTAAGGCCATGTCTTTAAGACTGTTGATAGGACTTGGATTATGTCTTGGATATCTAAAATTCTCTAGACAAATCATCTATAATTTGCCATACCTTGTTTTGAAGTCCTACAATGAATATTCTAGAGTATCCAAAGGATTTGATGCTTATGCGGATGATAAAACAGGAAATTTCCAAAAAGCAATTTCGCCGATAACTGAAAATAAAAATGGTGTCCATATTCTTATTTTGGGCGAATCGACCGCTCGTTCTCATATGGGACTTTATGATTATTACCGACAAACAACGCCCAATTTGTCCTCAATTTCCCAGGATTTGTGGGTGTATAAGGATGTTATTAGTCCGAATGCGCATACCATAGAATCTGTTACCAAAATGCTAACATTAGGGAATTATGAAAATCCAGATGATATTTGGAAAGGATCCATTATTCAATTAGCCAATTCGGCTGGATTTCAAACCTATTGGTTGTCCAATCAGCGTCCCATTGGAATGTATGAAAGTTTGATTACAAAAATCGGACGTTCTTCATCAGAAATCAAATTTATGACCACGATGCATGGCCGACACAACAGAATTTTAGATCAATCCTTACTTCCAGAACTTCATCGTATTCTTGAATCCCCAAACGATAGTCCCAAATTTATTATAATTCATCTAGCTGGTACTCATATGTTGTACAAAAATCGTTATCCCAAAGACCAACAAATTTTTACGGACACCCCCAATTTAAAATTTCTATCCCAATCAAATACTGAAACGGTTAATCATTATGATAATGCCGTTGCACATACTGATTTTGTGGTCTATTCCATTATCAATAAAGTTAAACAATTAGGTGCCAAAAGCACTGTCATGTTTTTGTCCGACCACGGAGAGGAATTATTTCAGGATGCGGATTTTGCAGGGCATAATGAAGATGTTGCAACCAGAAGCATGTATGAAATCCCATTTTTTATATGGCAATCAGAGAAGTACAAAAATGATGTAAACTTGAAGTTTGATCCTGACAATTCATATATGACAGACGATTTTTTTCACAGTATGGCTGATGTATTGCAAATTTCGTCAACAGCTGTCGATTCCACGCGAAGTATTTTTTCGGAATATTTTAAACCTCGAAAACGCCTTCTTGCTAGCGGAAAAGATTATGAAACTTTATTTGATTTAAATCAATGAGCAAATCAAAATTAAAAATAGCGATTGTAACCTCGTCATTGGGGAGGGGTGGTGCTCAGAAATCTTCTGCCAATCTTTCTATTTTGTTGTCAAATCTTGGTTATGAAATACATTTAATTTTGGTGCTAAATTTTATTGATTATGAATATCAAGGTCAGCTTTTGAATTTGGGTATTTTAAAGGATAATGATGATTCATTTTTTGGGAAAATAAAACGTTTTAGATTGTTTTATAACTACCTTAAATCTGAGAATTTTGATTACATTATTGATAGCCGAGCAAGGCCAACGTTTTTTAAGCAATTGCTCATTAATAAAATTTTATATGCCCATCAGAAAGTAATTTATGTGGTTCATAGCTATAAATTAAAAAATTACATACCGAAAAGTAGATTTTTAGCAAAAGTTCTGTACAAAAACGCATTTCAGTTAGTTGCCGTTTCTCAAGAGATAAAAAAACTGATTCGGCTTAAATACGGATTTAATCAAGTCAGTACGATCTATAATTGTTTGTCCAAGAGCGAACTTGTTGCAAATCAAGATACCCCAAAATTACCTCAAAAGTTCATTTTATTCTTTGGACGAATTGATGATCAAGTAAAAAATATTTCACTGCTCATTGATGCATACAACCAATCTAAATTGGCTGTAAACAACACTAAACTTGTTATTTTAGGGGAGGGAGCTGATACAACATACTTAAAACAAAAAACGGTAGACTTGCAACTTCAGCATCAAATAGTGTTTTTGCCCTATTGTGCTGATCCTTCTAGTATTATAAAAAGGGCACTGTTTAGTGTACTCAGTAGTCGTTATGAGGGGTTTCCAATGATGCTCATAGAGAGTTTGTCGCTGGGAACTCCAGTTGTTTCTGTGGATTGTAAATCAGGTCCAAAAGAGGTTATTCAAAATGAAATGAATGGTTTGCTTGTAGAAAACCACATCCCTAAAGCGCTGGCAATGGCCTTTGATCGTTTTTTAGAAGATGAAAAGTTACATAAGTATTGTAGGCAAAATGCAAAAAAAAGTGTTGAAAAATTTTCAGCTGATATCATTTCAAAAAACTGGTTAAACCTACTTAAATAAGTAGCTTATCTTTTAAAAGGGGTTAAGTAAATTTTTTTCATGATGAGCCTAGTTGAATTTTTTTAAGAAAAACAAGTCAAGAGGTTTTGGCGTTTGATGTAAAATTTGGTTTGAATTCAGAATTTCCTACAGGCGATGAATATGTGTTTTTAAGAAATGCCTTAAACCGAAAAAAAGTTGTGTATTTTGAACCAGAAGTCATTCTTAGACACCCATCCGAAAGCTCTGGGCAATTTGCCGGAAGAGACAAAAATATTTTTGCTCGTGGGGCCATTTTTTATAAATTTCATGGAATACTGGCATACTTTAAACTGATACATCATATCTATTTACTAAAGAAAAAAAATATGATTAAAACATATCAGATGGTTAATAAATTTAATACCGGCTTAAAAGGAATCAGGAAATTCAAATCTTTATCTAAAAAATAGAATTTATGTTAAATTTAGTAAGGTTTTAATTCATTATCTTACTGATATAGAATAACTTATACATTTGAAAAAGGAAAGTATTTGGTTTTGACCCTAGTAAATTTATTTTGATTATTGGATTTAAAACAGAACCTAAAATTGATATAAGTTGGTTAATTTTTATTGCTTTAAGTTTTAAATACAATACTAAAAGTTTGTTGTCAGAACTTTTTAGCTCGCCTTTTTCAAAGAAGTAAACTAAAGTGTCAATCCCTTCATTTGTTTTATTTAGATAGGTTTCATTATCTTCAAGACCAAGATGAAGAACGGGGTTTTGTATATGTATTATACTGCAATTTTTAGCTCTTAATTTTGCACCAAAATAATTGTCCATTCCATAGCGATTAGTTTCTTCTAATTCAAGGGATTGGAAAATAGATTTCTTTATTAAAACATTAGCAGTAATTGTAATTTGATAAGGATTTTTATTTCGTTTTTCAGCATCTAGTTGCTCATATTTTTTCCCATAAACCCAACGTAATTTTGAACTATAATTTTCATTTTTTTTAGAATATGTGAATCCACCAAAAACCGCTTCATATTTATAGTTTTTTAGATTTATATAATTTTCAATAAAATCAGAGGATGAAGGCATCACATCGGCATCTAAAAAGAGAAGCCATTCGTATTGTGCATTCTTTGCAAGTTTGTTCCTTATCGCACTTCTCCCAATATTTGATTCCAAAATGGTGTAGGAGGTGTTTTCTAAAGCATTGATTGAGCTGTTATCTTTTCTAACTTCTAAATCTGTCGAAGCATCATCAAAAACAAGAATTTCAAACGCGATGTTGCATGATTTAGATTGTTGGTAAACCTTATTAACTAAAGCCGTTATATTGTAGTTGTAAGTTGGAATTAAAATTGAAAGCATTTTTATTCTTTTCGTTGTACCACTTCAAACACTTTATTGTTCTCACATTTTAGGGTTTTACTCGGATACTTCATGAGTAAACCATAATCGTGTGTGGCCATAAAAATAGTGTTTCCTTTCTTATTCAAATCTTGTAAAACTTCCATAACTTCAATACTGGTTTCAGGATCAAGATTGCCTGTAGGTTCGTCAGCCAAAATAAGTTCAGGATCATTCAATAGTGCTCTGGCTATAGCCACACGTTGCTGTTCACCGCCAGATAGTTCATGAGGAAATTTGTGCCCTTTATTTTGCATACTCACTTTCGTCAGTGTGTCTTCAATTTTTTGTTTTATTTTGGCTTTATCTTTCCATCCAGTTGCCCGCAAAACAAAGTCCATATTGTCATGAATAGTTCGTTCGTTGAGGAGCTTAAAATCTTGAAAAACAATGCCTAATTTTCTTCTCAAAAAAGGAATATTTTTATCTTTTAATTCGGTGAGGTCAAACCCCACAATATGCCCTGTTCCTTGGGTGAGTTTCAAATCTCCGTAGAGCGTTTTTAATAAACTACTTTTTCCTGAGCCCGTTTTTCCGATTAAGTAAACAAAATCTCCTTTTTTAACGTCGATATCAACATCGTTGAGAATCAAATTTTTATCTTGAAAAATGGAAGCTTTTTCTAATTTTAAAACAGAATCGGACATGGATTTTTATTATAATTATTTTATAAAAGTATCACTATTCAAGGCAATAATCAAATTTCATGTGCATTAAACAAAGCATTATTTTAGTTCAAGTTTTTTTTTGCTATAATTTAAATCAATTTACTCCGTTATAAAGGGTATAAACTTTATCTTTGAATACATTTCAAGCCCAATTCGTATGAGTTACAAAAGCGCATTGCTCCAAATTATTATGTTTTGTTTTAGTTTTTTGTTGGCTGCGCAAAAAACAGCAGTTCACCATCCCCACAACAAAGATTACCTCACGGCTTTATCTTTGTTTGAGCTCGGCTCTTATGCCTCTGCTCAAAGCTTATTTGATGACCTCCAACAGCAGTCCAAAAATCCACAAATGGCTTCCGATGCGGCCTATTATTTTACAGTTTGTGCCATTCGATTGAATCAACAACAAGCCGAACAATACTGTGAACGCTTTTTGGAACGTTACCCTACAAGCCCAAGGAAAAACACTATATATCTCGATGCTGGAGATTACTATTTTGCCAATGCAAAATATGCCTACGCAAGGAAGTGGTATCAGAATGTATTGATCAATCAAGTTCCCGCTACAAAAAAAGATCGTTTTTATTTCAATTATGGTTATGTGAACTATGCTACCAAAAATTTTAAGCAAGCCAAAGAAAATCTTTCTAAAGTTGAATATTCACATCAATACGGTGCCCAAGCCAAATATTATATTGGTTTTATGGCCTACGAAGGTGATGATTATGATGAAGCCACAAAATATTTAGATCAAATTTCTGATCAACAGCGCTACAAAAATGAATTGAACTATTTTCAAGCGGATTTGAATTTTAAGCTAGGTGCTTTTGAAAAAGCGATTAATGTCGCAAAAAAAGCTCTAGATAAGGCGAATAAAAATGAAACTTCAGAGTTATCAAAAATTATTGGAGATAGTTATTTTAACCTAAAAAAGTACAGCGAAGCCATTCCATACCTTAAAGCTTACGCGGGACAAAAAGGAAAATGGACCAATGTGGATTTTTATCAATTAGGTTATGCTTATTATATGCAAAATGATTTTGAAAACGCCATTGGAGAATTCAATAAAATCATTAATGGAAATAACGCCATTGCTCAAAATGCGTATTATCATTTAGGAGAAAGTTATATCAAATTAGACAAAAAGCAACAAGCCCTAAACGCATTTCGTATTGCTTCAGAAATGGATTTTGATGCCAAAATTAAAGAAGATGCTTGGCTGAATTATGCCAAACTCAGTTACGATATTGGAAACCCTTATATTTCTACCCCTCAGGTGTTAAGTGATTTTTTAGAACGCTATCCAAAATCTCCTTTTCGTGAATCTATAGAACTCCTTTTGGTGGATTCTTATATGTCTTCCAAAAATTATAAAGAAGCCCTTTTGCTTTTGGAGTCCAATATGCGGAATGCTTTGAAACCAAATTATCAAAAAGTTGCGTTTTATAGAGCATTAGAATTGTATAATAGTACTGATTATACACACGCACAGACTCTTTTACAAAAAGCGATTGCGCTAGACATTGATCCTTATATTACTGCTAGGGCAATATACTGGAATGCCGAAATTGATTTTTTGAACTTAAATTTCGATACCGCGCTTTATGGTTTTCTAAACTATAAAAACAACAAAAAAGCGAGTACTACACCAGAATACAAGCAATTAAATTACAGTTTAGGGTATACACATTTCAAACTAAAACAATACCCCAAAGCCATTGCTGCTTTTGAATCTTTTGTTTCAACAAGATCAGCGCAAAGGTCATTTATAAATGATGCGTTGTTGCGCACCGCAGATGCCTATTATGTGACCAAAGCATATCAAAAAGCAATTGACAGCTATGCAATAGTGATTGACAACAAAGCGCCATCAACTGATTATGCGGTTTTTCAAACCGCAGTGAGTTATGGTTTTTTGGGTCAAACAACAAATAAATTAAACACCCTAAAAAAAGTCCTCAATTTTAAAAAATCCGCATATTTAGATCTGGTTTATTTCGAAATGGCTAATACCTACAACGCTCTAAATAACACCCAAAAAGCACTTGAAACGTACGATATAGTTATTAATAGATACATCAAGAGCGCGTTGGTTTCAAAAGCGCTTTTACGCAAGGGATTATTGCTTTATAATGCCAATGATAATCAAAAGGCACTGGAAGTTTTCAAACGTGTTGCAGCAGACTATCCCTCCACACCCGAAGCGTTTCAATCCATCAGCTCCGCACGCTCTATTTATATAGATTCTGGTCATGTCAATGAATATGCCGCATGGGTTGGAACACTGAATTATGTAGGTATTACTGATAAAGAATTGGAAAAAACCTCTTACGAAGCTGCTGAAAAGCAATATCTCGATAATAATACAAACAAAGCCATCACTTTGTTTAATGAATACATTTTGAAATTTCCAAATGCCGAGCAAATCAACAAAGCACAGTTCTATTTGGCTAGCTTGTATTTTAAGCAAAATTTAAAAGAAAATGCATTACCCCATTATGAATTTGTGATTCAACAACCTCCAAATGAATTTACCGAACAAGCCCTTAAAAAACTATGTGTCATCAAACTTGAAAATGGGGGAGAAGCACAGCAGGTTTTAAAGCGTTTAGCATTGGAGGCCAAAAACCCTCAAAATATTCTTTTTGCGCAATCCAATTTGATGAAAATAGCATACGAACAAGACGATTTTTCTGCTGCGCTAAATTATGCACAAATTATTTTGGATAATCCCAACACCGACGATTTTATTAAAAGTGATGCGCAGATTATCACTGCGCGATCTGCACTTGAACTGGGTGACGAAAATTTAGCCAGATTAGCTTACACCAAAGTAGCCACTTCAAACACAATGGCCTATGCAGCAGAAGCAAAGTATTACGATGCTTTTTTTCAGAGCAAAGAACAAGCATTTGCTCAATCCAATAAATTGATTCAGGAATTGATTCAGCAATACCCAAGCAACAAATTATTTGCGGGTAAAGGACTTATTTTGATGGCTAAAAATTATTATGCGCTTGATGATGCTTTTCAAGCAACATACATCTTAGAAAGTGTCATCAAAAACTTCACCTCATTTGAAGCGCTGAAATCTGAAGCAACACAATTGCTCGAAACCTATGAACGCGAACTTTCAAAATCTAATGCATCAATTGAATCTCAACAAGAAACAAAAAATGATGATGAAAACTAAAAGAGCACATGCCGTTTATTTGTCTATGGTTCTGGCTTGTTCTGGCTTTACGTTGGCGCAAGAAAATATGCCCAAAGATTCTTTAGATACTCAACTCGTCAAGGTGGTTAAACCCTACACACCAAAAATTTCTGATGCCTTTAAATTGAAGCACTCGCCAGCTTTAGATGATCAACAAAACAAACCAAAAGAGGCCATTGAGTATACAATTTTTTCCATTCCCGTTGCATCAACATTCACACCGGCTAAATCAAAATCTTTAGGGCTTGAACAATTAAAAAGAGAAAAAAAATTCAATAGTATCGTGTCGCTTTCAGGTGGAAATTATACTTCCATAAATGGTGATTTGTTTTTGAATAAGTCCCTTTCCAAGGGAAAGAACTTAAGCACTTTTTTAAGTCATCAATCATCGCAAGGTGGAATTAAAGAGGTGTTCTTAGACGACAGTTTTTCGACAAACACTGCTCAATTCAAATATGCTGTAGACCAACGCAGTTTAAACTGGAATGTTGGTGTCGATGCACAACGGTTTATGACCAATTGGTATGGATTGGATCCTGATTTCGATACCGAACAAAACCAGTCTTTTGACGCCAAACAAGTCGTTACGATTTTTGAAGCGAAGGGTGGTTTGAATGTCAATGAAGGGATTTTTAAATCTGCAAAAGCCAATATGTATACGCTTTCAGATGACTTTAATTCAAATGAAATGAGGGCTCAACTTGGGACAAACTTAGATTTAAATATTTTAGACACCCCAATCCAAACTCGTCTTAATATTGATTTTCTTAATGGAACTTTTCAGCAAAATGACAATAATGAACAAACGCTTGATTTTGGGAATTTTATGGCATCATTGTCACCAATGTACAAATTTGAACGTTCTAATTTAACACTCAATTTAGGACTGAAAACCGTCTATTTTAATGACATAGAGCGTTCAAAACAAAAATTTTATGTGTACCCAAATATCTCAGCTTATTATACTGTTGTCAATTCTATTTTGATTGCTTATGCAGGTGTTAAAGGGGATTTGATGCAGAATACGTATAGAGATTTGTATGCCACAAATTCGTTTGTTTCTCCAACACTCAACATTCACCCAACGTCCATGCCCTACAAGTTCTTTTTGGGCACAAACGGGAAGTTGTCCAATAGCTTATCATACGATGTTAGTGGGGTTTTTTCACGTCAGAATGATGCGGTATTTTTTCAAAAGAATGCAGCGCAAATAACCTTGGCACAACAGCCATATAGTTATGGCAATTCCTTTGGTTTGGTCTACGATGATCTTGAAACGTTTTCAGTTAAAGGTTCACTTCTTTTTCAAGTTAGCAATACGTTCAATTTTTCGGCCAGTTCATCCTTTAATTCATTTAGTTTGAGTTCAGAAGAAAAAGCATGGAATTTACCTGAACTAGAGCTGTCTTTTGGGGTACGCTATCAACCGATAGAGCGCTTAAATTTGGGTATTCAAGGATTTTATCAAGGCAGTTGTTACGACTTAGAAAAACAGATTCTTCTCCCAACATATGTGCTTCAAGAAGAAAAAATTGAATTAGATTCCTTTTTTGATTTGAATATTGACGCTACTTATGAACTGACATCAAGATGGTTTGCTACCTTAAAATTAAATAATATTTTAGGGAAAAATTATCAACGATGGATGCATTATCCCGTTCAAGGGGTTCAAGTGTCTGCAGGTGCTTTTTATAAATTCGATTTTTAATCGATTCATTTTAGGGTAATTTGTGCCAAAAAATCGTGATGAGGGCCATCTTTGATTTTTTTACACTTTAAACCTACAATTGCACAGGCAGTTTTTAATCGATCAAAATCAAGGTACATCCACGGAAACGAATCTACTTTATTTTTGTACCGCACTGTATACTCCAATTCGCCATAGTAGGCGTTATGAGTATCCATGCAAAAGCCGCCATCGTCATCCTCGTACATGTACTTTATATCTGAGGAGTCGATGAGTATTTGTCCATTTTTATTTAATAATTTTTTTAAATGTGCTAAAACTTTTGGCGTTTGCTCTAACGATCCAAAAATCCCTGAACCATTCATCAATAGTAGTAAAGTATCAAAAGTTTCAGTTTTATCTAAAACATTCAAAACTTTTGCATTGTCCAATCCTCTAAGCTGACAACATTCGATGGCTCTGGGCGAGATGTCAATGGATTTTACATCCAATCCTTTTTCTTTTAAAATTAAACTATGACTTCCTGCACCGCAACCAATATCCAAAATGCTGCCTTTCGCCAAATTCAATGCATTTTGTTCCAATTCGGGCATTTCTTCAAAAGTTCGAAAAAAATAAGAAACATTCAAGGGTTCTTCATCAGAAATACTGGTAGAAGTGATGAGGTCTTCTTTGCATTTGCCTAACTGATAGTCCAAAAGAGCAGTTCCAAAAACGTCGTTCATAGAGTTGTTTTTTAGTGTATTTTTGCATCATGCAAGACCAACTAAATGATTTGCCTGAACGTGCCAAAGATAAGCATAAGACACACAAAACTTTCTTAGCAAAGCTAAAAAAGAAACCCCCAAAGCACTTAGATTATCTGATGCAAGAGTTACATGAACAGGAATTTCAGCGTACCGATTGTTTGGAATGTGCCAATTGCTGCAAAACTACAGGGCCGCTGTTTACTACAAAAGATATTGAACGCATTTCAAAATCTTTTCGAATGAAACCTTCAAAGTTTATAACATCTTTTCTAAAAATAGATGAGGATAACGACTATGTTTTACAGTCTGTTCCTTGTGTTTTTTTAGGCACCGATAACAAGTGTAGTATTTACGACATACGTCCTAAAGCATGTCGAGAATTTCCTCATACGGACCGTCGAAAGTTTCAGCAAATCAGTGCACTTACGCTAAAAAATGTCAAAATTTGTCCTGCAGCCTTCAATATTGTGGAAGCCATGCAAAAAAAAATAAAATAGTATCTTTGAATACAATTGACCATGGAGCAAATTTTTAATTATTTCGAAACTATTCCTTCGCTTCACCGCAGTATTATTTTGGTTGGTGGACTAACCTTTTTTTGGGTGTTAGAAGGTGCTGTACCATTGGTTGATTTTAAGTATAATAAATGGCGTCATGCTCTGCCTAATTTGTTTTTTACAGGAACCACTATTATTATCAATTTTAGTTTGGCCTTTTTGCTGCTTAAATCTGCCGATTGGGTGGTAGAAAATCAATTTGGTATTTTGTATTGGCTGCCTGAAATGCCATTATGGCTTTTTGCACTTCTTGGTGTTTTGCTCATGGATTTGATAGGAGCTTATTTACCACATTTTACAGAACACAAAATCAAACCGCTTTGGATGATTCATTTAGTCCACCACTCCGATCATAAAGTGGATACCACCACAGCCAACAGGCATCATCCTTTGGAGAGTGTAGTGCGGTATATTTTTACGCTTTTGGGTGTTTTTGTTATTGGTGCGCCTATTGCTCTTGTCATGCTTTACCAGTCCCTATCCTTGATAGCTACTCAATTTAGTCATGCCAATATCAAACTCTCAAAATCTATAGATATGGCGCTGAGTTATGTTATAGTTTCACCAGATATGCACAAAATACATCACCACTATAAACTTCCGTACACGGATTCTAATTATGGTAATATTTTTTCGATTTGGGATCGTCTTTTTGGGACTTATTCTTATTTGGATCGCGATGCGCTTGTCTATGGGGTGGATACATTTCCAGATGAAAAAGAGAACAGCAGTTTGCAATCTTTACTCAAACAACCATTTCAAAAATACAGAAAGCCCACTACGGATACAGAAGGTAATTTGCTCTAACTTTTTTGAATTTTTCTAAATCGTCTTGCCAACTTTTTCGAATATCTGATGCACTCCAACCTTCTTCAATTTGTTTTTGCAATTCCGTCTGCCCTGCGAGTTTTGTGAAAAATGAATTAAAAAAAGAGGACTTTTCAGATGTGTTTTGGTAGGCGACAATCAACCACTCAAGATTAATTTTACTCAAAGTATCAGTCCCTCTAAGGTCTTTTCCATAACACAACAAATTTTTGTTTTTTGGGTTTTTTGCACCAAAATTAGGTTTTGGCGTAAAATGAAAATCAAATTGTTTTTCATTAAGAAAAGGGCTTCCAAAAATTTGAAACTGCAGTTCCGTTCCACGGCCCACACTCACATTAGTGCCTTCGAAAAAACACAAACTTGGGTATAAATTCACGGCTTTTGCATTGGGAAGATTAGGCGAGGGTTTTATGGGTAAGTTGTATGGTTTACTGTGTTGATAATTTGCAACGGGTACGATTTTTAAAGTACACTGTTTTCCGTTTTTTAGCCACCCTTCGCCATTAATCATTTGAGCATATTCACCTACAGTCATACCATGTACAACAGGAACAGGATGCATGCCTACAAAACTTTTATGATTAAGGTTCAATACTGGGCCATCGATATAGTACCCGTTAGGATTGGGCCGATCCAAAATAAGTACCGTAATCCCCAGATTTGCACAAGTTTCCATCATATAGTGCAAAGTGGATGTAAATGTATAAAAACGAGCGCCCACATCTTGAACATCAAAAATCACAACATCAATATCCTTTAAAATTTCTGAATTGGGTTTTCGGTTCGTACCATAAAGCGACACAATGGGCAATCCTGTTTTGACATCGACCCCATCTTTGACGTATTCCCCAGCATCGGCCATGCCTCTATACCCATGCTCTGGTGCAAATACTTTCTTGATGGACACGCCCAGACTTAAAAGTGAATCGACCAAATGCGTATGTTGTTTAGGTGCTGATGACGTAGTTTTTTTAAAAATGACAGAGGTTTGATTGGCCACAACGCCAACATTTTTTCCTTTAAGCATTGGTACATATAGTTCCAACTGATTGGCACCTACAACTGAATTTACTTGATTTTGTTTTGTAGAACGATTTCCACAAGACAGAAGTATCACAACAAATAATAAAACTGTATTTTTGATAAACTTAAATTTCATTTTTAAACTTGAATTTCGAATTATTCATCGCAAAGCGTCTTATAAACGCAAAGTCCTATAAAAGTAGTGTTTCGGCGCCAATTATAAAAATAGGAATTACTGCCATTGCCATCAGTATGGTGGTGATGCTTATTGCGGTGGCCGTGAGTATTGGGCTTCAACAAAAAATTCGAGACAAAGCCGTGGCTTTTAATGGACACATTACCATCTCAAATTTTGATAGTAATTCCTCTCAAGGCGCTCAAGTGCCTATTTCTAAAAAACAACCATTTTATCCTGAGTTTACATCTGTTGACGGTATTAACCACGTTCAAGCAGTAGCGCATAAATTTGGCATCATAAGGACGGAAACTGATTTTGAAGGACTCTATGTAAAGGGCGTGGATCAGGATTATGATTGGCATTATTTTAAAGATTTTTTAGTGGATGGACGTCTGCCTAATTTTTCTGAACAATATAGTCAAGAGGTGCTGGTTTCAGAGTATTTGAGTCGAAGATTAAACTTAAAAGTAGGACAATCCTTCCAAATGTATTTTTTAAAAATTGACGCAAGTCGACCACCCAGTATCGTCAAATTTTCGGTTGTTGGGATTTTTAATTCGGGTTTTGAAGAATTGGATAAAACATTCTTAATAGGCGACATCAATCATGTGCAACGGCTCAACCGCTGGAAAAAAGACCAAATAGGACAATTCGAAGTTTTTGTTGAGGATTATAATGCTTTAGATGAAAAAGGCATCGAAGTTTATGCACAAACCCCTTCAACGCTAAATGCCGAAACCATTAAACAAAAATATGCGCTCATTTTTGAATGGATTTCAATTTTTGATAAAAACACCTATGGCATCATTGGGATGATGATTTTGGTGGGTGTCATTAATATGATTACAGCGCTGTTGGTGTTGATTTTGGAACGTACGCGTATGGTTGGCCTTCTAAAAGCATTGGGCAGCACCAATTGGAGTATACAAAAAGTATTTTTGTACGTTGCAAGTTATTTGTCGATCATTGGCCTTTTGATAGGAAACTTAGTGGGTTTATCTCTGTTGTTTATTCAAAAATATTACAGCCCGATAACCTTAGATCCCTCGGTGTATTACGTCACCAAAGCTCCTGTTTCTATTGATGTACAATACATTTTTGGTTTGAACTTGATGACTTTTTTGGTGTGTTTACTCGTGCTGGTTATTCCTTCCTATATAATTACTAAAATCAACCCCGTACAATCCATAAAATTTGATTAGTCAAACTTCATCAAAATTCGTTTGCCTTCGGTCTTTATTTGATGTAAATTTGTCCAAATTTTTTACATGGATTACGCCAAAAATATTCTTGAAACCATAGGGAAAACACCGCTTGTAAAACTCAACACATTGACTGCGGAACTTCCTTGTTTGGTGCTTGCAAAATATGAGACCTTCAATCCCGGTAACTCTGTTAAGGACCGTATGGCACTCCAAATGATTGAAGATGCTGAAGCTGATGGTCGTTTGAAACCTGGTGGTACCATCATTGAAGGCACTTCTGGCAATACAGGTATGGGCTTAGCGCTTGCCGCTATTGTAAAAGGGTACAAGTGTATTTTTGTTTTGTCTGATAAACAATCTAAAGAAAAAATGGATATTTTGAGGGCTGTTGGCGCCGAAGTGGTGGTTTGTCCAACGGATGTAGCGCCAGATGATCCAAGATCATATTACTCAGTTTCTAAGCGTTTGGCCGAAGAAACTCCAAATGCATGGTACGTTAATCAGTATGATAATCCGAGCAATTGTAAAGCTCATTTTAAAAGTACTGGTCCTGAAATTTGGGAACAAACCGATGGAAAAGTCACACATTTTGTGGTAGGCGTTGGAACTGGAGGCACTATTTCTGGTGTGGGTAGTTTTTTAAAAATGAAAAACCCAAACATCAAAGTTTGGGGCATCGATACCTACGGAAGTGTATTCAAAAAATACCACGAGACAGGCATTTTTGATGAAAATGAAATTTATCCCTACGTAACCGAAGGTATTGGTGAAGATATTCTTCCGGCCAATGTAAATTTTGACCTCATTGATGGATTTACAAAAGTCACCGACAAAGATGCTGCTGTATACACCCAACGTTTAGCCAAAGAAGAGGGGATGTTTTTGGGGAACTCTGCTGGTGCAGCCATCAAAGGGGTATTGCAACTCAAAGCTCATTTTGGACCCGACGATGTAGTGGTGGTATTATTTCATGACCACGGTAGTCGCTATGTCGGTAAAATGTTTAATGACGACTGGATGCGTTCAATGGGGTATTTGGATTAATCTGCCTTAAACTTTTTCTAAATTATTTTTATTTTCTTCTAAAATGGTTAATTTTAGACTATGCAAGAAGACTTTTTACATCATGTCTGGTTGCATAAAAAATTCGCCCTCGAATCGTTACATACAACCGAAAATCAACCCATTATCATAAAATCGGTTGGTACACCCAACAGCAATTCAGGCCCCGATTTTTTTAATGCACAACTTTATATCGATCAACAATTGTGGGTAGGTAATGTGGAAATTCATGTCCAATCCTCCGATTGGTATGTGCATCATCATGAGCATGACCCTGCCTATGACAATGTGATTTTACATGTGGTTTGGGCGCATAACAGCGAGGTATTTCGTGCGGATAATTCTGTGGTACCGACCTTGGTTCTTCAGCCCTATGTTTCTGCTCAACTTTTAGAAAATTATTTAACTTTAAAAGCGAATAAAAACCAGTGGATTCCATGTGCGTCACAATTTCCCTCTGTAGATGAGTTTGCAATTTCCAACTGGTTGGAACGGTTATATTTTGAACGTTTAGAGCATAAATTCGAACCTATCCAAAGACAACTCACTGCAACCCATCAAGATTGGGAAGCGGTGATGTTTTGGCAATTGGCGCGTGCTTTTGGGGCTAAAGTTAATGCAGATGCCTTTTGGAGTGTGGCCAAATCTTTTCCATTTTCTATTTTTCGAAAAATTCAAAATAATCCGTTGCATATGGAAGCACTATTGATCGGGCAGTCGGGTTTACTTGACGCTGATGTGGAGGATCCGTATTTTAGAGATTTAAAAAGCGCATATGATTTTTTAAAACAAAAACATCAACTTTCAAATGTCGGAGTGTTACCTTTAAATTTTTTTAGATTAAGACCGCCAAATTTCCCCACGATACGACTGGCACAATTGGTTCAGTTGTACCACAAAAACACACCTCTATTTTCAAAATTGATGCAAGCCCTTTCTTATACAGAATTGCAAGATTTATTAAGCGCTGGAACTTCAGATTTTTGGCGCACCCATTATACCTTTAAAAAAGCATCAGCAGAAAAACAAAAACCTATTTCAAAGTCTTTTGCAGATTTAATCATCATCAATGCGGTGTTGCCCATGCGGTACGCCTACCATATGGAAAAGGGTTGGGATCAAGAGAAAATCATTTCAATCATTAAGGCCATACCACCAGAGAAAAACGCCATTATTAAGGCCTTTAATGCACTAAAACCCATTGCGGAAACTGCTCTTGAATCTCAAGCGCTTATAGAACTCAAAAACAACTATTGCGATCAATTTAAATGCCTTCAATGTGGCATTGGTAGTGTACTTTTGAATCGAAATGCGTAACTTGCGGTATGAAGTTATTTTATCAGCTTTTGTTCTATTTACAGCGTCATGGATTTCATGTTTGCCAACGTATTGCCGATCGTTTTGGGATGCGCGCCAAAGTCGTACGTACATCTTTTATTTATGTAACGTTTGTGACCATTGGTTTTGGCTTTGCGGTCTATTTGTTTTTGGCCTTTTGGTTGCGCATCAAAGATTTTATTTTTTCGAAACGCAGTTCTGTTTTTGATATTTAAACTTATGTCTAACCCCATTATAAAAATTTTTAGATCCAAACTCAATACCGCTGTGGTATTGCTTATTCTTGTGCTGATTATTGGTATTATCGGCTTTAAATCAATTTCTGATTTTTCTTGGATTGATGCCATATATATGACTGTCATCACAGTGACTACGGTGGGTTTTGGTGAAGTGCACCCTTTAGATCAAGAAGCAAAAATATTTACCATTATTCTGATTTTAACCAGTGTCATTATTGTAGGATATGCGTTAAAAGTGATTACGGAATACATCATTTCGAGGAATAATATCAACGAACTAAAACAAAAGAAAATGCAAAAGAAAATTGATGCACTTTCCGGCCATATCATCATTTGTGGTTATGGTCGAAATGGAAAACAAGCCGCCAAAAAATTGGCCACCCACAACCGTACTTTTGTAGTGATTGAAAAAGACGAACAAGTGGTTCAAAAACATCAAAATGACGCTACCCTTTTTGTGACCGGAAATGCTAACGAAGACGAGGTGTTAGCCGCTGCAGGAATCGATAGGGCCTGTTGTTTAATTTCCGCTTTACCCAATGATTCAGAAAATGTATTTGTGGTGCTTTCGGCACGTCAAATTAACCCAGACATCAGAATCATCAGTCGGGCGTCGCAGGAGTCGTCTTCCAGTAAACTAAAACTGGCAGGCGCCAACAATGTTATCCTTCCCGACCGTATTGGCGGCGACCATATGGCCTCTTTGGTGGTGGTTCCCGATTTGTTGGAGTTTGTCGATAACCTCTCTATTGTTGGGGATCAAACCATTAACATCGAAGAAGTTGCCGTAGAACAACTGTATGATACCGCCCAACAGAAAACAATTTTGGAATTGGATTTACGCAAAAAAACGGGCTGTACGGTCATTGGCTACAAAGACCAACATGGACAGTACCACATTAATCCTGAAGCCAACCAAAAACTCGTACCCGGATCCAAAGTGATTGTTTTGGGCAAACCCGAACAAATCCAAACCCTCAATTCGATTTATCATATTAAGTTGGGGTAGGGACTTGGAAAAAAATTATTTCCTGAGCGATTGGTACCCTTAAACTGGTTCAGTAAAAGAGCTATCCACTTAGAAATCAAAGGGTTAGATCATCAGTTGTAAAACTCATTTTTTTTTAGCATCTTGTTGCCACTTTTTAAAAAACCAACAGCATACCTTATGAAACGTAACATACAAACCATACTCGCCTTAATTTTACCCTTTTTTAGCTTTGCACAAGACAAAGGCATCGATCAAGTTATTGATGAAAAATTTGGCGAAGCCACTGGCTGGTTTGTCAACTTTATATTTTACCAAATTCAATTCACTGAAGACATTAAAGTTTTTTGGGTGTTATTTCCCTTAATCATTGGGGCGACCTATTTTACCATTTATTTCAAGTTTATCAACTTTCGAGGGATTTTGACCTCCATCAATATTGTTCGTGGAAAGTACGACACTGTAGACCATCACGAGGTTATGGAAGCGGCTGGGGATGCCACGCCAGGTGGCGACAGTATCGAAACCATTGCTGTGGAAGGACATGAAGGGGAAGTGTCTCACTTTCAAGCACTTACAGCGGCACTTTCGGCTACTGTTGGCTTAGGAAATATTGCGGGGGTTGCTATTGCGGTGTCCATTGGTGGTGCTGGTGCAACCTTTTGGATGATTGTCGCTGGACTTTTGGGGATGGCCTCCAAATTTGTGGAATGTACCCTTGGGGTAAAGTATAGAGACATCGACGAGCATGGTGTTGTTTATGGTGGCCCCATGTATTATTTGACAAAAGGCTTAAAGTCTAAGGGCTTAGAAAAATTAGGAAAAATATTAGCGGTTTTATTTGCCATTTTTGTTATCGGGGGCTCATTTGGGGGCGGTAATATGTTCCAAGTGAATCAGGCCTTTCAGTTGGTAGAAAATATTACTGGAGGCGAGGCCTCGGTATTGCACGGCAAAGGATGGTTGTTTGGTGTCGTTATGGCCGCTTTGGTGGGGATTGTCATCATTGGTGGCATTAAAAAAATTGCTAAAGTTACCGACAAAATCGTACCGTTTATGGTACTGATTTATGTAACCGCTTCACTCTTTGTTATTTTTACTAATGTGGATATGATTGGCGATGCATTTGGTCAAATTTTCACAGGGGCGTTCAGTCCGGAAGGGGTTGCTGGTGGTGCTATTGGTGTCCTTGTACAAGGGTTTAGACGTGCCGCTTTTTCCAATGAAGCGGGTATTGGTTCGGCCTCCATTGCGCACTCGGCAGTAAAAACAAAATATGCCGCATCAGAAGGAATGGTAGCTTTATTAGAACCCTTTATTGATACCGTTGTGGTGTGTACCATGACCGCTTTGGTGCTTATCATCACAGGGAATGTCAATGCAGCTAATGCGTCGTTAAATGATGCACAAGCCATATTGTTGACTTCTGGCGCTTTTGAATCCGCAATTTCGTGGTTTCCTTATGTACTAACCATCGCCGTGGTATTGTTTGCATTCAGTACTATGATTTCTTGGTCATACTATGGTTTTCAAGGATGGGCTTATTTGTTTGGACGTTCCAAAAAAATGGAATATACCTACAAAATCATCTTTTGTCTTTTTGTCATTGTTGGTTCAGCGGCAAGTTTAGGGTCAGTCATTGGTTTTTCCGATGCTATGATTTTTGCCATGATGGTCCCCAATATGATTGGAATTGTAATTTTGGCACCAAAAGTGAAAAAAGAATTGGACAAATATCTTAAAGCGATCAAACAATAGGAAATTAATCTTTTTTTGTGCCCCACAGATTTTCAAAACGCCAAAGAATAGGAGTTTTTATCCTTTTTGTGATTATTCTTAGTATGCAATTAGTTCTATTTTTTGCACCACAAAATGATTTACTTTCAGTTACTCCCGATAAGACTTCATTAAAATCATTCGAAAAAGAATATGCAGCATTACAGCAAAAAAGTGTTGAGGAATCTAAACCAAAAATTTATCCGTTTAATCCTAATTTCATCACACCATATAAAGGATACACCCTAGGAATGTCTGTTGAAGAAATAGAACGTTTGCAAATATTTAGAGCCAAAGATCGCTGGGTCAATTCTGCAAAAGAATTTCAACAAGTGACTGGTGTTTCGGATTCGTTGCTTCATACGATTTCTCCTTTTTTTAAGTTTCCAAAATGGGTTACTCAAGCGCAACAAAAAAAGCCCAAACCCAAAAATACGATGTTGGATTTAAATTTGGCAACAGCAACACAACTTCAAAGTGTATATGGTATTGGGCCAAAACTTTCTGAGCGTATTTTACGGTATAGATCAAAATTCGACGGTGGTTTTGCTGACATGGTCGAGCTTAAAGCTGTTTATGGATTAACCGATGAGGTAATTGAACGCATCAAACAGCGTTTTGTTATCAAACAACCACGGAGTATTGTTAAAATAAATTTAAATGAAGCGCATCAAGAAGATTTGGTAAAAATTCCATTTATTGATTACGAATTAGCTTATTCCATTGTAGAAATGCGGGTGTTAAAAGAGGGTTTTCAGGTACTAGAGGAATTAACAAAACTTAAAGATTTTCCGACCGATAAATTAGACATAATTAAACTATATTTGTACGTAAATTAGACCCATATGAATTTTCAATTCTCTGAAGAACAACAACTCATAGCCGAATCGGCGCGTGACTTTGCAGAACAATACATTCGCCCCCACATCATGGAATGGGACGAAACCCAACATTTCCCCTTAGAGGTCCTTAAAAAAGCAGGAGAAATGGGGTTTATGGGTATTTTTATTCCTGAAGAATATGGAGGGTCAGGTTTGGGGTATCATGAGTATGTAGCTATAATTGAAGAAATTGCTAAGGTTGATCCTTCCATAGGATTATCAGTAGCGGCACACAACTCATTGTGCACAGGCCATATTTTTTATTTTGGAAATGAAGAGCAAAAGCAAAAGTGGTTGCCAAAACTCGCTTCTGGTGAGTGGATTGGCGCATGGGGTCTTACGGAACACAACACGGGAAGTGATGCCGGCGGAATGAATACGACTGCCACCAAAGATGGTGACCATTACATATTGAATGGAACCAAAAATTTCATCACCCACGGCAAAAGTGGAGATGTAGCCGTTGTGGTTGCACGCACTGGAGAAAAAGGCGACGCACATGGGATGTCTGCATTTGTGGTGGAGCGAGGGACGCCAGGATTTAGTTCTGGAAAAAAAGAAGACAAATTAGGCATGCGTGCAAGCGAAACCGCAGAACTTATTTTTGATCAATGTAAAGTCCACAAAGACAACATGCTAGGCGCTGAAGGCGAGGGTTTTGTCCAATCGCTTAAACTTTTAGACGGAGGACGAATTTCCATAGGGGCCTTATCTTTAGGGATAGCCAAAGGGGCTTATGAGGCGGCACTAAAATATTCTAAAGAACGTGAACAATTTGGAAAACCTATTTCGAGTTTTCAAGGCATTTCTTTTAAACTCTCTGATATGGCCACCGAAATTCAAGCGTCTGAACTTTTGGTACACAAAGCAGCATCCATGAAAAATAATGGCGAAAAGGTTACCACCGCAGGGGCTATGGCCAAAATGTATGCCAGTGAGGCCTGTGTACGCATTGCCAATGAAGCCGTGCAAATTCATGGGGGCTATGGATATATCAAAGAATATCCTGTTGAAAAATTTTATAGAGATTCAAAACTCTGTACCATCGGAGAGGGGACTACAGAAATACAAAAATTAGTCATTGCCCGAAATATTTTAAAATAAATTGTTGCCATATCATAATTAAGATTATATATTTGCACTCTTAATTCTAAAGAAAGGAGGTTTACATTTATGCTAATAATACCAATAAAAGAAGGAGAAAACATAGATAGAGCGCTAAAACGCTTCAAACGTAAATTTGACCGTACAGGGACAAAACGTTCATTACAAACACGTAAACAATTTACAAAACCCTCCGTAAAAAGACGAGCAGAAATTCAAAAAGCGCAGTACATTCAAGGCTTAAGAGATGCCGAGAATCTGTAGCCGTAGAATATGTTAAAATATAAAACACCTTGCAAAAGGTGTTTTTTTTTGTTTATATTTGAATCTAACCTAAATTTATTTTGATATGAACACCAAATCATTTCTCTTATCGGGCATCGTAGGTGCCATTGTTTATTTTTTACTTGGCTGGTTATTTTACGGCGTGTTATTTACAGAACTACATGGTGATTCTGAGCCATGCATGTGGATGATTGCTCTTGGCTGTTTGTTTATGGCGCTTTTGATTGCGCTCATTTTCAACCGCTGGGCCAACATCTCAACGTTTTCGACTGGGCTTAAAGCTGGTTTTGTCATTGGACTTCTCTACAGCTTGAGTATGTGTTTTTTCTGGTTCTCCAGTAAGTGTATTAGCACCGATTTTTTTATTACTATAGCTATTGAAACCATTTCTCTTGCTATTGTTGGTGGTGCCATTGGGGCTGCTAGTGGATTCTTTGAAAAAAAGGACTAGTCGTCGTAAACCTATAAGATAATCAGCAAAAGCTATTGAATTTTTTGTATCTTAGGGTACTAATAGCACCCTATGTCCATTCAGTCTTTTGTTGATTATCTTTCTTTAGAAAAAAACTATGCTGCACATACCGTTGCGGCCTATCGCAAGGATGTAGAAGACTTTCGGTCCTTCTTGTTGACGAACTTTTCTGACGACAATTTAGCGGAAGTAAATTATGCCCAAATTAGAAGTTGGATTATTAAGCTTGTCGATAGTGGATTGAGTAATCGGTCCATAAACCGAAAAACGTCCTCGTTGAATACCTATTATAAATTTTTAATAAAAATAGGCGATGTTGCACATTCACCTTTGGCCAAACACAAAGCGTTGAAAGTTCAAAAAAAAGTACATATTCCTTTTTCTGAACAGGAAATAGAAGCGGTTTTAAATTCAGCAGCGACCCACGATTTTGAAGCCATGAGGAATAAACTTATTGTAGAGTTATTATATTCCACAGGATTGCGCCGCTCAGAGTTGATCAACCTAAAACTCAAAGATATCGATTTTGAACAACAGCAAATAAAAGTATTAGGCAAACGCAATAAAGAGCGCTACATTCCGTTATTAACTACAGTGCAACAAACCTTAAAATCTTATCTTGAAATGCGCAAAGCTTTACCTCAAATCAAAACTCCTGATTTTCTTTTTTTGACCCAAAAAGGTGCTCAAATTTATGGCGCATTGGTGTACAGAATCATCAACACCTATTTTTCTGAGGTTTCATCAAAAGTAAAAAAGAGTCCTCATATTTTACGGCATTCATTTGCAACACATTTGTTGAATCATGGGGCAGACCTTAATGCAGTAAAAGAGCTTTTGGGGCATTCAAGTTTGGCTGCTACTCAAGTATACACACACAACAATATTTCGGAACTCAAAAAAGTGTATGCCAAGGCACACCCGAGACAAACAAAATTATAATTAATTAAAATTTATCCGTTATGAAAGTAAATATCCAGTCCATCAATTTTAATATTGATCAAAAACTAAGCGCCTTCATTCAAAAACGAATGAATAAACTTGATTTGTTTTATGATAAAATAATCAAGTCAGACGTATTTCTTAAGGTAGAAAATACTTCAGAAAAGGAGAACAAAATATTTGAGGCCAAGCTTTCGGTTCCAGGAGATAGTCTGGTCGTAAAGAAAAAATGTAAAAGCTTTGAAGAGGGTGTAGATACAGCGGTTCATATATTGGAACGCCAGCTGAAAAAACGAAAAGAAAAAATACGTCAACAAACCTCATAAAAATATTCAAAAAAATGTTTTGAAACCAAAAAAATATATATACCTTTGCAGTCCGTTAGAAATAGCGGGCTTTTTTTATGTGCAAAAAACATTAAAAAGCCGATGTAGCTCAGCTGGCTAGAGCAGCTGATTTGTAATCAGCAGGTCG
>JAYQDD010000007.1:0-82578 GCA_038138145.1 Formosa sp.
TTGGGTGTTATAGCTGTAGCTTTGTTGGTCACTATCAAATTGAATAATGGATTGGAGCTGACATTGTAACAATCTTCATCATCTACACTATCTATTCTTACGAATATCGGTTGATTTGTTGCAGAACTGTAAAGTAATGGGAGTTCGTTTTGGGGTATATTTGCGTTTTCAAAAGTTGTATAATATGTGACGTTATAAGTAGCTGGATTTAGAGTCCCCAAAATATCACTATTTCGTAACTCTAAGTTAAATTCTTCTACCCCATCATTGGACAAATCGTCACATAAAACTAAGTCAGAGGCATTAGAAATTGGTGGTCCATCGGTTAGAATTAAATCGAATGCCCCTGTGACAAAACATGATTCGGTCAATGCATCTTCAATGCGGACAAAGATGGTTTCAGGATTTGAAGTCGCTGTATAATTTGTTAGGGTTGTAGTTATAGGTGTATTATCATTTTCAGCGGCAGCTAACGAGTTGTGGTAGGTGATATTATAGTCTCCAGGATTTTGAGTTCCTAGTATGAGGGCGTTATTTTCTGTAAGGTCAAATGTTGGACTTCCAGCATTACAAAGGATTAAATCTGATATCGATTCAATAGTTGGCGAAAGCTTGTATTCTATTAAAATAGAATCCGAAGCAACGCAATCTTCCCCAAAAGAAATATCAACGGCATAAGTTCCTGCAACACTAATATCGAGTGTTGAAGAAGATTCATTCTCAATAACATTACCATCGAGATACCATGTGTGTTCAGCACCAGGCAATTGCGAATCTAGTGTGATGGTATCACCCAAGCACAATGCTGTTCCGCCTTCAATAGTGACATCATTACCAAGATCTCCACCTAAATCAAAACTCCCTCCTTCCAAAAATACAGCAGCATCATAAATGGTATCATCAAAACCATTACCGTCGTCCGCAATAACCAATTTAATTGTATAGCTTGTGTTTGGAATAACTGTAGATTGGGCTAACATACTTACGGTATGCCCAATAAAATCAATGGGGCTATCAATTGCAGGTAATCCTCCAGTACCATAATACGCCGCAAAAAACTCTTCATTTGAAGAAGAGCAAGATGAATTGTATGCCCCGTCACGTACACTCAAAACAGAAATTGGATCGTTTGTTTCTGGAACCAATGCTAAATTTGTGGTTTGCCCTGTTGTATTATTCGTTAAAAGAAAAGCAAATGCATCAGTGTAATCGCATTGATAAAAACCATATTCTTCAGAAGCAAAAACAAAATTAAAACTAATCGAATTGGCGAGCGGAATAAAATCAAATTGAATGAAGGTAGCATTGGTTGTTTGGCCTGGGCTAAGGTCAGGAATTGCATTTTCTAAATCTAAATCTCCTAGCCACATAGTTGTACCAGAGCCCAATGGATTCCCTGTTTCTGGGCCTTCAGCTTCTGAAGCATCTCCTGTTGTTAGTAAAATTCCCTCAGTGAAAGGAAAAGAAACACCATTGCCCGAAAAATACCCGATACCATTGGGTTCACTTGTACTAAAAGTAGTTCCTGTAGATGAAACTACATTTGAGATTTCAACACACGAACTATTCACTAATATATCTTCTACCAACTGCTCTACAGAATAGGTTGTTTGATCTACTAACAAATAAGGGCCTAGTACTTGAACAACAATAGTAGTAGAATCTGAACATCCTGTTGGATTTGCATCCGTTACGGTAAGTGTGACCGTAAATGTTCCAATGTTATTAAACGTATGACTGACAACTGTATCTCCAGAATCAGTTGTTGCGGTATCTTCTCCCCCAAAATCCCAATCATAAGTTGCACCAGTCCCATCTAAAGAAAAGTTTGCGCCTCCAGTAAAATCAACCGTATCCCCTTGATTAATGACTATATTGCCCCCCAAACCAGCAGGAGGATCTGTGGTTGCAACAAATGCCTCGATGTCTTGGCATGGCGTTGCACAACTAATGTTCGCCTCAAAGCCCTGTCTAGAAATTGATGGACTACTTTCAAAAGTTAATGTAAGGCACCCTGATGAGTTTGTAGCAAGTATAACTCCTGGACTTGTATTCCCATCGAATACTCCTATAACCGTAGCTGTTGTATCATTACCGTCATAAATGGTAAGATAATCTGCGTTAGCTTGCGTGTCAAAAAATGTGAAATCGAGCTGAACAGCATCTCCTGCATTTTCAGCACAAATGGTAAGCGTAAAGTTTTCATTATTGGCATAATTGCCGGCACCCCCAGAATCAAAAAGTGTACCGCTGCATTTATTTACAGCCCCATTTTGCATATTAATATCTTGAGCATGAGCATAAAATCCGCATGCTAACATTAGTGCAAAAATGTAATTTAAAGTCTTCAAGTTAAATTGGATATTACTCAAATATATCGATTTGTTTTAAAATGCGCCCTCTTCATGCTCCATATTTCCTCTTTATGATGCGCTATTTTGGAGTGCAGCAAGAGATTTCTTTAGTATCTTTGCCAAAAAATAAATATGCGTTCTATTCACATTACTCCTCAAGAAACAAGCAACCCTAAAATATTAAAATTCGAAGCTAATACATTCCTTGTTCAGTATGAGAGTTTTGAATATGCTAATATTGATGAAGCCAAAAATTCACCTTTGGCGCAACAATTGTTTTATTTACCGTTCGTCAAAAAAGTTTACATTTCGGGGAATTTTGTGGCTATTGAGCGCTATGATATTGTGGCATGGAGCGATGTTCAAAATGAGGTTGCTACGCAGATTCAAGACTATCTCAACAACGACGGAGTAGTTGTAATTGCAGAGCAATCCAAAAAAAGCGCCATCACTATTTATGCAGAAAGTACACCAAATCCAGCAGTGTTGAAATTTGTCGCCAATAAAAACTTAGTGAATTCGTCTTTCGAATTTGGCTCAATTGAAGAAGCAAAACCATCTCCCTTTGCAACGGCTTTGTTTCAATTTCCTTTTGTAAAATCTGTTTTTTTAGACAAAAACTATGTTTCTATAACAAAATATGATGTGGTTGAATGGGAGGATATTACCCTTGAAGTTCGAACATATATCAAAACATACATAGAACAAGGAAAACAAATGATGCTGAGTACTGCCACTGAAGAACTCGAAAAAACAACTGAGCAATTGGATAAGGCTTATGAACAGTTAGATGATATCTCAAAAGAAATCATTAACATCCTTGAGCAACACGTAAAACCGGCAGTAGCAAGTGATGGCGGAAACATTATGTTTGATTCTTATGATGCCAAAAGCAAAACGGTACAGGTAATTCTTCAAGGAGCTTGTAGTGGATGCCCCTCATCTACGTTCACCCTAAAAAATGGTATTGAAGCTATTCTAAAGGACATGATGGGGGATAAAATAAATTCAGTAAAAGCCCTTAACGGGTAAATTCTGAATTATTTTTATATATTTATACTTTAAATTTTTATAAACCTTAAATCTATCTATTATGGGAGTACTCAAAGTTATTGAGGTGCTGTCTAATTCCAATAAAAGTTGGGAAGACGCTACTCAAAAAGCCATTAAACATGCATCAAAAACTGTAAAAAACATTCGGTCTGTATACGTACAAGATCAAAGTGCAACAGTGAATGGAGATCGTGTTGATGAATTTCGAGTGAATTTAAAAATCACATTTGAAGTTAATTGATTTTTAAATAAATCACGTAAAAGCTGCTGTTTTGGCAGCTTTTTTTATGGAATTAAATCTACAATCTTTTTAGCCACACCAGCACCAAGAGCCACGCCCATGCCGCCCATACGTACACCCATAAAAATACAATCTGAGTATTGCCTAATTAGTGGTAGTTTTTGTTGGCCTACACCCATTATTCCAGACCATCTTTTGTCAATATCAACCTTTATATTTGGAAGAATTACATTGTGTAAAAGCGATTCTAACTCGTTTTGAATTTTGGCCGTTGTATTCATTTCAGTTGTTGTTTCCCCCATAAAATCCAAATTTCGTCCTCCGCCCAAAAGAATTCTATTATCAATATTTCTAAAGTAATAGTACCCACAATCCAAATGGAACGTGCCCTTAATCTTAAGATTTGTTATAGGTTTTGTAATGAGTACTTGTGCTCGAGCAGGTTTCAAATCCTGTTGAACTAACTTGTTTGTAAATCCATTTGTGGTAATTATTAATTTTGAAGAATTAAATTCAAAATGATTCGTTTTTACTAGAACAGAATTTGTGTTTTCCACAAACGAATCAACAGTTGTTGAATTCAAAATAGTGATGCCTAGGTTTTGGGTTTTTTGGATTAACGAATGCATCATTTTGCCAGTATCTATTTGACCTTCAAATTGATTGAATAGGTATTGAGGTTGAATCCCTTTGAAATGAAACTTATTTGAAACGACAGAGAAAACATCAGCTTTAAAAACCGGTGAAAGCAACGTGTTGATGTCTTTAACTTTTTCAAGGCAAGTGTTGAAAAATTCTTGATCCTTTTCTAAAAATAATTCATATCCGCCGTAAGGCTTATAATCCAATGCCTTATCACCAAGCATTTGACGAAGTAATTGCAGTCCATCGACTCTATTTTTGAGTAATGATAAAACCTCATCTACAGAATGTGATTTCAAATCCTCCAGAAGTTCACTCAAACTACCAAAGCATGCAAACCCAGCATTTTTTGTGCTCGCCCCTTGGGGAAGAACTCCTTTTTCTAAAACTAAAATTTTAGCTTTCGGAAACCGTTTTTTGAGAAATACAGCTGTGCTCAGCCCTACAATGCCGCTGCCAACAATTGTAAAATCAATATTGCTTAACCATTCTTTTTGCTCCCAATAGGATAAATTCATACCCTAAAGTTAATGGTTTTCAAAAAAAAACTCCGAAAATGTTCGGAGTTTCTTTAGTCTTTTAATTTGGAGATTCCATGACAAAATCTTCCATAAATTTCGTGGTATAATTCCCAGCAATATAGTCGGGATGATCCATGAGTTGTCTATGAAAAGGGATGGTTGTTTTGATACCTTCAATAACAAATTCATCAAGCGCTCTTTTCATTTTAAAAATTGCTTCCTCACGCGTTTGCGCAGTGGTGATAAGTTTGGCGATCATAGAATCGTAATTTGGTGGAATCACAT
This sequence comes from Formosa sp., assembly GCA_038138145.1. Classification (GTDB taxonomy): domain Bacteria; phylum Bacteroidota; class Bacteroidia; order Flavobacteriales; family Flavobacteriaceae; genus UBA3537. The sequence continues at coordinate 5,097 of JAYQDD010000007.1, forward strand.
AACCTGCATAAACATGAGTGTCTAAACGAACTCCATGACCTCCAGGGGAATGTAGCGTTGTGATCTTTCCTGGTGACGGTCTAAAATCATTAAACGGATCTTCCGCATTAATTCTACACTCAATAGAATGAAGGTTTGGAAAATAGTTTTTACCTGAAATAGCGACTCCAGAAGCGACTAAAATTTGCTCTCGAATCAAATCAAAATCGATCACTTGTTCTGTAATAGGATGCTCTACTTGTATTCTAGTGTTCATCTCCATAAAGTAGAAATTTCGGTGTTTATCGACCAAGAATTCTACCGTTCCAGCGCCTTCGTACTCGATGAATTCAGCGGCTTTTACAGCAGCTTCACCCATTTTCTTACGCAAAGCGTCCGTCATGAATGGCGATGGAACTTCTTCTGTGAGTTTTTGGTGACGTCTTTGGACAGAACAATCTCTTTCTGATAAGTGACATGCCTTACCATTGGAATCGCCAACGATTTGGATTTCAATATGTCTTGGCTCTTCAATGAGTTTTTCCATGTACATATCGTCATTTCCAAATGCTGCTTTAGATTCTTGTCGTGCAGAATCCCACGCATCTTTTAGGTCTTCTTCTTTCCAGACGGCGCGCATTCCTTTTCCGCCTCCTCCTGCAGAGGCTTTGAGCATTACAGGGTATCCAATTGACTTAGCAATTTTTTTGCATTCTTCAAAGGTTTCTATCACACCATCGCTGCCAGGGACACAAGGAACTCCAGCCGCTTTCATGGTGGCTTTTGCGTTGGCTTTATCTCCCATGCGGTCTATCATTTCTGGCGATGCACCAATGAATTTTATTCCATGTTCTTCACATATTCTTGAAAAACGCGCATTTTCTGATAAAAACCCATATCCAGGATGAATGGCATCAGCATTTGTAATTTCTGCTGCAGCAATAATATTGGCAACTTTCAAATACGATTCGCTACTCAACGCTGGACCGATACACACGGCCTCATCGGCAAATTTTACATGTAGACTTTCTGCATCTGCTGTAGAATAAACGGCCACGGTTTGAATGCCCATTTCTTTACAGGTTCTGATGACCCTTAGTGCAATTTCTCCACGGTTTGCAACTAATATTTTTTTAAACATAACTGTTAATTTTAAAACGTTAATTTCTTCTTTTAAAGTGCCTTTTGGCACTTTTAGAATTCAAATTAAGATGGGTCAACCAAGAATAAAGGTTGATCAAATTCTACAGGAGAAGCATCATCGACTAAGATTTTGACAATTTTTCCTGAAACTTCAGATTCAATTTCATTAAAAAGTTTCATGGCTTCAATGATACATAAAACATCACCTTCTGCAATGGATTGTCCAACTTCTGCAAAAATTGGTTTGTCTGGTGAAGGTCTTCTGTAGAATGTCCCAATGATTGGAGATTTGATGGTAATATACTTAGAATCTTCTGCTGCGGCTTCTGCTTTTGGTGCCTCAGCTGGTGCAGGTGCAGCGACAGGTGCTGGTGCCACTGGTGCTGGTGCCACTGGTGCTGTAGGCATTGGGACAGGTACTGTTAGTTGTTGAACTTGTTTTGCATCTGATTCTTTGCCTGTACGGATGGTGATTTTTACATCATCCATTTCAAGCTTTACTTCGCTTGCGCCTGATTTAGCAACAAATTTGATTAAATTTTGAATTTCTTTTAAATCCATAATTAAAGTATTTAATATTAGTTAGTTTTATTTTTTGTGTATGCCCACTTTAGGTAAATAGCCCCCCAACTGAACCCACCGCCAAAAGCAGCAAAAACGACGTTGTCTCCTTTTTTGAGTTTTGTTTCATAATCATTTATGAGTAGCGGAAGTGTAGCGGAAGTTGTATTTCCATATTTTTCAATATTCAACATTACTTTCTCGTCTTCCAAGCCCATTCGCTGTGCTGTAGCATCGATGATGCGCTTATTGGCTTGATGGGCTGCTAGCCACTGAACGTCGTCTTTTGTGAGGGCATTGCGTTCCAATATTTTTACTGCAGCATCGGCCATATTAAATACGGCATTTTTGAACACTGTTCTCCCTTCTTGAAAAGCATAGTGGCCTCCATTATCCAACACCTCGTGTGTAATTGGATGAGAAGAACCTCCGTATGTTGCTTGAAGAAAGTTTCTTCCTGTACCATCCGTTCTTAGGTACTCGTCTTGCAAACCAAGTCCATCCTCGTTAGGTTCGAATAAAACAGCTCCAGCACCATCCCCAAAAATTATGCATGTTGCTCGATCTTTGTAATTGATGATTGAAGACATTTTATCTGCGCCAATAAGGAGTATTTTCTTATAACGCCCAGATTCTATATAACTTGCTGCTGTAGACATACCAAAAAGAAAGCTTGAACAAGCAGAATCCATATCGTATGAAAAAGCATTTGTAGCCCCTATTTGTGTTGCGGTGTATGAAGCCGTAGAGGCGGCTTTCATGTCTGGAGTTGCTGTAGCAACAATAACTAAATCTATAGTTTTGGGATCCAGTTGTTGTTTTTGAATTAAATCCTGAGCAGCTTTGATGGCAAGAAATGAGGTTCCTTTACCTTCGGCTTTAAGTATTCTTCGCTCTTTGATTCCCGTTCTTGTGGTGATCCACTCGTCATTTGTATCCACCATATTTTCTAACATGGTATTTGTAAGTACAAATTCTGGGACGTATGCGCCTACAGCCGTTATTGCTGCTGAGATTTTACTCATATGTATTTTATTAAAGTCATAGGTTTTGATGATTTTTCACCAAAAAACATTAAAAAACGCACCAAAAATACTGTTTTTTGTTCAAAAATGGGCAAAAATTGTAATTTTTAAATTAAAAAAAAACGCTCAAAGAGCGTTTTATTTAATAGAATACGTTTGTGCTTTTAGGCTACATTTTCTTCTGCAGCTGTATTGTCAATAAGGACCTGACCTCTGTAATACAACTTCCCTTCGTGCCAATGTGCTCTGTGGTACAAATGTGCTTCACCTGTTGTTGGGCAAGTGGCAATTTGCGGGGTAGTTGCTTTGTAATGGGTACGCCTTTTATCTCTTCTTGTTTTCGAGATTTTTCTTTTAGGATGTGCCATTTTTTATGTTATTTATCCGTTAATAATTTTTTTAATGAATCCCAACGCGGATCTGTTTCCTTGTCAGAATTTTTATTGTCTAAGCTTTTTGGGCTTAAGTCTTCTAATGTTTCGAGTATTTCGGAGTTTAGCGTCCCGTCTTTAATGCCAGGGTGAAGTCGTTTTTGTGGAACAGACAACACAATAAGTTCATAAATATAGTGTGCAACATTGATTTTGTATTCTCCATGTGGAACAATTAATATTTCATCGTTGTCGTCATTATATTCGGAACCAAATTTTACAATCAAACCAAAATTAGATTTGATGGGCTGGTCAAACGGTTCATTTGTGAGGTCACAATTAAGATTTACAGTACCCTCAACTTCAAAATCCAACTCCAAAAGGGTTGTTTTTTTTTGAAATTTAAGCGTTGTTTTTAATTGAACGTCATTAAACTCGTCATATTCAAAATGTTCAAAGAACGTGTGCTCTATATCATACTCAAAAATATGCTCGCCAAGCTTAAGTCCTACAAATTGTACATCAAATGCTTTTAAAGGCTTCATGATACTGCATATTCGAGCGTGCAAATATATACATTTTTTTTAGGTTTTGCGTAAACTCAAGTTTTTTATTTTCTCTTGTGGGCTTGGTGTTCAAGCGGATTTTCGTTCAATATGATATCCATATTTCTGTTTTTAAAAATCTGCATCCCCATAAAAATGGATTCTTTAAATGAATCATTGTTCGCAATCCCTTTCCCAGCAATATCGTAAGCCGTTCCATGATCTGGTGAAGTGCGAACTTTATTTAACCCTGCGGTGTAGTTTACGCCATTGCCAAAAGTCAATGTTTTAAAAGGGATAAGCCCTTGATCGTGATAAGTGGCAACAATGGCATCAAAATTTTGATAATTGTTAGATCCAAAAAAACTATCGGCAGCATATGGGCCAAATACCAATTTACCTGTTGCTTTTATTTTTTCCAATACAGGACGTAAAAGTGTATCGTCTTCTGTTCCAATAACGCCATTATCTCCAGTGTGCGGATTGATGCCTAAAACTGCAATTTTTGGTGCTCTTATGGCAAAATCCGTTTTTAGAGAATGGTGTATACATTCTATTTTCTTTAGAATAAGGTATTCATTGAGGTGATGTGGCACCTCACCGACTGGAACATGATCTGTGAGCAGTCCTACCCTCAACGATTCTGACACCATAAACATCAAACTATCGCCTTCCAGCTGTTGATTCAAAAAATCGGTGTGTCCTGGAAATTGAAATGCTTCAGATTGAATGTTGTGTTTATTAATGGGTGCGGTCACCAAAACGTCAATTGCATTGTTTTTCAAATCTTCCACCCCTGCTTTGAGTGATAACAGTGCGTATTGTCCAGCTTCGGGCGTTTCTTTACCAAACTCAATAGCCACATCTTCATTCCACACATTCACCACATTAAGTTTACTGTCGATGGCCTGATTTGATTTTTGTATACTATTAAAGACCATTGAACTTTGAAAATGCTTCTTCAAAAAAGACATGGTCTTGGTTGATGCGTAGACAATTGGAGTGCAAAAATCCAGTAGTCTTTTGTCCTCAAATGTTTTTATGATGAGCTCGCCTCCAACACCGTTTAAATCCCCTATGGTAATTCCAATTTTTATTTTTTTTTCTTTTCTCATCAATAATGATGTCTATTGTTTGTAATTTTGACATTGCAAATTTAACGAATAAAAAGCATGTTTACTGGCATAATTGAAGATTTAGGCGTAGTTGAATCACTAAAACAGGAGGATACAAATTTACATTTAACGATAAAGAGCACATTGGCCTCCGAGCTAAAAATAGATCAAAGTGTTTCACACAATGGAGTTTGTCTTACAGTGGTTGACCTTACCCCAACAAGCTACACGGTAACAGCAATCAAAGAAACGCTAGACAAAACCACCCTCAACAGCTTAAAAATTGGTGCAATTGTAAACTTAGAACGCGGACTAAAACTTGGTGCACGATTGGATGGTCATATGGTGCAGGGGCATGTCGATCAGGTGGGAAAGTGTACTGGTATTGAAGCACAGAATGGAAGTTGGATATACAATTTTGAATACGACCCTAGCTTAGGCAATGTTACCATTGAAAAGGGCTCAGTTACGGTCAACGGTGTGAGCTTGACGGTGGTGAATTCTAAAGACAATGGCTTTAGTGTTGCCATCATTCCTTATACTTATGAGCACACCAATTTTCATACCTTCGAGGTGGGTACTGTAGTAAATTTGGAATTTGATGTCATTGGAAAATATGTTGCACGATTATATGCTAAGTCCTCTATTTCTTAGTTAATGTCTTGTTCTGCTCCTCGAGCAAATCCTTGATTTTTGATAATAATTCGATATCAACTGGCGTTGGAACCGTTTGGTCTTCTATATCATTGGCCTGATTTTTTAGCTTGTTTATAAATTTTACCACAATAAAAATGGTAAAGCCAACAATCAAAAAATCCAAAACAGTTTCAATCAGTAAACCATAATCTATAGATACTTGTGCGGCCTTGCTGCTGGCTTCTCTTAAAATGATTTTCTTTTCCTCAAAACTAATCCCATCTGAAAGTAACGATATTGGAGGTAGGATGATATTTTTCACTAATACATTGACAATCGCATTGAACGACGCACCAATAATGATTCCAATCGCCATATCCAACATGTTTCCTTTGACGGCAAAGTCTTTAAATTCTTTTAATAATTTCATGTGTTTTGCTTTTTGTTCAAAAATAAAAAATCCCACAAAGGTTTGAAATTTTTGTTGTGATTTAGAACATATTGTTATGGTTAAATTTGAATTAAAATCCAATTTATTTTAAATTTATTATATTCCAAGAATGAAAGACTTAAAATATTTATTTGCATACACCATACCGCTTTCGGCTTATCTCTCTTTTGAGTCTGAAGGGATTATGACCTACACAGCAGTTTTTTATGCTTTTGTTATCCTCCCTTTTTTGGACATCATTACTGGACAAAACAGCGATAATCTTTCTAAAGAAGAAGTGTTAAATAAAAAAAAGAAATGGATTTTTGATTTGATGTTGTACATCAATCTTCCTCTTGTTTTGGGGCTTTTGGTTTTTGTGTTTTCGAAAATTCAAACCGAAGTTTATGCCCCCTACGAATTGATAGGGTTAAGTCTTTCGGCAGGAATCCTTTTGGCTACTAATGGCATCAATGTTGCCCATGAATTGGGGCATCGTACGACTTATGTTGAACGGTTTATGAGCAAATGTTTGTATATGCCTTGTTTGTATATGCATTTTTATATCGAGCATAATTTTGGGCATCACCTCAACGTGGCTACGCCAGAGGACGGTGCTACGGCCAAATACAACCAAACGGTATATTCTTTTTGGTGGACATCCGTGACCAAACAATATGGCGACGCATGGAAACAACAAATGCAGCTTTTAAAGCGCCAAAACAAAGGTTTTTTGTCCATTAAAAATGATATGTTGTGGTATCATTTGATTCAGCCGGCTTATGTTTTTGGGGTGTATTTTTTCTTTGGTTCAAGCGTAATGCTGTTTGCTATCGCCATCGGGGTGATTTCTTTTCTCTTTTTGGAAAGCATCAATTATATAGAACACTATGGTTTAAGAAGATTGAAAACGCCTTCGGGGCGATACGAACGTGTGCAGCCGCACCATTCTTGGAATTCTAATTTTAATATTGGTCGCATTGTGCTGTACGAGCTTACCCGCCATAGTGACCATCATTACAAATCGTCCAAAAAGTATCAGCTTTTAAACAGCTATGACGAAAGTCCTACTTTACCTTTGGGCTATCCGGCCTCTATTTTGCTAAGCTTTGTGCCTCCTTTGTGGTTTAAAATCATCAATCCTTTGGTGCCGAAAGGCATGAAAAAAAGCCCTACATCTCTGTAAAGCTTTTAAAGGACTATTTATATTAAACAAGTCTCTCAAAATCAATAATTGAGCAATAGGGGTGTATGTGTTACCTACGTATCCTAACGCCTCAGACTAAAATGCCCTATAAATTCTTTCCATACAACGGTGTCGGCTGGATCAATTAAACCATCGTAGTTCACCTTAAACCAATAGTCATCTGCAGGGAGCTTATATCCCTTATGTAGACCATCCCAACCCAACTGCTCAGGACGAATCTCAGCCATGAGCTTACCATATCGATTGAAGATTGATATTTTAATTCCTGTAAGTGAAGTAATATTTTTGAGATTCCACCTGTCGTTGTACCCATCACCATTAGGTGTGAAGAACCGTGGATAGTCAATCACAATGGCTCTCTTAGTCATTTGGTGGCATAGCTTATCATCATAAACGGTAATATCATATATGCCTGACGGTAACTCTGGAAATATGTTAGAGCTTTGCAGTGGTTTGGAGTCGATCTGATACAAATAACTGCCACTACCAATAGGCGTAACCTCTAGGGTTGGCCCAAGGGTACCATCTCTAGTGAACTGCATGGTAAAGTCATCAAAAGGAGCAACAGATACAACACTACAGGACTCTAAAACTGAGCTACATTGGGTGCTATTTTCAGTCGCTTCAACGCTGTAAGTCCCTGCCTGATCTACGACTATGAAGTTTGAGGTTTCCCCAGCGATTTCACTGCCGTTAAAGAACCATCTATAGCTGTAGTTGACATTATCCAGTGGGGCCTGTATTAAATAGTCTTGGGTGACATTCCCCATATCATCAACGCATATGAATCCATCATCTAAAAATAGCGTAGGCAAAGGATAAATTTCAACCTGAGTTGTAAAATCTTGAGGGGGACATCCCCCAAATGCTACAGTAGTGTATTGGACAGTGTAGAGTCCAACTTCTGAAAGCGAAGGGTTAATCGCTCCTGTAGTCGTATCAATTGATAGTCCAGTTGTTGAAGAAAAGCTACCTCCTAAAAAGTTATTGGTTCCCGCAAGACCTGGCGTTATCATTGTGGAATCGTCCTCACAAAAGCCCAAGGCACTGTAGTCAATAACTGCTGTGGGTAGGGGTGTGATTTCTATTGGAAAACTCACTGTAAACGAAGGACAGTCTTGATATTGCGGTACGGCATAGTCCACTGTATAGACCCCAGGTACGCTATTTGTAGGCGTTATAATTCCCGTTGAGGGGTTGATGTCTAATCCAGTCGTTGAGCTGTATACGCCGCCGCTAAAGGCTCCTGTTCCTGTAAGGGTTGGTAGTTGAGGTCCGCTTGTTTCACAAAAGATGGGGTTTGCATAGGACAGCGTTGCTGTAGGGGGTGCGTAGACTGTAACTGTTTTACTGATATTACTTACACAGCCCGTTGAGTTATAAATATCTAAAGTTATAGTGTAATCCCCTGGAGTAGCGTAGGTATGGGTGGCATTAACACCTGAAAAAGTGGTGCCATCTCCAAAGTCCCATTCAAAGTTTTCAATAACCACAGATGGTGGAATAAACGAGGTATCGGCCATAACCACATTGTCATAGCAATTTAGGTCCAGTTCAAAATCAGCAATAGGATCTTGGATTTCTAGTGCCGTAGATAGCTCTACTTGACAACCTGTTACTGAGGTCAGCATACAGGTGAAGGTATTTCCCTCAATAGGATTGTTAACGGTGATACTCCTTGTAGTCTCTCCAGTGTTCCACAGGTATTGAAATCCCTCTGGTGCAGTAAGCTCCGCATTTAGTGCATTGGAGCAGTAGTTAGAGGTAATTCCTAAAGGTCCACATGAGGCATCTACATAGGCATAGCCAAAGTGCCCGCCTTGAGCACAGTCCCCCGTTGAAAATTCAAGTTGAATAGTCTGTCCCATAAAGGGTGTCAGGTCGAGGCCTACTGTGGTCCAGTCCTTGTAGCGTATCCCCCCTATGGATACAAACCCAGGGATGGTAGGTGCAGATACCACTATATACTCTGCACATATGGGATCAATTAAAACCCCGTTCTGATCTAGTACACGAAGCTGAAAGCGAGGCTGTTCAGCAAAAGGATGGCCTGGGTCTTCTAAAACTACAGCGTATTTGTATATAAACAGTACATTGTCTGGAGATACCGTCATGGTGTAGCGCATACGTTCGGCCTGTGCACCTACATTGGAGTTTCCAAGCCTAGCGGAGTAGTTGCTTCCAGGTGCCACCACGGTCACGACGTTATTTGTAAAGGGATCTGTTCCAGTGCCTGAGGTAAGGGTATGTCTGCCATTGATAATCCCTGAATTGGAAGTGCCTATAGGACAACATAACCCTGTTTCACCTTCCCATCCACTTAGATCACCGTTTTCAAAACCAATGTTAGGACAGGTTTGTGCAAACGCTAAAGATGATATTAGTATTATTAGAAGATTGAGTCTTTTCACATGGAGTTAAAATTGTTTGATAATGTAGTGAGCTACACCTGTACTGTAAAAAATAAAAGTGTTAAACTCGTTAAATCCTTCAGCAGTATAATTACCATTTACGGATTGTTGGCCTATGGTTTGCGTGACGATCACTCCTTTTTGGGTTTTGGAAGTACTCCCTTGACTCGATAACATCTGATGATGTAACTGAGCAGAGGCATTCCAAAGGAATAAACTTAGTATTAATGTTAGTGTGTGTTTCATATTAGTTCGTGTATGGGATTCTTCTTGTAACTTTCCTCATCAGGATATTGATCATATCTTGGGCATCAGACCCAATAGTCCCTCTAATCTTTTTAAAGTAGTTTACCACAAGTTCATCGTCTGCGGTGTTATAAAAATCTATATTACAAACAGCGGTTTGTGTTGTTCCAAAAGCACCAAACAAAGCTCCTAAAGCGATAGACGCAGCATTAGACATTGGCTTTGAGGTTTCAAAAGTTCCCATAACCACACAATCAACACCAAGAATTTCACCGAGTTCACTTGGTAAATATGCATCTAACTCATGAACATCAATATCGGCCTTTTTCAAAAGCGCATTTGCTCGTGCTGGAGTGATGACTTTAGCGTCAAAAGATCCTCTTTTCTTCCTCGTCAAGAACCAAGTATGCATTGCCTTTTGTATGTCAATGGCCTCATCTTTCTGCAGTTGAATGATTTGTTCGGTTGTAAAGTCTTTTAGTTGCTTTGGTCTAAGTTTTACCTGTACCTTTAAAGGCAGTATAGCTATAGTCTTTGTATTAGAGGCGTAGGTTTTTCCATCGGGGTGAACATAAAGTTTAGTCTGTGCCTGACTAAAGAAACTACTGAATAGGATAACGATTAGAAGTAATTTTCTCATTTTGAGTATAAATTGGTTTTAAGAGTAAACTTAAGCAAAATATGGCTAAAAATTAGTACATTTTTAGTACATTTATAAAAATTTAGTGTATGCTCTATCAGCTTAAAAACAAAGTATCTCAAAAATGTGGTTTAAAAATTAAAAACCGTGGGGATTGTGTTCGATTATCCAAGATGATTTATGTGGAAACAGGTATTGATTTAAGCTACAACACACTCAGGAGATTTTATGGTGTTGTACAGGGGACAAAGCCATCCAATAGTACTTTGAATACCCTTTCTATATATGTTGGTTACAACTCTTATATAGACTTTTGTACGGCCTATCCTCAAAAGAAAAATTGGGACATTCATCAAAAAATTTATAATAATATTGTGATTGATCCCAAATATGCATTGGCATTGATGGAGGATGAATTTATAAGCCCTGAAAATTATTTGGAATTATTAATAACACTGATTGGTGGACTAACTGTCACAAAAAATATTGACGTCTTAAAATTAGTTTTTAATTCTCCTTTACTAGACCCAAAGCGATACAACTATTCAGAGATACTCTATATAGGAAATTGTGTAGGCCCAATGTTAAAGCAGATGGAAACCCCAATTAAGGAGTTCGAATCGACAAAATATTTTACGCCAACTATTTTTAATTCCTTTATCGATATTTCAAGCTTGAATGGTAATTATGGCGCTTATTGTAAAAATATAGCCAAAAAAACAAGTGACAAGGAGCAAATACTTTTTACATCCTGCATTGTAGAGCTTGGTAAATATTTAAATAATCAGCCCGTAACTCTTGTTACAACTTCTCTAAATATCAAGCAGATTCATCCAATTTTATATGGCCGGTTTAAGGGGATTGAAATTTTGAAAAAGGATTTTAGTGATAAAGAAAGCCATACCCTATCATTTATCAGTTCTATTGCTAAAAAGAAAAATAAAATTGATTATTTGTATGAATTTTTATTTGCTTGTATTGTAGCCAGTGAGGTACAATTGTTAAAATTCGTGAAAGAATCTACTGCGCATTATAAAATTTCAAAACCCTACTATCAAGAATACCACTACAGTTTGTTTGAATTACGAGATGCTATTGTAAAATTAGATTCTGGTGCAGATATCAGTAATGATTTAATTAAACTTAAAACCGAAACCTTATTTAGAAATAGTCACCGCGATTTTATTGAATTATTTATTAGTATTTTAGACTACCACAACTCTGGTCAAAAGAAAACCAAATTGGATGTTTATTTGGCTCAGACCAAACGTTTAAATTATCCCATTTTTGATAAGGCGTATTGTAAAAACTATTATTCAAATTAAATAGCCGTAACAATTGAGCTATATGCCCATTTCGCAACTAAACTTCGAAACAAAAAATGATTCAACCGGCGGGTATTTTTTCTTTGATTCAGGCATAATGCTGTTTGCTATTGGCGGTATCGGATTGATTTCTTTTCTCATGAGGTTTAGAGGTAGTAGAACTAAAAGAAGAGGATATGCCTATGGATTAGGTTTCACTAAATCTATGATTTGTTTTTCTTTAAATTTTTACCTGCCAAATAGGTAATGAAAAAAAACCAAAACAATAATGGAGTCTCCAAAATTGGTGGAACAAATTCAAAATCCGTAAACTCATTACAATAAATATCAAAAATGACTATCCCAAGAGACCCAAAATATAATATTGAAGGAAGATATTTTTTTGAATATATAAATTTTTCAAGTTTATTCATAAGTTAAATATTATAATTGCTAAACTAAGAGAAGATCTCTATGGTTTGGGTTGTTCTGCATCTAAATTAATGGCGTTGGTTTTGATTGCTTCTGAAAAATAAAATTTAAACTTCAATGTATCGTCCTCCTTGACTGCATATGTGCTTTCAAGCCACTCAAATTCAAGTTTGGCCCTTCCTTGTGGGGTATTTATAACAAACTCTCCAAATTGTTTAAGAGAAATGTGTGCCGAATTAAAATCGGAGTCGATTGTGACATCTTCAAATTTTCGCTTGCTACTTATAATATCGAAACTTTTTACAAAGGCAATAAATTCATTTTTGGAGTAGCGTCTGCTATTTTCGAAGATAAAAAAGTCGTCTGTAACCATAGAATCAAAACGGTCCAAGTCGTTGTCTAAAACCTCAAAAAAGGCCTCAAATGTGTCCATAACTTGTTTTTCAGAAATTTTTGTTGGTTTTTGACAAGCGAAGACGAATAAAACGGAAATTAAGAGTAGTTTTTTCATATTATCTTTAATAAAAAAGGGGGATTATACCCCCCCTTTTTTTTAAGTTTAAATTTTAGAAGTTATACCCAACCGATAATTGTAATACACTGTGTTTAAAACCATCAGAATCACCATCGGGGACATCAGTTAGTCCCATTGAGTAACGAAGACCAAAATTCAACCCTGAGTCAAGTTTGTAAGCTGCGCCTAAATTAAACGCAAAATCCGTTGATTTTAAATCATCTACATCTTCTGTTTCTGATTCACCTTCAGCTTCCACTTTGACTTTAGCACCCAACAAAAACCCAATTTGTGGCCCAGCTTCGAGACTTAGTCCATCAGAAACATAATACTTAAGCATAATTGGCAAATTTAAATAATTAACTTTAGCTGTAATATCAGCGTCAACTACATCAAGGAAATTACCAAATTCATCGTATAATTCAAGCTCCCCAGAGTCTGTGAACCCTTGTCCTGAATATAACAATTCAGGTTGAATAGAAAATGTGTCTGACATTTCAATTTCTGCAGTGACTCCAAAATGGAATGATGTTCTTCCGTCAAGACCATCTGCATCGTCTCCTGTCATACTTGCAAAGTTTAAACCTGCTTTTGCACCAAAAGTTACATTTTGTGCACTAATAGTAAAAGCCACTAATGCCATTGTAATTGTAAATAATTTTTTCATTTGTAAAATATTTTAATTTGTTTATTCAAATATAAATATAATTAAACAAAAAAATAGTCCAAGTTTAGTACTTTTCAGCGCAGTAATAAATCAGTTGATGAACGCATAACGCTCTACTCTTTTAGACACTCTGGGGCTATAGAAATCTTTAAAAGAACAGGCTCAATTACCAAGCTACAGAAAGCGATGGGGCATTCATCAATTAATGTAAGTCTAACCTACTTAAGAGGTTTAGAAATAACAGAACTTAAAGAAGAAGATATGCCTATGGTTTAGTTAAATTTTCGTTTATAACTTCCTAAAACTTCTTCAATTTTGCCCTTGATAATGTGCGAAAAATCTACTAACTTTACGAAGCGTTTTACGTTAAAGGCTTATTCTTCTTCAGCTTTCTAAATAAGCTTTATATTTCTTTTTTGGGCGCTTCAGACGCCCGCTTAAAGATGTTTTCTGAAATATAAAAAGACTTTAAATCTACTATACAGGATAACTATGTTTTATTATTAAATACAGTACTTCGTATTAATATTTTAGTTGTTTAAGTACAGCGCCTTATTTAAAAACACAAAATAGTTTATAAATAATTATATACTTATAACGCAAAAGAACATTGTAAAGCGATATTATTAGGAATTAAGCTGAATGACTAAACCTACTATCCCAAGAATTGAAACAACACTCCAAATAAGCACCCAAGTTTTAATTGTACTTGTGTTTTTTTCAATCTGTTTTATGTATTTGTATTGACCTTCGGCAAGTTCTCTTTCTGTTAATTCTGTAATCTTTTTAGCCATAATATTTGTTTTAGTGAACAATAAATATAAAAAAATAACTTAATATAACTTATGCCCTTTAACAGTAAAACAGCAAGTAACGCAGGTAAGATTAGTAAAAGAGGTAAATCATTAAATATAGACCTTAGAAACGACCTTAAAACACTAATAACACATATCTTAAAAGACCTTGACTACAACTCCTTAAACAACACCCAAAAACTAAAGCTATTAGACATAGCCTTAAAACACTCATTACCCAAACAATCTATAGAACAACATATAGTTGAAGATATCCCACAGGATATTCAAATAACTATTGTTGACAGCAACGGAAACGAAAAGGTAAACAGAAAAAGTTTAGACAACTTTAAGTTTAAAGATTTAGCAGGGTAAACAGACAATGGTAGCTATAAAGTAGAAGCTACTGACTTGCCTTTGCCTATTAGTAGGGTTGGAAAAATAAACAAAATATTTTTTTATTATGTATCAATTATGTATCAAATAATATTAAAATAATACCTAACTTAACACTTTAATATTAAATCATTCAAAATATGTCAAATCAAGATTTTAAATGCGGGAATTGTGGAACCATTCAAAAACCTAAAATTTTTTCAAGCCACAACTACGATATGAGATTTTTTTGTGAAACCTGCGGGCCTTTGTGTAAAGACTGTTATGGAGGAGGGCTTTTTAATATGGGAGAATGTAAAGGGTGTGGAAAAGACGGTAAACGTCAGGACTATAATCAATCAGGGGGTAAATTGGATTGGTACCCTAAATACAGTAACTAAATTCAGAAAAGTTTAGACAACTTTAAATTCAAAGATTTAGCAGGGTAAACAAAGCAAACAGAACCGCTTAAATACACACGCTTAAAACAAACAATGGAAGCTATATAGTAGAAGCTACTGATTTGCCTTTGCCTATTAGTAGAGTGGTTAGTCTTTGACTAAACGCACTGAATTACCCACTTCCCAATAACTTCCAAACGTATTCCAAGAATTTTTCAAATCAGTTCTATATTGTGATAAAGTGTAATAAAAAGAATTTGTCTCTAGGTATACTCCTTGATACCCTAATGGTATTTTTGTTGAAGTCCAAAAACCTGCTTGGAGACCATATCCCGCAAATATATTCTGTACATCGATAGTGCCACTTGGGTAAGCATTAAAACCGCTACTATTATTTAATGATAAATTGTTACCTACTGCTCCATCAATTCCATCATACAATGCCCATCCTGTAGTTGATGCCATTGCTTTTCCAATCTTATTTTCTGTTGTAGTTCCATCATAATTATAACCATTAGCTATAAGGTGTTCTTTCAAAGTTATCCACTCTTCATCACTCGGCACGTGCCAACCCTCAGGTGCAAATTCCTTATTTGGTGTATTAGGGTCGTTATCGTGAATACCTGCAACAGCATACCAATTGTAAAGTTTACCTTTGGTTGGGTCATTTTCATAATAACACCAAGCACCTGTAGATAAACTACCCCACTCATTATTATTAGTAACTTGAGGTATCGGTGTTCCATCTCTGTAGGTAGTATGACAAGCATTTTCAACAGTCCATTCTTGTGTTCCGTAAACAATAGTAGGAACAGGATTACCATCACAATTAAGTAGTTCATTGTTGTTATCATTGTTATCATTTGTATCCGAACTATCCTCACTACTACAAGCGAAGACGAGAATGGCGGAGAGTAAAAGTAGTTTTTTCATTTCTTTTTATTTATCGTACTTAGTATAATAACAAGCCCACCACCTCATAACAAATTAGTGTTATAAGTAAACTGTTATCCATTTAAATTATCGATTTAGAGAGCCCAAATTTTAGAAACCTCCTGTTTTTCATTAAGTAAAAAAACCTCAACACCATCAAAAGTTTCACCTGTTTTTGTTGTCAACTTGAGAAAACAAGTAACATAGTTACCAAGCTCAACAATATCAACAAGCTCTTGTTTGAGTTCTGTTTCTGAAACAAATCCAAAAATGATATCTTCAATTTCTTTTGCTCCTGTCGCTTCTAAGTTTAAGTTTGGCGCTACCATATGATAATCTACAGCACACGGAACTTTAGACCACATTTCATAACCTTTCTCCCATTCAAAGTTTAATTTGTACTGTTTAATAGCCTCCGCTGTTGCAGACAATGTTTTTGTTTCTTCTTTCTGAACCTTACAACAGTCTTTTTCTTTACAAGAGGTTAAAGAGAAAATCAAAAGTGCTAATATTAATTTCTTCATAGTATTTAATTTTATCTAAAACTAAAAAAAATATTTCAAAGTATTAGTCCAAGTTTGATACATCTTAGCTCAGTAGCTTTGGAACAAAGCGTGTTGAGAAAACAACTAAAAGCCAATGTCTGTCAAATGTCTGTCAGTTTTTAGTACATTTGAACTGTTCTTTGAGATGTTTGAAATGAAAGTCGTGAAGTGCTTTTAGGTGCTTTTCGAAACTGGCGAAGAGCGCTATTTAAGAAGAAACCCACCTGTAGGTGGGCTTTGGTTATAATTATGTAGTGTAGCGGTGACACCAGTGGAGAAGAGCGGACTCGAACCGCCGACCTCTTGACTGCCAGTCAAGCGCTCTAGCCAACTGAGCTACATCCCCTAGTCGCTGCAAATGTAATCAAATATTCTATAAATATACTCCGCTTTTAGGGTTTCATAATAATGGCATAAAATTCAATATATTTGAAAAAAGCAAGCGTTATGAAAAAACTCGTTTTCCTTTTTACTGTTATATTGTTTTGTTGTAGCAGTGATGAGGATTCTATTTTGTGTGTATTTGACCCCACATTACAAACGTTCTCTGTAACCAATCGCTCAGAGACCTCAGCCACCCTCAACGGAACAATTAACATTGCAGTGGAAAACTGTGCCATTGCCCCTGGAGCACAACAAGGGTTTGTGTACGCCACTACGCCTCAGCCAACAATAGAGGACAATCTCATCAATATTTATGGAGAGGAAATAAGTGTTACCGTGGAGGATTTAGAGCCCAATACAACATACTTTGTAAGAACCTTTATAAGCAATTCCATTGGGGAATATTATGGAAATGAAGTGAGTTTTTCAACATCAAATTCCATTGATTATGGAATAAACGAATACGGCGTTTTATTTCAAGGATTAGATAGAGATTATATTGTATATGTCCCCGAAAGTTATCAGCCCGAAACCCCATCACCACTGTTGTTTGTATACCATGGCTTTGGCGGAAACAACGAAAGCTTAATGAATTACACAGGATTTAATGAAATTGCAGATCAAGAAAACTTTATTGTGGTCTACCCTCAAGGCAGCAATTTTTTGGGGACACCACATTGGAATGTAGGTGGGTGGACTGTTGGAAGCACTGCCGATGATGTCGCATTCACCAGTTTTCTGATCAATATCGTCACAGAAAATTACACCATCAATAGCGATAGAATATACGCCACAGGAATGTCCAATGGTGGATTTATGAGCTTTTTATTGGCCTGCCAAATGAGTACTCAATTTGCTGCGGTGGCTTCCGTTACGGGGTCTATGACCCCAGAAACCTTAAACGAATGCAGCCCAACGCGAGCAGTTCCTGTTTTACAAATTCACGGCACTAACGACGTAGTTGTCCCCTACAATGGAATCCAACCATGGAACACCCCCATTGATGATGTATTAGGGTATTGGGTAGAAAACAATCAATGTAACTCAACCCCGCAAATCAATAGTTTAGAGGATGTTAATACCGCTAATTCAATTACGGTAGACGAAATTGTGTTTGAAAACGGAATAAATAGCTCTGTAGTTAAGCATTATAAAGTATATGGAGGAGAGCATTTTTGGTTTACCAATGCAGACATCAAATCCAGTGAATTGGTTTGGGCGTTCTTCTCAACGTACGACCTCAATGGACTCATTGATTAATACTATCGTAATATGGGAGGTTGATTTGAATTTTATGTATTTTTGAATTCAATTATAATGCCTTGAACACCTCCATTAGCAACAAACAAATCAACAAGCTAGCCATACCGGCCATAATTGCAGGAATTTCTGAACCTGTGCTCTCATTGACCGATGCGGCTATTGTTGGGCATATCCCCACCAACGCCACCGAATCACTTGCTGCAGTGGGTATTGTGTCTTCCTTTTTATCGATGCTTATTTGGGTTTTAGGCCAATCGCGTTCAGCGATTTCAGCTATTATTTCTCAATATTTAGGCGCCAATAAGCTCGACGAAGTCAAACAACTTCCCGCACAAGCCATAGCCATTATCGTTGCACTAAGTATTCTTGTTTGTGTTATTACCTTCCCTTTTTCGGAACCTGTTTTCAAATTTTACAATGCCAAAGACCTATTGTTAGAATTCAGTGTGGATTATTACAACATCAGAATTATTGGGCTCCCTTTTACGCTGTATACCTTTGCCGTTTTTGGGGTTTTTAGAGGGCTTCAAAACACCTATTACCCTATGATTATTGCGCTCATGGGTACGGTAGTCAATATTGCTTTAGACTTTGTTTTGGTTTATGGAATTTCTGATTTTATTCCTGCGCTCAACCTCAAGGGTGCCGCTATTGCTAGTGCATTTTCACAACTATTAATGGCTGGAATGGCTACTATTTTAGTATTGAAAAAAACCCCTATTACACTAAAATTTTCACTCCCTTTCAACAAAGAAATACCAAAGTTTCTACTCATGATTGGCAATCTTGTCATTAGAACTATAGCCCTAAACTTGGCCTTATATTTTGCGACAAGCTTTGCCACGGGCTATGGAACCAGATACATTGCCGCCTACACCATTGCGATTAATTTATGGTTTTTTGCGGCTTTTGCTGTAGATGGGTATGCGAGTGCTGGAAACATCATGTCAGGGAAATTATTTGGCGCAAATCAAATCAAACTTTTGGTCGAATTAAGTAATCGCCTTCTTAAAAGAGCTTTGATTGTTGGTGTTTTGATGGCTGGTATTGGTGCACTTTTTTATGATGCATTGGGCACATTGTTTACTTCTGAAAAAGCGGTGCTTACAGAATTCTATAAGGTCTTTTGGATTGTTCTTGTTATGCAACCTTTTTGTGCTTTAGCCTTTGTTTTTGATGGGATTTTTAAGGGGCTAGGAAAAATGAAAACACTGAGAAATGTATTGGTACTTTCAACAATTTTAGTATTTATCCCTGCACTATTTATTTGTCATTATCTCGACATGAAACTTCATGGTGTTCTTCTTGCATTTACCCTTTGGATCATAGCGCGAGGAGTGCCTCTTATTGTAAAATTTAGAAAACAATTTTCCCCCCAAATTCAAAACCACTAACTTTGTCTTATATTAACCAACAAAAGCAACATCCATTAATGGGGAATATTAGAATCACAAAACAATTTTCATTTGAAACAGGTCATGCGTTATATGGGTATGATGGAAAATGCAAAAATGTGCACGGACATAGCTATCGTTTGGACGTGACTGTAATCGGAAGCCCTATTACTGATACTTCAAATGTGAAGTATGGAATGGTGATTGATTTTTCTGATTTAAAAAAAATAGCAAAAGAGGAAATTGTAGATGTCTTTGACCACGCTACTGTTTTTAATAAAAACACACCTCATGTGGAATTGGCTATGGAATTAAAATCAAGAGGACATAATGTAATTTTGGTCGATTATCAGCCCACAAGTGAAATGATGGTCTTGGATTTTGCAGAAAAAATAAAAAAAAGATTGCCAGAAAATATCAAATTACACGCCCTAAAACTACAAGAAACCGATACTAGCTTTGCAGAATGGTTTGCTAGTGATAACGAATAGTGTATATGAATACCATTAATATTCCTAAGGGGAAAAACATCTATTTTACGTCGGATCATCATTTTGGGGCGCCCACAAGGGCTGCTTCAAAACCTAGAGAAGAAAAATTTGTTTCCTGGTTAGACAGTATTAAAAAAGACGCTGAGGTGCTTTTCGTTTTGGGGGACTTGTTTGACTTTTGGTTTGAATATAAGCATGTAATCCCAAAAGGATTTACAAGAGTGCTTGGGAAATTGGCAGAGCTGAGCGATAGTGGAATTGAAATTCACTTTTTTGTAGGCAACCACGACTTATGGATGAATGGATATTTTGAAGAAGAATTTAATATTAAAGTGTACCACAAACCCCAACAATTTAAACTCAACGATAAGACTTTTTTTATTGGTCATGGCGATGGGCTTGGGCCGCACGACAAAGGATATAAACGACTAAAAAAAGTATTTAAAAATTCATTCTTTAGATGGGTTTACCGTTGGTTGCACCCCGATCTTGGTGTGCGCTTTGCGCAATACCTTTCTGTTAAAAATAAGCTCATTTCTGGCGATGAAGATATCCGCTATACTAATGATAATGATGAGTGGTTGGTACAATACGCCCACCGAAAACTACAAAACAACCACTACGATTATTTTGTGTTTGGTCACCGTCATTTGCCTTTAGACATTTCATTATCCCCTAAATCTACGTACATCAATCTTGGCGATTGGATCATGCACTACACCTATGGCGTGTTTAATGGTGAAAAACTAATGTTGAAAAATTTTGAAGAATAAACCTTCTTCGAATAAAACAATACACTGTAAAAATGGAACTATTTGGAATACCTTTTTTTGATGACGACTTTTATAAAATGTGTTTTAGGTTTTTAATTAATCTAGCATTCT
The DNA here is from genome assembly GCA_038138145.1 of Formosa sp. Taxonomy (GTDB): domain Bacteria; phylum Bacteroidota; class Bacteroidia; order Flavobacteriales; family Flavobacteriaceae; genus UBA3537. The sequence continues at coordinate 25,787 of JAYQDD010000007.1, forward strand.
TAACTTTCGTTATTAGATTCTCCTATTATCGCTTTTCAAAAAAAGCAGATTATTTATTTGCCTTTTTTTTAGTGGGTATCGTTGTGTTTTTCTTGTGCTTTACACTAAAAAAATATGAGATAAACTTAGGGTTGGCTCTTGGACTTTTCGCAATTTTCGGGATTTTGAGATACAGAACCGATCAAATTAAAATTAGAGAAATGACTTATTTATTTGTTATTATTGGCCTTTCTCTCATCAACGGGCTGTCCAACAAAAAAATGAGTTATGTAGAAATACTAACATTAAACACAACGGTTAGCTTATTTGTGTTTTATTTGGATCGTTATTGGAACTTACAACGACAAATTCCCCGAGAAAAAATTGCACCAAAAGATTTCGGAACGCAAGACATCATTTACAACTCTCTAGAAAATATAAAACCCAAACAACATAATTTACTCAAAGATGAACTTGAAAATTCCCTTGGGGTCGAAATTTTAAAATTAGATATTGGTGAAGTAGACTTTGAAAAACAAACCGCCAAAATAAAAATCCGCTACAAAAAATAATATGAAAAAAACAATCTCAACATATTTCTTATACGCCTTAATATGTACATTAACGTTTGGCTTAAGCTCAATTTATGCACAAAACGACCCTGATCTTGAGGGTTGGAGCGCTGTAGAAATCGATCTAAAAGCCACTAAGAAATTATCGTTTTCTATCGCTGAACATTTACGATTACGCAATGATATAACAACCGTAAAAAATTATTTTACACAACTAAAAGTAAATTATGAAGTTTTGAAAAATTTTGAGCTTGGCGGTGGCGTGCGTTACATTACCAAAAATGATGATGTTGGCGGAAAACAAGGACTTGATCCTTATTTCCGATATCAATTTGACGCAAGTTATAGAACTAAAATTGAAAAAATTGGACTATTTCTTAGGCTTAGGTACCAAAACAAAAATCAGCTTGGGCTTTCAGAAGAAGAAGGAGATATAGCACAAGAGTTTATTAGGTCTCGTCTTGGTATTGGTTATAGAATCAAGCCATTAAAACTAAACTTAAGACTTTTTGCCGAACTCTTCAATCAACCAAGTAATTCAAAAATTGAGGAAAGAGAAACGCGTTATAGATATACTTTGAAACTGAGTCGAAAGTTCAAAAAAATAGGAACGTTCACCGTGTTTTATGGCTTACAAGAAAATGAAGTCGCGCAGAGCAAAACAAAAAAATCTTTTTTAGGCTTTAAATACGCCTATAGAATTGACCTAACCAAATAAGTTTTATTCTTGATTTTCGTGTGCCTCTAAATCTTTTTCAAGATCTAAATTCCTAAAACTTGGAGAAATAACTCCTGTAGTGATTACAGTAATTAGAGTCATTGTTCCACCAAATACAACTGCGGTAACTGTACCCATCAGCTTCGCAGTAAGACCACTTTCAAAAGCACCTAACTCATTGGACGACCCCACAAACATGGAATTTACAGAGGACACGCGCCCACGCATATGATCGGGGGTTTTGAGTTGCAAAATCGTTTGTCGAATGACCATTGAAACACCATCCGTAACGCCACTAAAGAAAAGTGCGACTACCGAAATCCAAAATACAGTAGACAGGCCAAAAATAATTATAGACACCCCAAAGCCAAATACAGCGACAAGAAGTTTCAAACCCGCTTTTCTACTGATGGGAATATAAGCTGTGGTGAGCATGGTTAGGAAAGCACCTACAGCGGGTGCAGCACGTAAAATTCCAAATCCCTCGGAGCCAACTTTCAAAATATCTTGAGCAAAAATAGGTAAAAGTGCAACAGCTCCACCAAAAAGAACCGCAATCATATCCAAACTTAAAGCTCCTAAAATGGCTTTGGTTTTGAATACAAAACGCACGCCTTCTTTTAAACTTTGAAGAACGGGTTCACCTATTTTTGGATTCAATACCGGTTTTTTAGAAATTAATAGGGCAAGTAAAAAAGAAAAAACAACCAACACAAAGACAATACAAAGCGACCAATGCACACCAATCCAATTGATAGTAAACCCTGCCACTGCTGGCCCCAAAATAGAAGCCATTTGCCATGTAGAACTACTCCAAGTCGCCGCATTTGGATACGCTTTTTTGGGTACAATTAGGGCAATTAATGAAAAGATTGTTGGCCCAAAAAATGCACGTAATAGCCCACCAAAAAAAACAAAAGCATAAATCGTATATAAAATAGACTGTTGTGCCCATGAAACAGCAACCGATACGTCTGAAAGAAAAAACAATCCTAAACTAATCAAAGAGAACAGCCCAATACACCACAAAAATAAATTACGCTTTTCACGTTGGTCAACAATATGCCCAGCAAATAATGCCATACTCAGCGCAGGTATAATTTCCATTAGGCCAATAATGCCAAGCGACAAAGGATCTTTGGTCAGTGAATATACTTGCCATTCGATAATGATAAATTGCATGGACCATGCAAAAACTAGTAAAAAGCGTAACAATAAAAAAATATTAAACTCTTTAAACCGAAGTGCTGCATAGGGATCTTTTTTGTCCATCTTTATTGTTTAATATCTTTAAGTTTGAGCTGTAAACTTACGCGACCATTCCATTCATTTTCATCAATAGCATAAGCTAAATTAAAAGGCATTTTGTTTTTGATGTATTCCAATTTATCCCCAAGTCCAAAACCAATCCCATTAACAGGTTGAGTGTCTTCTTGTACTACGCTTAATTTTAGGTGCTTATCGTCTTGCCCAACACATTTTCCAAAACCAGTGTCAAAAGCCTCATACGTCACAAAAACAGGGGACATATTTTGTGGCCCAAATGGAGCAAATTGTTTTAAAATTCTATAAAATTTTGGAGTTATAGCGCTCAAATGAAGCTCAGCATCTATAAGAAGTTCAGGGGTTTTGAGGTGCGTTGGCAAAGTTTTTTGCACTTCATTTTCGAAAGCTGTTTTAAACGCCGTATAATTTTGTTCTTTGATGCTAAGTCCTGCCGCATATTTATGGCCGCCAAATTGTTCAATATATTGACTACAATTTTGAAGTGCTTCATAGACATCAAATCCTCGAACAGATCGTGCCGAAGCCGTTAGAAATTCGCCACTTTTGGTAAACACTAAAGTTGGTCGATAGTGTCTTTCGATCAACCTTGAAGCGACAATCCCAATCACACCTTTGTTCCAAGATTTATTAAAAACAACAGTAGTTGCACAATCAACCTCATCTAATTCTTCAATTTGTAAAAGGGCCTCTTTTGTAATATCTTGATCTAAGGTTCTGCGTGTTGTATTGAACGTTTCTATGTCCTGCGCAGCCCGTTCAGCTTGTACCAAATCTTTTTCTTTAAGCAATGCAACAGCATAGTTGCCGTGCTTCATTCGCCCTGCCGCGTTGATCCGTGGAGCAATAACAAAAACCACATCTGAAATGGTCAGACTATCTTTTTTGATGTTTTGTATTAGGGCTTGAAATCCTGGTCTTGGATTTGTATTAATAACTTGAACACCATGGTAGGCCAGAATTCTGTTTTCGCCAACAATAGGAACAATGTCTGCGCCAATTGCGGTCGCAACCAAATCCAAATAAGGTGCAAAATCTTCAATTGTTTCGCCTTGACTTTGCCCCAAAGCTTGAATCAATTTAAACCCGACACCACAGCCACACAATTCTTTAAATGGATAGGTGCAATCAGATCTTTTTGGATCCAAAACTGCGACGGCTTGGGGTAGTTCATCTCCAGGTCGGTGGTGATCACAAATGATAAAATCGACACCTTTATCTTTGGCGTATTGCACCTTTTCAATGGCTTTTATACCACAGTCCAAAGCGATAATAAGCCCAAAATCATTGTCAACAGCATAGTCAATACCCTTATACGAAATACCATAACCTTCCTCGAAACGATCAGGAATGTAGGTGGCAATAAGTTCACTTTTTGTTTCAAGGTATGTTGCCATCAAAGCTACCGAAGTTGTGCCATCTACATCATAATCGCCGTAAATTAAAATACGCTCATTTTTGGCCAACGCTTGCTCTATGCGCTCAACCGCTTTATCCATGTCTTTCATTAAGAAAGGGTCGTGTAGGTCTTGTAATTGAGGACGAAAAAAAGTTTTGGCCTGATCAAAAGTTTGAACCCCTCGTTGAACCAAAAGCTGAGCAATTACAAAATCTACTCCTAGTGCATTGGCTAAATGCTGAACTGTGTTTTCATCAGGAGATGGTTTTAACGTCCAGCGCATGGTTTAATTATTTTGAAAATGAATTTTAGTAGTTATTGTGGCAAACTTTCGAAACATTTCCATCACACCACAATATTTTTCGACAGACAACTGTACTGCTCGCTTGCATTTTTTTTCATCAACATGAGCTCCAGAGAAATAATAATCAACGTTTACCGTATGGTAATATTTTGGGTGTTCGTCTGTAAGCTGGCCTTCAATATCAATGCGCAAATTGTAATCGGTAATCTTCATTTTTTTTAGAATATCAACAATATCAATTCCAGAACATCCTGCCAAAGAAGAAAGCATCATCGCTTTGGGAGAAAGTCCAGTTTGTTTAGAATTTCCTTCAACAACTGTGTCCATGAGCACATGGTTTCCGCTTGGGTTGTCTGATTCAAACAACATGCCGCCTTTCCAATGGGTTGTAGTTTTGTGGGCCATAATAAAATTATTTTTTGTTACTTGTTAAATCAAAAATACCACTAAAAATTTAAACTATGCCGTTAGTCATACCATTAAAACCAGACCATGATTTAGAAACTAAGTCTTTAGCAAAATTTTTTAATGAAACTTTGGGGTTTTGTCCAAATTCGGTGCTTACCATGCAACACCGCCCAGCAATTAGTAAGGCATTTATTAATCTAAACAAAGCGGTGATGGCCAACGAAGGTCGTGTGACATCAGCACTAAAACGTATGATTGCTTGGGTGAGCAGCAACGCTACTGGATGTCGTTATTGTCAAGCCCATGCCATTCGCGCTGCCGAGCGCTATGGCGCAAATGGCGAGCAATTAGAGCATATTTGGGAATACAAAACCCACGCTGCTTTTAGCGAAGCCGAGCGGGTAGCACTGGACTTTAGTTTGGCAGCATCTATGGTGCCCAATGCTGTAAACGATGCCTTAAAAAAGCGTTTGTATACATATTGGAATGAAGGCGAAATTGTAGAAATGTTGGGGGTAATTTCTTTGTTTGGCTACCTCAACCGTTGGAATGATTCCATGGGGACAAGCATTGAAGATGGTGCTGTAGAAAGTGGAATAAAATACTTAGAAAAACATGGCTGGAACAAAGGAAAACACAGCTGATTTAAGCTTCAGAATTCCCTGAAATAACAATTACAATCTCTCCTTTTGCGGGGGTATCTGTATAATGATCCAAAAGAGACTTTGCTGTACCACGGCGTGTTTCTTCAAAAAGTTTTGTGAGTTCGCGCGAAATAGAAACTTGACGATCTTCTCCAAAAAACAAACAAATTTGATCTAGTGTTTTGTTTAACTTATGAGGGCTCTCATAGAGAACAATAGTTCTTTCTTCTTTAGCCAATAGTTTTAGACGTGTTTGTCTGCCTTTTTTAATGGGTAAAAAACCCTCAAAAATAAAGCGATCATTAGGCAAACCAGAATTTACTAGAGCGGGAACAAAAGCTGTCGCACCAGGTAAACACTCGACAGGAATTTGTTGGGCCACACAAGCTCTGGTCAGCAAAAAACCAGGGTCAGAAATGGCCGGTGTGCCAGCATCACTAATCAATGCTATCTCCAAACCAGAGTTCAATTTATCGATGATCCTATCCAGTATTTTATGTTCATTATGCATATGATAAGATTGCATTGGTGTCGTGATTTGAAAATGCTTAAGAAGTTTACCTGAGGTTCTTGTATCTTCAGCCAAAATTAAATCGACTGATTTCAGCGTGGAAATTGCACGCATCGTCATGTCTTCTAAATTGCCAATGGGTGTCGGTACAATGAATAGCTTCATAAGGCCGGGTTTAAAGCCAAAGGTACAATGTTTTTGTATCTATTTTGATAAAATTTGTTCCGAAACTAAGAATTACAAAAAGTAAATCAACTACAATTTGTACGTTTTATTAATTATTTTTAAGTTTACATTAGTTGATAATTAGCCCTTTAAAATCTACTAACTATGGAAAAATACCTACAAACTGCAAAATCACTTTTTTTTGAATATGGCCCAAACATTCTTTATGCCTTAGGGTTATTAATTGTTGGATTATTTGTTATTAAAAAAATCGTCGGCTTTACCAAAAGAGTCATGACTTCACGGAAAGTAGATACGACTCTTTTGAACTTTCTTACTAACGTAATTTCTATTGGTCTCAAACTATTTTTATTGGTTGCTGTAATCTCCAAACTTGGTGTTGATACGACTGCAATAGCCGCTGCACTTGCAGCCGCTGGACTTGGCGTTGGTTTAGCCCTTCAGGGTGCGCTTTCCAATCTTGCAGGTGGCGTTTTGATTATTGTTTTTAAACCTTTTAAAATTGGTGATCTTGTGGATGCACATGATGAAATAGGCATTGTAAAAGATATCAATATTTTTACCACACAAATCGTTACCCCCGACAACAAACGGGTCATTATTCCAAACGGTACATTGGCCAACAGCAATATCATTAACTATTCAGCAGAAGGAAAACTACGTGTAGATCTCACCATTGGTGTGGGTTATGATGAAGATATTAAAGAAACGAAAAAGGTACTGTTGGATGTCCTAAAGCAACACGACAAAGTTTTGCAAGACCCACAACCTACGGTTGATGTTGAAGAACTTGCAGAAAGCTCCGTAAATTTTGCTGTTCGCCCATGGTGTAACGTGGATGACTACTGGACTGTTTATTTTGGAATTACCGAAAACTGTAAGTTAGCCCTTGACAAAGCTGGTATTGAAATTCCATATCCACACTCTGTAGAAATTCAAAAGCAGGGCTAAGTTTTCTTCGAAGGAATCGCTATAAAATCCTTTAAATAAAAAGGTTCAAAATAGGCCAGATTTTCAAAATTTTCCGCTTGGAATTTAGAAAACGACAAGCCACACATTTGTTGTGCAGAAGGAAAATGAGCATCAAAATGTGCGTTGGGGTGGTTGATGATTGATTGGGTTTTTTCAACGCTATTGCCCACAAAGTATACAGGCTGGTTTTGTAGAATATCATTGTACGATGAGGGATCCAAAACCTTGGCTGATGTCGGCTCAATGCACTGATAGTTCGTATCGAATACTGCAGAATAAACTTCCATTCGCCGTGCATCAAGCATCGCCACAATATACCCTTTTTGAAGCTCAACTTTGTGTGCAAGAATCTCTAAGGTTGGTACAGATATTAAAGGAATATCCAGCGCATAACACAACCCTTTTGCCGCCGAAACACCAATACGTAAACCCGTGTAAGATCCAGGGCCTTTACTCACCGCAACAGCATGAAGTTCATCACGACTGATTTGTGCAGAAGTCAAAACCTCATCAATATATACATGAAGCCTCTCGGCATGTGAATAGCTTGAACTGTTGTCTTCTTTTAAAACAATGTGCTCACCATTAACTAACAGTGCAACAGAGCAATTGGTCGTAGACGTTTCAATATTTAAAATATTGGCCATTTACAAATTTAATGGTTTCCCAAGATAAAAGTCAAGGACTTTAGTTTTAAATACAAAATCATATTTGGCTCGTACTAAGCTCGATTGTGCATTCACAAGCTGAGTTCTGTTTTGCTCTAAATCTATAGCATTAAGTGCGCCAATGTTGTAGCGCTCTTGTGCATTATTGAACGAAAGTTGTCTTGCGGCAACAGATTTTTGTGCAGAAGAAAAGGTTTTTAGCGCTGCTTTTGCATCTGTAAAAGCACGTTGAATATTACTTTCCAAATCGAGTTTGGCTTGTTCTAAAGCTAATTTTCTATTTTCTACTTGAATTGCAGATTTTGCAACATTCGTTTTGTTTTGAAATCTTGAGAAAATGGGAATATTAAGATTTAAACTAAAACTGTGTCCTTTATTGTCATTGATTTGTTGAAAAAATGAATTGTCTTGACTAAGGTTAGAAAAATTTGCGCCTGTATTAAGTCCATAACTAAAACTAAGTGAGGGGTAGAACCCGCTTTTTGAAATTTCTTTTCCTAATTCAGCCGATTCAATATTTTTTTCTGCCACTTTTATTTCACTTCTGTTTTGAAAAGCATAGTTCAATATAGGTTGTACATCGTTATACATTAATAATTCGGAAGGGGTATCCAAATCGATAATTTCCACATCAAATCCGTCAAAAGGAACTTGAAGTGCTTGCGAAAGCGATAAAAGTGCTAACGTATAGCTGTTTTGGGCAACTGTTAAACTTTGTTCATCGTTGGCAAGCGTAGCTTCGGCATCAAAAACATTGGCTTCCGGCTGAGTGCCGGCATCTACTAACGATTGAACAATCCCCAACTGTTCAGTAGAAAAATTGTATTGTGCTTGTGCGATGATTAAGTTTTCTTTGTTGAGTAAAACATTGAGGTATGCGTTTACAACGTTCAGAGCAACGTTATCTTTTATCCGATTAAATTCTTCCTCATTCGCTTCCTTGTTGATCAACGATTGTTTGTAAATATTAGTGTTGCGAAATCCATTAAAAATGGTTTGTGAAACATTTACACCTAGACTTGTTGAGTGAAATGTACGGTCTACAAAATTTCCATCAAAAACTTCAACATTCCCAAGATTTAATCGTTGTGAACCGTTGGCACCTAGTGCAGGTAAAAAATTTCCTTTTGCAGCAATAATATCTTGATCATTGGTAAGGAGAGAATTTTCACTTTGTTGCACAGAAATGTTGTGCTCTAGAGCATGGGATACACATTCTTGAAGTGTCCATTTCTTTTGAGCAGATAAGCTAAACGTTACCGTAAAACAAAACAGTATTAGTAGGTTTTTCATTATATTTTTTGGTGTTTGATTACTCATCGTTTTCATCTTCTTCGTCTTCATTATTTTCTTCAGAAGCTTTGTTCCAAACCTTGATTTTGTCAGTTTCCTCTACACCATCTATAATTTCTACATTGATGCCATCAGAAATTCCTATTTCTACATTTTTGGTTTTAAAAGAGCCATCTTCGATGAGGATTTCTACAAAAGGGTTCTCGGTTATTCTATTGAATTGCAAAAGGGATTCTTTGATAACCAAAATACTATCCTTACTTTCTACTTCTATTTCAGCATTGGCACTGTATCCTGCACGAATTTTGTTGCTAGATTCCACTTCTACATCGGCTTTAATAACAAACTGTACAGCACCGCTTTCTTCAATCCCTTTAGGAGCAACAAAGGTAAGTTTGGCGGGGAATTCCTTTTCATTAATGGCACCTAATACGACTTTTATATCCTTGCCTTCATCTAATTTACCAACTTCAGATTCGTCTACTTTGCCTTCAAAAATCATTTTGCTCATGTCGGCAATCGTGGCGATTGTTGTACCCGCGTTAAAGTTGTTGCTTTGAATAACTTGGTCACCTTCACGAACAGGAATTTCTAAAATTGTTCCGGGAATTTGAGCAACGATATTGGTGTTTGCAGAGCCCCCTCCAGAAATAGACCCCTGACGAATGATTTGATAATCGTTTTGTGCTTGTGCATAATTTTCTTGGGCTTGATTAAGGCTCAACTCATTGTTTTCAAAGTCCTGCCTAGAAATCACCCCTTTTTCAAAAAGAACTTTGTTGCGCTCAAAAAGAGTTTTCGCATTGTCATAAGAAAACTTAGCAGTCTTGATACGGCTTTGTGCACTCACCAAGGCCTGCTCATTCGGAACAACACGAATTTTGGCAATCAAATCGCCCTTTTGAACCAAATCGCCTTCTTCGACTAAAATTTGGTCGACAATTCCTGAAATTTGGGGTTTAAGCTCAATTTCTTCTTCAGGATTTAATTTTCCTGTAGCTACTATTTTGGTGTCCAAAGTAGTGTAGAATGGCAGCTCTGTTTTGTAGTCTACCACGTCTTTTGTATTGGAGTCCTTAAAGTATTTTAATACGATAACCAAAAGGAGGAGTAATACGATTCCTAAAATAATTTTTACTGTTTTATTCATTGTTTTAATTTATTTATTCTTCTCTTAATGCTTCAATAGGTTTGACACTCGTAGCTTTGAATGCAGGTATCAAACCAATTAATGTTCCTAATATGACTAATATAACAAGGGCTATAAATACGACGAATATGGATACAGAAGCATTGACCAATGTAGCATCGTCTCCTTGTCCCCATACTTTATCGATGATGATCAAAATCCAACCGCCAGTTATAATCCCTAAAATCCCTGAAATCATAGTCAAAAAGACCGCTTCTACCACAATTTGACGCTTAATTTCAAAGGGGGTAGCACCCAGTGCGCGGCGAACGCCAATTTCTTTTGTGCGTTCTTTGACCGTAATAAGTAATATGTTTCCAATAGCAAATACACCAGCGATTAGCGTAGCGATGCCAACAAACCAAGTTAAAAATTGCATCCCCGTCAAAAATCCAGTAATCTTGGCAAATTCTTTACCCAAATTGAAACTTCCAAAAGCCCTTTTGTCCTGTGGATGTATCTTATTTAAATTACGCAGAAGTAGCTTTGTATCTGCCTCAATTTGTTTGATGCTGTATTCGGGTTTGCCCGTAATGACCATCCATCCAATACGATCGCCTTCATTGTAAATTTGCTGAAAAGTTGTGAACGGAATATGGATATCACTACTCGGCCCCATGTTTACATTTCCATTTTGAAAAACACCTATAACTGTAAAATTGATGCTGTTCATTTGAACATATGCGCCAATAGGATTTTCATCTTTTTCAAAAAGCTGTTTGTAAATGTCTTCTGAGATGACTGCTACTTTTTTGTTCTGATTGATGTCATTTTGATTAATAAAACGACCCCGTATCATTTTCTTTTTTTGAATTTTATCCAACAACGGATAATCACCATTAACACCGTAAGTCCCCGAAAGAAAATTACGAACCACCAGAGCTTGATTCATGTTTCTAGGAACTAAAAACTCTATCCCCTCTACATTGTCTTTAATTTTGTTGACATGCGATAATTTTAAACGCACTCTTTTACCTTCTTGAAATCCTTTAAAAGGCATGCTCGTGCTTTGTCCCCAAACAAATACACTATTGGTCGCAAAATCTCCAAAAAGACGATTGAAAGAATTCTCCATTCCCCGTGCAGCCCCCAACAACGCAATGAGCAACAAAATACCCCACCAAACACCCACCATCGTGATGCCGGTACGAAGCTTATTTTTGCTCATACTGTCGTAGACTTCTTGCCATGTATCTCTTTCAAATAAAAACTTCATAATATTTAGTCGTCTCTGAGTGCTACAATAGGTTTTATTTTAGATGCTTTTTTAGCGGGGATATACCCAGCTAATGCTCCCGCAGAAATAAGGGTTATAGTGGCTGCTATAACCAATGATCTACTCACGCTTGGATCGGTAATAAAATATGTTTTTAAACTAGGACTCGCCCACTCTAAAATTCCGACACCTACCAAAAGCCCTACATAACCAACAATGGTTGTTACGACTACAGATTCTATTAAAATAATGGAAATGATTGCCCTTGGAGAAGCGCCTAATGCTTTTCTGATGCCGATTTCTTTGGTGCGTTCTTTCACAATAAAAATCATGATATTACTAATCCCAACAATACCAGCAATGAGGGTTCCCATCCCAATGATTAAAATCAATATTCCCAAGACAGAGGTCATTTGATTGATGCCTTTGTTTTGCATCGCCATATTGAACACACGAATAGCGCGTTGGTCATTTTTGGCCACCGTAAAACGTTCTTTGAGCTTTTTTTCTAAATCTAACCCAAAATCGATGGCTTGGTCATAGTTCATTTTTGGGTCATAAGTCAAATTGATTTGATCAACATAGTCATTGTTTCCATAGATTTGTTGGGCGGTTGAGAGCGGCATATAAATTATTCTTTCTTCGTTATCTCCTCCATCGTCTTTGTAGGCCCCAACAACTTGGTAAGCGATTCCACTTAAGTTCAAATACTTTCCTATAGGGTTTTCTTTCAAAAATAAATCTTGCCGCACCAAATCGCCAATGACAATTGATTTGGTGCGCATGTCCATGTCACGCTGATTGATGTAACGCCCTTGAGTTACTTTAGTTTTTTCGAGGTACTGATGATCTGGATGAACAGCACGGACAGTATAATTATCTTTTTCATTTTTATAACTTGCAGCGACATTGCGGTATATTCTTGCCGTTATAAATTCAATGCTGGGTTCAAAGTCTGTTTTAATATAATCAAAATCTTGATTTTTAAATTGAATGCGTCGTCCAGCTTGAAGGCCTTTATGCGCTTTTGTGGTTCTTCCCGAACGAATAAAAACAGCATTGGCAGCATCGTCTACAAAAGCTTCTGAAAAGGTATTGTTGAGTCCGTTGGCTAATCCAAAAAGTATGGTAAAAAGCAAAATAGCAAAGGCCACCGTAAACCCTGAAAGTATGCTTCGGGTTCGGTTTTTGTTTATACTTTGAATTATTTCGCGCCAAAGGTCTATATCAAACATCGGCTGTTACTCTTACTTGTTTTACAAAATTATCTTCCATAATGATACCATCTTTTAAGCGTACAATGCGCTTACACATGGCGGCAATATCTTTTTCGTGTGTGACGATTAAGATTGTTTTTCCTTCATCATTAAGTTGTTGTAAAAACGCCATAATGTCGTAGGAAGTATTTGAGTCTAATGCACCTGTTGGTTCATCGGCCAAAAGGAGTTTGGGTTCAGAGGCCAATGCTCTTGCAATGGCCACCCGTTGTTTTTGACCACCAGAAAGCTCACTTGGTAAATGAGTTGCCCAATCTAAAAGACCTACTTTCTGTAAATGAAATTTGGCTTTTTCTTGTCGCTTTCTGCGGTTTAGCCCTTGATAATATAGAGGCAACGCAACATTTTCTAATGCGTTTTTGTAATTGATAAGGTTAAAAGATTGAAAGATGAACCCCAAAAATTTATTTCTGTATACAGCGGCTTTTTTTTCAGTTAAGTTTTTGATGGGAACTTCATCCAAAATATAATTGCCTTCATCGGCTTCATCCAACATCCCAATGATGTTCAATAAGGTTGATTTTCCCGATCCTGAAGACCCCATGATGGCTACCATTTCGCCTTTTTCAACGGAAAGATCAATCCCTTTTAAGACATGAAGACTGGAGTCGCCTATAGGATAAGATTTATGGAGCTTTTGAATTTTTAGCATTCTTTTTTTGTTCTTTTTTTGTTCTTTTTGTGACACATGTAAGACGAAGTATAACGAATATTGTTACAGTTTTGTTCAAAAAAATAAATTATAGATTATTGACGAGCTTATTTTTTATCTATATTTATTTCGTTTTTAAGTGTATGCGCCCTGACCCTAAAAATTGTAATTATGAATAAATTATTAATATCACCTACTTATGACCTCACAACAAGCAAAACAACTATTGCTGAAAAAACTTGGTAAACGAATTAGAGATTTGAGGAAACGCCATAATTTTTCACAATACCAAATAGCCAAAAAATGTGCCATGAATTATGGTAGTTATTCAAAGATTGAAAACGGGAAACGGAATGTAACTATTTTTACGCTACAAAGAATCACTAAAGTGCTTAAGATTTCTTTCCATGAGCTCTTTAATTTTTAGTGGCTTTACTATTGTTTTTAACAAGCCGGTACAAAGCTATAGCTAATCCTCCTATTAAAATATAGGGAATAATCATCAGGTAAACAATCCCATCATTCACACCTTTGGCAGTGGTTTGCCCTGCTTCACTTTCTAAAACGGCTCTACACATTGCGCATTGCGCATTAGTGTATAAACTAAAACAGATAAAAAACAAAAATGCAAAAAACTGCTTCAAAACTTAGACATAATATGGTGAAATCATCAAGTAAACTACAACCCCAGTAATAGCCACATACAACCATACAGGATAGGCATATTTTACAATTTTTTTGTGCGCGATAAAATCCCCCAAGTAGGCACGAACATAGCTATGCAAAACCAATGGAATGACAACAACAGAGAGAACAATGTGTGAAATTAAAGTAAAATAATAAATGTATTTAATGACGCCCTCACCACCATAAGGTGTGGGGTCACTAGTCATATGATACGCAACGTACATTAAGAGAAAAAGCAGTGAGCATGCTACTGCAGTGGTCATTAAATTTTCATGAAGGGAAATTTTTTTGTTTTTAATCGCCCATAGTGCCCCTAAAAGCAAAAGCGCTGTAATGCCATTCATTGAAGCATAGATTGGCGGTAAAAATGTGAGTGGTTCTACATTAGGAATTCGAACACCAAAAAGCAATGCCACCACTATTGGCACGGCAATAGACACAATGTTAATCCACAATTTAAATTTCTTCTCAATGGGTTTTTTTGTTTTACTCATGGTCTAGTAATTTTAAAATATCTTCTTTTAGTGCTGAAATTTCTTCTAGTTCTCCTTCATCATTTATTTGCTCTTTTTGACTAATAACCCCTTTGTAATATATTTTTGGGTTGCCAAAATCGTCTGTTCTTGAACGAATATAGCCCTCTTTATCTATAAGTGCAAAATTTCCTGAATGTTCAAACCCTCCTGCAGCACCTTCAACCTCTGCAGCATATAGATTGAAGCCAACATTTGCTAAATTATAAATATCTTCTTGTTGCCCTGTTAGAAAATGCCAATTTGGATTGGTTACTCCATATTGATTGGCATAGTCTTTCAAGATCTCAACGGTGTCATAATTTGGATTTATTGTAAAGGATGCAATACCAAAATCGTCGCGTTTTGGAAAGGTGTTTTGAATATCAACAAGGTTTTTGCTCATTTTTGGACAAATGGTTGGGCAAGTTGTAAAGAAAAATTCGACTAAATACACTTTACCCTCAAAATCCTTATTTGTGATAACTTCCCCATATTGATTCGTAAAACTAAAAGACATTACTTTTTTTCGTTCTCCGTTGATGACTAAGTATGAAAGTTGCGTATCATCTTTTGTTTGCAGCTTGACATCATCGCTTCTACTCTCTATTCTTGTGATATCTTTGTTTTGTATTCTATCAATTATTTTTGGAATAAAAATTATCCCAAATACAAGAACAATAAATGCGATGCCTACGTATGAATAATTAGTTGTTTTCATTGTTTAATAGATCTTCAGCCCTGCGGGTGGTTGAATCGAAATTTCCTTTTCGTTTTTGGCGATATTCTGTAAACAAAATACGCATGTCTTCACTCATTTTGTTTTTTAATTCGGCGACTTCCAAAACATTATATGAAGGCATACCATAAATTGGTGAATTTTCTTCTTTCTGGCCTTTTGTTCTATCATCCAAACGTCCTCGTTGGTGTTTTTCTTTATCAATAATGAAAACATAATCTGAGGTAAAATCTGAGGACAAGGCCGTTGGGGATTTAAGAGATGAATACGCTTTGTTCAAAGCATTTTCTGAACCGTAAGCAAAGGTCCAATATTTCAAAGGTTCAAAGCTGTTGAGTTCTTTGCTTAATGCTCTGGCTTGTTCTTTAGCAGTTTCTGGCAAAAGAATAAGGGTTTGAAAGCGCTTAAACCCTCGAAATTTATCGTATACCAGTTCTTTTAAATTGAGTGCACGAGTGGCATCTTTCATGGGGTTTTCGCCAAAAAATCCAAGAACAGTAAGGTGGTTTTCAAGCTGTACGGAATCGCCTTCTTCCGTTTTAAAATCGTAAAGTTCTGGTACATCACTTTGGACAATATCGAGCGTGTTGTAATTGTGTTTTGAGGGGTATAAGAACAACAAAAACAGCACCGGCAAAAAAAACAGCACAGAGAGAACAAGAGGTTTTTTGACTTTAGTAGGAATCATGGTACAAAAATAAAAAAGACGGTTTTAATTGACCGCCTTTTTATTATAATATATTCTTAATGTTTAAAAATCTCGTTTGACAAATCCGTTGGTATAAACAGATTCAATATAACCCCCCTCTTGCAACAAAATGAAAACCAAGTAACAAATAAGAAAAACGGCGGTCCAAACAACTAATCTACGAAGAGATTTTGTTTCGTCACGCATGTGCATAAAGTCCCAAGTAATGTAGTATGCCTTTACTATTGTGAGGACAATAAATATCAAGTTTAAGCTTTTGGTGTATATAAAGGCCGAAAAAATGATGTTTAAAAGCGTTGCACCAAAACCACCTTCAAAAGGGGTCATGGAAGGTGACATTAAGATTTCTGGTTTGTATATTCCTAATACAACCTCAATGGCTGTAACTATAGTTAGGAGCAAAAGTACACCCCAGATTTTTTGTGTATTGGATTTAAATTTAATTAACCCTCTAAAAATTTCTAATTTATGTGCGTGATCTGCCATTTTTTAAAAAATTATATTGTTATACAAGGTAGAAGAATGTGAATACAAATACCCATACCAAATCGACAAAGTGCCAGTAAAGCCCTACTTTCTCCACCATTTCGTAATTTTTTCTGCGCTCATAGGTTCCAATAATCACATTAAAGAAAATAATGATATTGATGACTACCCCTGAGAATACGTGAAATCCATGGAATCCAGTAATAAAGAAGAAAAAGTCGGCAAAAAGCGGTGTTCCATATTCGTTAACTTCAAGGTTTGCGCCTTTGACATAGCGCTTTCCATTGGTTTTGACTTGCGCCAAAGATGCTTCTCTTGAAAGTACTGTTTTTTCTCCTTCTTCGTTAATGGTTTGGGTACGAACTAAAATATTTGGGTGAGCCTCTAGCCCGTGGTATACATCATCGACAGTGAATGCTGGTAAAGCCCCTTCGTCGACAAACCAAAGCCCGTTTTTGTTTTGATGTTGTGTTCGATCCGAATGTGCTGCAGTTGCAAATTCTTCGACGGCTACTCGTTTAAACACTTGCTCACCATCTATAGTTTTGTATTCGCCAAATTGAAGAATATTACTCCCTTTGGTTTGAACAGCACCATAATCTCCTTGAATAAAGGTTGCCCATTCCCAAGCTTGTGATCCGACAAATATGATTCCACCAATGATGGTAAAAAACATATACCAAATGACTTTATTTTTTTTCATTTGATGCCCAGCGTCTACGGCCAACACCATTGTTACAGATGACATAATAAGAACGAAAGTCATGAAAGCGACATAGATCATGGGCAGTTCTTGACCATGCAGAAAAGGTACGTGTGTAAAGACCTCATCGGCAATAGGCCAATAGTCTATAAATTTGAATCGGGAAAATCCATAAGCGGCCAAAAAGCCAGAAAATGTTAAAGCATCCGAAACAATGAAAAACCACATCATCATTTTACCATAACTAGCTTTGAGTGGCTGATTGCCTCCACCCCAAGTTTTTCCTTCTGTTCCTGTGCTCACTACTGTAGAATCCATAGTTGAAATATTGTTTTTGAGTTGTGCAAAAATAATCAATTTATTTTGTTAAAGAAATATAAAAAGAAAAAGAGATACAGCCATAAAACATCAACAAAATGCCAAAACGTTGAGGCCAAGTCAAACCCGAGTTTGTTTTTAGGCGAATATTTCTTTTTCAAGTGATTGATTGTAACGACAATAAGACAAATTAACCCCACAACAACATGCAAAATATGCACCACTGCTATGATGTAGATGTAAGACATCGTGATGTTGCTTGTTGGGCCAGTAAAATTAAATCCAGATTGAATAATTTCATTAAATCCAGAAAACTGTGTATAAATAAACGCCAATCCTAAAATAAAGGTTCCCAATAGAAGCGAAACACTCAACCGATTTTGGTTTTGTAAGAGCGCTTTTTTTGAAAAGTAAAGTGCAATACTGCTCAATACAATAATGATGGTACTGGCCGTAAATGATGGCGGTAACTCAAAGTTTATGAGCCAATCTTCTCGCGTGCTACTTACAATAAATGCGCTTGTTAACCCTCCAAACGACATTATCAAAGACACAATACCAAACCAAAGCATCATTTTTTTTGCTCTTATGTCTTTTTCTTGTGGTGTTCCTTGTGTTAAATCCATAGTTGTTATATAAATTTATCGACAACATAAATAAGTTGTAAACTTGTAATATATACGATGCTCACAAACATCAATTTACGAGCAGATTTATCTGTTTGTTCTTTAAAAAGTTTGAATCCATAATACAAAAAAGCCACTCCAATAAGTCCAATAAGTACTGCACCTACGCTAGAAAGGTTTAAACCTCCAGTAAAGCCAAAAGCTGGAACAAGAGAAATCAAAACAGTCCATGCGATGTATACAATAATTTGTAAAACAGTTCCTTTGTCCTTTGCACCAGTTGGCAACATAAGAAACCCTGCTTTCTTGTAGTCGCTATCCAAAAACCATGCTATCGCCCAAAAATGCGGAAATTGCCAAAAGAACTGCATCATAAAAAGCGTACCTGGTTCAAGGCCAAACTTGCCTGTGTAGGCCACCCAGCCTAACATAAACGGAATCGCACCTGGTATGGCTCCAGTAAAAACAGAAAGTGGTGTTTTTTGTTTTAATGGTGTGTAAATACTCGTGTAAATAAATATTGAGACCGCAGCAAACATTGCCGTTCTTGGATTAATACAATATAAAACAGACAGTCCCAAAATCGTGAGTATAAGCCCTAAAATAAATGCATTTGTTACAGAAATCCTGCCTGCTGGTATAGGTCTATTTTGAGTACGCACCATAACAGCATCCAAATCACGTTCGATTATTTGATTAAAAACATTTGATGCACCTACCATGCAATATCCTCCTATAGCAAGAAGAACTAAAACTGAAAAACGTACCTCATCTGCAGCCAATAAATAGCCCGCAATAGATGAAAACACAACACTCAAAGAAAGACCCATTTTGGTAACAGCTTTAAAATCCTTAAAGCGATTTGCAAAACTTGCGGATGGGACAACATGTTGGGTCATAATTAGAAGAATACTTCAGATTTGCGCTGCAAAGATAACCCTTAATTACATCTAAATCAATATATTTTAAAAAAAGAAATCTGATTAATAATCACTCAAAATATTATCACATAATAAATCTATATGTTGCTTTAATCAAAAATATATTTTGGGGTTGTTGATCCAAAATCCCTGTTTGAAATCCATCAACAAGACCTTCGCTAATCGAGATATTGGCCCTTGTCCCTTGAGACCACACCAAAAACAATTCCGATCCTGGAATATATTCCCAACGCATCACCAAATTGGAATTAAACTGAACAAAAGAAAAATCGGGATCACTAAAATTGTAATCATACATGCCATCTTGGTCTTCATCAACTTCGTACACGCCATTATTTAAGGCAATTTGAGAAGTATTGTAGGTATAAAATCGATCTTCCAAACGATCGGCAGTGGCATTAGTTACATACTTAAAGTCTTTGTATCGCCCTCGTGAAATAAATGGTTGAGCGTAATATTGAATCGTTAAGTTGGGATTGATGGTATAATTAATTCGAAATGAGGCACTCAACGTTTGATTGTCAATTGTCCCCAGAATGTAACGCTTTACATCGTTGTAATCACGTTGGGTTACATATTGAGTCTTATTGGGGCTTAATTCAAATTCGGGAGAAAACGAAATATTTAATGCATTGATGGGTTGATAGTTTAACCCTGCTTCAAACTTAAGAAAAGAAAAATTGTCTTCTTTGGCTTGTGAATGTATTGCCCCCAATCTTGCAGTAAGTTTTTTACGGTCATCAGAATTGACAAATATAAATTTGAAGTTTTCCTTTGAGAATCGCCACCGCGGACCACCGCGTAAAGCACTGTTGATGTATATTTTTGGCTTGTGGGTATACCCAATGCTCATACCCCAATTGTTTAGGAAATTGAATCTGGATCTAAAATCAAATTGGGTTCTGTTGTGATTCCCTTCAAAATCATAGGAAGTAAACTGATTAATCCTCAAATTTATATTTCTAAAAACAGAGACCGGTTTTGCGGTATTGTACCTCACGTTAAAAAATTGAAACTTTTGATCTGCTCGGCGCAAAAACCCAACATCATTAAGTTCAAGTTCTGGTGAAGACCATTTGAAGCCCGTGTTGTAATTCCAGTTTTTACCCCCATTTTTACCGATTTCAAAAAGCCCCCCTGTCCCAGTTAGCGAAGTACGGTTTGGGTCCACTTCCAAATGAGATGCATCTACTCTATTGAATAAGTGTGTGATGTTTTCTTGTGTGGATTGAATGGCCTCTGGACTGCCATTAACATGGCTCATGACAAAATTTGTGCGCACATAATAGGCGCGGTTTTTCCATTGATGCTCGAAGTCTACGCCACCCGTATAGGCGGATTTTCTTAGCCCAGAAGTGGCTTCCGTAATTGAACGGTTTGTGGCGGTAAACATTCCGCCTACAAATGTATTCCTTTCGTTCAAGTCCTTTTGTACTCTTCCTACAAAATAGTTTGTAAAAGGTTCTGCCTCTGCCTCAGAAATGATTCCGTTTGTGTTGATTTCAACGTGTTCTTTGGCGGTCATACTTTCTAAAACACCAATAGACCACCCATTTTTTGTTTTGCCACTAAACTTTGCAGCACCCAAAATGGTGGTGTTTTGTGGACGTTTTGTAAACGAACCTGATGGCGTTGAAGGATAGACCTGCGGACTTCTCCCAATTCGTCTAGAAAAAAACAAATTGTCCCGATTTCCCGCATAACGATAGTCAAAAATATTATTATTTTCTATGAAAAATGGCCTTTGTTCTCTGTAAAAAATTTCAAATCCGTCAAGCGCAATGGCTGCAGGATCGGCTTCAACTTGACCGAAGTCTGGATTAACTGTAACATCTAAAGTGAGGTCGTTAGTAATGCCTATTTTAGCATCCAAACCACCGTTGATTTTATAATCTCGGCCATCGCGGTAAGGGTTATCCTTTTCGGCTTCATAGGTGTCCATCTGCAACACAGTAAAGGGCTGGATTTCAATTTGTTTTTGAGGTTTTACATTTTTAATGCCCCGAAGTTCTCCTGCTTCACTTACCCAACCAGCGGCTTCTACAGGGATTCTGTCCCAAGCCGATAGTTCATTTTCTCTAAATAGATTTCTTATAACATTTAATCCCCAAACTTGTTCTTCGGCATTTCCAAAACGCAATTGACTCAGGGGAATTTTCATTTCTGCAGACCACCCTTCAGGGATAATCTGCGCTTTGGTGCTCCAAATTGGATTCCAACTATCGTCGATATTATTTCCATTATCAGTAGCCAACTCATCGCCTCGAACACCAGCTGCCGTTACTGTAAATATAAATCCAGTCCGTAAATCGTGGTAGCTATCTATTAATATGTTTATTCTGTCCCCTTCAAAACCATCACGTCTGGAAAGTCGATTTGTAATGGTTTCTGGAGCTGAATCTAAAGCCAAAAGAGCGATGTACAAATGCTTTTGATCGTATAAAATTTTAAACTTAGTCTGTTCAGTAGGAGGTGTGTTTTCATCGGGGTCAACTTCAACAAAGTCTGAGCCCCATTCTACTTTATCCCAAATAGAATCATCAAGAAGTCCGTCAACTTTTGGTGCATTTTCTGGATTGATTTCTACTGTAAAATATTGTTTTGGTGGCGTAATTTGAGCAAAGAACCCTACTGGAATACACAAGGCAAGTACTGTCAAGTATGTTAAAAATGAATTTTTCATGAGGTAATAATAGATTTGGTGCAACTATTTTGTTGGTAAATGTACAGGTAATTGACGATTTTGATTTATAATTTAGAAAACTTTAACAGCCAACCTGTGGGATTTCATCTTAAGATTAGGCAAATTACCCATGTAAAAAATAAGCACAACAAGATTTTGTTAATAACAATTTATAATTGTAGATTTGCAAACTCTTTTTTTAGGAGAAATGTATAATTGAAAAAATATTTTAACGTGGATACCCTAAGTTATAAAACAATTTCAGCGAATAAAGCCACCAGCGACAAGCAGTGGGTTCTTGTTGATGCAGAAGGACAAACGCTTGGACGTTTGGCTTCAAAAGTCGCTATTCTATTAAGAGGAAAGCACAAGCCAAACTTTACACCTCATGTTGATTGCGGTGATAATGTAATTGTTATCAATTCTGAAAAAATCAACCTGACAGGAAATAAGTGGAATGATAAGTCTTACATCCGCCACACAGGATATCCTGGTGGTCAGCGATCTTTGACCGCAACAGAACTATTTGCTAAAGATCCTGCACGCATAATTGAAAAATCCGTAAAAGGGATGTTGCCTAAAAACAAATTGGGTGCAGCATTGTTTCGCAACCTAGACGTGGTTGTAGGTGCTACGCATAAACATGAAGCGCAACAACCAAAAACTATTAATTTAAACGAAGTTAACTAATGGAAGTTATTCACAAAATTGGTCGAAGAAAAACTGCTGTAGCACGTGTTTACGTTTCTAAAGGAAAAGGAAGCGTTACTGTAAATAGTAAAGACATAAAAGACTATTTCCCAACAGCTACACTTCAATACAAGGTAAATCAACCATTAGCACTTACAGATAATGAAGGAAACTTCGATGTCAAAGTAAATGTATACGGAGGTGGTTCTACAGGACAGGCAGAAGCTGTTCGCCTTGCTTTATCTCGTGCTATGTGCGAATTGAATGAGGAAAACAGAAGTATTTTGAAACCAGAAGGATTGCTTACAAGAGACCCAAGAATGGTAGAACGTAAGAAATTTGGACAGAAAAAAGCGCGTAAGAAATTTCAATTCTCTAAGCGTTAATATATATTTTATAAACCAGTTATTGTTGTCCATGACAGGCCAACTGTCAGGATTTAGTTTAGCATCTAAATGTATAAGGCCTAAATTTTTAGCCACTTGTACATTGCTAATTCAACAGAACGTAAACTAACACAAAAATGGCACAAGTAGAAGTCAAAGACTTATTAGACAATGGTGTTCACTTTGGACACCTCACAAGAAAATGGGATCCAAATATGGCCCCATTCATTTACATGGAGCGCAATGGTATCCACATCATTAACCTCTACAAAACCGCTGCAAAATTAGAAGAAGCAACAAAAGCCCTCGGAAAAATTGCAGCTTCAGGACGAAAAATTCTTTTCGTAGCCACAAAAAAACAAGCTAAAGATATTGTTGCAGAAAAAGCAGCAAACGTCAACATGCCCTACATCACAGAGCGTTGGCCAGGTGGTATGCTTACAAACTTCGTGACCATCCGTAAGGCGGTTAAGAAAATGGCCTCTATCGATCGTATGAAAAAGGACGGAACATTTAACACACTTTCGAAGAAAGAACGTCTTCAAGTGGACCGTTTAAGAGCAAAATTAGAAAAAAACCTAGGTTCTATCTCTGATATGACGCGACTTCCAGGAGCACTTTTTGTTGTAGATATCAAAAGAGAACACATCGCCATTAAAGAGGCACAGAAATTAAATATTCCAATTTTTGCAATGGTTGATACCAACTCTGACCCAAGACAAGTCGATTTTGTGATTCCAGCAAATGATGATGCATCCAAGTCAATCAACAAAATATTGACCACCGTAACGGAAGGTATTGCTGAAGGGCTTGCCAACAGAAAAGCAGAAAAAGAAGGAAAAGGTAATGAAAGTACTGCTCAAGAAGCTACACCAAAAGCCGAAGCTCCTTCTGTTGAAACTGCTACTCAAGAAGAAGAATAATTTTTTTAAATAAATAAAAAACAACTAAGTCGTAAAGTTCTTCAATTGAATAATTTTTCGGCTTTTTTTAAAACTAAAAAATCATGACAAAGATTACAGCTGCTGAAGTAAATAAACTAAGAAAAGCTACTGGTGCAGGAATGATGGACTGTAAAAAAGCTCTTTTAGAAGCTGAGGGGGATTTTGACAATGCGATTGATATTCTTCGTAAGAAGGGTCAAAAAGTTGCTGCCAAAAGAGCAGACCGTGATTCTACAGAAGGAGCTGCTGTTGCCAAAGTAAATGCAGAAAATAACCTTGGTGTTGCTATCGTTTTAGGATGTGAAACCGATTTTGTTGGAAAGAACGAAAACTTCCTTGCGCTCGCCAATCAATTAGCAGAAATTGCACTCGACTACTCATCAAAAGAAGCGTTTTTAGATGCCGATTTTGGAAGTATGACAGTTGCTGAAAAACTTATTGAACAAACCGGTGTTATTGGTGAAAAACTTGACTTGAAATCTTTTGAAAAAGTAGAAGCACCATTTGTGGGGGCTTATGTACACATCAATAAAATTGCTGCGTTGGTTGGGTTATCTGCAGCCGTAGATAATGCCGCAACACTTGCCAAAGATCTTGCAATGCAAGTCGCATCAATGGGGGCAACTTCATTGTCATACAAAGATTTTGATCCCGCTTTTGTGGCTTCTGAAACTGAAGCGCGAATTGCTGTAATTGAAAAAGATAATATCGAACTAGAACGATTGGGCAAAACGCTAAAGAATGTTCCAAAATATATTTCAATGGCTCAATTGACGCCTGAAGTTTTGGCTCAAGCTGAAGAAGATGCAAAAGCACAGCTTAAAGCTGAAGGAAAACCAGAACAAATTTGGGATAAAATTTTACCTGGTAAAATGGATCGATTTATTTCTGATAATACTACACTCGACAAAGAGCAATGTTTATTAGATCAGGACTTTATCAAAGATGAAAAAAGTACCGTAGCAAAATATGTTGCTTCTTATGGTGCTGTTGAAGTATCTGGATTCAAAAGAGTGACATTAGGTTAATACATACCAAAAATTACAACTAAAAATTAAACCCTGTATCCGTTGGATGTAGGGTTTTTTTTGAGGGTGAAAAACCTTTTGCATATACCAGGTCTTCGAAAAATTTTAAGATATTCCTTATATTTGTGCAACGATCAAAACAATTATGGCTTACAAACGCATCTTACTGAAACTCTCTGGCGAAGCACTCATGGGCAGTCGTCAGTACGGAATTGACCCCCAGCGCCTTTCCGAATACGCAAAAGACATCAAAGACATTGTAGACAAAGGCATTGAGGTTGCTATTGTTATTGGCGGTGGAAATATTTTTAGAGGTGTAGCAGGAGCGAGCAACGGTATGGATCGTGTTCAAGGCGACCATATGGGGATGTTGGCCACAGTCATCAATGGATTGGCTTTACAGAGCGCCTTAGAAAATGAAGGTATTCCTACTCGATTACAATCTGCAATCAAAATTAATGAGGTCGCAGAACCCTTTATTCGTCGCAAAGCCATGCGCCATTTGGAAAAAGGACGGGTAGTAATCTTTGGAGGGGGGACAGGTAATCCATATTTTACAACAGACTCTGCAGCCGTTTTAAGAGCAATTGAAATAGAAGCCGATGTAATCCTGAAAGGAACAAGAGTGGATGGAATTTATACTGCTGACCCTGAAAAAGATGCCTCGGCAAGTAAATTCAGTACAATTAGTTTTGAGGACGTTCTCAACAAAGGACTCAAAGTCATGGATACTACGGCATTCACCCTAAGTCAAGAAAATGAACTCCCCATTATTGTTTTTGATATGAATAAAAAAGGAAATTTAATGAAAATTGTTTCTGGAGAACAAATCGGAACTACAGTAAGTTAATTAAAAAAAGATGAACGAAGAAATTGAATTCATATTGGACAGTGCAAAGGAAGCTATGGAAAAAGCCCTCAAACACCTTGAAAAACAGTTTGTAAATATTCGCGCTGGAAAAGCTAGCCCTTCAATGTTGGGTAGTGTAACTGTCGATTATTATGGCACACAAACCCCTTTGGCTCAAGTTGCAAATGTAAATACCCCCGACGGTCGAACAATTACGGTTCAACCGTGGGAAAAAAGCATGTTACAAGACATAGAACATGCTATTATGGTCGCCAATTTAGGATTTAATCCAATGAATAATGGAGAAAGCATCATCATCAATGTGCCGCCATTGACCGAAGAACGTCGCCGAGAACTTGCGAAACAAGCAAAATCTGAAGCCGAAGATGCAAAAATATCCATCCGTGGCGCACGAAAAGATGGTAATAATGAACTTAAAAAGCTAAGTGATATTTCTGAAGATCTGAAGAAAAACACCGAAACAGATATTCAAGAAATGACAGACGCGCACATCGTCAAAGCTGATGCGCTTTTTGCTGCCAAAGAAAAAGAAATCTTGACCGTATAATCCTCTTTGATTCACTAAATTATTTTAACTTTTTTTTTAGAAAGCCCCTTAAAAATTATGCCCGCAAATCCATTGGTTTTCTATACCTTTGACGACTTCAAAATCAGGTATGTTTAAAGTATTTTCTTCAGGTTTTTGGGAAGCTGTTGCTCGACTTATTCTTCGCAATCGTATCCTTATTCTAATACTGATTGGTGTTGGGACTGGACTTATGATGGCGCAATGGAACAAAATGCGTTTTACCTACACTGAGGCCAATTTGCTCCCTGACCGACACCCAACAAACCTAGAATACAACACCTTTTTGGATGTTTTTGGCGAAGAAGGTAATATCATTGTCTTGGGTGTAAAAGACAGCACTCTTCTTACAGTTGAAAAATTAAATGCTTGGAATCGGTTCAGTAAATCATTTGGGGAAAACGAAAATATTGAAGCCATCATTACGCTTCAAGATTTAAAGAAATTAATTAAAAATCAGAAAAATCAACAATTTGATTTTGAACCTATCATCAATGATTCTATTCGTACAAATAATGAGCTAAAAGAACTACAGCGTTCATTATCTTTTGATTTTCCTTTTTATGACGATGTTCTTTACAATAAAGAATCAAAAGCGATTCGAACCATTATTTATTTAAAAAAATCCATTGTCAATACTTCCGCAAGAAAGGAGTTTATTCTGGATGAATTGGTTCCTAAAATTGAAACCTTTGAGCGCAACACGAATTTAAATGTAAGAGCATCAGGAATGCCCTATGTCCGTACATTAAATTCTCAAAATATCATTGATGAAATAGAGGTCTTTATTTTAGCTGCTATACTCATTACCTCGCTTATATTCTATTTGTTTTTCCGTTCTTATCGTGCAACTTTCATCTCTATGATTGTGGTGGTGATTGGCGTCATGTGGACCTTTGGTATTTTGGGCTTTCTTGAGTATGAAATTACTGTTCTAACTGCCCTAATACCCCCTCTAATTATTGTCATTGGTATTCCAAACTGTATTTTTTTAATCAATAAATACCAACATGAAGTCAATAAGCACGGGAATAAAGCAAAATCACTGCAACGGGTTATCACCAAAGTGGGTAATGCTACCCTAATGACCAACACGACTACGGCTTCGGGTTTTGCCACCTTTGTGATTACACAAAGTAAACTTCTTACAGAATTTGGTACTGTGGCTTCGCTGAGTATCATGGCTATTTTTATTCTTTGTTTGCTCATTATCCCAATCATTTACAGCTTTATGCCCATGCCAAAGGAGAAGCATTTGGAACATCTCAATAAACGCTGGATTAATCGATTGGGAGACTGGATTGAACATACAGTCAAACACAAAAATATCGCTATTTACTCCATTTCACTTATTCTTTTGGTTACAAGTATTATTGGGATTTATCAAATAAAAACTTCTGGTAGTCTTTTGGAAGATATGCCCAAAAGTGCCGAGTTTTTCGAAGATATTGAGTTTTATGAACAAGAATTCAACGGCGTGATGCCTTTAGAGATTCTAATCGATACCAAGCGTAAAAAAGGTGTTTTGAAAAGATCGACTTTAAAACGCATGGATGCGCTGGAAGAACTTATTGTGGAAATTCCCGAACTTTCAAAACCACTTTCCATAGTTGGCCTTGTCAAATATGCTAAACAAGCGTTTTATAATGGAAATCCAAAATACTATCAATTACCCACAGCACAAGAAAATAGCTTCATTTTATCCTATGCAAAAAACACAACAAACGATGTAAGTTTGTTGAAAAATTATGTGGATTCAACAGGGCAATATGCACGTATTACCACATTTATGAAAAATGCTGAAATTGAAAAAATGGAGCGCATTGAAGAACGATTAAAAGAAAAAATTGAAAAAATATTTCCAAAAGATCGCTACGAGGTAAAACTCACTGGAAAAGCATTTTTATTTCAGAAAGGAACACGTTTTCTCATTCGCAATTTGATCCTCTCACTCGCCTTAGCAATTGTGCTTATTTCATTGTTTATGGCCTACATGTTTAGGTCATTCCGAATGATTATTATTTCTTTAATTCCAAATCTTTTACCGCTTTTGGTAACTGCTGGAATGATGGGTTATTTAGGAGTCCCTATAAAACCTTCCACAATATTGGTGTTTAGTATTGCCTTTGGAATATCCGTAGATGACACCATTCACTTTTTGGCAAAATATCGTCAAGAATTACTGGCCAACCATTGGCGTATAAAGAAATCTATTTTTGCTGCACTTAGAGAAACCGGGGTAAGTATGTTCTATACTTCTATTGTTTTATTCTTTGGTTTTTCGGTGTTCATTACTTCTAACTTTGGGGGAACAGTCGCTTTAGGAGCGCTCATCTCAGGAACTTTATTACTCGCAATGATGGCCAATTTATTGCTTTTGCCTGTATTGCTTCTATCTTTGGAACGCAGTATTGCAAACAAACAAGTTTTGAAAGAACCCCCACTAAACATCATCCCCGAAATAGAGGATATTGAAGAGCAATAAATATCGTTCTTCTTTGTTTCTAAAGTTTTATATTTGTAGCTAATTTTAGGGATACATGATTAAGAGTACAGTAGCAGAACTTTTTGCACAAGAAATAAAACATATCGATGTTGAAGTTAAAGGGTGGGTAAAATCTTTTAGAGCGAATCGCTTTATTGCCCTCAATGACGGATCTACACTACAGAACATTCAATGTGTTGTCGATTTTGAATCTATGGAAGAAACGCTTCTAAAGCGCATCACCACAGGTGCTGCGGTGCACATAAAAGGCAATCTGGTGGAAAGTCAAGGGAAAGGACAAGATGTGGAAATTCAAGTTTCAAGCATTGAGGTCTTAGGCGAGGCCGATCCTGAACTTGTGTCTAAAACAATTTTACAACCAAAACGCCATTCATTAGAATTTTTAAGAGAGCAAGCGCACCTTAGAGTGCGTACCAACACTTTTGGTGCTGTCATGCGTTTACGCTCGTCTCTTTCATTTGCAGTTCATGATTATTTTCATAAAAATGGCTTTAATTATATGCACGCACCCATCATCACAGGAAGCGATGCCGAAGGTGCAGGTGAAATGTTTCGCGTTACCACTTTAGATCCAAAAAATCCACCACTTACAGATGATGGCAAAGTAGATTATTCGAAAGATTTCTTTGGAAAAGAAACAAACCTAACCGTCTCTGGACAGCTAGAAGCCGAAACCTATGCTATGGCATTGGGAAAAGTCTACACCTTTGGCCCTACATTTAGAGCCGAAAACTCTAACACTTCCAGACACCTTGCCGAATTTTGGATGATTGAACCCGAAGTCGCCTTTATGGATCTTGAAGGGAATATGGATCTTGCAGAAGATTTTCTGAAATATGTGATTGGTTATTTATTAAAAAACAACACAGAAGACCTTACATTTCTTGAGCAACGCTTAGAACAAGAAGAAAAGTCAAAACCACAGAATGAGCGCAGTAGTATGCGCTTAACAGAAAAATTAGAATTTGTTTTAGAGCATAATTTTAAGCGGGTAAGTTATTCTGAAGCCATCGATATTTTAAGAAACAGCAAGCCCAACAAAAAGAAAAAATTCAAATATCCAATCGATCAATGGGGGGCAGATTTGCAAAGTGAACATGAGCGTTTTTTGGTAGAAAAACACTTTAAATGTCCGGTTATTTTATTTGATTACCCCGCTAATATTAAAGCATTTTATATGCGTTTGAATGAGGATGGGAAAACGGTACGTGCGATGGATATTCTTTTCCCAGGAATTGGAGAAATTGTAGGCGGGTCTCAGCGTGAAGAACGCCTCGAAGTCCTCAAAGAAAAAATGGCGGCACTTGATATCCCAGAAGAAGAACTGTGGTGGTACTTAGACCTCAGGACCTATGGTACAGCTGTACATTCTGGATTTGGACTTGGATTTGAGAGATTAGTGATGTTTGCTACAGGGATGAGTAATATTAGAGATGTTATTCCTTATCCAAGAACACCACAAAATGCGGAATTTTAACTGCAAAAAGCACCCTGAAATTAATTAATCGAAACTAGAGTTAAACAATCTCAATAGTTTTTTTTAATTTTATACAAACCCAAATAAGCAATGCTAAAGCAGTACTTACAATTTAAACTTTCACAAAAACTGTCTCCACAGCAGATTCAGTTGATGAAACTTATTCAACTGCCTACACAAGCATTTGAGCAGCGCTTAAAGCAGGAACTCGAAGAAAATCCAGCTTTGGAACGCGGAAAAGATAATGAAAGTGATGGTTTTGAAGATTATTCTGATCATGATCTTGGAGATAATGAACAAATTAATACAGATGACATCAATGTAGATGATTATCTCAGCGATGATGAGATTCCGGCATACCGACTCCACGCTAATAACTACAGTGCAGATGACGATTCAAAAACAATCCCATATGCTTCAGGGACCTCGTTTACACAAATTCTAATTGATCAACTTAATACATTTCGGCTTGAGGATGAACACTATCAAATTGCAAAGTTTCTTATTGGCAGTATCGACGATAGTGGCTATATCAGAAGGCCTCTTTTAGATTTGACCGACGATTTGGCCTTTACACAAAATATTTACACCGATATTGAAACTATTGAAAAAGTCTTATCCGTTGTTCAACAGCTCGATCCTCCTGGTGTTGGCGCCAGAGATTTGCAAGAATGTCTCCTAATTCAACTGCAAAGAAAAACACAAACCCCTCATACGGAATGCGCTGCTAAAATCATTGAAAACGCTTTTGAGCAATTCTCAAAAAAACACTACCAAAAGCTCCTCAAAAAATTTAACATTTCAGAACACCAACTTAAAGATGCAATTTTAGAAATAGAGCGATTGAACCCTAAGCCTGGCAGTTCTTTTTCCAACAATTTACGTTCCATAGAACATGTTGTCCCAGATTTTACGATTAAAATTGTGGATGGTGAATTGGAGCTTACGCTCAACGGACGCAATGCGCCCGAGCTACATGTTTCAAAGTCGTACAACGAAATGTTGCTTGGCTATAAAGCATCAAAAGAAAAATCTAAAGCACAAAAAGAAGCCGTCTTGTTCATCAAACAAAAACTCGATGCTGCCAAGTGGTTTATTGATGCCATACGCCAACGTCAACAAACCCTAATGCTTACCATGAGCGCCATTATGCAGTACCAAAAAGCATACTTTTTGTCTGGCGATGAAGAACAACTTCGGCCTATGATTTTAAAAGATATTGCCGATGAAGTCGAAATGGATGTCTCAACAATTTCTAGAGTAGCAAACAGCAAATATGTAGATACGCCCTATGGCACCAAGCTCATCAAAGAATTTTTTAGTGAATCCATGACCAACGATCAAGGCGAGGAGGTTTCAACTCGAGAAATCAAAAGTATTTTAAAAACCGTCATTTCCGAAGAAGACAAGAAAAAACCTTTAACCGACGAAAAGCTAGCCAAAATTCTTAAAGAAAAGGGGTATCCTATTGCGCGAAGAACCGTTGCAAAATATAGAGAACAACTCGATTTTCCTGTAGCCCGACTGCGCAAACAGATTTAAGCTATACTTTTTTAATAACATTAGTTACAATTCCCCAAATGACGAAGTCATTTTCAGGGGTAATTCGAATAGGTTTGTAGTTTTTATTTTCAGGTTGTAACCAAACCTCTCCCCCCTCTACTTTTAATCTTTTCACCGTGAATTCTCCGTCCAAAAAACAAACTGCAATCTTGTTATGTTCTGGAGTAAGGCTTCGGTCTATGACCAACAAATCATTGTCATTGAGTCCTGCATCAATCATGGATTGACCACTCACCCGGGCAAAAAAAGTGGCTTCTTTATTCTTGATGAGCTCAGAATCCAACGACAGTCGTTCTTGCTTAAAATCATCGGCTGGAGAGGGAAATCCTGCAGAGATTCCGCTATCAAAATAAATAGCACCTTGATTGTTTTCTGATGGTTTTGGTATAAAAAAAGTTAAGGTTTGATTGGCTTTTTTTGGCATTGAACTGTAATTATATCTTTTAAATTGGTGGTGTACTGTGGCGATAAATGTTCTTGGCGCATTTTCCACGTACGGGTTAAATCTTGGTTGGCTAATTTCAGTTTGGGGGCATTGTATTTCTTATTCACTCGATCAATGGCATGCATCAAAGGTTTGTGGCGCGGATCTTCGTGTGCAAACATTTGGAGTTGATGGTTATATGTCGGTACAATCCCTGTAAGAACTACCCCTGCTTTTTTGTAATGAATTCCTTTTTTATAAATAGAACTTATGGCACGAACAGCGCTTGAGCTGAGCACCAGACTAGAATCTGTGGGAAAAGGAATACTGACCATTGTACTGGCACGGTATTGCTCGCTATTAGCTTTAAAACGATCGCTACGCAAAAACACAACAAGCATATGACAGCTGGAATTTTGACGCCGGAGTTTTTCGGCACAGCTACTGGCAAATGTAGAAATACGTTCCTTTAAATCTCCTAAATCAGTCAGTGTCGTCTCAAAACTTCTTGTGGTCGCAATGGCGCGTTTGTTTTTGACTTGATTCATCTCTATTTTAGAAATCCCCTCTAAATCTTTTTTAAGTTTCCATTCGGTAATAGAAAATGTTTTCCGCACCCAAAGGTCTGGAAGCTGAACAAAATCATAGGCCGTTTTGATTTGCTTTTGTGCCAATCTTTTGTGGAGTGCATGGCCAATACCCCAAACGTTATCAATGGAAGTCCATTTGAGTGCTTTAGTGCGTTTTTCTTCAGTGTCAATAACATAGACGCCTCCTGTTTCTCTGGGAAACTTTCGGGCAATCTTATTGGCTACTTTGGATAGTGCTTTTGTAGGGGCAATACCCACGCAGGTCGGAATTCCTGTCCACTTCAAAACACGGCTCCGAATGTCATGCCCATAGGCCTCAAGCTTATAATGGTCGAACCCCTTGAATTGCAAAAACGCCTCATCAATACTATAAACCTCGACATCTGGTGTGAATTGTTCTAAAATCTTCATCACTCGGCTACTCATATCGCCATACAAAGGATAATTAGAAGAAAAAACATGCACTTTATTGGCCTTAAAAAAGGATTTGTATTTAAATGCTGGTGCGCCCATAGGAAGCCCCAAATCCTTCGCTTCATCACTACGCGCAATAACACATCCGTCGTTGTTAGATAAAATAGCGACCGGTTGGCCTTGTAAATTTGGATTAAAAACCCGTTCACAAGAGGCATAAAAATTGTTACAATCGACTAATGCAAACATGATTGAAAGGTAGTGTATTTCTGCTTTTTTTTAAAATAGAAATTGTACTTTATTTCAAAATTAAATAGCACTTTAAAAGCAAAGTTTTAACATTATTTCCACGATTTTATAATGCGTGGTTTATGGATTTATATACCTTTGAGGCTTATTATAAACCTACTTAAAACAAACTTAAAATGAAAATTAGATTTAAAAGATTCGTACTTATTGGGATTTGTACAACGCAATTTAGTATTGCGCAACAGGTTCAACCTTTGGATTCAGTAACAATTGAATCGACAAGAATTGATTTGCCTTTCAAGGAAAATTCACGAACAATTAGCATTATTAGTTCAGACGTGATTGAACAAAGCCCAGCCACAAATTTGGCGGAACTTCTACAACAAGAAGCGGGAATAGACATTCGTCGCCAAGGAATCTATGGTATGCAATCGGACTTATATATCCGTGGTGGAAGTTTTGACCAAACGCTTTTACTTATTGACGGCATTAAGGTAGAAGATCCTCAAACAGGGCATCATACTTTAAATATAGCGCTCCCTTTGGAAGTCATCAAACGCATCGAAATTATTAAAGGCCCTGCAGCTAGAGTTTTTGGACAAAATGCGTTTACGGGGGCCATTAATATTGTCACAAAATCTAATGGAGATTTGAAAAATAATATCGGTTTTCAATTGGGGTCATACAACCAACAACATGCAGCAGCGACGCTTGGAAAAAACTTAGGTAATACAAATCTTATGGGGCATGCATCGGTCAATAGTTCCGATGGGTATCGTTACAATACAGATTTTGACAACCACAATTACTTTTTAAAAAGTAGCTTTAATACAAATACAAACCCCATTGATGTTATCGCGACATTTTCGGAACGCAAGTTTGGTGGAAATCAATTTTATGCCATTGATGCTAAAGAACAATACGAAGAAACGCAAAGTAGCTTGGTGGGTATTTCTACTACAATGCATCGAGGGAGCTTGAAAATTAGTCCTCAGCTGTACTGGAAACGCAACCAAGATATGTATCTCTATATAAGAAACAAACCTTCAGTATATAGGAATCTACATATTTCAAATAAAATTGGCGCGCAAATCAATGCATCTTATTCTTCATCGATTGGGGTCACTGGTTTTGGGGTCGATGTTGCCAACGTTACTATGGATAGTAATCGATTGGGGGATCGTGAACGATGGATGGGGACTTTGTTCTTAGAGCATCGCTTTTCATTGTTAGACAATAAGCTTGACATAACGCCTGGTGTGGCGGTCAACTATTTTTCAGAATTTGATTTTAATGC
This sequence comes from Formosa sp., assembly GCA_038138145.1. Classification (GTDB taxonomy): domain Bacteria; phylum Bacteroidota; class Bacteroidia; order Flavobacteriales; family Flavobacteriaceae; genus UBA3537. The sequence continues at coordinate 60,467 of JAYQDD010000007.1, forward strand.
TTTTCCTGGAATAGATTTGGGCTATACCATCAATGATTCTTTTCGAATATATGTAAATGCAGGCTATACGTATAGAGTGCCCACCTACAACGATCTTTACTATGTGGGGAGCAGGGATATAGGAAATGAAAATTTGGTGCCAGAGAAAGCTATTTCAGAAGAAATCGGTCTAAAATATTTTGGAGAAACCCTTAGCGCTTCTGTTGCCTTTTTCAATAGAGATTCCGATAATTTAATAGACTATACCAAAGAAAATGAGGCAGATAAGTGGCAATCCAATAACTTGAAAAGTTTGAATTCTCATGGAATAGAATTTCAATTGTCTTCGCCATTTAAAATAGGAGAATATGCTCAAAACTTTAATCTGGGGTATACCTATTTAAATGAAGATTTAAAAGCTGTAAGGGCCAACTATTCGAAGTATATCATCAATTCACTAAATCATCATCTTACGGCCAACGTAAAAACACAGTTTACCAAAAACCTTACCCAAAGTATCGTTTATAAATTTGCGGAAAGAGCTACAGGAGAAAGCTATAGTGTTGTAGATGTTCAAGTAAAGTTGTTGATTAGCCAACTAGAATTGACAATTACAGGAAACAATATTTTCAATACATCGTATATAGAAACAGGTATCGTCCCAATGCCAAAAGGCAATGTGTTATTTGGTCTACGTGCTTTTTTCTAAACCCCTTTTTTAGTTCAAAAAAGCTGGTTGATTTTTTCATAAACCAAATGGGATTCCCACCCTCGGTATAAGAGATAATCGGCCAGTTTTTTCTTTTTTTTGAGTACAGAACCACCTTTAAGAGAATTCGCTTTTTTGTGCGCTAAAGCTTCGAAGGTTGTTTTGTATTCCATGTCCGGAATTTGCCCTAAAGCTTTGTTAATAAGGTAATTTGATATGTTTCGTTGTTTGAGTTCAGAAATTAAACGCCGTCGCCCCCATTTTTTAATTTTAAATTTTCCCCGTACAAAAGCCATAGCAAAACGTTCTTCATTTAAAAAATTTTCTTCAATGAGTGTCGTGATGATTTGTTCTGATGCCTTAGGAATCATCTGCATATCTTTAAGTTTTTGAGCGACCTCTTTATGGCAGCGGTCTTGATAAGCACAATACCTTTGAAGTTTAGCCAATGCTTCATCTACATTGTATGTCTTTTTTGTGAAGGACATCAATTTTGATAAGTAATCGAGAAGATCAAGTTTCTTCCAGGTCCACTTATTCCAGATGCAAAAGGACGATAGCCCTCATTAGTAATATTTTCAATAGCACCGATAAATGAAATTGTGTCACTGAATTTGTAGCATGTTCTAAAATTAAACGTTAGCCAAAAGGGTGCATAAGGATTTCCGTCAGCATCTTTGGCAAATAAGTGCTTGGAAAGTTCATGTGAGATATCGTCGTGAGAAAGACGAGCATTGTAATTTATATAACCGTCAAGCGTAATTTTGTTTTGTTTCCAAACAATATGTGCATTGCCAAAAGCAGGGGCTACATGGCGAACAGGCATATTTCTATCATCCATATTTTTTTGACGACCCTTAGTAATGCTATATTGTGAAGTGAGTTCTAGTGCTTTAGAAAATCGTGCACGTAAACCTACTTCAAAGCCATAAATCCATGCTTTTGATGTGTTTTGAATGGCCTGTATTGTACTTAACTCTCCATCATAAATAAGTTCTGAAACACCATTAATACTAAAGTCATTTCTTGTCATGGCATTATCCAAATAGGTATAGTATGAGGAAAAATCCAACAGTAAAGAGTCGTCAAAGTTAAGGTTAAGACCTAATTCTGCACCATAAGCGTGCTCTGGGCTTAAACTTGGATTTGGTGCAACTACAACACCTGGCTGAGAATCAAAAACTTTACCGATATCATCAATATTTGGCGCGCGGAAAGCCGTTGTTGCATTGAATTTCCACAAAAACGTTTTGCTTTGCGCCCAAGCTAGTCCGGCAGTAGCTGTCAGGGCGCTTGTGTTTAAGTTTGCATCTGTAAAAGGCAAATCATAAAATTGAGCGTTAGAGGTCAAATCTGCCTTGATGGAAATCACATTGTAACGAACTCCAGATTGAAAGGTCAGTGTCGCAGACGGTTTATGTTTCAAGCTTAAATACGATGCCAAACTAGACCATTGCGCATTATTTGGATATCGAGATGCAATACGGCCTGTAGTATTATTTTCAATATTAAGTGTCACGCCCTCAGAGTTCACTTTGTTGTGAATATATTCCGCACCATAAAAAAGATTTGTTTTGTCATTGATTGTTTTTTCAAAATCTAGATTGAACGACAGCGCATCAACGATTTCAGTTCTTCTCTTTTGATTTATATCATCAAATTTTCTGCTAATTCGACTTTCTCCAAAATGTTGATAAGCTACTGTAGATTTGATTTTATCGTAAAGATTGGATCTACTGCTTAATTTAGTCAATTGAAAATTAGCCAAAATCCACTGTTGTGGGCCATAGTTCCACGTTGCGTATTTCAAGGTTTGATCGGCATTCTGAACAACTAAGCGGTCATATCTTGGAATATCAGAAGTGGTCGCATAATGAAGTCCAAAATCGAAGGTTAATGATTCTGAGGGTTTGAATAAAATCTTTTGTGCCGCATGAAATTGATTGAAATTTGTAAACTTTTGAACGCGTGGATTGTGATTTGGCATCAACATGTCCTGCCCGTTACGATGTGTGACATAAAATGGCGTTAGGTACTCTTGAACATCTGTTTTACCCATCCTTAAATCTCCAAAATCAGAAAAGCTCATACTGGTATGAAATCCCCATTTATTAAGCCCAATGTTTAATCCTATTTGGGCTGTTTTTTCGCTACTCGCCGAGGAGTAACGCAAATTACTTTTAGTTGAAACCAGAGGAGATTTAGTATTCGATAATTGAGGAGTTGTTGTATAAAAATTCATCACACCTCCAATGGCATCACTTCCATAAATTACTGATCCTGCACCTAATATAACTTCGGTATTTTCAACATTAAATGGATTGATTGAGATGACATTCTGAACATTTCCGCCTCTAAAAATAGCATTATTGAGCCGCACACCGTCTACAGTAATGAGCACTCGATTGGTAGAAAATCCTCGAATCATAGGACTCCCTCCACCCAATTGGCTTTTTTGAACAAATACACGGCCACTTTGCCCTAATAGATCGGCGGAGGTTTGAGGCATGGCTTGTTGAATATCATTTGCGTCTATACTGATAATTCTTTGCGGAACTTCCTTTTTGCTTTGTTCGAATTTTGATGCTGAGATTACAATTTCATTCAGATTCGTTGATTTTGGACTTAAAAAAATAGTGTCTCTTATCTTAGATTTTAAAATAGATTCTCTGTGATAAGATAGGTGTTGAAAGTAAATTCGTTCAAAACTTTGAAAGCGTGCAATGGATGCAATCCCATCAAGATTTGAAACGTTTGTTTTGGTTTTTACTAAATTAAAAACGGCAACACCAGCAATGGGATCTGCATTTGTTTCATCTACAACAACAACCTGCTGCGCTGATAAGTTCCAAAGGCAAATGCATAAAAAACAACTATAAAAACGTTTCATTTTAATTAAATACCTGATTCAATATGGCTAGGGATTTTGGAGATTTGAATCCTTGCAAATGTAATTTAAAATACAACAATATCATATTCAACAATTCTTGCTTTTGAATCGAGTTCATTGGTTTGTCTTTTAACTCATCAAATTTCGTACCTAAAATGCTGTTAAACAAAATTAATTGTTCTCCAGAGATGCAATACTGCCCATTATTTGTGTTTTGGTATTTTCCTTCATCCAAATTAAAGTAAGAAAAACTTTTGTTGGTAATTTCTGGGTAAAATCCGATGTATTTTGATAATTCTATTAGAAATTTATGATGAAAAGTGCTGCTGTGGTCTACTGTGTCAAACCACAATAATGTAGTTTCTATATATGAAAAGAGTGCTGGATTAGCTTCTTCTTCTCTTAAAACTGCACTTAATAGTTCAGATAAAAAAATCACAACCGAAGACTTTAATATAGCGGTGTGTAATGATCGAAAAGAGTGTAATAAACGAATATTTCTAAAGTAATGTAGATCTCTGTTGTTCTTATAATCTACTTCAATATCAAGCATAGATAGCGGTTGGAAATAAGCGGGTTTGTGCTTACTTTTTTTGGAAGAAAATGCATTTTTGACCATAAAACTCATAACGCCTTTGGACTCCGTATAGCACTTAACAATAAGATCATTGTCTTTGAACTTGATTTTGGAGAGCACTATTGCTTTTGTGGAAACAATCATTGGCGAATAAGCATGATTTTTAGAACTTTTGTTTCTAGATTGTCTAAATCGGAAATCAAAACAACATAGACACCAGAGGCAACTGTATTGTTGGCTAAGTTTTTACCATTCCAATAGGCCGTTCCACCGTCAATTTCTAAATTATATCCTTTGAAGCGTAAATTTGTGTTGGACTGGGCTTCTGCAACTAAATTCCCTGTGACATCTGTAATTTTAATATTGACATTCTCGCTTAGGTTTTTAATTTTGACTTTATCAATAGTCAAATTAAATCCTGGACGTACTGGATTTGGATATGCAAATGCATCTTCCAAAGAATCGGAAGGGCTAGAACCCCCAGCTTTGAAAGAAACTAACCCTCTTGAAGTACCAAAATATATGGTGCCATCGTTTTCATTTTGGGCCATAGAGTTCACACTGTTAGAAGGCAATGGAGAGTTGTCTTTGGTAAAGTGATAAATCGTTTTTTGACCATCAGCACTCAAATAAAACACCCCAGCATCTGCTGTAGAGATCCACTTGTTATTTGAACCATCAACGATTATTTCTGTAATAAATTGTAGCTCCAAAAGTTCTTTTGGCAATCCATCTTCCAAAATAATAATAGGTTCTGTTCTTATAACTTCTTCTGTAAAGAAATTAGCCGTATTGTATAATATTCTAAGCCCTTTGTATGTGCCAATCCAAAGTACATTATTATTGTCTAAGGCAAGGGCTTTTATATGATTTATAGGCAGATTTGCTGTGTCCTCGCCTGAAAGCTCTTTTAAAGAAGATACTCCTTGACTCAAATCAAGACCTATTAATCCTAAAGAGTATGAGCCAATAAAAATTCTGTCCTTGTCCACTATAATATCTGAAAATCCTAAATTTTCTTCAGGGTCAGGAATTATTGAGGAAAAATCGAAGGAAGTCCATTGTCCATTAACATATTTATTCAATGGGTTTTTGACTCTTCCGCTTAGAACCCACAAATTTCCTGAGTAATCAAAAGTGCTGTCCAATGCAAGATTATAAAGGCCAACAAATTGTTCTAATGTACTATTGGTGGAATCAAAAAGAGGGCCAATTCCATCTGCGCTAAATTTTATTAATCCGCTAAAATAAGAGCTTAGATAGTAAATTGAGGGGTCAAAAGGGTCGATGGCTATATGCGACAAGTAGTACGGCTCTTCAACTTGAGCGCTTATGCTATCATAAGAAATATTTTGCCATTCATTACTAATGTACCGACTAAGCCCAGAACGTTTTATGCCTCCTGAAAAACCGTAACCGGGTGAATAGCCACCGTGAGTAATCCAGAAGTCTTGCCCAAATTTTTCAATCGAAAAAATATTATTAATTAACGGCCCATTGGGATGTATTTCCTGAAAAATATCACCACTAGATAAATTTGTTTTTAGCAAACCAAAACCAGATTTTCCTGTACTCGAATTATTTTTTGTACCAATATAAATGTGGTTATCAATAACAATTGAGCAGGATAATAATTGGTATTCAGGGGGAAGAGTAAGTGCGCGAATCAAGTTAAAATTTGTGTCATAAACATGAATCGAATCAACTAAAGTTGATACAAAATATTGGTTAGAAAAATATACATCAACTGGGGAAGATGAGTGCATAACAAGTTGTGTTAATGAGTTGTCATTGTTGACTTTAGATGTTATTCTTGTACTTGATGTTACAGTTAGAAAACTGCCGTTTGATGTTAAGAATGTGAAATTTCCCGCAACACTACTTGACCACTGCTGATAGTCAATTAAATTAGGATTATTTAATGCTGCAGATTTAATGCCTTCGTTATTGCCACAATTGGCGTAAATCATCTGATTTTGAATTGCTGTTTGTTTAACAGGAATTTGATTACCAATGCTACCAATATAAAAAGTGTCTCCAAATTCCAATGCTTCTAAATCGTAAATTGATATGCCATAATTTGTTGCGATATAGAGGTTGTTTTCATATTCATTAAAATGGTTAATTTGTTTATTTTCTGCAGGGATTGTTGTTTTGTTGACTATATCAACAACGCTAGATACTTCTTTGGTAATTTCATTGAAAATCTCTATCAAACCATTTTGATATCCGATGATTAGTAATTGATTTTGTGGACTATAATGAAATGTTGAAATAATATTCCCTGATAGACCATCAATCGTGCTGATGGTTTCCATTTCTTTAGATTGAATATCATAAGAAAAAACAGCATTTTCAGCAGAAGCATAGATTTTATTATTCGAGGGTATGATTTCCGAAATATTCAAATACGAGAAATGCCCTTCCCAAGATTGAGTAAAACAGAAGGTCGAGAAAAAGATTAAAATAACAACTAAATATTTTTTGTAAATCTTCAATGTAATTTTTGTTATGGTTTTGTAAAACTAGAATTAAACATTTGTTTGTGCCTTTTTTGTCGACTTGGGGGTAGAAATGGTAATTCAATATAATTCCAGGACAAAATAGCTAAAACCAACACCAAAATAATGGTAAAAACAAACATTAATAATGGTGAATATATTTTAAACAATTCAAGATAAACAAAAACTTGAATTACAGGAAAATGATAGATATAAATTCCATAAGTGAAATCCCCATATTTTCCAAAGTTATTTAAAAACTTAAAGTTATACGCCAAATAAAACACCATAAATCCATAGGCAATAGGTTTAAAAATTTGAATGCCTAAAACATACTGCTCTAAAATAAACAGCAGTAAGCTTGGAATTATAATTTGATGTTTCCATTTAAATAAAAAATCGAAATTTCTATAAAATAAAATCCCAACGGCAAAAAAAGCAAAAGCGCCCGGCAATTGCTTTGCTATCCTGTAATTATCTTGAGCCATAAAATAATTAAAATAGACTATGGATGCCACATATGTAATGGCAATCAACAGATTAAAACTCATGTATTTTTTTTTGAAAAGCCAATAAAATATAGGTAAAGAAAGATAAAATGCTTCTTCAATTTTAATGGTCCAAAGTGCGCCATTAACAGCGCAAATGTTCTGAGTTTCAAAAACGCCAGGCAAACATGGTTCAAAATAGTTTTGAAAAGTGAGATTGGCGATTAGATATCTCCAAAATTGACCGTTTAAAAAGTAGTCTGTAGCTGATTTAGAAGAAATAAAAAACAAGAAAAAAGCAGAAATTAAGATAATAAAAAAGTATGCTGGAAAAATTCTCTTAATTCTTCTTATGATATAGTCTTTTGTGGTTAAGCTATTCTCATAACTTTTTGCAATTAAAAAACCGCTTATGATAAAAAATCCATCAATTGCCAATCGAGTATTGAAAAATTTCTTTATTGGTAAAAAAAATTCAACTGCACTTAATTCAATAAAGTGAGAAATTGCGACTGTAAGCGCAAAAACAATTCTTAAAAAATCAAAGTTGTTTATATTAATTTTTTTCAAAAAATAAATTTAAATTAGGTTTAAGGTAAATTAAAAATACAGAGTCCCTTACAAATATATTTATATCTAACGACAAAACAGACCATTATTATATATAAACAAAAATAGCTCCTACAATGTAGAAGCTATTTTTGAACATTTCTTTTTAAAATTATACTATTCCTTGAGCTAGCATAGCGTCGGCTACTTTGACAAAGCCCGCAATATTGGCTCCTTTAACATAGTCTATATAACCTGTTTTTTCATCTTTACCATACTTAATACATTTGTCATGAATGTTCCCCATGATGTCTTTAAGTTTGTCATCTACTTCTTTTCGAGTCCAATTGTAGCGCAACGAATTTTGTGTCATTTCTAATCCAGAAGTCGCAACGCCCCCTGCATTAGAAGCTTTCCCAGGTGCGAATAAAATTTTCGCCTTTTGGAATAAAGCAATGGCCTCTTTAGTCGAAGGCATATTAGCACCTTCACTCACACAAATACATCCATTGTCCAATAACATTTTGGCATCATTTTCATTAAGCTCGTTTTGGGTTGCACAGGGCAATGCCATGTCACATGGCTCAGACCACGGCGTTTTTTTAGGAAAAAACTTTGCGTTTGGATAAGCATCAATATAAGCACTAATGCGTCCTCGTTTGTTGTTTTTTAAATCCATCACAAAAGCTAATTTCTGCTCATCAATACCATCTTGATCGAGTATGTATCCCGATGAATCTGAAAGCGTGATGACTTTTCCGCCCAACTGATTTACTTTCTCTGCAGCAAATTGTGCCACATTTCCTGAACCTGAGATTGTTACCGTTTTTCCTTTTATGTCATCTCCTTTGGTTTCCAACATTTTTTGTGCAAAATAAACAGTTCCATACCCTGTCGCTTCTGGTCTAATGAGTGACCCTCCCCAAGTCAGTCCTTTTCCAGTTAGAACACCTGTAAATTCATTTTTTAATTTTTTATACATCCCAAACAAAAACCCAATTTCTCGTCCTCCAACGCCAATATCGCCAGCAGGAATGTCAGTATTTGGCCCAATATGACGAAATAATTCGCTCATAAAGGCATGGCAAAACCGCATAATTTCGTTGTCGCTTTTCCCTTTGGGATCAAAATCACTCCCCCCTTTTCCGCCACCCATTGGAAGGGTGGTCAGACTATTTTTAAACACTTGTTCAAAAGCCAAAAATTTTAAAATACTCATATTAACCGAAGGGTGAAAACGAAGACCTCCTTTGTAGGGCCCAATAGCAGAGTTCATTTGTATACGATATCCGCGATTGACTTGTATTTCTCCTGAATCATCTACCCAATTGACCCGAAACATTACTGCGCGTTCGGGTTCAACCATCCGCAAAAGAATATTTTTACCATGATAAATATCGTGTTGAACAATGTAGGGAATTACTGTTTCTGCAACTTCTTCGACAGCTTGCAAAAACTCAGGCTCCAGACTATTTCTTTGGCGCACCAAATCTAAAAATCCTTCAATTTTGTGTTTCATTTAATTTAATTTTAAGGGCATTATTATAATTATTTATAGTACAAATATATAATATCTTAAAAAATAAATTGATATTTTTTTAAATTCGTAATTAACAGCTATAATTTAGCGCTAATATTGCGAATTATTCAAAAATTACCCGTTTAGCGCTTGATCTAAGTCGTCAATTAGGTCTTGCTGATCTTCAATACCAACACTCAGCCTAATTAACGAATCCACAACACCTGTTTTTTCTCGCTCCTCTTTTGGAATACTCGCATGCGTCATGCTTGCTGGATGCCCCGCCAAAGACTCTACGCCCCCTAAAGACTCTGCAAGTGTAAACACTTTTAGTCGTTCTACAACTTTTATAGCTTCTTGATAATTGTTTCCTTTTGTAGTAAAGGACAACATCCCTCCAAAATCATGCATCTGCTCCGCAGCAACTCGGTGGTTGGGATGTGTGACTAATCCTGGCCAATACACATGTTCTACTTTTGGATGCTTTTGCAAAAACTCGGCAACTGCGCGCCCATTTTCACAATGACGTTGCATACGAACATGAAGTGTTTTGATGCCGCGCAACACCAAAAAACTGTCTTGCGGACCACACACAGCACCACTTGCATTTTGAATAAAATAAAGCTGATCTGCAAGATTTTTATCTTTAACCACCAACGCGCCCATAACGACATCACTATGCCCACCAAGATATTTTGTGGCTGAATGCATCACAATATCGGCACCTAAATCCAAAGGTTGTTGAAGATAGGGTGTGGCAAAAGTATTGTCCACAGCCAAAAGTACATCATGCTTTTTGGCAACAGCAGAGACCGCTTTTATGTCAATAATGTTTAACATTGGATTGGTTGGGGTTTCAACCCAAATGAGTCTTGTTTTTGAGTTTATGTGCTGCTCAATTTTATCGGCATTCTCCATCCCAATAAAATGAAATTTAATCTGAAATTTCTCAAAAACTTTTGTAAATAAACGATACGTTCCGCCATACAAATCGTTGGTTGAAATAACTTCATCGCCAGGATTTAAAAGTTTTATAATCGCGTCAATAGCGGCCAATCCCGAGCCAAATGCCAACCCATAGTCGCCATTTTCTATACTTGCAAATGATTGTTCTAGAGCATGACGAGTAGGGTTGTGCGTTCGCGAATATTCATATCCTTTGTGCCCCCCAGGTGTCGTTTGTGCGTAAGTAGATGTTTGATAGATTGGCGGCATAACTGAGCCGAAAGCTTTATCTGGTGATTGACCACCATGAATGGTTTTTGTGTTAAATTTCATTATTTAAATTATTGGAGTTTTTAGGAGATAATAGAATTTTTCATGGCTAAGATATAGCCCAAATGAATCCCTTCATGAAAATTATTAAATTCAATAGCTTCTTTAACACACGTAAGTGTGCTATTTGTTGAAACCGTGTACTGATTATAGGTTTTAAAAATCCCTAAGTCGTAGTCTCTTTGTGTTTGTTCAACAGTCGAAAACAGTAGTGTTTTCAAATGATTAACCTCTTGTTGAGTAACATCACGTTCGGTTTTGGTACCTTTTCTGTAAGCGTCTACCAAATTTGTTTCAAGGAGCATCGGAATACCAGATAGTTTGTACACTAACAATTGTTGGGTTACAACCACATGAGCAATATTCCAGTATATAGAATTTCGGTATCCTTTAGGCACCTCATTAAGCTGATCTAAAGAAAAATCGGTTAAAAATTTTAACAGTATTGCTCTGTTTTTCAAGGCAATATCAAAACTACAGTTCATAATTAAATTAAATACGTCAAAAATTATTTAAGAAATGATTTTCTTTGTAAAAGTAATGAAACAATCGCATGAAAAAAATCTATTACCTCAAAACTTGCAATACCTGTCAGCGTATCATTAAATCATTAGAACTTCCCGAAGATTTTAAGCGAAAAGATCTCAAAGAACATCCTTTGTCTTTAGCGGATTTAGACCACCTAAAGTCTTTGGCTGGAAGTTATGAAGCTCTATTTAGTCGACGCGCAAAACGTTATAAAGAAATGGGGTTGAAAAATGAATCTTTGGAGGAACGTGATTACAAACGTTACATCCTTGATTATTATACATTTTTGAAACGTCCGGTATTGGTAATACAACAACAAATTTTTATTGGGAATAGCCCAAAAACTATTGCAGCCGCAAAACTAGCCCTTGCACATGAATAGCCGAAACTCTGCCCTTATTGCCCTCATTTTGGTGCAATTATTTTACGGTGTCACCTTTACTTTTGCCAACGATGTGATTGTTGGTGGACACATTATGCCCTTTGGATTTATTCTTTTGAGAGTTACGTGTGCTGCTGTTCTGTTTTGGTTATTTGGCTTAGTCGTTCCTAGTAAAAAAATTGATCGTAAAGATTTTCCAAAACTAATTGCTGCTGCTCTTTTTGGAGTCGCTTTAAATATGTTGGCCTTTTTTAAAGGGCTTCAATACACCACCCCCATCAACGGCTCTGTGATAATGATTACTGTGCCCATCATAGTGCTTATTTTGTCTGCAATCATATTGAAAGAACGCATTACAGGACCAAAAGTGTTTGGGGTTGGGTTAGGGCTCTCGGGGGCTTTAGTACTGAGTTTATATGGCCAATCTTCATCCAATGGAGAAGATATTTTGTTGGGCAATTTTTTGGTTTTTATCAATGCTGCATCCTACAGTTATTATCTGATTTTAATAAAAAAACTAACCGCCAAATATCACCCCTATGATTTTATCAAATGGTTGTTTTTGTTTGGCTCTATCATGGTTTTACCATTTGGGTACAACGAACTCAGCGTTGTGGAATGGGGGAGTTTTCCTGCTTACATTTGGTTTTCAATAGGGTTCGTGATTGTATTTGCGACTTTTGGCACTTATCTGCTAAACCCAATGGCGCTTAGGACTCTAAAAGCTACAACAGTCAGTACATTCTTGTATCTTCAACCTATTTTTGCTGGGCTTTTTGCCATTATTATGGGAAGCGATCACTTAGACTTGGTTAAAGGTTTGGCGACATTGTTAATTTTTATTGGTGTATATTTAGTCACCAAAAAATAATCTTTTTGAAGACATCATTTCATTTATCAATAGAAGAGTTAGACGACGAGTTTTTGGAGGTAATCAACCCCGGCGATAGCGTCTATTTTTCACGTGCCTTCCTTCACGCATTTGAGGTTTCGAATACTCAAGTGGATATGCGTTATGTCTGTATTTCTGATAAAGGTACACCACAAGCACTGGCTATAGTGCAAATTATTGAATTGAATGTTGATGTGATCTTGAAAAACATTAAAGTATCTCCTTTTTTTAGAAAAATATTAACGCTGTTTTTTTGTAATGATCATATCAAAATCATGTTTTGTGGTAACGTTTTTTTAAGTGGAGAACACGGTATAAGTTTTGCTCAAAACAGCAACAGACAAAAAATAACTGGCCATATTGGTCATGCATTAAATACTATAGCGAAAACGGTTCGTCCTTTACATGCTATTTTTATTAAAGATTTTGAAGCCTCAGCATTAGTATATACCGGTTCTTTCGAACATTTTGGATTTACAAACATCAAGGTAGAACCTAATATGTTGATTGCGCTAAAGCCCAATTGGGCAACTTTTGAGGATTATAAAGCGGCACTAAAATCCAAATATCGTATAAAAGCCAACAAAGCAGATGACAAAAGCAACCCTCTAGAATTGCGTAATTTTTCAAGAGAGGATATTGAACTCTATAAAGATGAGCTTCAAAACTTATATCAAAACACAATTGATAATGCCAACTTCAACGCACAAGTTTTAGACTTGAATACTTACATTGAGCTAAAAAATACGTACAAAGACGATTTCATTGTACAAGGGTATTTTTTAGATCAAAAAATTGTGGGCTTCTTGTCGGCTCTCCACAACAATAATCATCTGGATGCTCATTTTATAGGACTTGATTATACCCTAAACAAAACCTATGCTATTTATCCTAGAATCCTTAACGATTATATCCGGTTGGGATTAGAAAAAGGAGTTACCACCATCAACTTGGGGCGTACGGCTTCAGAAATAAAATCGACTGTTGGTGCTACCCCTTTGGAATTGAGTTGCTACATCAAGCACAAAAACAAATTTATCAACTTCTTAATACGTCCTTTTTTCAAAAGAATCCAAATCAAAAGCTTCAAACAGCATAGTCCGTTCAAATAGTGCCTGCTTTTCTGTATCTTTGAGCCATAAATTTAATTACAAAGCATGATACACTCCATGACTGGATATGGTAAATCTGTATTGGAATTACCTGCAAAGACCATCCGCTTAGAAATAAGATCACTGAATAGCAAGTCTTTGGATTTGAATGTGCGTATGCCATCTATGTATCGGGCAAAAGAGCTTGAACTTCGCAAATGCATTGGAGCCAGATTGGGGCGAGGTAAAATTGATTTTTCATTATATATTGAATTTGATAAAGGTGAGGCACCAGCTAAAATCAATTCGGAAGTGGTAAAAAGTTATATGGAACAACTCCAAAATATTTCACCTTCTTCATCTGTTGAATTACTCAAAATGGCTGTTCGTATGCCCGATGCGGTAAGTACAGATCGTGAAGATATCGACCCAGATGAATGGGCAATGATTTCGAATGAAGTGGGTGTTGTTTTGGGTCGAATTCAGGACTACCGAAAAGATGAAGGTATTGCTCTTGAAAAAGATTTTTCTATACGTATTACCAATATTGATAAGCTTTTGAATAGCGTGATTGATATGGATGCTGAACGCATCGAACATGTTCGAGAACGCCTCGAAAAAGGAATTTCCGATTTAAAAGAAAAAATAGATCAAAATCGGTTTGAACAAGAGCTTATTTATTACATTGAAAAATTAGATATAACAGAAGAAAAAACACGTTTAAAGAATCATTTAGAGTATTTTATAAAAACACTTAATTCTGCTGATTCTAATGGAAAAAAACTTGGTTTTATCAGTCAAGAAATCGGTCGAGAAATCAATACTATTGGTTCTAAGGCAAACTTTGCGCCAATGCAAAAACTCGTCGTACAAATGAAAGACGAACTCGAAAAAATAAAAGAACAACTGCTCAACGTCCTGTAATTATGTTCAACGGTAAACTCATTGTATTTTCTGCACCCTCTGGTTCTGGTAAAACAACCATCGTTAAGCACCTTTTAGCCCAAAAAGAACTAAACCTTGCGTTCTCTATTTCGGCAACTTCCCGCTCGCAAAGAGGGGAAGAAATTGATGGTAAAGACTACTATTTTTTATCCGCTAAGGACTTCAAAAAGCACATCAAAGCAGGAGATTTTTTGGAGTGGGAAGAAGTATATCGCGACAATTTTTATGGCACACTTAAAACCGAAGTCGAACGCATTTGGGCTATGGGCAAACATGTCATTTTTGATATTGATGTTTCAGGTGGGTTACGCATCAAAAAGAAATTTCCAGAAAAAACGCTCGCTGTTTTCATCAAACCGCCAAGCATAGATGAGCTAAAAATTAGACTTAAAAAACGTAAAACAGAATCAGAGGACAAAATCAATATGCGTATTTCTAAAGCTTCGGCCGAACTCGCAACTGCACCTCTTTTCGATTGTATTATTGAAAATGAAGTCTTAGAAAAAGCAAAGACGAAAGCACACGCAAGAGTGTTGAAATTTATTGAATCATAAACATCGACTTTAGTTCCACAAAAATGAAAATCGGACTCTATTTTGGCACTTTTAATCCTATACATGTGGGACACTTGATTATTGCCAATCATTTTGCCGAACATTCAGATTTGGAACAAGTTTGGTGTGTCGTAACGCCACAGAACCCTTTCAAAGCAAAGCAAAGCATATTGGACAATCATCAGCGCTTAGAAATGGTCTATTTGGCAACCAAAGAATATCCAAAAATCAAACCTACCGATATAGAGTTTCAGTTACCTCAACCCAATTACACCATACATACTTTGGCGTATTTGGAAGAAAAATATCCCAAACACGAATTTGTACTCATTATGGGTGAAGATAATTTAGTATCCTTACCAAAATGGAAAAATGCAGAAGTAATTTTAGAACGTTATCCCATATATGTATATCCTAGAAAAATAAGCAACACTGCGTCAAAGGATGTTTTTGATGGAATGATAAAAAAAGTTGATGCGCCAATCATCGAGATTTCTTCGTCTTTTATAAGAAAGGCCATAAAATCTGGTAAAAATATTCGGCCACTTTTACCCGAATCCGTTTGGATATATTTAGACGAAATGAATTTTTATAAGTAAATATGGTAAAAATTGGACCCATAGAATTGCCTGAATTTCCGCTTTTGTTGGCGCCCATGGAAGACGTGAGCGACCCACCATTTCGAGCGCTTTGTAAAGAGCAAGGTGCTGATGTGGTTTATACAGAATTCATCTCTAGTGAAGGGCTTATTCGTGATGCTGCCAAAAGCACGATGAAACTCGATATTTATGAAAAGGAACGCCCTGTAGGGATTCAAATTTTTGGTGCCAATCTGGACAGTATGCTTAGGGCAGTAGAAATCGTAGAAAAATCAAACCCCGATATAATTGATATCAATTTTGGTTGTCCTGTAAAAAAAGTAGTCAGTAAAGGCGCTGGTGCAGGAATCCTAAAAGACGTTTGTTTGATGGAAAAGCTTACAGCAGAAATGGTCAAACGTACCCATTTACCAGTAACAGTGAAAACACGATTGGGTTGGGACCACGACTCTATTCGCATTGTTGAGGTCGCCGAAAGACTCCAAGATGTAGGCATCAAAGCATTGTCTATTCATGGACGAACACGAGCCCAAATGTACAAAGGCAATGCCGATTGGCGCCCTATTGCCGAAGTAAAAAACAACCCAAGAATGCACATCCCTATTTTCGGAAATGGAGATGTCAATTCGCCCGAACGTGCTGTTGAAATGCGCGACACTTATGGCTTGGACGGTGCTATGATTGGACGTGCAAGTATTGGGAATCCATGGTTTTTTAAGCAAGTAAAACATTATTTTGAGACAGGAACACACCTTGCTCCTATTAGTATGACAGAACGCGTTGAAGCTGCAAGAAGGCACCTAAAAATGGCTATTGATTGGAAAGGCGAAGTGTTGGGGGTTCTTGAAACAAGAAGACATTATACCAACTATTTTAAGGGGATTCCAAACTTTAAGCCCTACAGAACCAAAATGGTGACTAGCGATCACAGCGAAGATGTTTTCAAAACATTTGATGAAGTGGAATCCATATTCGCAACACATCAGTTTGCTTAAACGGTATGCTTGAGCTTTTTCAAACTCAAAGAAGCTAAACGTGTAGCAATAATACCCAAAACGAAAATTGTTGCAAAAGCAATGAAAAAATTAGAGGCCTTCAAAACCACAGGATAAGGCAGGGTTGGTGAAATCATGACCAAATCAAAATACAACTGGAGTACAATTACTATAGTGCCTAAAATCAAGCCAATCACTCCCCCGATCACAGTCATCAAAACACCTTGCATAAAAAATATATACTGAAGCTCTTTTTTGTTGGCGCCAATGCTAAAAAGGGTTTTCAGATTCTCTTTTTTGTGTAAAATCATCATGATGATAGACCCTACAATATTAAATAGCGCAATAATCAAAATCAGAGTGAAAATAAGGTACACAGCTATGTGCTCGGTATTCAGCATTTTGTATAGTGCATCATTGAGTTGAACTCTACTTTTGATGATGATTTGATTGTCAAAAAGAAGATTCAGTTCAGATTTTATACGTTCTAAATCAGCTTCTGGAGTAGTTAATATTTCAATTCCACTAATCTGGTTTTCATTTAGCCCAAGTAAATATTGGGCATTTTCAAGCGACGTATAAACTAGAGAACCATTAATGGATTCGTTAATTTGAAAGACCCCTACATTGGCTACCTTCATGCTTTTGAATGCACTTTTTACTGAAGTAATTTGCCCTGTTCCTGGTTTTGGTGCATACATACGGATGCTTTTAGTAAGATCATACACCCCAAATCCTAGCGTATTGGTGACCCCCCAGCCAGCAACAATATGAGGGAGGTCGGGGGTCAACCAATCACCATAAGTCAAAATGGAATCGATTGTTGTTTGAGGATATTGTGCATCTACTCCTTTGAGGTCAATGGCCAAATATTTGTCTTCGCAACTTAGCAAGACTTTTTCTTCAACAACTTCAGAAAACGTAGTAATCCCCTCAATTGCATTAAGTTTCTGACGCTGTGTAGGGGACAGTACAATGTTTTTGGATTGACGTGGAAAGACCTTCAAATCAGGATCAGTAAAAGCCGTAAATTCCAAACTAAATGCCTTGAGTCCATCAAACCCTGAGAGCACAATAAATAGTGCTGCAGTCCCCAAGATGATTCCTAAACCTGCAACTAAAGTGATGTAATTAATAGCTTTGTTTTTACTTTTTGTAAACAAATACCGTTTGGCTATGTACAGCGAAAAGTTCAACTATGATTTTTTTCTTTTTTGAGGAAGATTTTCATTGAGAATAGGATTATCCGTACCTTTAAGTGACCGATCTATTTGATCGATGTATTCCAAAGAATCGTCAATAAAAAACAGTAATTCAGGCATACGGCGAAGCTGATGTTTTGTACGTTTGGCCAATTCGTGTTTTATAATGGCGGCATTTGAAGAAATGCCTTCAATCAAAATTTTGGCTTGATTGATGGGAAAAATACTAAGGTAGACCTTGGCAATAGACAAGTCGACGGTGACTTTTACTTGGGTCACAGAAATGATAATGCCCTGCATACCACCTTCCCGCGCAGCCCCCTGAAGCACTTCCACCAAATCGCGTTGCAAAACCGAAGCTATTTTCTTTTGTCTTTGACTTTCCATAAGGCAAAAATAGTATAATTCTTATTGATTTGTTCAAAAGCCCTATTTTTTGCTTTAAATTTGTAGAAGGATGAAAAAAATAGAACACATTGGTATCGCCGTAAAAGATTTAGCCGCTTCAAATGCGTTGTATAAAACGTTGCTGGGCGTTGCGCATTACAAAATTGAGGATGTCGCTTCAGAAGGAGTTAAAACCTCTTTTTTTAGGGTTGGCGATAGTAAAATTGAATTGTTACAAGCGACAACTCCTGATAGCCCTATTACAAAATTTATAGAAAAACGAGGAGAGGGCGTGCATCATATTGCCTTTGACGTGGACGATATTGAAGCAGAAATTGAACGCTTAAAATCTGAAGGGTTTGCATTGATTCACCACACACCTAAGCCCGGTGCTGATGGCAAAATGATTGCGTTTTTACACCCAAAATCATCTGGTGGAGTGTTGGTAGAGTTGTGTCAAGACATAAACAATAAAGGGTAGATTTCTTTTTATAATTTTAAAAATGGTTGTAATATTGCAGCCACTTTTGGTCCCATAGCTCAGTTGGTTAGAGCATCTGACTCATAATCAGAGGGTCACTGGTTCGAGCCCAGTTGGGACCACCCTTAGAGCCCTTTCTTTTGAGAGGGCTTTTTTTATGGGCACTCACCTTCTCTAACCACGTTTCGAAAAGCACCTAAAAGCACTTCACGACTTTCATTTTAAACATCTCAAAGAACACTTCAAATGTACTAAAAACTGACAGACATTTGACAGACATTGGCTTTTAGTTGTTTTCTCAACACGCTTTGTTCCAAAGCTACTGCGCTAAGATGTATCAAAATTGGACTAATATTTTTAAATATTTTTGTTAGTTTTAGTGAAAATTAAATACTATGAAAAATTTTATTGCTTTTACAATATTTTTACTGTCCCAATCAGGCTTAATTCATTCTCAGTCAATTGATGATCTACTATCAAACACTTTTAAAGGTGAATCTTCAGAAATATATAAATTACAAAATCAAGCTAGATTAGACTCCATAGTGATTGGAAATCAACCACAAGCAATGAGTGTTTTAATGACTGATGTCTCAGAAGTTAGACTAGACAGTACGTTTATTTTAAGCCCCACACTGGAATCTAAAACTAAATCGATATATAATGATGATGGAAGAGTAATCCGTATCCTAAGTTATACTAATTTGAATTCGATGGTTAATAACTTTAGTCTAAGTAGATCTGGGCAAGGATATGATTATGAGGGCATTACATTAAGTATAACGAATGACGATATTTCTATTCCAGATGGTTATGAGATTAACTCAGCAAAAATATCTAATTTTGCGATGAAATCTAATGGAACTGAATATGGGTGTAATTGGTACGAGGCAATAGTCGAAGTTACAGGCGGAGTCCAAGATGGGATGTCAGATCAGGGTTGTGGTACAGATTTTAACAATTTGGATGTTACAGGATTTTCTAGTATCAATGTCACTTCAGTTGACATTGACGGCTGGGATGATTATCTAGACTTGAGTTTTCAAATTGTAGTTGAAATTGCCAATAACAATAATGATGCTTATGATTTTAACATATTGACTAATGAAATAAATTTTGAGTATGACTCTAATGGGAATACCATTTTAGAAGAAAATATTTATTACAATACTGAAAACGGTGAAGTGACATATTTATCTCGGGATGAATTTACGTTCAATTCAGATAATAATATTCTAACATACAAACAATATACTACAAATTCAAGTGGCGATGTTTTTTTACAAATTGATCAAGAACGTTTTTATGATGAAAACGGATACTACATTGTTGGGCAACAATTTTTTTACAACTGGGATGGTGCTATTACAAATGGTCAGAAGTATGAATTCACAAGAGATAGCGATGGGTTATGGTATTACAGGACTGCATATGATTGGGATAATGATTCTGGCTTCTTTTTAGTTAGCGGAGAGTCAGAGATTGCAAGATTCGAAAATTTTGAGACTGATATTACATTAAATTTCAATGGAAGTACATCGCTTGAAACTTTATCTCCTTCAAGTAAGAATATCTTCACTCGTGATGGTTTTAACACTGTCAGCACAAACTATAATTGGGATTCAAATACAGAAACGTACTTACCTTCTCAAAAAACTTATTATGACAGAACATACTTTGATGATGGTGAGTCTCTTGAAACTTATGAATCAGCATCATCAAGTTGGAATACTGAAACAAATTCATTTGAATACGTTAACAATCAATCATCTAAGACAAATCGGACATATGATATTAATGGTCGTCAGGTTTATCAAGGACTATCAATTTACTCGACAGATATTTTTACTGGTAATGAAGAGTTCATCACTTATAGTGCTATTGAATGGCAATATGATGATAATGGCAATATGATATTTTACAAAACTTCTGCATATAATGATGCAGTATTTTACAACCTCCAAATTCCTTTGGGATCTTGGATTTTTAGTAATCAACAAGATTTATTGTATAACGATAACGGTTTTATTTCTCAAAGATTGTATTCAAGTGGAAGTTATCAAAATTCTGAAACAGAATACGTGAGTGCTTATTTCAAAGATGATTATTCTACAATTTTAGATAGTGAAACCAATTTTATTAGAATGGGGACTCCATCATTGTCCGAAGATGGAGCTGAATGGCAAGAGATTGAAGGGTCTCCTTTTAAATCTTACTATTGGTATACTAAAAACTCTTCGCTTTCAACTGGCGAAGATAGCGGTTCACGAATTGGGTTATTTCCAAATCCAACTGATTCGGTATTATTCCTTAACACTAATATTCCGCACAAGATTGAAGTATACGACTTAGGTGGTAGAAAAATTATTGAATCTGTTGGCATTGAAATAGATATTTCTTCACTTTCTAATGCAACATATGTAGTTAAAATTATTGATCTACAATCTGATGAGTTTGTTTCTAAGAAGATCATTAAACTATAACTAATGAAAAAACTACTCTTACTCTCCGCTTTATTCATCTTTGCCTGTAGTAGCGATGATTCAGATGATGACACACTACCAGCTTATACGATGGAGGGTAAATGGGTGTTTCCATCTGATACTCCTGGAATAGGGGAACAAGGCATTTCAAACACTATGTACCTATTTGAAAATGGAATAAGGTATACTTATTACTGTACTTCTGAGCTTTCTGATGACTGTGAATCTCTATATGAATCTTTTGAAGCAAGCGATGAAAATCATTTACCAACAACCAATCCTTACACATTTGATAATAATGTTCTGACTGTTGATTTACATTTTGGTAGTGAATTAGTAACTCCTATTTCTTTTGAATGTAATGGTGGAGAAGCATATTTTGAAACACCTGGATATAGTTTGGTTAGGTTAAGCTCTGGTTGTGATTAAACCATAGGCATATCTTCCTCTTTCAGTTCTGCTATTTCAAGTCCTCTTAAGTAGGTTAGACTAATATTCCATATATTTGATTTATTAACTAATAATAATGTATTATGCAAAAGCAATTTCAATTTAATGAGGACGTTGGTGGATTATTTGTTAATCTAATTGCGGTCTATTTAATGGTATTTTTTACTCTTGGTATCGCAACTCCTTGGGCTTTTTGTAAGCTTGAAAGATGGAAAGCAAATAACACAACGATTGATGGTAGAAAAATTAAATTTATCGGAGAGGGTAGTTCCTTGCTTGGTAAGTTTATAGTATGGTATATACTAACACTTATAACTCTTGGTATTTACTCTTTTTGGATGATTAATAAACTTCAAAAATTCAAGGTAGAGCATACGGTTTTTGTTGATTAAATAATAGGCATATCTTCCTCTTTCAGTTCTGCTATTTCTAATCCTCTTAAGTATGTTAGAGATACATTAATTGATGAGTGCCCCATAGCTTTCTGAAGCTTGGTAATTGAGCCTGTACGCTTGAATATTTCTATAGCCCCTGTATGTCTAAAAGAGTAGAGTGTTTGGTCTTGTTCAAGCAGTTTAGAAACCCTCTTAAAACGCCCCCAAAGCGTCTTAAAATAGTCTTCATTTAAAGGTCTTG
>JAYQDD010000008.1:0-75820 GCA_038138145.1 Formosa sp.
GAGACTTACAAGTCGATCAGGTTGGAAACAAGAGCATAGTGATCCGGTGGTTCCGTATGGAAGGGCCATCGCTCAAAGGATAAAAGGTACGCCGGGGATAACAGGCTGATCTCCCCCAAGAGCTCACATCGACGGGGGGGTTTGGCACCTCGATGTCGGCTCGTCACATCCTGGGGCTGGAGAAGGTCCCAAGGGTTGGGCTGTTCGCCCATTAAAGTGGCACGCGAGCTGGGTTCAGAACGTCGTGAGACAGTTCGGTCTCTATCTACTGTGGGCGTTAGAAATTTGAGTGGATCTGACTCTAGTACGAGAGGACCGAGTTGGACGAACCTCTGGTGTACCAGTTGTTCCGCCAGGAGCACTGCTGGGTAGCTACGTTCGGAAAGGATAAGCGCTGAAAGCATATAAGCGCGAAACCTACCACAAGATGAGATTTCTTTAAAGGGTCGTGGAAGATGACCACGTTGATAGGCTACAGGTGTAAAGGCAGTAATGTCATAGCCGAGTAGTACTAATCATCCATAGGCTTATTGTACGGCTGTTTTTTTTTAATGAAGTACACAACTCTCATGTATATTTTTTCAATATGTTAACTTATTAGATAGTATTGAGCTATTAGTATTGAGTAGTTAGATATAGCATACTAAAAACTCAAAATCCAATACTATTGACGATTTAAGGTGGTTATTGCAATGGGGCTCACCTCTTACCATCCCGAACAGAGCAGTTAAGCCCATTAGCGCCGATGGTACTACACTTGTGGAAGAGTAGGTCACCGCCTTTTTTAATTAAACCCTCACAATACGTGGGGGTTTTTTTGTGGTTTTTTTTGCGGTGGAAATTTTCCACTGCAAAGCTTGTAATACGTTGATATACAGGATGTTATTTTAATATACAAGTAAGAGGCAAGTGCTAGCAGGGTCTCTAATATTTAGTGATGCAGTCCAAAGGGATAGTGGCTAAGGTTTCTGAGTCTATAATATCGTCGTCCAATTCCCCCAATGGATTAATTGAAAATGTAATATAAATAGGTTCTCCCTTTTCATAAAAGTAAAAATCATCTACTTTAACAGAGAGCACTTTTCCTACTATGTGGTGGACATCATCTTCGTCAAGTTCAATACGAGCATTTACTGTTTGACCGATAAGTTTGTTTAATGGATTCATAGGTTTTTGTATTTATTTATGGATGTGTTTGCGCAGTCTTTTATTTAAAAATACTATCCATAATGGTTTTGATGCCTTTAAACCCCATATAAATTGCTAGTCCACAAAGGGCAATTCCGGCCACTACGAGCGGGATATAAAGCGGTTTGTCGGGGTTAGATAGTCCGGCATGCAACAAAAAAGGCCCCAAAAATAGCAACACTAAAGTGAGCCCCATGGTTTTTAATCCTTGTACGAGTAGTGGTCTGTTGGTGTGTTTTTGTTCCATGTTATAAGGATTTAAAAGCGGTGATGGCGGCACGGACACTTTGGTGTTCTTCGAGTAATGTTTTGGCCTGTTGTTCAGAAATGTTTAATTCGTTCATCAGCATCCGTACACCACGGTCCACAAGCTTGTGGTTGCTCAGTTGCATGTCCACCATTTTGTTGCCTTTAATATGTCCCAATTGAATCATGGCTGTGGTGGTGATCATATTTAAAATAAGTTTTTGTGCCGTACCGGCTTTCATCCGCGAACTGCCTGTAACCACTTCTGGGCCTACCACCACTTCAATAGGGAATTGTGCGGTTTTGGCCAATGGACTCCCCGCATTACAAGTGATACAGCCCGTTGGAATCTGATGTTTATTACACTGTTCTAAAGCGCCTACGACATAGGGTGTTGTCCCTGAGGCGGCAATCCCCACCACGATATCCTTGGGGGTGAGGTCATAAGCTTGAAGGTCTTTCCATCCTTGTTGGGTGTCGTCTTCGGCAAACTCCACGGCTTTTCGAATGGCAGAATCGCCACCGGCAATCAGTCCAATCACCAAATCGTGGGGAACACCAAAAGTCGGCGGACATTCCGAGGCATCCAAAATACCCAAACGTCCGCTTGTTCCCGCCCCCAAATAAAACAAGCGTCCGCCCAATTGTAGTTGTTGGACTACGTTTTCGACTAAACGTTCTATTTGTGGTAAGACGTTTTCAACCGCTTTGGGTACGGTTTGGTCTTCGGTATTAATGGCTTGTAGCAGTGCGGCAATGGACTTTTGTTCCAAATGATTGTAGTGTGAGTCTTGTTCGGTAGTTTTTGTAAAGTCCATATACAAAAATAGTTTTTTTGTGGGACTTTTTTATTCCAACAACAAACTCGCGCTATAGGTCTCCCCAATACTAAAATACCCCATAGGGTAGCGGTTTGGAGTTGTGGTGTTATATATATTTCCACGCACGGTGCTGGGCGTTGTTTTAAACGGGTCGCCGCCTTCTTCGGTTTGCTCAATAATGGCGGTCATAAAATTGAAGTAGCGTTCATCAGCGCCATAAACGGAAATTTCTGCGGTATCACCGGCCTCCAATTCATCGTAGAAATACGAAAACGTAAACGCATTCCCTTGGTAAAACTCGTCTTTGGTGGCCAAAAATAAATTAAAACCAAAATCAAAAATATAAAAATCATCTCTTGTGCCATCGTCGGTAATGGTCACCAAAACTTCCTTTTCATCGCCTTGAAACAGGGTTTCGTTGCCCTGTACCAAACTGTCAATGGGTACTGTAGGCCTCAGGTGTTCCACTGAAGATTCATAAACTTCGTTGTCGTAATGGATGATTAATTTATAGTCGGTCTCTAAACTGGGCGTAAAGTCTAAGGTGTAATGTCCGGGGGTATCGGCATCATGCATAAAGGTGTAGGTAGTGCTGTTGGTAATGTCCAAAAGTTCTACTGTCGCTGTGGTTACTACCGTGGTGTTTTCATCATAAAATCCGCCGGTTAAACTGAGGTTAATCACTTGGATCAACTGTTCGTTAGGGTTCATTTTTAAACGTGCATCAATGGCCAATCGCGCTGGGGCAGTGTTTAAATCCAGCTCAATGACGTCCTCACAAGCGAAAGTCAATAATCCAATAAGGGTATAAAAAACTAATTTTTTCATGGGCTAAAATTTAAAATTATAAGTGACTGCGCCAATGACGCCAAAAATAGAAAGTTTAAGGGCTTCATTTTGGCCCGTATCGATATTCTGTCTAAAGTTCAAAGACTGTGCATTTTTCCGGTTATACAGGTTATACACGCTAAATACCCATTCGCCACGCCAGCCCTTATTTTTGTTGGGTTTTGGGTTGAAGATGGCCGAAACATCCAAGCGGTGGTAGGCCGGTAATCGACTGGAATTTCGTGCCTCGTAGGTGGGAATCACCAGCCCATTGTAGGTGTATTGCCCATTGGGGTAGGTGGTGGGTTGCCCGGTTTGAAACAAGAAATTGGCATTCAATTTCCATTTTTCGTTGAGCTCATAACTCGAGGTTATAGAAATGTCGTGGGTTTTGTCAAATGGGGTATTGTACCAATCGCCGTTGTTGATACCGGGTTCATTGGCCGTACGCCCAGGGGTTTGTTGTTCAGATTTGGAAAGGGTATAGGCCAACCACCCTTTAAAGCGGCCTTTGTTTTTTCGAAGTAAAAACTCTAAGCCATAACTTCTGGAGCGTCCATTGAGCAATACTTGTTCGATGGCTTTATTGGCAATCAAATTGGCCCCGTCGATATAATCAATGCGGTTTTTGGTTTTTTTATAAAATGTTTCGACTTCAAAACTGTACGTTTCGTAATTTTTAAAATAGCCCAAGGCCACCTGATCCAACAGTTGGGGTTGAATGTATTTGCCACTCGGCGCCCAGACATCCAAAGGCGTTGGGGCGGTAGTGTTAGAGAGTAAATGTAGGTACTGCGCCATACGGTTGTAGCTGATTTTTAGGGCACTGTTATCGTTAAGCATATAAGATAGTGCAGCTCTCGGTTCGATGTTTAAAAAAGACTTTTCGATACGACCAGTTGAGGTGCTGATGCTGCCGTTAGGGTCCACAGATTCATAAATCTGTAAATCGGGATTAAAGCCCACAGCCAAACCATTTTCATAGGTATTCAATTCGTCTTGGCCTAAGCGTAAAAAACTGCTCAAACGTGCGCCATAACTTAGTGAAAGTTTATCGTTGAGTTGTTGTTTGACGTCTAAATAAATAGCATTTTCAAACGCATATTTTTTGGTCAATGCTTCTTTGTTGATGCCCGATGTGGGTCCATTGGGTTGAATGACGCCAGGATTGAAGGTGTAGTAGGTGCTGTGCAGTCCATATTCCAAACTATAGCGGTCATTAAGGTAGTGTTTTAAATCGTATTTTATGTTCATATTTTGAATGCCTGAATTCCATTCAAAACCCACAAAATTTAAGTCTAAACCGTAGTAATAATCCGAATAAATCAAGGATAGATTCGAGAACAATTGATCGGTAAACAGGTGGTTCCAACGAAAATTGACCACCGTATTGCCATAGACATTTCTAAAACTGTTGGAGACACTAAAGACGTCACGGCCAAAATAACCCGATAAATAAATTTTGTTGTCCTCATCAAGGCGGTAGCTCAATTTGGTGTTTAAATCATAGAAATAGGCAATATTTTCAATATCAAAAAGGGGTAAAAATAGGTGTGCATAAGTCGATCGTCCGCCCAGTAAAAACGATCCTTTTTCCTTTTTTAATGGTCCTTCCAACAATACCCGACTGGCGACCAAACCAATACCACCGTTACCATGAAATTCGTTTTTGTTGCCTTCTTTTTGGTAAATGTCTAAAACTGAAGCCACACGTCCGCCATATTTTGCAGGGATGCCGCCTTTATAGAGTTTTATGTTTTTGATGGCATCAGGATTAAAAACCGAGAAAAATCCAAACAAATGCGACGAATTAAACAGGGTCGCTTCATCTAATAAAATCAAGTTTTGATCTGTAGAGCCCCCACGGACATTGAACCCTCCTGAACCTTCTCCACCATTGGATACGCCTGGTAGTAAGGTGATGGCTTTAATGACATCGGCTTCGCCAAAAACCACCGGAATTTGTTTGATGCTGTTGGCCGTTAAGGCATTGACACTCATTTGTGGCGATTTGATATCGACGCGCTCTACATTGGTTTCCAAAACCACTTCGTCTAAGTTGTCTGGCGATGCGCTAATGTTAAAATTTTGGGTGATGTTTTGGTTGAGTTCAATGGTTTCTGTTTGGCTATCATACCCAATATAACTGACAACCACTTCGTAAGTTCCCGCCTCCAGCGTAATGGAATAAAACCCATATTCATTGGTGGTGGTTCCTGTATTGAGTTCAGGGAAAATAACATTGGCGCCAATAAGCGTTTCTTGCCCCTCAGTTTCATAAACGGTACCACTAAGGGTGTATTGATTTTGAGCAAATCCGAATGCAGCAAACACAAAAAACAGGGAAATAAATCTGATGGTCATAAAGATATTTTATGCCGTAAAACTAAATAAAAAAGCACCTCTGAAAGGTGCTTTTAACATAACTTTGATGTTTACTTTTTACAAATTCAAAACTGCATTGAATGTTGCGCTCGGACGCATGGCTTTTCCTACTTTATCCTCGTCTGGAAGGTAGTAGCCGTCAATGTCTACGGTATGGCCTTGTACTGCGATGAGCTCCTCCAAAATTTTGTCTTGATTGGCTTTCAATTGTTCAGCAACAGTGCTGAAGGCCACTTTAAGTTCTTCATCTTGATCTTGTGCGGCCAATCCTTCAGCCCAGAAAAGAGTGAGGTAGAAGTGACTGCCTCTGTTGTCCAACTCGTTTACTTTTCTAGAAGGTGATTTCTTTTGTAATAAAAGTTGCTCTGTAGCATCATCCAAAGTGGCACCCAAAATGGCTGCTTTTGGGTGATTATGAACTTGACTAAAATGCTCTAAAGAGACAGCCAATGCCAAAAATTCACCTAAGGAATCCCAACGCAAATGGTTTTCTTCCAAAAATTGCTCTACGTGTTTTGGCGCCGATCCACCAGCACCAGTTTCAAAGAGTCCACCGCCATTCATTAAGGGAACAATGGACAGCATTTTGGCACTTGTGCCGACTTCCAAAATCGGGAACAAGTCGGTCAAATAATCACGCAATACATTCCCTGTTACGGAAATAGTGTCCAAACCGTCTTTGAGTCTAACCAAGGTGTAATGCGTGGCTTTAATGGGTGATAAAATCTCAAACTCCAATCCGTTGGTATCGTAAGTTGAGAGGTAATTTTTTACTTTTTTGATGAGTTCGGCATCATGAGCACGGTTTTCGTCTAACCAAAATACAGCAGGAGTTTCAGAGGCACGGGCACGAGTGACGGCCAATTTTACCCAATCTTGAATTGGGGCATCTTTAACTTGACACATACGCCAAATATCGCCTTGTTCTACGGTGTGTTTGGTTAATGAATTTCCTTCTTGGTCTACGACTTCTACAACGCCCTTGGCCTCAATTTCGAAGGTTTTGTCATGTGATCCATATTCTTCCGCTTTTTGTGCCATCAAGCCGACATTCGGTACTGTGCCCATTGTTGAAGGGTCAAAAGCACCGTGTTTTTTACAAAAATCAATAGTAGCCGTGTAAATCCCCGAATAGCTACTGTCTGGAATAATGGCTTTGGTGTCTTGGAGTTTTCCTTTGGCATTCCACATTTGCCCTGATGTTCGGATCATGGCAGGCATAGACGCATCAATGATGACATCACTGGGGACATGTAAATTGGTAACCCCTTTGTCTGAATTGACCATCGCCAAATCCGGGCCATTATTTAAAGCGTTTTCAAATGCCGCTTCAATTTCTAAACGTTGTGCATCGTCAAGTTTATGTAGTTTCTGTAGAATGTTTTCGTATCCATTGTTTGGATTCACCCCAATTTCATCAAATACAGTGCTGTATTTTTCGAAAACATCCGCAAAAAATAGACGAATTGCATGGCCAAAAATAATAGGGTCACTAACCTTCATCATGGTGGCTTTCATGTGTAAAGACAGCAACACTCCAGAGGCTTTGGCATCGTCAATTTGTGTTTTTAGAAAGCGCTTTAAAGCATGGACACTCATAACGGTAGCATCAAAAATTTCGCCTTCAAGCAGGGCGATATTTTCTTTTAAAACGGTTTTCTTTCCTGAGGTGTCAGTATGTATGATGCTTACGGTTGTGGCGTCATTTACGGTGACCGATTGTTCGTTGTGCGCAAAATCGCCAGCTTCCATACTCGCTACATGGGTTTTGGAATCTGATGCCCAAGCCCCCATACTGTGTGGATTCTTTTTGGCGTAATTTTTTACTGCTTTTGGTGCTCTTCGGTCCGAGTTTCCTTCACGCAAAACGGGGTTTACGGCACTCCCTTTAATTTTGTCATAGCGCGATTTTATGTTTTGTTCCGCTTCGTTTTTGGGTTGCTCTGGGTATTTTGGTATGTTGTATCCTTTTTTTTGCAGTTCTTCGATGGCTTCTCGAAGTTGAGGGATAGAGGCACTAATGTTTGGGAGTTTGATGACATTAGCTTCAGGGGATTTTACAATTTGCCCCAAAGTGCCTAAAGCATCTTCTACTTTCTGATCTTCGGATAAAAAATCGGGGAACGCAGAAAGAATTCGTGCTGCAAGAGAAATGTTTTTGGTGTCAATAGAAACGCCATAGGGCTCAACAAACGATGAAACAATAGGCAAGAATGAATGGGTTGCCAGTGCAGGTGCTTCGTCGGTAATTGTATATATGATTTTTGCCATTCGAGGAAAATAATTTATTTTTTGTTTGTTTGTAACGTGGCTTATAAAAAGCCCACAAATATAAATAATTGAATTTTTTTACACCCTCAAAAACAGAGGAAAATTAACATTATTATAACATCTTTAAAGGAGCGCTAAAATTTTGATGAAATAGTAATAATTTAACAAAAAAAAGCGCTGAAAACAGCGCTTTTGTAAAAAGAATATGATTGAAGAACTATCTTGCTTGTTCTTTAATTCTTGCTTTTTTACCCGTCAATTCTCTAAAATAGAAAATTCGTGCACGGCGTACTTTACCACGCTTGTTCACTTCAATTTTTTGCAATGCAGGCAAATTCATTGGGAAGATACGTTCTACACCAACAGTTCCCGACATTTTTCGGATGGTAAATGTTTCTGTAGACCCCGATCCTCTTTTTTGAAGGACGACGCCACGGAAAAACTGAGTTCTTACTTTTTGCCCCTCACGAATTTCGTAGTATACCGTAATGGTGTCACCAGCAGAAAATTCTGGGAAGTCTTTTTTGGTTACAAATTCGTCTTGTACGAATTTAATTAAGGATTCCATAGTTGTTATTTTATGAATTTCTTCGAAGCAACATGTACGGTTTTCGCTAGAGGTTGGTCCGAAAGTGGGTGCAAATATAAACAATAATTAAATGATTACAATTATTAACTCATTTTTTGTTGGACTCTTTAAAATCAATTCTAATACTTCAACAGCCCACTGCTGTTATGGACTTTAGTTTGTGTCTTTGCTGAAATTTTATTTACCTCTTATATTCAAAACGTTGCTTAAACCAAATATGATTGTTGATACCGAAAAGACAATTGAAATTAAAGCAAGAACGGTTTGTTGTTCTACGATTGCCATCAATGTAATACTAAAGCCCGTCACTAATATTATGACAAATAAATAAGTTTTGTAGTTTTTGTTTTTAGGTTGTTCCATAACAATAGATTTTTAGGGTTAAACCAAATCTATGGGTTTATTTTTTTGGCTCATGATTGTAGAATAGATTTGGTGTTTATTCTTAAAGCTAAGATACAAAAAAATTAATCTTTCTATCTTTAAGAGTCCAACAAATCTGGTCTACGGGATTTGGTGCGTTCGAGGGCTTGGGCTTCACGCCATTGTTCTATTTCAGGAAAATTACCACTAAACAACAATTCAGGGACATCCCATCCTTTGTAGGAACGTGGTCGGGTATAAATAGGTGGCGCCAAAAGATTGTCTTGAAAAGAATCGGTAAGGGCAGAGGTTTCATTACCCAATACCCCGGGAATTAATCGGATGATGGCATCGCACAATACGGCCGCACCCAACTCGCCACCAGAAAGAACATAGTCGCCAATGGAAATTTCTTTGGTGATAAAATGGTCACGTACACGTTGGTCAACCCCTTTGTAGTGCCCACATAAAATAATCAGATTCCCTTTGAGCGATAGTTGATTGGCCATCCCTTGATTTAAAACCTCACCATCTGGGGTCATATAAATCACTTCGTCGTAGTGGCGTTCCGCTTTTAATTTGGAAATACACTTATCGATGGGTTCTATGGTCATGACCATGCCTGCACCACCACCAAATTGGTAGTCATCCACAGATTTATAATTATCCGTTGTGTAGTCTCTCAAATTGTGCACATAAACTTCCACCAAATTGGCCTCAATAGCACGCTTAAGAATAGAAGCTTCAAACGGGCTTTTAAGTAATTCTGGAACTACACTGATGATGTCGATGCGCATACCACATAAATTTGATTACAAATATAAGTGAATTATGCGAAGTCCTATTTCTAATAATAGGTAAATCGTCGAACTTCGGCCATATATTTGGCCAAACGAATTACTTGGTGGCTGTAGCCATATTCGTTATCATACCAAATATAAAGGATGGCATTTTTTCCATTGTTGCGTACAATGGTGGCTTTGCTATCATAAATGGCAGGGGCGCTACAGCCGATGATATCACTCGACACCAGTTCATCACTCAATTCGTACTTGATTTGTTCAACCAAAGGCCCTTCCAAGGCATGGCGTTTGATGAGTGTATTGAGTTTTTGAACACTTGTTTTTTTAGACAATTCTAGATTCAAAATGGCTAAACTACCGTTGGGTACAGGGACACGAATGGCATTGGAAGTGAGTTTCCCTTCCAAATTGGGTAGGGCTTTACTTACGGCTTTTCCGGCGCCAGTTTCGGTGATGACCATATTGAGTGCGGCCGCACGACCCCGGCGGTATTTTTTGTGCATATTATCGACCAAATTTTGATCGTTGGTGTACGCATGAATGGTTTCGAGGTGTCCGTATTCTACACCAAGAGCGTTGTCCATAACGTCCAAAATAGGGGTAATGGCGTTGGTGGTACAAGATGCCGCTGAAAAAATAGAGTGTTTTTTTGGGTTATATTCTTTTTGATTCACACCATACACAATGTTGGGAATCCCTTGACCTGGAGCTGTAAGCAATACTTTTTCTGTGCCTTTGGCCTTGAGGTGTCGTTCTAGGGCCTCCTTGGTACGAAATGCCCCCGTATTGTCTATAACTAATGCTTTATTGATGCCATAGGCGCTATAGTCAATGTCTTCTGGTGCATTGCTCGAAATGATATGAACTGTAGTTCCGTTGATGATGAGTGCTTGTTTTTTATGATCTGCTTTTACGGTGCCTGGAAATTCGCCATGAACCGAGTCGTTGCTGAGTAGTGTGGCACGTTTGTCTAATACCTCTGCGGTAACTTGGCCCCGAACCACAATGGCGCGTAGACGCAATTGACTCCCTTTTCCATTTTTGAGCATCAGTTCTCTTGCGACCAATCGACCAATACGGCCAAAACCGTACAATACCACATCTCTGGGGGTGATGGTTTTTTGTTTCTTATGGGCTTTTAATTGATTTGAAATGAATGTAAACACATCGTTGTGTTCGGGGGCTTTTTTATGAAATTCATAGGTAAGTTTTCCAATGTCAATTTTTGAAGGGGGAAGGCGGAGGTTTTGGATGGCTTTTGCGACTTCCACAGCATCAAAAATGGATATAGGTTTGTTGACAAAAGCACTAGCATAGTCGTGCAAGCGTAAAATTTCATTGACGTTTTTATCGATGAGTTGATTTCTGAAAATAACCAGTTCAATGGCATCATCGTACCAAAGATCGTTGACAATTTTAACGAATTCTACTGCAGATTTTCTACAGTTGGTTTGCAATGAAACTTCTTTTTCGTAGGAGGGATGTGTAGACATATGCATCTAAATGTTTGTGTTAAATGTATTGCAAAAGTAAAACAACTATAACGTTTTCGTAAATTAATTTTAAAAAAAATCGCATACAGTTTTGTACGCGATTTTTTTCAGTTGTAGGGGATAAATTTACCTAAAGCGATAGGCCAATTTTTCACCATTTGTTTTGACTACAGAAATTTGAAAAACGCTGTTAGAATATTCACTTAAAGCATTTTTGACATCAGCGATAGAATTCACTTTTATGTTATTAATCGAGACGACCAAAGCACCTTTACCAACGCCATCTTCTTTCCAATCGGTCTTGTATTTTTCCGACAAATTTTGCAGTTCAAGGCCGTAATCTCTGTTGCGTTTTTTCAGTTCTGATGGGCTGAGTTCTCTTAGTGTTCCAATGACAGGAACATCAATGGTGGTTAATTTTTCAAGTTTAACGTTTACAACTTTAATTTCACCATCTCTGACGAGGGTAACCTCAACGACATCATTCGGGCTTTTTGTGTTTAAAAAACCGCTTAAATCAGAAAACTTTACAATTTTTACCCCATTTACACTTTTGATGACATCCCCTTTTTTCACCCCCGATCGCATGGCTCCACTGTTTTCTTGCACTTCACTGACATAAAAACCTTCGGTATCATCCACTCCAAAAGTTTGCGAATTTTGACCATCAAGCGTACGGCCAATGACCCCCAAAATACCATTTTGAACATTTCCATACTCCATAATATCGCTCACGACTTTACGCGCAATATTGCTCGGAACCGCAAAAGAATAGCCGATATATGAACCCGTTTGCGATGAGATTGCTGTATTGATGCCAATAAGATCACCGTGAATATTCACAAGAGCTCCTCCAGAATTTCCTGGATTTACAGCAGCATCAGTTTGAATAAACGATTGTGTGTTTCTTCCAGAAAGATCTCTCGATTTTGCACTAATAATACCTGCCGTTACTGTCGAAGTCAAATTGAAGGGGTTGCCAACGGCCAAAACCCATTCGCCAATTTTGGCCGTATCACTGTCACCAAAAGTAGTATAAGTCAGTTCCTCATCAGATTCAATTTTAAGTAAGGCAATGTCTGTTACCGGGTCGGTACCCACAAGGTTGGCTTCAAATGTTTTGTTGTTGTTGGTGGTCACTTCAATGGATTGTGCACCTTCAATGACATGATTGTTGGTGATGATGTATCCATCGGGGGAAATAATCACTCCAGAACCTGTTCCTATCTGTGGACGGCTCTGTAGACGACCAAAAAATAAGTCTTCAAAAGAGGTGTACCCTTTACTCATGGTTGTATTTTTGACATGCACCACAGCGTGCAAGGTTTTTTCTGCGGCTGTAGTAAAATCTACATTGGTGCCCCCACTCGCTACTGAAGTATAGTTTACAGGTTGAAAAAATGGAACTTCTGTAGGGGGTTCGTAAGCTATATAGTCGTTTTTCTTTTGCAATTGGGTGTAGACGCCTAGCGTCATTGCACCACCAAGAGCCGAGACCGCTAATAATGTGAATAGTTTTTTCATGATCTTGATGTTTTAGTTTAGGTTCTTATAACTTTAAAATTAATTTTTTATTGAACGAATAATTAAAATTTAACGCACTTTTAACAACGATTGATTCCATCTAATATTCCTATATTTGCAAGGCAAATGACATTTACATTTTATAAATATCAAGCCACTGGAAATGATTTTGTGATGATTGATAATCGCTCACAAACTTTTGACAAAAATAATACCAAACTCGTTGCAGCGCTTTGCGACCGTCGTTTTGGCATTGGTGCCGATGGACTTATTTTATTGGAGAACAGTTCAGACTATGATTTTGAAATGGTGTATTTCAATGCGGATGGCAACCAAAGCAGTATGTGTGGCAATGGGGGTAGAAGTATTGTCGCCTTTGCAAAACAGCTTGGAATTATAGAAAATACCACAACCTTTTTGGCTATTGACGGTGCCCACGAAGCACGTATAGACGGAGATGAAATTCACCTAAAAATGCAGTCTGTTGCTGAACTTCATTTGGCGTCTGACTATGTGACCCTGGATACAGGTTCGCCACATTATGTAGCCTTCAAATCTGAAATAGATGCGTTAGATATCAAACAAGAAGGGGCTCAAATTCGCTACAGTTCATCTTTTAAACAAGAAGGGATTAATGTGAATTTTGTGTCACAATTGGAAAAAAATTCTTTTAGTATACGAACTTATGAACGTGGCGTAGAGGATGAGACTCTATCGTGCGGAACAGGAGCTACGGCTGCGGCTATTGCAATGCACTCTATGAAAAAAACGAATGCAGAACACATTACGCTCAAGACCAAAGGGGGAACGCTTCAAGTGTCTTTCCAA
Source organism: Formosa sp. (assembly GCA_038138145.1). Classification (GTDB taxonomy): domain Bacteria; phylum Bacteroidota; class Bacteroidia; order Flavobacteriales; family Flavobacteriaceae; genus UBA3537. The sequence goes on from JAYQDD010000008.1 coordinate 13,340, forward strand.
TACTCAGAAGGAGTTTACGCCAATGTTTGGTTGTCAGGAGCAGCTCATTTGGTTTTTCAAGGAACATATCCCATAAACAAATAATCTTATGAGCATAAAGAAAATAGCTATAGCATTTGTGTTTGTTGGCCTTGTTGTTCTTGCTGGTTTTTCATACTACATCTACTCTGTAATGTTGGTGTCCAACACTGCATTCAATGGCAAAGAAGCGTTTATTTTTATCCGTTCAGGTGCAACTTATGACGAGGTGCGCTCCGATCTGGAACCTTTACTCATCGATATCAATACATTTGATGTTTTGGCCAAACAAAAAAAATACACTTCAAATATCAGAGCAGGACGCTACCGCATTTCTAAGGGAATGACCAATAATGACATCATCAATTCGATCAGAAGTCAAAACATTCCACTTACAGTTTCTTTCAATAACCAACATAGTTTGCCACAATTGGCCAAAAGAATTTCCAATCAAATCGAGGCTGATAGTTTGTCACTTGTTCAAGCGTTTACAGATCAAGATTTTTTAAAGGAATACGGATTTACACCAGAAACTGCACTAGCGATGTACTTGCCCAACAGCTACGAGTTTTTCTGGAATACATCTGCTGAGAAATTTAGAACCAAAATACTTAAATCATACAACAGCTTTTGGAACGCTAAACGAACAACACAAGCACAAAAAATTGGACTTTCAACAGTAGAAGTCTCTATTCTTGCGGCCATTGTTCAAGAAGAATCCAAACAAAAAAGCGAACAACCACGAGTGGCGGGAGTCTATATGAACCGATTGAAAAGAGGGTGGGCACTTCAAGCGGACCCCACGCTGAAATTTGCCGCCTATCAACTTCCATCCTACAAAAATAAAGTCATCAAACGTGTTTTAAACAAGCACAAAACCATCAAATCACCCTACAACACCTATTTGTATAAAGGCCTTCCACCAGGTCTTATTGCTATGCCCGATTTGTCGGCTATAGAGGCAGTGCTTTATTATGAGCAACACGATTTTTTCTATTTTGCGGCCAATCCACAACGTCCAGGGTTTCATAATTTTGCAAAAACACTCTCTGGGCACAACAAAAATGCGCGATCATACCAAAATTACCTCAGTAAGAAAGGTATTTTGGAATAGCGTAACTCTCTGATAATCAGCATCTTTTATTTTTATGTACCTTTGCACTGTTTTTTAACAAGCATATGCTTTAAAATAGAAACAATGAAACCATTTAAGATTAACTTTAGTATTGCACTTTACAGTGTTGCATGTTTTCTTTTTTTTGGATTTACATCTTCACCAAATCTTGAACCTGTTGCTGTGGTATACCCTGATGCATTGGATATAAATTATAATTTTCCAGAACAGGATGACACTAGTGATTCAACCCAAGACTTTGTTAATTACATCATTTTAGACCGCAGTTATGTTGGGTTTAAAGAAGCCATTGCCTTTAAAGAATCTCAAGGAAAATATACTGTAGTTAATTCTTTAGGGTATTTGGGAAAGTATCAATTTGGAGCTTCAACGCTGAAACTTATTGGTATTTACAATTCTTCAAGTTTTTTAAAAGATCCAAAACTGCAGGAAAAAGCATTTTTGGCCAATGCCAAGCGCAACAAATGGATCTTACGCCGCGACATTAAGCGTTTTGTGGGCCACAAAATTAATGGAACTACGGTAACTGAGTCTGGAATTTTGGCTGCTGCACATTTGGCTGGTCCTGGTAATGTAAAGCGCTACTTGCGCAGTTATGGTGCAGTTGGTTTTACAGATGCTTTTGGTACGGATATCGCCTCGTACATGCGCGATTTTTCTTCTTATGACACTTCATTTATTGTACCAAATAGACGACCTAAAGCCAAACTTCTCTAATCCTTATTTTTGATCCTTTTGGATGATGAACAACGTTGGTCTTTTATGAAAGTCAACAGTTGTATTTTTCCAAGCTTGAGCAGTCTGTGTTTTGATGTATTCAGATTGTAATGTGAGATCACAAGCCAAACAAATTCGTGTGTTTGGATGTAAAATCCGACACATATCCTCAAGAAGTTTTTGATTTCTGTAGGGGGTTTCGATAAACAATTGCGCCTGTTGTTCTTCAAAAGATCGTTTTTCCAATTGTTTCAATTTGGTTTTGCGCTCAGCTTTATCGATGGGGAGATAGCCGTTAAAGGCAAAATTTTGTCCATTCATTCCTGAACTCATCATGGCCAGTAGTATAGAAGACGGCCCCACCAAAGGGACAACTTGAATGTTGTTTTCATGTGCCAAACGCACAACTTCTGCTCCAGGATCGGCCACCCCTGGACATCCCGCATCCGAAATAAGACCAATAGAAATGCCTTGTTTGCATGGCTGCAAATAGGCAGGTATTTCGGAAGGATTTGTAAATTTATTCAACGGAAATAACCTTAAACCTGATTGAAGTTTTGTTGCGCTGACAGATTTTATGTATCGTCTGGCCGATTTTTCATTTTCGACGATATAAATATCAATTTCTTCAATGGTCCTTTTGATGGATAAAGGTATCGTTTCCAACGGAGGTGCGTCGCCAAGCGTACTCGGAATTAAATACAATTTTCCGTTCATTATTGTTTTGTTAATTGTGTGCTGTGGTAGGTGCAAGCATCTTCCAACAGCTTAAAGACATAATCAAAACCGTCTTCACCTCCATAATATGGATCGGGAACTTGTTTGACATTTGCATTTGGATAATCCAAAATAAGCTTTACTTTTTGTTGTTCTTCTTCATTTTGAACATGCCGTAAAACATCGTGAAGGTTGGCATTATCCATCACAAAAATGTGATCAAATTCTTCTAAATCATAGGCTCTAAATGGCCGAGATTTTTGTTGTGCAATATCAATGTTATTTTTTTTGGCAACTGCAACAGATCGTGGATCGGGCGCACTACCAGAGTGAAAACCGCTAGTTCCTGCAGAATCTATAAAAAAAGAAGTGTTTGCTAATTTTGATTTTAAAATTCCTTCGGCCAAAGGGGATCTACAAATATTTCCCAAGCAAACCATTAGAATTTTGGTCATAACTTGTACTTTATACAGACAATTTTTTTGTCAAATCTTCAACGTATTTTCGGAACTGTTTGTCTGTAGAAGAAAGGTTGTCTACAGTTTTACAAGCGTGAAGAACGGTTGCATGATCGCGCTGTCCTATTTGTGAGCCAATACTTGCAAGTGAAGCTTTGGTAAATTTTTTCGCAAAGAACATCGCTAACTGTCGTGCCTGAACGATATGTCTTTTTCTTGTTTTGGACTGAAGGGTGTCCACATCCATTTGGAAGTAGTCTGAAACGACTTTTTGAATATAGTCGATCGAAACTTCTCGTTTGGTGTTTTTTACAAATTTCTCTACGATTTCTTTAGCCAGCGAAAGTGTAATTTCTTTCTTATTAAAGGAAGATTGTGCAATTAAAGAAATGATTGCGCCTTCTAGCTCGCGTACATTAGTTTTGATGTTTTTGGCCACATATTCCACAATGTCGTCTGGCATTTCAACACCATCTCTGTACAATTTGTTTTTTATGATTGAAACACGAGTTTCAAAATCGGGTTTTTGAAGTTCAGCAGAAAGCCCCCATTTGAATCTGGACAAAAGGCGTTGCTCGATATCTTGCATGTCTACAGGAGCCTTGTCACTCGTCAAAATGACTTGTTTCCCATTTTGATGCAAATGATTAAAAATGTGAAAAAATACATCTTGAGTTCCCGATTTTCCAGATAGGAATTGAACATCATCTATGATGAGTACATCAATGATTTGATAAAAATGAATAAAATCGTTTCGGTTGTTCTTTTTTACGGACTCTATATATTGTTGTGTAAATTTCTCTGCAGAAATATACAACACTGTTTTCTCTGGATATTTGTCTTTAATATCTACACCAATAGCATGAGCCAAGTGTGTTTTACCTAATCCTACACCACCAAAAATCAGTAGTGGATTAAAAGAGGTTCCACCGGGCTTATTGGCTACGGCAATTCCTGCATTTCTGGCCAATCTATTCGAATCTCCTTCGAGGAAATTCTCAAATGTATAAATAGGATTCAGTTGAGATTCAATTTTTACATTTCTGATGCCAGGAATAATGAATGGATTTTTAAGCTCTGGGTTTTTGTTTTTTAAAGGGATGTCTGCACGTTGAGACTTAATTGCCGAGCGGTTTGCACTAGGAATTTTTTCTGTAAAAGGTTGCTTGTTGCCATAAGTATTTTCCATCTTGATGATGTACACCAGTTTGGCATCTTCACCCAATTCTTTAGTTAATGCAACTTTAAGAATCTTTACATAGTGTTCTTCCAACCACTCATAGAAAAATTTACTTGGAACTTGAATGCTTAGCGCTTGATCTGCTAATTTAACTGCGACAATGGGTTCAAACCATGTTTTGTATGCTTGAGGTTGAATGTTGTCCTTAATAAAATTAAGGCAATTTCCCCATACCGATTGCGCAGTGTTATTCATTGTTAATGTAAAATTTTAGTTAGTTGGTGACTAAAAATTGAAACACTTGGGGGATGCTGGTTATTTTTTTGTCTGTCACAAATATGTGAACAAAATTTCTAAAAAAAAAATTAAAATTGCAGGAAATTTTATTTTTTTTTCGCTTAAATTATGCACCCTTAAATATATACATTTTTTCATGAAAAGTCACCAAACAAAAGTTAAAGTCCGCTACGGTGAAACAGACCAAATGGGGGTTGTTTATCATGGAAATTACGCTCAATATTTTGAAATAGGAAGAATTGAATGGTTGTCTTCTTTGGGTGTTTCATATAAAGATATGGAAGCTCAAGGTATTATGCTTCCTGTTGTCGTTTTAAACATAAACTACAGTAAACCAGCACTTTATGAAGATATTTTAGTTATAAAAACAACTTTGATAAAGCCACCAAAAGTCTCCATTGAGTTTGAATACGAGCTTAAAAATCAACAAGGAGAACTCTTGACCACGGCCTATACAAAACTAGTTTTTGTAGACACAAAAACACGTTTACCGATGCGTTGCCCAGACTTTTTTTTAGATAAAATGCAGAATTAATCGTTTAAAATTTCAAGTTCAATTTTGTGATGCGCTTCAAACGCAGTCTTTACCAATTTTAAATCTCTTTTTTTAATCGAAATTTTTAGCCAACATTTCATTTCTTGGTACTGTTCCGTGATTTTTAAATCAAATTTTTTCACAATACGCATTACGAAACTCAGTTCGTTGTATGAAAAATGAATTTTAATCGTTTTTTTAATGAAATGGGTAATTATTTTACTCGTACCCAAACTTTGTTTAGCGGTCTTCTTATAAGCTACAATAAGTCCTCCTACGCCCAGTTTGGTACCACCAAAATAACGCACCACTACGACCAAAGTGTTGGTCAATGCTTTGGCTTGTAGCTGTCCTAAAATAGGCATACCTGCACTGTTATTGGGTTCTCCATCATCAGATACTTTATAGTGTTCTCCATTTGCTCCTAGTCGATAGGCATAACAAAAATGCCCAGCTGTACGGTGTTTTTCTTTTAGTTCGGTGATGTGTTTTTGGACATCTGACACATCTTTAATAGGATACGCATAACCAAAAAATTTACTTCCCTTGTCTTTATATAAAAGCTCATCCGAAGCACATTCAATCGATTTATACTCAAGAATTTCATTACTCATCTAATGCTAATTTTTTTTCATTTGTATAAATGAATAACTCGTCTTGTGCACTATTTTTTTTAAATTTTAGTTTTGCTTCAAACACAGGGGCCTTCAATCCTTTATCAAACACAATATTTCCTTTGAATACTCTTATTTCATCCCATAAATTTTCATCTATAAAATGTTGAAGTGTCTTTTGTCCTCCTTCAACGAGTACAGAAAGGATATTCATATCATGTAGTTTTGCACACAATTGTTGTGCACTATTCTTCTTAAAGTCTATATGTTCAGGGGTGAGGACAATGGTTTGTGCTTTGTCATCAAATACAGCTGCTGATTTTGGTAAATTCCCTTTGTGATCGACCACAACACGGATGGGGTTTCTGCCGAAAACCATTCTTGTCGTCAACCTTGGGTTGTCTTCTAAAACAGTATTTCCGCCCACCAAAATCGCATGTTCTTCCGAACGCCACTGGTGTACCAATTGACGTGATTCAGGCGTACTGATCCACACAGGTTTTTTGGTATCCTTTGTGCGGGGTGCGATATAGCCATTTTGTGTTTCGGCCCATTTTAATATAATATAAGGACGCTTTTTGTTCTGAAAAGTAAAAAAACGTCGGTGGTGTGCACTACAAAGTTCTTCTTCTACACCAACAACCACCGTACAACCAGTAGATTCCAAAGCAGCTATCCCCTTTCCACTCACTTTTTTATTGGTGTCTACACATCCAATTACAACTCTGGGTATTTTGTGCTCAATAATAAGGTTCGTACAAGGAGGTGTTTTTCCATGATGACAACAGGGCTCTAAACTTACATACAAGGTCGATTTTTCTAAAAGTGTTTTGTCCTTTACCGATGCAACAGCATTCACTTCGGCATGAGCACCGCCATAGGCACTGGTGTACCCTTCACCAATGATTTTGTCCTTGTAAACAATAACACAACCCACAGCCGGATTTGGAGCGGCAGTGCCCAATGCATTTTTGGCAATTGCAATACAACGTTTTATGTATGTTGAATCTTTGATGATGAAAAACTTTTAATTTCAATGACGATATACGTATCTTCGAAACTACAAAAATAAGATTAATTGCGCGGATACAAATCATGCAAATTAGAGAAATCAAAAAGGAGGATAATCCTCAAATTGAATCGGTCATTAGGTCTGTTTTTTTGGAACTAAATCTTCCACTGAAAGGAACTGCCTATGCAGACCCCGAGACTTCAATGATGTTTGAAGCTTATGACGTTCCGCGATCTGTTTATTTCGTGCTTGAATCTGAGGGAGAAATTTTGGGTGGTGCAGGAATAAAACCGCTTAAAAATTATGATGAAACAGTTTGCGAACTTCAAAAAATGTATGCCTTGCCCAAAATGAGAGGTCAGGGGATAGGACAAAAAATAATGGATCATTGCTTGAATGCTGCCCGTTCTTTTGGTTTTAAACAGTGTTATTTAGAAACTACTCCAGAGCTCAAAGCGGCCATCAAACTGTACAAACGCAATGATTTTTTGGAAATTGATGCTCAACTTGGCGACACCGGCCACCATAGTTGTGGCGTTTGGATGATAAAAAATTTGATATGAAACTTCGCGCATTAAAAGAACATTTCAATCAGCAATTGGATATCTATCCAGAAACAGAGCGTTTGGTTTTTTTTCAACGGTTGTGTGCGGCGTATCTCAATTTAAAACCCTATCAGCTTGTATTAAATTATGACCAAGACGTTTCCAATACTGTTGTAAATTCTTTTGAACATGCGTTGAGTCGGCTTAAAAATCATGAACCCATTCAATATATTTTGAGCGAAGCCTATTTTTTTGGGCTTACTTTTTCTGTCAATTCCTCTGTGCTTATTCCTCGCCCAGAAACCGAAGAACTTGTGGCTTGGGTTTTAGGGCATTTCAAATCAAATGATGCACCAAAAATTTTAGATTTGGGAACTGGGTCGGGCTGTATCGCCATTGCACTCGCCAAAACACTCCCCAATGCAGAGGTTTATGCTTTGGATGTTAGCGCTGAGGCCTTGGAAGTTGCACGAACCAATGCGCAGAAAAATGATGTTTCAATCAATTTTATTGAAGCCAATATGCTCAATTGGGTTAGCAATCAACATTTTGATGTAATCTTATCGAACCCCCCATATGTCACTAAAAAGGAACAAGCCCAAATGAAAGAAAATGTATTGGTTCATGAGCCCCATTTGGCCTTGTTTGTAGCCAATGAATCCCCTCTTATTTTTTATAAGGCACTTAAAAATATTGCTCAAAAAAATTTAAAACCAAATGGGTTTTGTTTTGCTGAACTGAATGAACATTTTGGCAACGAAACAAAAGTGCTTTTTGATGCGTGCTACTTCAAAAATATTACCCTAAAAAAAGATACATTTGGAAAAGATCGGATGCTAAAAGCACAAAAAAAATAAACCTATTTTCGTGTTTTTTTCCCCAATGTTTTGGTCTGATTTTATTACTTTAGTAGCCACAAAACAGCTGGGATATTTATAGCGATGACGGATAAAGAATTAATCATTCAACTTCGAGAAGAACTCAGACAACACAATTACAAATATTATGTGTTGGACACTCCGAGTATTTCAGATTATGACTTTGATATGAAGTTGAAACAACTTCAAACCTTGGAGGCGCAACACCCTGAATTTTATGATCCTAATTCGCCAACACTTCGTGTAGGCGGGGCGGTGACCAAAAACTTTCAAACGGTGGTTCATGCTCAGCGCATGTATTCTTTAGATAATTCTTACTCCAAAGAAGATTTATTAGATTGGGAAAACCGCATCAAAAAAATGCTCGATGGTCCCATTGAATACACTTGTGAGCTAAAATACGACGGTGCATCTATCAGTATAACGTACAAGAATGGCACTCTTTTTCAAGCCCTCACAAGAGGCGATGGAACCCAAGGCGATGACGTAACCGCTAACGTCAAAACCATAAAATCTGTTCCTTTAAAACTTCAAGGGGACTATCCTGAAACCTTTGAAATTCGAGGAGAGATTGTATTGCCCTTTGAAGGGTTTAATACCATGAACAAGGAACGTATTTCTGCTGGCGAAGAACCCTACAAAAATCCTCGAAATACCGCTTCAGGAAGTTTAAAATTGCAAGACAGTAGTGAGGTCGCCAAACGTCCTTTGGATTGTCTTTTATACAGTATTGTTGGCGATCATACAGGAATTTCATCCCAATTTGATAATCTAGAAAAAGCACGTGCTTGGGGCTTTAAAGTGCCTAACGAGGCTCAATGTGTTTCTTCTATTGATGATGTTTTGAAATTTATAGCGCATTGGGACGCTGCGCGCTACGATTTGCCGTACGAAATTGATGGCATTGTAGTGAAAGTCAACGACTTGCAACAACAAGCCGAATTGGGCTATACCGCCAAAGCACCACGCTGGGCCATGGCGTACAAATTTAAAGCCGAGCAAGTCTCAACCTTACTCAATCATATTTCGTATCAAGTGGGGCGTACGGGTGCTATCACACCTGTGGCCAACCTTGAACCTGTAGCATTGGCAGGAACTATAGTCAAACGGGCCTCTTTACACAATGCCGATCAAATTGAAAAATTGGACGTGCGTTTGGGCGATACGGTTTTTGTTGAAAAAGGTGGAGAAATCATCCCCAAAATTATGGGTGTAGACCTTACAAAACGACCAACAACCTCTGTGCCCACGGAGTATATCTCGGAATGTCCAGAATGCCAAACCCCACTAACAAGAACAGAAGGCGAGGCGCAACATTATTGTCCTAATACTTTGGGGTGTCCGCCGCAAATTATAGGCCGAATCCAACACTATATCTCTCGAAAAGCACTGGATATAGAGGGACTTGGCGGTGAAACCGTGGCCTTGTTGGTCAATGCAGGACTGATTAAAGACGCCGCGGATTTATATACTTTAAGTATTGAAGATGTTTTGCCACTAGAACGGATGGCACAAAAAAGCGCTGAAAATTTAATCAACGGGATAGAACGCTCCAAAAATATTCCTTTCGAGCGGGTGCTTTTTGGTTTAGGAATCCGCTATGTGGGGGAAACTGTGGCCAAAACCTTGGCCAAACACTACAAAAACGTGGGTGCACTTTCTGAAGCTACCATAGAAGCGTTAGAAGCTATTGACGAAATTGGAATTAAAATTGCCGAAAGTGTTTATGCCTTTTTCCGTGATGACCATTGTATTCGCTTGGTTTCTCGATTGGTGGGTTATGGACTACAACTCCAACTCTCTGAAGAAGCGATGGCCAATCAAACTACTTTGTTGGCAGGAGACCGTATTGTTGTGTCTGGGGTTTTTGAAAGCATTTCCCGTAACGAACTTAAAGCCCTAATTGAAGCCAATGGGGGTAAAGTAGTCAGTTCTATTTCTGCAAAAACAAGTTATGTGGTGGCAGGTGCCAATATGGGGCCCAGTAAACGCCAAAAAGCAGAACAACTCAATGTACCAATCTTAAGCGAGCAAGAGTTTTTGGATAAGGTTTAAAATTACTCAGCACGAAGTTTAGATGTTTTGTTTTATACCCATTGTGTATATGTGAAATCATGGCACTTCAATGGGCCTGTCTGCCGTCAGGCAGGATCAGCACCCAATACGACATGCTCCACTTCGACATGCTCCACTTCGACATGCTCCACTTCGACACGCTCCACTTCGACACGCTCAGTGGACTAGTTGGACCAAGCTCAGTATCTACTTCTGTAAGCGATGTGTTGGTGGAGGTTTAAAACTCCGAAGTCAAATGAAATTTGATGGAAGGGTATTTTTGTTCGGTCATTTGTAGTGTAAATTTAGAATCGGCCAAAAAGACGAGTTGGCCTTGTTTGTCTTTGGCCAAAAAGCGTTGTTTAACGCGTTTAAATTCTTTAAACTCCTCGTTTTTCTCATCTTGGGGTTCTACCCAAGCCGCTTTATGAACGTTTAGGTTTTCATAACTGCATTTTGCGCCATATTCGTGTTCCAAACGGTATTGAATCACTTCGTATTGTAACGCTCCAACCGTACCAATCACTTTTCGTCCATTGAGATCAAGGGTAAATAATTGCGCTACACCTTCGTCCATCAACTGATCAATCCCCTTAAAAAGTTGTTTGGACTTCATGGGATCAGCATTGTTGATGTATCTAAAATGTTCAGGTGAAAAACTAGGAATGCCTTTATAATTTAATAGCTCACCTTCCGTAAGAGTGTCGCCGATTTTAAAATTACCAGTATCGTGTAGCCCTACAATATCGCCAGGGTAGGAGGTGTCCACAATTTCTTTTTTTTCTGCAAAAAAAGCATTAGGACTCGAAAATTTTAGTTTTTTGTTGTGGCGTACATGCAAGTAGGGGGTGTTGCGTTTAAATTCACCTGAAACGATTTTGATAAAGGCCAATCGGTCGCGGTGTTTGGGATCCATATTGGCATGAATTTTAAAGACAAAGCCCGAAAATTTGGACTCATCAGGATGTACAAGACGTTCCTCACTGGCTTTCGGACGCGGTGGTGGGGCAATGTCTATAAAGCAGTCCAACAATTCGCGAACCCCGAAATTATTCAGTGCAGAACCAAAAAATACAGGTTGAAGATTACCTTCTTGGTAGGCATTTTTATCAAATTCTGGATAAATCCCTTGTACCAATTCTATTTCTTCACGTAGGGTTTGAGCCGCTGTATCGCCTACCAATGTGTTTAATTGGTTATCTGATAAATCAGAAATTTCAACGGTATCTTCAATATCTTTTTTGCTATCCCCTGTAAACAGATTTATGTTTTTTTCCCATAAATTGTAAATCCCCTTAAAATCGTAACCCATACCAATAGGAAAACTCAAGGGCGTAATGCTAAGTCCAAGTTTTTGTTCTACTTCATCTAATAAATCAAAAGCGTCTTTTCCCTCTCGGTCCAGTTTATTTACAAATACAATGATGGGGATGTTGCGCATACGGCACACTTGGACTAATTTTTCGGTTTGTTCTTCGACCCCTTTAGCCACATCAATTACGACAATTACGCTATCTACCGCCGTAAGGGTTCTAAACGTATCTTCGGCAAAATCTTTGTGTCCGGGGGTATCTAAAATATTGATTTTGATGTCTTTATACTCAAAAGCCAATACGGAAGTGGCCACAGAAATTCCACGTTGTCGCTCAATTTCCATAAAATCACTAGTCGCTCCTTTTTTGATTTTATTGCTTTTGACCGCACCAGCTTCTTGAATAGCACCACCAAACAACAGAAGTTTTTCTGTTAATGTGGTTTTTCCTGCATCGGGGTGGGATACTATTCCAAAAGTACGACGGCGGAGAATTTCGCTTTTAAAAGACATTGATTATAAATTTGGGCAAAGATACTATTATTCAATCAAGAACTATTACTCTTTTTGGGGTTTCTAAGCCGCGAAAATGAGGTTCAAAAATTATATTTTAGCAATTAATTAATATAATATCTTAAATTAGTGGGTAATTTAGCACCATGATTGAAGAACAGGTCGTATTGGTCAATGAACATGACGAACAAATTGGGTTGATGCCCAAAATGGAGGCGCATGAAAAAGCGGTTTTGCACCGTGCCTTCTCGGTATTTATTTTTAATGCCAAAAACGAACTTATGTTACAACAACGTGCGGCGCACAAATACCATTCGCCATTATTGTGGACCAATACATGTTGTAGTCATCAGCGTGATGGCGAATCCAATATTGAGGCAGGAACACGACGTTTACAAGAAGAAATGGGGTTTACGACGCCACTTAAAGAAACGACCTCTTTTATTTATAAAGCGCCTTTTGATAATGGGCTGACCGAGCATGAGTTGGATCACATCATGATTGGACACTACGAAGACGATCCGATCATCAACACAGACGAGGTTGAAGACTGGAAATGGATGCCCTTAGAGGAAGTAAAACAAGACATAAGTGTACAACCAGCGTTGTATACGGCTTGGTTTAAAATTATTTTTGAAAAATTTTATAATCATCTAAACGCAAAATCATGAAAGTAACCGTAAGCCGACGTGCACATTTTAATGCGGCCCATAGATTATACAGACCAGATTGGAGCGCTGAAAAAAACGATGCTGTTTTTGGGAAATGCAATAACCCTAATTTTCATGGACACAACTACGAGCTTGTTGTGAGTGTTACTGGTGAAATTGATCCCGAAACGGGCTATGTTGTGGATGTAAAAATCTTAAAAGATTTTATAAAATCTGAGGTAGAAGATGCCTTTGATCACAAAAACCTAAACCTAGATGTCCCCGAGTTTAAAAATTTAAATCCTACTGCCGAAAATATTGTTGTAGTGATTTACAACAAACTCAAAGCCGTTTTAGATGCTCATTTGTCTTTGGAAGTTACCCTCTATGAAACCCCAAGGAATTTTGTTTCTTACTCTGGAAAATAAATGATGTCAGCACTGTATCCACTAAAATTTACCCCCATTTTAAAAGAAAAAATTTGGGGCGGCCAAAAGCTAAATACGTTGTTAAACAAATCCACGGATTTGGATCAAGTTGGCGAAAGCTGGGAACTGAGCGACGTGGAAGGCGATACTTCCTTGGTGGCGAATGGGGCTCTAGTGGGAACTTCATTAAAAACGCTTCTGGAACAATATAAAGCGGATTTGGTTGGCGAAAAAGTTTATGCACAATTTGGCCCAAAATTTCCTTTACTCATCAAGTATATTGACGCCAAAAAAGATTTATCGGTTCAGTTACACCCCAACGATACATTAGCCAAAGCACGCCACCAAAGTTTTGGTAAAACAGAAATGTGGTACGTCATGCAGGCCGATGAGGACTCAAATTTGATCATTGATTTTAATCAACCTATGAGTGCAGAACTTTACAAAAAGCATTTGGAGGCAAAAACCTTACCGTCAATTCTGAATTTTGAGACCGTAACCAAAGGAGATACATTTTTTATAGAAGTTGGGCGTGTACATGCCATAGGAGCAGGGGTATTGTTGGCCGAAATCCAGCAAACCAGCGACATTACCTATCGGGTATACGATTGGGACCGCACCGATGCCGAGGGTAAACCACGGGAACTACATAACGATTTGGCCATGGACGCTATAGATTTTAAGATGGATAGAGATTTTAAGGTCAATTATAAGCCACAAACCAATACGCCCGAACAATTGGTTTCATGTCCCTATTTTACGACTAATATTCTCGATGTTGAGGGCGTAATTTTAAAACACAACACTCAAGATTCTTTTTTGATTTATATGGCTGTTGATGGCGCTGCTGTTTTTGAAGTTGATGGAAAAGTAACAGAACTATCTTTTGGAGAAACACTTTTAATTCCGGCCTGTATGAAGCACTTTAAAATCACTTCACCAAATGCTCGATTGTTGGAGGTTTATATTTGAAAATGATGTAATTTTGTAAAAAATAAATAAATTGAATTATGGCAAACGTTAGAAATTTAAAAAAAGATATCAATTATGTTTTAGGAGACATTATTGAAGCGGTATACATTTGGGAATCTGCACATCCAGAAAAAGACCGAAAAAAGAGTGAGGCCATAATCGATGAAGCTATTGCTACTTTTGACGATCTTATCGAAAAAGTAAATGCGAAAGGCGTTGAAAACCACAAAGCTCATTTTAAAGGCATTGTAGACGAGCTCGAAACGAAAGGCCGTGCTATGATTGAAAAAATCAACGCCCTTTAATTAGTTGTCTTCAGACGTTATTTTTTCAAGTAATCTTTTAGAATTATACCATACTTTGAGGCTGCTATTCTTGGGGTTAAACTGTTGTATATGGTATCCAAGAAGGTAGAATTTGCATCATATATATCTGAGAGCGCTATATAAGGTGCAACTTCGTTATCTTTATTGTTAATGGCGTAATTAATGCTGTACAAATATTGCCTTTTGAGGTTTGTTTCCATTTGTTTTTCAACAGCAGTCACTTCTTTTTCATTGCCCAAACGTTGCGCATTTAACGAAACTTCCATTAATTCTAAGTGTTTGTTTTTAAAACGACTCAAATTATCACGGTAATCTTTAAGAAGTTTTTGTTGTGCACTCCCTTCAATTTTAGCATCATAAACAAATCGTTTTAAAGTGGTATTGATGGTGGTTAGGCCTTCATCAGCAAAAAACGGTATCCGCTCTGCATCCATTACTTTTGTTAAGCTCAAATAAAGCACTTCAGGTTCATTAAGCTGGCATCCTAATTGAAAGGTTTCTTCGCCTTTGATGGATAATGAATCTATAGAAATATAAGTGGTATCTTGAAATTTCTGCAAATACACCACTCCTTTTTGTAGCCCTTTTACAGTCACTGAAACTGTGGTGTTTTGTTTGGGTTCAGTACCACATGCGATGATAGAAAATAGGACTATTAGGATAAAATATTTTTTCATGGTTATTTTTAATTTAAAATGTGATTAATCTAAGCTGTTCCCGAAGCCAATGCCATAAGTATAGTACATCCTATAGCGGCAATAGTCCCAATGGCATAGCCAAATACGGCCAACAATACGCCCACCGTTGCTAAAGATGGATGAAAAGCAGAGGCCACAATAGGCGCAGAGGCCGCTCCACCTACATTGGCTTGACTTCCTACCGCAAGGAAAAAATATGGTGCTTTAATAAGTTTTGCAACGAGAATCAGCAACAGTGCGTGGATACTCATCCATACTACCCCTATGGCAATAAGCCCGGTATTGTCAAAAATGAGTTTTAAATCCATTTTCATGCCAATGGTAGCCACTAAAATATAAATAAAGACACTCCCAAATTTACTCGCTCCGGCACCTTCATAATTTTTTGCCTTTGTAAAGGAAAGTCCCACCGCAACAAGCGTAGAAATACTAATCATCCAGAAAAAAGATGAGCCCAAAAATGTAAAAATGTTTTTAGAAGTTTCCGATTCAATACCAGAGACAAGGTCCTCGAAAAATGGAGCAAAATATCTAGCACACAAATGTGAAAAACTCACTGTACCAAAGGCAATACCCACCATAATCATCAAATCTGTAAGACTTGGATTTCTTTTGACACTTTCTGTAAATGAGGATACCTTTTCTTTAAGATCTTCGATGGCTGAAGTATCTGCTTTGAGCCATGTATTGATGCGTTTTCTTTTTCCTATACCAATCAACAGTAGAGCCATCCAAATATTGGCAACCACAATATCGACAAATACCATACCGCCATAGAGTTTAGGGTTATAACCATAGATTTCGAGCATAGCGGTTTGGTTTGCACCCCCACCAATCCAACTTCCAGCAAGGGTAGACAATCCTCGCCAAACCGCATCTGGACCAACACCACCAACAGTTTCTGGAGAAACCATAGTGATAAGCAAAATGGCAATGGGGCCACCAATAACAATTCCTAATGTTCCCGTAAAAAACATAATCAGCGCTTTCCACCCCAGGTTGAAGACGGCTTTTAAATCTATGCTCAACGTCATGAGTACAAGTGCGGCGGGAAGTAAGTATCGACTTGCTACATAGTATAAATTACTGCTTTCATTGACGATGGTTCCGGAAGGGGTGATGCGCTCCCATTCTGGGGCAATCCAACCCAATGTTGTAAATACCGCTGGAAGCATATAAGCCATAAAAAGTCCTGGAACTATTTTGTAAAATTTGTGCCAAAACCCCGAAGTTTTGGATTCTGTATAAAAAATAAATGCAATGGCTAACATAAGTAAACCAAATACAATAGTATCATTTGTAAAAATAGGTGTGGTAGCGGTCATGAGATTTTATGTTTACGAATTAATTTTGTTGGCCTTCACAAATATATAAATTATAAGCACTAAACTTCCTATGATGATTATGGGTAAAAACCAACCACCCAATGTATTACTTTGGTGTTCAGCAGTTTTAATCATAGTTTTGAGAATATAAGCTAAAAGTAACAGGTTGAAAAAATTAACAACCCTCAGAATTCTTGTGCTAAAGCGGTAATTCTTTAAGGCATTTTTTTGGGTTATTTTAACGGTGTAATTGTGTAGGTGTGGAAATTTATTTAAAATATAAATTCCTATAAACATACTACTAAAAATGCCCATCATCAACCAAATAGATTGCTTTGAGCCGAAAGCATCTGCCACACCACGCCCATTGAAATGTGTGGGTATAATTTCGGGAAGTTCGGCGAAGTGTACTAATACATACATCCAAATAAAAAAGAATAAAAGAAACGAAATCCGATCAATCCAAAGATCGAATGGGGTTAATGGAATAACTATTTTTGGGTTTTTTTTAAACATTTATTTTTTAAAATTATTTTTGGCACGGAAGTTGCTTAACAGTTAGTATATTATTTAATTTTTTTGTTAGTAATATATATTTTGGTTGGTTAGTGGTTAAAGCATCATTTCTCTTAATGATGCTTTTTCCTTTTGTGAAAGTATTGTTAAACATTATATCAATGTAAACTATTGGTTCTATATTTGTACTATAAAGATTGTATTTTGAATACACTTTGGTTGGTTAGTAATAAAAGCACTGTTCTCTCAGTGCTTTTTTTATTACAAAGCTTTTACAAAATCCAACATCCTGTTCCTGACTTCTTGGGCAATTTCTAATGTAGCAATATTATAAGATTTCATATTTTCCAATTCATCACCTTCAATGTTTACCAAAACATGATTCATGTTATCTACAATAAGTAACTGTCCATTTTGTGCTGCTTCATACAAAAGTTTAGCTTCTTCAATACCTACTTGCAAATCTTTATCACCATTGATGATAAGGGTAGGAATTTCTTGTTTTTTTATCACTTCAACAGGGTTGTATTGCATCCAATTAGCCATAAAAGGTTGAAGCTCCAAATTAAAAATTGAGCCCAGTGGCAACGGATAATCTTTTGTGGTTTCTCCTGCTTTTAATGTGGCCAAAACGCGCTTACTGTCTTCCAAAAACATTGGTGCTGATTTCGAAATTTGCTCTTCAAGAATCTGATCAATAGGTTTTCCAGCACCTGCCAATGAAATAAATGCTGCCACACCTCCTTGTTCAAGTGCCAATAATCCTACCAAACTTCCTTGGCTATGCCCTGCAACAATGATGGTTTCATACTTGGATTTAAAAAAATTAATGACTGATTTTGCATCGGTCACAAAATCATCAAAAGAGATGTTTTTATCAATAGTTTTTGTGCGAATTTGTTTAACAATTCTTTTGTCATACCTGAACGTTGCAATGCCATTATTAGACAAAAAAGTAGCCATTTTTTTTAGCATATCATTTTTCATAAATGATTGATTGCCATCACGATCCGTGGGGCCAGAGCCAGCGATAAAAATTACCAATGGTGAAGTTTTATTCTCAATTGGGGTATACAAAGTTCCTTCAATGTGTTGATTTACACCAAGCTCAGTTGTGGTAAAATTTTGCCCTAAAATAGGCATCGAAAAAAGTAAACTAAAAGCCAGTGACAAAAGGAATTTTTTCATAATCATCTATTTTATAATTCGAAATGTGAGGTTGATGCGTTCACCAACATTTTTTTTAGTTTTAGGAATCTGATGAAGCCAATGATGTTGTGTACTACCACTCATGACCAAAAGACTACCATCAGCTAAATTTAGTCTTAATTTTTGAGTTTTATCTGTACGGTGTTTCATATGAAACAGACGTTCGGCACCCAAACTCACAGAAGCGATAACAGGGTTTTTGCCTAATTCTTTTTCGTTGTCGGCATGCCAACCGTTACTGTCTTGTCCATTGCGGTACAAGTTGAGCAAGCACGTTGTAAATGTTTGGTTTAATGTCTTTTCAATTTTTGATTTGATTTCCAAAAGTACAGGTGAAAAAGGAGTTGGATGCATCGTAATGTTAGAGTACGTGTAAGGGTTTTTATTATTGGCAAAAAGGGCTGTGAGCCGAGGCTGATCGTATTCTTTGCCAAAAACTTTAATACGGTCTTGCTGCCAATCTGTTTCTTTTCGTAACACATCAAAATAAGTTGATGCTTCATTATGGCTTAAAAAATGCTCATCGTAGGAAATTTCTGCATCTTTTAAAGCTATAGTTGTATTATTTTGAACTCCAAAAAGCATCGTTTATTTTTTTTCTAAATTAGCATAAGTTCTGAATTCATGCAACAAAAAACTTATACCTTCATATTAACGCTTTTAATGTCGACTTTATTTTTTGCTCAAGCCCCACTACCTGAGGGCTTTAGCGATGTGAAAAAGTTGATTCCAGATTTAGAAATAGACCTGCGCTATGCAAAGCAAAATAATTTTGTAGGACAAAAAATTGATGGCTATCAGTCGGAAAAAGCAATTTTGAGTACTGCTGCATCACGAGCTTTAATGGCCGTTCAAGAGGAGTTGATACCCTACGGCTTAGGTTTAAAATTCTTTGATGGTTATCGTCCTCAACGCGCTGTACACCATTTTGTGCGCTGGGCTAAAGATGTTCAAGATACTTTGATGAAGGCCCAATTTTATCCAAACATCAGAAAATCTCAATTGTTCAAAGAACAATATATTGCCAGCCGATCTGGACACAGTAGAGGGAGTTCTATAGATTTGACCCTTATTGATTTTAATACGTGTACGGCATTAGACATGGGTAGCCCTTATGATTTTTTTGGTGAAATTTCGCATTTGAGCTATAAAAATTTGACTGCTGAACAGCTTGCCAATAGAAAATTGCTAAATTCCCTTATGGTCAAACATGGTTTTAGGGCTTATGCTCAGGAATGGTGGCATTTTACTTTTAATAATGAACCATTTCCCAATACTTATTTTGATTTTGTTGTGGAATAAAAAAAGGGCGATTAATTAAAACCACCCCTTTCAGCATATCTATGTTTAGATTTATTTAATCATCTCATAACTTCGTTTAATGAAATTTGTCAGGGCTTCGCCTTTGAGAAGACCTTGAGAAAGTTGCGCCAAATCTAAACTTTGATTAATCAAACGTTCTCGTTTCTTTGCTGTTTTAGTGTTTAGAATTTCATTCACCAAATCAGAATTTGTATTGACAACAAGGTTGTACATCTCTGGCATATTGCCCATCCCAAACATACCGCCACCGCCAGTCTGTTGCATCTCTTTCATACGGCGCATAAATTCTGGTTGCGTAATCATAAATGGCGCTGCAGAGCTGTCCATAGCTTCAAGCTGAACGATGAATTTCTCAGACGAAATGACTTCTTTTAGTTGTTCGTCTAACTTTGTTTTTTCTTCTTCAGTCAGTTTGGAAATTGTATTTTCTTCCTTCTGAATAAGTTTATCCACATGATCCGCATCAACACGCACAAAAGAAATATTTTCTTTACTGCCTTCTAATTTTTGAATTAAATGTGAAACTATTGGAGAATCTAACAACAAAACCTCATAACCTTTGGCTTTAGCAGCTTCGATATAACTGTGTTGTTCTTCAGCATTTGAGGCGTATAAAATCACCAATTTATCGTCCTTATCCGTTTGTTTCGCTTTGATTTTGTTGTACAGCTCCTCGTAGGTATAAAAAGCACCGTCTACTGTCGGATAAAGTGCAAATGCTTCTGATTTTTCGAAGAATTTTTCTTCGGAGAGCATTCCGTATTCAATCACAATTTTGATGTCGTTCCATTTTGATTCAAAATCCTCACGGTTGTTATTGAATAATGATTTCAGCTTATCAGCTACTTTTTTGGTGATGTACGACGATATTTTTTTTACTGCACCATCAGCTTGAAGGTAAGATCGCGACACATTCAATGGAATGTCTGGCGAATCAATGACTCCGCGCAACATCGTCAAAAATTCTGGGACAATACCTTCTACATTATCTGTTACAAACACTTGATTTTGATACAGTTGGATGCGGTCTTTTTGGATGTTTATGTCGTTAGACAACTTTGGAAAATACAAGATTCCAGTCAAATTGAACGGATAATCTACATTCAAATGTATATTGAATAAAGGTTCTTCAAACTGCATAGGATACAATTCTCTATAAAAGCCCTTATAGTCTTCATCTTTGAGATCTGAAGGCGTTTTGGTCCACGCCGGATTTGGGTTATTGATGATGTTGTCAACGGTGATTTTACGATGAGGTTCAGTAGTTTCTTTACCGTCTTTGTCGGTGGTTGTTTTAGGTTCGTGCTCTGGGTCGTTGATTTCTTTTGTACCAAACTTGATGGGGATAGGCATAAACTTGTTGTACTTGTTCAACAGTTCTGTTATGCGTTGGTCTTCCAAAAATTCAGTAGAGTCTTCAGCAATGTGTAAGATGATTTCTGTACCTCTCTCTTGTTTATCTGATGTTTCTAAACTGTATTCTGGACTTCCATCACAAACCCAGTGTGCTGCGGGCTCATCTTTGTACGATTTTGTGATGATTTCTACTTTTTCGGCGACCATAAAGGCAGAGTAAAAACCAAGTCCAAAATGTCCAATAATTCCAGCGTCTTCAACTTTATCTTTGTATTTGTCCAAAAATTCTTCAGCACCAGAAAAGGCAACTTCATTGATGTATTTTTGAACTTCATCAGCAGTCATCCCAATACCTTGATCGATGAGGTGCAGTTTTTTACCTTCTTTATCAATTTTCACTTCAATTTTTGGTGCGCCATATTCTACTTTGGCTTCCCCAATATTGGTTAAGTGCTTTAGTTTCAAAGTAGCATCTGTAGCATTACTGATCAATTCGCGTAGAAAGATTTCATGATCACTGTACAGAAACTTTTTGATTAGTGGAAAAATATTTTCAACGGATACATTTATAGTTCCTTTACTCATAGTTTTTTTTATTTTTATCGATTAATAGTGTTAAACTTATGTCAAAAAGAGTACCATTTATCAAAATGTGACAAACTGGCATTTTATAAAGTTTATATTTGTATAAAATCACAACAAAATAACTATATGTACAACTCAAAAATAATCGGAATGGGGCACTATGTCCCAGACAATATAGTGACCAATGACGACCTGTCAGAACTCATGGATACAAACGACGCATGGATTCAAGAGCGAACGGGTATAAAACAACGTCGATGGGCAGTAAAAGGGGATGGAAATACAACCTTTAGCATGGGGTTGAAAGCGGCTGAACAAGCCATTAAAAATGCAGATATTGATAAAAATGATATTGATTTTATTGTGTTTGCGACTTTGAGTCCAGATTATTACTTCCCTGGGCCTGGAGTACAAATTCAAGAAGCTTTGGGGATTGGTACTGTTGGTGCTTTGGATGTGCGTAATCAGTGTTCTGGATTTGTTTATGGTGTTTCGGTGGCCGATCAATTCATCAAAACGGGGATGTACAAGAATGTGTTGGTGATTGGAAGTGAGTTGCAATCACGTGGTATAGACATTTCGACACGTGGCCGAAGTATTTCTGTGATTTTTGGTGATGGCGCTGGTGCTGCAGTGCTTTCTCGTGAGGAGGATACCACCAAGGGAATTCTTTCAACGCATTTACATTCTGAGGGCGTACATGCCCTAGAATTGGCTGCTGAGGCACCAGGAATGGGAAAACGTTGGGTAACAGATATTATCGCTGATAATGACCCAGACGATATGAGCTATAGACCTTATATGAATGGACAATTTGTATTTAAAAATGCCATACGACGATTTAGTGAAGTAATCCATCAAGGTCTGGAGGCGAATGGTTTGCAAGTTTCTGATATTGATATGTTAGTGCCACATCAAGCAAATTTGCGTATTGCACAATTCATACAGAAAAAATTTCAACTTTCAGACGATCAAGTATTTAATAATATTCAAAACTACGGCAATACCACTGCGGCTTCTATTCCAATCGCCCTAAGCGAGGCCTGTGCGCAAGGCAAAGTCAAGGAGGGCGATACCGTGGTTCTTGCCGCTTTTGGAAGTGGTTTTACTTGGGGTAGTGTCGTAATGAAGTGGTAAACTATATAAATCCGCCCGCTTCTTTTTCTTTGTTGTCTCTATTTTTTCTTGATTTTGCTTTGTATTTGCTATCTCCAAATCGGTAATTAAGCCCTAGGAAAATAGTTCTGCTTTCCCATTCGAAAGCACCTTTTTGGGTAAATGGTTTTGAGCCATCAAAACCAAATTTCATGGTATTAAAAACGTCATTAAAGTTTAAACTCAAAGCGCCTCTGTTGTTCGCAAAACTATAGCGAGAACCAATATTGACAAAATACATGGGTTTGATGTCAAATTGAAGCGTTTTGTTTTGACCTCTATAAAATCCAAATGCCGTAAGTGTAATTTTCTTATTGACTTTGAATGAATTAAAAACTCTAAAGTTCCAAGCCAAATTATCAACGGAATCAAAATCAGTGACAATGTCATTTATAGTAGCATTTTCGATTTCAGTTTTTAGGTACTCTGTAATCCCAGTAAGTTCTTGGTTAAACAAATCGAAACTACCATTTAAGCTCCACCATTTGGTTGGTTTGTAGTTGCTGGATAGTTCGACCCCTATGGCAGAGGTGGTGTCAAAATTATCATGGGTCAATATCACTCTTCCCGATTGAACATCTGTTCGGTCGACATACAAAGCCCTATTGATTTCATTGCTTATCCTGCGGTAAAAAGTCCCAAATGTTAAGCTTCCTTTCTTGAGATTTCGGGTGTAATTTAACTCTACTGAATTTGTAAATTGTGGCTCAAGGTTGATGTTACCATAAGATGAAATTAGAGGGCTACTCCATTCTTTTATGGGGTTGACCTGCCCAATCCCTGGGCGATCGACACGTCGGCTGTAGTTGAGCTGATACGAATGTTTTTCAGACGGAGAATAAGTCAAAAATCCAGAAGGATAAAGTTCAAAATAATGATTCTTAAAAGGGATATTTTCTTTGGTATTGTTTGGAACTCTCGTTAGCGCTGCATTGGCATCAACATTAGCATCTTCGATTCTGAGGCCAATTTGATAGGACCATTTATTGATTTTTTTATTGTAATTTCCATACAAGGCGTATATGTTTCTGCTATAATCAAAATCCGTTGATGGAGTGGGTTCAAGATTTCCTTGTGCATTAAAACTATCGCCTGTAGATGCGTATTGGATTAGGGAATTGAACAAATTTGCTTGTACACCCAACTCTAACTTTGAATGTTCACCAATTCTATTGACATAATCCAAATTAATCGTTGTTCTTTTTCTATCCGTTTCATTGTAGTCAATATAATTAGTACTGCTGCCCACAGGATAGGTAAATGTGACATCATTATCACGATTGTAAGCATTGTAATCGATTTCTAATTCAATATTATCACCTTCATCATTAAAATCTATTTTGTAATCAAAATTGTATTGTTGAGCAGCATTTTTTTCATCAATATTCCATATTTGGGTTTGATTGTTTGCAGCATTGTTTTGGTACACCAAAATGGACTCGCCCAAATCCTCTGGTCTCGATTGGGTTTGGCTTGTGAACACAGAAAGTGTATGGCGATCGTTGATGTAATAATCTACACCAATTTTATAAACATGATTTTCTACACCGTTTTCAAAGTTAAATGATTGTCCTGAATTGTCCTGAGGCCTGTTCACATAGCCCTGATTGATGTTTTTAGACAAGTTATTGTTGTATGATCCATAAAGATTCATCTTACCATTTCTGTAATTGAGATTTAAACCACTATTGAATTTTGGTTTTTTCTCATAAGCAAAGCCCAAATTAATAGTTCCATTAAATCCTACCAATGTATTTTTGTGCAACACGATATTCAACAAGCCGCTCATGCCTTCAGGGCTGTATTTTGCCGACGGATTAGTGATAATTTCAATGGATTTTATGGCATTGGACGGGATTTGTTTGAGGAGTTGGGCGGTGGGTATATTAGACAATTTCCCATCGACCATCACGCGAACGTTAGAATTGCCACGCAGACTAATGTCTCCACTTTGGGGATCTATGGATACTGAAGGAATGGCCACCATCAAGTCAGAGGCGCTACCACTTGCGGCTAAATCTTTACCAATAGTAATCACTTTTCGGTCTACTTTCTGTTGAATTGTTGTGTTTTCTGCGACTACAGTCACTTCGTCCAAAGCGGTCGCTTCTTCCTCCAATTTGATGACGCCTAAATTGAGTTTTGTTTTATTTTTTTCAACCGAAATAGTTTGGCTGTGTGTTTTATATCCTATGAATTGAACAGAAACAACAAAATCCCCTTTTGGTAAATCATCAATATTGAAATTCCCCTCTTCAGTAGTAATACCACTGGAAACCATATTTTCCGACATATCCCTAACAATGATATTGACATAAGGCATAGGTTCGTTTGTTTTGGCATCGACCACTTGGCCACTTACAACGCCAATAGCAACGGGTTCTGTGTGTAGTCCCATAAGCTGAGTAGAAAAAAAGAGTAATGTGATGTAACAAATAAATGATTTCATGTTATTAGAATTTAGGGTTGTTAGAAGTAAGACTATTTTAGATTACTTTTGTTACATGAATTTATATTTTTTTTTATGTCTAAAAAAACATTGGTCCTTGGTGCCTCTTTAAATCCAGAACGTTACTCATATAAAGCCATCAAAATGCTTAAAGATAAGATGCAAGAAGTCAACGCTTTAGGTTTAAAACATGGAGAAGTTTTTGGTACGACAATAGATGTACAACAAAAACCATATTTGGATATTCATACCGTAACTTTGTATTTGAGTCCGAAACGTCAAGAGCCATTTTATACATACATCATGCAATTGAATCCAAAACGAGTGATTTTTAATCCAGGAACTGAAAACCCTGATTTTTTCAAGCTTTTGGAACGTCAAAACATTGCTTATGAAATTGCCTGTACTTTGGTGTTATTGTCTACGAATCAATATTAACCCTAAAAAGGTAAGCGTTCCATTGAGTGGTAATAACTCATATCCAATAACATAACCCCCAAGCTCTTCCGCTGGAATTTGCCCTAAAGCGTAAGAAATTGCAACAGACAACAATGCTACCAGCCATACAAACTTATCTTTTACTTTGTAATTTGTAAAAATACCAAAGGCAAAAAGGCCCAAAAGGGGACCGTATGTGTACCCAGCTACCGTCAACAAACTGTCTATAACATTGGAATCTAAGATGTGTTTAAAAGCAATGATAACCAAAATTAAAAGTACACTCATACCAATATGCGTTTGTTTTCGAATGCGTTTTTTGTCCGCATCAGAATGTTTGTTGAGGTCTAAAATATCGACACAAAACGAAGTCGTAAGCGAGGTGAGTGCGCTATCGGCACTGCTGTAGGCCGCCGCAATAAGGCCTAAAATAAAAACAGAAGCCAAGGTTAATCCTAAGCCAGAGTTGAGGGCAATTTCAGGAAATAATAAATCAGTTTTGGGTTGCCCATCCATTAGGGGTAACGCAATATCAAAACGTTCTGCATAGATGAACAATAAAGCGCCCAACAACAAAAACAAGAACGTTACTAAAGTGAGTACAATACTAAACCAGAGCATATTTTTTTGTGCATCTTTCAGCGATTTACAGGTTAAATTTTTTTGCATCATGTCCTGATCCAAACCAGTCATACAAATGGTGATGAACATTCCGCCAAAAAACGATTTCAAGAAATGATCTCGAGCCAAAATAGAATCTGTTTTAAAAATGGAACTGTATTGATTTAGTTCGTCTGAAACTAAAAATTCTGAAAAACTCCAACCCAATTGATCTGTGATAAAATAGATGGAAAGAACGACGGCACAAACCATAAAAAGTGTTTGTAATGTGTCCGTCCAAACAATCGTTTTGATACCGCCCTTGTTGGTGTAAATCCATATGAGAAGGATAGATAAAATGACCGTAGCTTCAAAAGGAATGTTCCATTGTTCAAAGACAAATTGTTGCAACACAATAGCCATAAGATACATTCGAAAAGCAGCCCCTAAAACTCTTGAAACAAAAAAGAAAAACGCACCGGTTTTGTGGCTGACTCGTCCAAAACGTTGTTGCAGATATTCATAAATAGAAGTAAGGTTTAATTTGTAATAAATAGGCAAAAGCAAAAAAGCTACCACCACATAACCAGCAATATACCCCAAACACACTTGAAAATAACTAAACTCCGAACTTTGTACCCAACCAGGCACAGAAATAAAAGTGACTCCAGACAGCGAGGCGCCAATCATCCCAAAAGCCACCAAGTACCAAGGCGATTGCTTTCCTGCTTTGAAAAAATCGTTATTGGAGTCGTTTTTTCCTGTAATTCTTGCAATGATGACAAGAAATACAAAATAAACGAGAGTGATCAGTAGAATGTGTTGTCCTTTCAACTTAATAAATTTATATTTGTGGTGCTCAAATGTACCACGAGTCTTTGTTCAAATGTAAAATATTCTGAAAGAATCTTGAGTCAAATCATCAGATTTTTAAGTTGTTTTCCTTTTAAACTCTGCTAATGAACTATTTAGGTCATTATTAAAACGCATAATATAAAACATGGAATTTTCATCGAAGTTGTTGCAAAATGCGGTCAATGAAGTCGCTCAATTACCAGGTATTGGTCGCCGTACGGCACTTCGTTTGGTGCTTCATCTTTTGCGTCAGCCAGAGGATCAAACAAGCCAACTCTCGAAAGCACTCACAGCGATGCGGTCTTCCATTAATTTTTGTACACAATGCCACAATATTTCTGATAAAATGCTCTGTGAAATTTGTGCAAACCCTAACAGAAACCAGCAGACCATTTGTGTTGTAGAAGACATAAGAGATGTTTTGGCCATAGAAAGCACAGCGAGTTTTCGCGGAATATATCATGTTCTTGGAGGGAAAATATCGCCTATGGACGGTATTGGCCCCTCCGATTTGAATATTCAAAGTTTGGTTGATAAAGTGAATGAAGGTAAAGTCGAGGAGCTTATTTTTGCTTTAAGTTCCACGATGGAAGGGGACACCACCAACTTTTATATCTATAAACAAATTCAGAACACCAACATCACACTGTCCACAATAGCAAGAGGAATTTCTGTTGGTGACGAATTGGAATACGCCGATGAGGTAACCCTTGGGCGAAGCATTACGAATAGAGTCCCTTTTGATTCATCTTTAAAATCTTAGATTTTGAAATTATCGGTTGTAATACTTAATTATAATGTACGCTACTTTTTGGCGCTTTGTTTACAAAGCGTTCAAGCTGCATTGAAAGATATTCCATCCGAAATTATTGTTATAGACAACAACTCTCCAGACGATAGTTGTGACATGGTTAGAACAAATTTTCCTGATATAAAACTCATAGAAAACAAAGAAAATGTAGGTTTTTCCAAAGCCAACAATCAAGCGGTGGCGGTCGCCAAAGGTGAATATATTTGCATCCTCAATCCCGATGTCGTTGTTGCTGAAAATACATTTCATAATCTTATAAACTTTTCCAAATCAAAATTTAATCATGGTATTATAGGTTGTAGACTTATTGATGGCTCAGGAGCTTTTCTGCCAGAAAGTAAGAGAAATTTTCCTACTATTTCTGTCGCATTTCAAAAGCTGTTTGGTATTGGAAAGCACTATTATGCACATCATGTAGACCCGTTGGAAAATAAACCAGTAGATGTACTTCCGGGTGCTTTAATGTTTTTGAAACGCTCTCTTTACGATAATTTAGGTGGGTTTGATGAAGATTTTTTTATGTATGGCGAGGATATTGATTTGTCGTATAGAGTCCAAAAGCTTGGCTTAAATAATTATTATTTGGGAGACACTACAATCATCCACTTTAAAGGAGAAAGTACGACAAAAAATAGAGTACAATCTAAGCGTTTTTTTCATGCGATGAAATTGTTTTATCAAAAACATTTCAATACAAATATAGTTTTGAACGCTCTTATTAGTTTAATAACAAGTTTAGCACCTTATTTTTTAATCCGTAATCAGTCCAAAAAACATACATCCAAAAGGATTGCATTGATGAAGCCCTTAAGCAATCAAAAATGGCTTGAAATCAAAGACGTTATAGCTATTGAATCTCTTGATGATTTACAAAAAAACAGCCATTTCGATGTTCTTTTTGACGCAGAAACGACGGCATTCAACAGCATCATTAATCAAATTGATTCATCGAAGAATAAGTTTATAACGTTCAAAATACATCCAAAAAACAGTGCTTATTTTGTTGGTAGCGATTCCTCTAAGCAACGTGGCGAGGTCATACATTTTGAAAAATCTCAAACCAGAATCTACTTTTAAAAACAATTGATTATTTCGGCAATTTTAGTTAATTTTGCAGAACCAAACAAGACCCATACAAAACAGATATTATGGCAAAATTTGAACTCAAATTACCCAAAATGGGCGAGAGTGTTGCAGAAGCAACACTAAATTCTTGGCTCAAAGACATTGGGGACCATATAGATATCGATGAAGCCGTTGTAGAAATCTCAACCGACAAAGTAGACAGCGATGTGCCTAGTGAAGTTAGTGGAACACTTATTGAGAAAAAATTTGAAGTCGATCAAGTTGTTGAAGTGGGGCAAACCATTGCCATCATTGAAACTGAAGGCGATGTTGAAACTCCACCAATAGCTCCTTCACCCAAAGAAGAAAGCCAACCCCCCGCAAAGGCCACAACAGAACCCCCAACAAATAAAGTTATTGCCGATGTACAAAACACAGTTGTCGCTGCAAAAGATTTAATAGCACCCATAAGTTCCAACGGTACAAGATTTTATTCACCTTTGGTAAAAAATATTGCAAAAAAGGAAGGGGTTTCTCAATCAGAATTAGATCAGATTTCGGGTAGCGGAAAAGGAGGGAGAGTGACCAAAAACGACATGTTGTCTTACTTGAAAACTCGTGCAAAAACGAGTACTTCGACACCTACGCCTTCAGCACCAACGCTGACGCCTAGCCCTAATTCAGTAACCTCAACTGTATCTAGCGGAGCCGATGAAATTGTAGAAATGACCCGAATGGGGAAACTCATCTCTAAGCACATGATGAACTCTGTGCAAACCTCGGCACATGTTCAATCTTTTATTGAAGTCGACGTTACCAAAATTTGGAATTGGCGCAAAAAAATTAAAGCAAAATTCATAGAAAGCACAGGTGAAAAAATCACATTTACTCCAATTTTTATGGAAGCCGTAGCCAAAGCACTGACCATTCACCCTATGTTGAACATTTCTGTTGATGGTGATCACATCATCAAACACAAATCCATCAATTTAGGAATGGCCACCGCACTTGCTGACGGAAATCTTATCGTACCAGTGATCAAAAATGCGGATCAACTCAATTTGATGGGAATGACCAAACGCGTCAACGATTTGGCGGTTCGTGCACGAAACAACCAACTTAATCCAGATGATATTCAAGATGGAACATATACCGTAACCAACGTTGGTGGATTTGGGAGCATCATGGGCACACCCATCATAAATCAACCACAAGTTGGTATTTTGGCCCTTGGCGCCATACGAAAAGTTCCTGCTGTGATTGAAACCAGCGAAGGCGATTTTATTGGGATTCGTCAAAGAATGTTCCTATCGCACTCGTACGATCACCGCGTTGTCAATGGCGCACTTGGCGGACAATTTCTCAAAACAGTAAAAGAACTGTTGGAATCTTGGGACGAAAATAGACAAGTATAGCAGCATGCAATTAAACCTAAAAAAACCCATTTGTTTTTTCGATTTAGAAACTACAGGCATAAGTATCACTTCAGATAGAATTGTTGAGATTTCTATTTTAAAAGTTTTTCCAGACGGAAAAGAAGAAAAAAAAACATGGCTTGTCAATCCAGAGATGCCCATACCAGCACAAGCCACAGCTGTTCATGGTATTTCCGACGAAAAAGTAGCCGATGCACCTACCTTCAAAATGCTTGCAAAAGAAATCAATACTTGGGTAAAAGATGCAGATTTAGGAGGATTCAATTCCAACCGTTTTGATATCCCCATTCTTGCTGAGGAAATGCTACGTGCAGGTGTTGATTTTGATATAAAAAACAGACAATCTGTAGATGTACAAACTATTTTTCATAAAATGGAACAACGTACCCTTACAGCGGCTTATAAATTCTACTGCGATAAAAATTTGGAAAATGCGCACAGTGCAGAAGCCGATACTATAGCTACCTACGAAGTCCTTAAAGCACAATTGGATCGTTATGAAGATTTAGAAAATGACACCTCTTTTCTAGCTGAATTTAGTACTCGTCAAAAATTTGCAGACTTTGCAGGGTTTATAAAATTTGATAAAGATGGCAATGAATGTTTTTCATTTGGAAAACACAAAGGAAAAAAAGTGACCGAAATTTTAGAAAAAGAACCTGGTTACTTTGGTTGGTTGCTGAATGCTGATTTTCCTTTATACACCAAAAAAGTTTTAACATCCATTAAACTTCGTGCCTTTAATCAGAAACTGTCTTAGATGAAACTGATTTGTATTGGTAGAAATTATAGCAATCACATAAAAGAGCTTCAAAATGAAAAGCCATCAGAACCTGTTGTTTTTTTGAAACCAGATACCGCTATACTTTTGAAAAAACAACCCTTTTTTATTCCAGATTTTTCAAACAATGTACAACACGAAGTTGAACTACTGGTAAAAATCAACAGAGTAGGAAAGTATATTTCTTCTGAATTTGCGCACAAATATTATGAGCACATTGGACTTGGTATCGATTTTACAGCTCGTGATGTACAACAAACCTTAAAGCAAAAGGGATTGTCTTGGGAAAAAGCCAAAGCTTTTGACGGTTCGGCTGTTGTTGGAAAATGGGTGCCTAAAACAAATTTTCAGGATTTGAACAATATTTCATTTAGTTTAAAGCGAAACGATGAGCTTGTGCAATCTGGCAATACACAAAATATGCTTTGGCACATAGATGAGCTTATTGCTTATGTTTCGCAGTTTTTTACCCTAAAAATAGGTGATATTATTTTCACTGGAACTCCTGCCGGTATTGGGCCAGTTCAGGCCGATGATATGCTTACTGGATTCATCGAAAATGAAGAATTTTTCAAAATAAAAGTTAAGTAAATGAATGCTGAAATCATTACTATTGGCGATGAAATTCTGATTGGACAAATTGTTGACACCAACTCGGCTTATATTTCTAAAGAACTAAATAAAATAGGGATTTCTGTATTTCAAATTACTTCAATTCAAGACGATAAAATTCAAATTTTAGAAACCCTTGAATCCGCAAAAACCCATGCCGATTTAGTCATTCTTACAGGTGGGTTAGGGCCAACCAAAGATGACATAACAAAAACTACTTTGGCGGAATATTTTGACGATACTTTGGTGTCCAATGCAGCGGTAGTAGCGCACATCAAACACATTTGGAAAACATACATTAAGCAGCCCTTACTTCAGGTCAATTTAGACCAAGCATTAGTCCCTTCAAAAGCTAAAGTTTTGATGAACCAATCGGGCTCTGCACCTGGTATGTGGATGGAGAAAGACAAAACAATTTTTGTGTCACTTCCCGGTGTTCCTTTTGAAATGAAAGCACTAATGCAAAACGAAGTACTGCCCAAACTTTCAGCACAATTTGATCTTCCTTTTATTTTGCACAAAACATTACTGACCTATGGTCTGGGTGAAAGCATCATTGCCGATCGAATTTCGGAATGGGAAAACAACCTACCAGAGTCTGTAAAACTGGCGTATTTACCCAATTTAGGCCGTGTACGTTTAAGATTGTCTTCAAAAGGATTTGATAAGTCTGCTGTTATGGACTCAATCAATGCGCAAATTGATAAGTTAATTCCTCAAATTAGCGATGT
The DNA here is from genome assembly GCA_038138145.1 of Formosa sp. Classification (GTDB taxonomy): domain Bacteria; phylum Bacteroidota; class Bacteroidia; order Flavobacteriales; family Flavobacteriaceae; genus UBA3537. The sequence goes on from JAYQDD010000008.1 coordinate 45,647, forward strand.
TTTTGTCGGGTTTGAAGAAGATTCCTCAATGGAACAAATCATTGGAAATCAACTTATTAGACGTAAACAAACCTTGGCTGTAGCCGAAAGTTGTACAGGCGGGCGAATTGGCGCTCAATGTACAGCCAACCCTGGTGCTTCTCGTTATTTTAAAGGGGGAGTGATTGCCTACGATACCAAAATCAAAACAGAGGTTTTGGGTGTAGATGAGAAGCTGATTGCTCGTCATTCTGTAGTGAGCTTAGAGGTCGCCAAAGCTATGGCGCTTGGCGTTCAAAACCTTTTTGGTTCCGATTATGCTATAGCCACTACTGGAAACGCTGGTCCAGACAAGGGTGATTCAGACGCTGAGGTGGGCACCGTTTGTATTGCTATAGCAACACCAAAAAACGTTTTTGCACAACAATTTACTTTCGGTAAACACAGAGTGCGCATCACAACAAAAGCAGTGAATATGGCACTGACTTTGTTGCAGAAAGAAATTTTTTAAAATTGACTTCATAAAATTTGTGAACTTGTAAAGAATTCGTATTTTTGCACCTCGTTTTGAAACAACAAAACATCTTAAATTAAAGATCATGTCAAAAATTTGTGAACTTACAGGAAAAAAAGCGATGGTTGGAAACAACGTTTCCTTCTCTTTGAATAGAACAAAACGCAAATTCAATGCCAATTTGGTAAAAAAGCGTTTTTACCTTCCTGAAGAAGATAAGTGGATCACGCTAAAAGTTTCTACATCTGCATTGAAAACCATAAATAAAATCGGTATTACTGCAGCAATTAAAGAAGCAAAATCAAAAGGGTTTTTAAAATAATATACCTAACAGAACAGCATCATGGCAAAGAAAGGAAATAGAGTTCAAGTAATTTTGGAATGTACCGAGCACAAAGCTTCAGGACAGCCAGGAACTTCTCGATACATTACAACAAAGAACAAAAAGAACACACCAGACCGCATTGAGATTAAAAAATTTAATCCCATCCTTAAGCGCATGACGGTGCATAAAGAAATTAAATAATTTTTGGGGTTTAGATCACTACAACCACCAAACTAATACTTGAATCATGGCAAAGAAATCAGTAGCATCATTACAAACAGGATCAAAGCGTTTGACAAAAGCAATCAAAATGGTTAAGTCTCCAAAAACAGGAGCATATACTTTTGTTGAATCTATCATGTCACCAGATAAAGTAAATGACTTCTTAAACAAGAAGTAATTTTTTAAATAATATAACATTTCAAAGCTGCTTTTATACAAAGCGGCTTTTATTTTTTTAGTACCTTGCAAAAGGTCTAAAAATGATAAATCAACAGTCGTCATGAGTTTTTTTAAAAAGATATTTTCTTCCGAAAAAAAAGCCACCCTTGACAAGGGATTGGAAAAATCTAAATCCAGTTTTTTTGATAAATTGGGTAAAGCTGTTGCAGGAAAATCTAAAGTTGATGACAGTGTTTTAGACAACTTGGAGGAAGTCCTTGTTACAAGCGATGTAGGGGTCAATACAACCCTAAAAATCATCGAACGCATCGAAGAACGTGTTTCACGAGATAAATATCTTGGAACCGAAGAATTAAATTTGATTTTAAGAGAAGAAATTGCTGGATTGTTATCGGAAACGCATACTGGTAACGATACGGATTTTGCCTTACCAGATACACAAAAACCTCATGTGATTATGGTGGTTGGTGTGAATGGTGCTGGGAAAACCACAACCATTGGAAAATTAGCGCATCAGTTCAAACAACAAGGGTTGAAAGTTGTATTGGGTGCGGCAGATACATTTAGAGCAGCGGCTATAGATCAGTTGCAAGTATGGGCCGATAGGGTAGATATTCCTATTATAAAGCAAAATATGGGTAGCGATCCCGCTTCAGTGGCGTTTGACACTCTACAGAGTGCCGTCAGTTCCAATGCAGATGTGGTGATTATTGATACTGCTGGGCGTTTACACAACAAAGTAAATTTGATGAACGAATTGACTAAAATCAAGCGTGTCATGCAAAAAGTAGTGCCCAATGCACCGCATGAAATTCTTTTGGTTTTGGATGGATCAACAGGGCAAAATGCTTTTGAACAAGCAAAGCAATTTACAGCCGCTACAGAAGTTAATGCTTTAGCCGTTACTAAATTGGATGGCACTGCCAAAGGAGGCGTAGTGATTGGAATCAGCGACCAATTTCAAGTACCTGTAAAATATATTGGCGTGGGCGAAGGCATTGATGATCTTCAAGTATTCAATAAGTTTGAGTTTGTGGATTCGTTTTTTAAATAAATTTATTATGAAAAAAATTTCAGCACTTCTTTTCATTATCGTTTTTTTCGGTTGTAAAAATGATACGCACAAAACAGAAAATAATTTAAGTGATATTTCTGAAAAATCGTTCAGAACTTTCAAAGTCGAAGACTCCCAACACATTGACTTAGAAGCACTTTGGGCACCCTTTCAAGAAAAATTATCTAATTTTTCTAATCAGCAATATGAAGCCCTAAAGCCCTTAATAATGGATCAAGACATACCAACGCTTCAAACCCATATTGCAAATGGAAAATTAAGCTATGAAGCATTGGTTACCTTTTATTTGTACCGTATAAACCTGTTGGATAGAGCTAATGAAAAATCCCTAAATTCCATAATTTCGCTCAACCCAAACATCATTGAAGAAGCTCGAGAAAAAGATAAATATAGACCAAGAAATCTGTCTCAATTTTCTTTATATGGCATGCCTATTTTATTGAAAGACAACATCAATGCTAAAGGCATGATTACTACTGCAGGAGCCGTGGCTTTGCAAAAAAATAAAACGGATGATGCGTTTATGACCAGCCAACTTAAAGCAGCTGGAGCGCTTGTTTTAGGAAAAGCAAACCTGAGTGAATGGGCCTATTTCTTTTGTGGCGATTGCCCTAGTGGGTATAGCGCCATAGGCGGACAAACCTTTAATCCTTATGGTCGAAAAACATTAGACACTGGGGGCTCAAGTTCGGGTAGTGCTGTGGCTGTGGCCGCCAATTTTTGCACTGCCGCCATAGGTAGTGAAACCTCGGGTTCTATTTTATCGCCAGCCAGTCAAAATGCTGGAGTTGGACTAAAACCAACTATTGGCGTGGTAAGTCGAAGCGGAATAGTTCCCATTTCTAGTACTTTAGATACCGCAGGACCAATATCCAAAAGTGTCATCGATAACGTACTGGTGTACAATGCCATTATTGGCTATGATCCTGATGATTTTAAATCCAAATTGACCTCAAAAATTAATGTAAAATCTATTTTAGACGTTTCCTTTGTAGGAAAACGTTTTGGTGCCATAAAAAAGATGATGGAAAACCCTTTGTACGCAGAAGCTGTTCAAGTACTCAAAAAGTATGGCGCCAAAGTCATAATTATTGATCCAGAAAATGTGGATTTGCCAGACTTTCTTCGACTTCTCAACTTGGACATGAAAAACGATTTACCTCAATATTTTAAGTGGTATGCCAATTTTGATTTACCATTTGATGGTGTACAATCCATTATTGATTTTAATACCCTTGATTCATTGAAAAGAGCTCCTTATGGTCAAAAATTATTTGAGGGCATCGTAGCCGATGAAGCCACTACAGAGGAGTTTGAGGCCATCAAAGCAACATTGAAGGCTAATGGTCGCGCTTATTTTGAACAAGTGATGAATACACATCAATTGGATGGTGTTTTGTCCATAAATAATTATCATGCAGGCTATGCTGCAGTTGCTGAATACCCAGCCCTTACCGTACCGATGGGACTTAATAAAGAAAATGCGCCAATGGGACTTACTTTTATTGCAAAACCCTATAAAGAGTCCTCGTTATACACTTGGGCCTATCACTTTGAACAACTAGCCAACAAACGCCCTTTGCCAACCAATTATAACTAATCCGTTTAATGAGAACAAAATCACTAAAAACCAATAAAATTAATGTCGTAACGCTTGGGTGCAGCAAAAATGTATACGACAGCGAAGTCCTTATGGGGCAACTCAAAGCCAATGGAAAAGCTGTAGCGCACGAAGAAGAAGGCAATGTTGTGGTGATTAATACTTGCGGATTTATTGATAATGCCAAAGAAGAAAGCGTCAATACCATTTTAGATTTTGTACAAAAAAAAGAAGCAGGCGAAGTTGATAAAGTCTTTGTAACGGGCTGTTTGAGTGAACGGTATAAACCCGACTTAATCAAAGAAATTCCAGATGTAGATCAATATTTTGGAACTACAGAATTACCTCAACTCCTCAAAGCTTTAGGTGCTGATTATAAGCACGAACTCATTGGGGAGCGTTTGACCACTACACCAAAAAACTATGCCTACCTTAAAATTGCGGAAGGGTGCGACCGCCCATGCAGTTTTTGCGCTATTCCATTGATGCGCGGAAAACACCGTTCGACGCCAATAGAAGGTTTGGTTTTGGAAGCCGAAAAATTAGCCGCTAATGGCGTTAAAGAATTGATTCTCATTGCACAAGATTTAACGTACTACGGCCTAGATTTGTACAAAAAACGAAACCTTGCAGAACTGCTTAAAGCTTTAGTCAAGGTTGAAGGCATTGAATGGATTCGTTTGCATTATGCCTTTCCAACGGGGTTTCCTTTGGAAGTATTGGAAGTCATGAAAAATGAACCTAAAATTTGTAATTATTTGGACATTCCTTTACAACATATCTCAGATAAGATATTGAAAAGTATGCGTCGTGGAACAACCCAAGCAAAAACCACCAAATTACTCCAACAATTCCGTGAAGCAGTACCCAATATGGCCATCCGTACCACACTGATTGTGGGTTATCCTGGCGAAACAGAAGCCGATTTTCAAACCCTCAAAAACTGGGTAGAAGCCATGCGTTTTGAACGTTTGGGCTGTTTTACCTATTCGCATGAAGAAAATACCCATGCCTACACTTTAGAAGACGATGTTCCCCAAGACGTTAAACAAGCTCGTGCTAATGAAATTATGGAACTGCAATCCCAAATTTCTTGGGAATTAAACCAAGCCAAAATAGGCCAAACCTTGCGTGTAGTGATTGACCGAAAAGAAGGCCAATATTTTGTAGGCCGTACCGAATTTGACTCCCCCGATGTCGACAACGAAGTCCTTATTGATGCCTCCAAAGTATATCTCAAAACAGGAGCATTTGCCACAGTCACCATTACCGATGCCGCTGACTTTGATCTTTATGCCAAGGTGGTGTGATTTTTACTATAGAATTAATTCAAGTATCTTTACGGCGAATTAAAGATTAGAGATGGCTACGCCGTATATCCCATATAAAACAACACAAACCTTACCCAAACTTCTTCAAGAAGTTATGGTTCAAAATCCCGATTTGGACGTGTTTTACACGGCAGCTGCAACATTAGAAAATGTTGAGCATCAAATCAAAGCTAAAGGCAATGTGTTTTCCAACGAAAAACGGCAGATTTTGGTGGAGGCGGTACAAAAACAATACAAGCACATCAACCCTGACCGTTCTATAAGTGCACAGATAGAATCTTTAAACAACGACAATACGTTTACCGTAACCACAGGGCATCAATTGAACCTAATGGGTGGGCCATTATATTTTTTGTATAAGATAATTTCGGTTATCAATTTGGCCAAAACCCTAAAAGAAAAATATTCTAAGTACAATTTTGTACCTGTATTTTGGATGGCTTCCGAAGATCATGATTTTGATGAAATCAATCATTTTTATTTTGGTAAAGATCGACTGGAATGGGCACATGAGGTAAATGGTGCTGTAGGACGATTATCGACAGAGGGGTTGACTCCAATTTTTAAAGAATTTACGGAAAAGCTCAGCGATACCCCTTATGCTGAATCCTTAGAACATTGTTTTCAAAACGCCTATCGATTAAACACTAATTTGGCCGATGCCACGCGTAGCTTAGTACATCAATTGTTTGGAGTAGATGGACTTCTTGTCATTGATGGTGATGATGTACAACTCAAATCATTATTTGCTTCTGTGGTAAAAAGTGAGCTTAAAAATAAGTTGGTTTTTAAAGAAGTGACAAACACCAATAAGGCATTGCAAAACATAGATAAGGGGTTTAAAATTCAAGTGAATCCTAGACCACTCAATTTATTTTATTTAAAGAACAATTTAAGAGCCCGTATCGAAGAATATGACGGTGTTTTTCGAGTGCTGAATACAGATTTGAGTTGGAATTTAGAAGGGATTTTAGAAGAACTCGAACGACATCCAGAACGCTTTTCTCCAAATGTACTGATGCGTCCTTTGTATCAAGAAACAATTTTACCCAATCTGTGTTATGTTGGTGGTGGAGGCGAACTGTCGTATTGGTTACAGCTCAAATCGTGTTTTGATCATTTTGGTATAAATTACCCTTTATTGATGCACCGTAGTTCTGCAATTGTACACTCAGAAAAGCAACAGCAAAAACTAAAAAAAGAAAATTTATCTATTGAAGATTTATTTTTGTCTTCCGATAAATTATCAGCAAAAGTGGCTAAAAGTCAGAGCAGTTTGATCGATTTTTCAAGTCAAAAAAACCATCTAAAAAAACAATTTGAAGCCCTCTATACCCTTGCCAAGCAAACCGACGCTTCTTTTGAAGGGGCAGTAGCAGCCCAAGAAAAAAAACAACGTAAAGGGTTGGATAATCTGGAAAAACGACTGCTTAGAGCCGAAAAACGAAAGCACAAAGCACAAATTGAAAAAGCATTGTCGCTACAATCTGCGCTATTTCCAAACGCTAACTTACAAGAACGTATGCTCAATTTTTCAACCTTTTATGCACTTTATGGAGACGATTTTGTGAATAAATTAAAATCAGAATTGGATCCTTTTCAACAAGGATTTGCTGTAATTTCTTTATAATTTTTTATAAAAAATTGATTTAAAATTTAGAGATAAATAGTACTTTTGGGCATGCAACACGATAAGGTATTAATTCTCGATTTTGGATCTCAATATACACAACTCATCGCACGCCGTGTAAGAGAGTTGAACATTTACTGCGAAATCCATCCCTACAACAAAATTCCAACCTCAATAGAGGCCTACAAAGCGGTCGTACTTTCAGGAAGTCCACAATCCGTTCGTGGCGATGATGCGCTGCACCCCGATTTGTCGGAAATCCGTGCAAAAAAACCACTTTTGGCGGTGTGTTACGGTGCGCAATACTTAGCCCATTTTTCAGGTGGAAATGTTGCGCCCTCAAATACTAGAGAGTACGGAAGAGCAAATTTGTCTTTTATCCAAAAAGAAGAAGTGTTTTTTGACGGCGTTTCCGAAGGTAGCCAAGTGTGGATGAGCCATAGCGATACGATCAAAACATTGCCCACCAATGGAGTATTATTGGCCAGTACGCATGATGTTGAAAACGCCGCTTATAAAATTGAAGGGGAACAGACTTATGCCATACAGTTTCACCCCGAGGTGTACCATTCTACAGATGGAAAAACACTTTTAAAGAATTTTCTAGTCAAAATTGCAGGCTTACAACAAGATTGGACACCCGATTCATTTGTAGAAGAAACCGTAGCCGATTTAAAAGCACAATTACAAAATGATAAAGTTGTTTTGGGGCTTTCTGGTGGTGTAGATTCTACGGTAGCCGCTATTTTACTCAACAAAGCTATTGGAAAAAACTTGTATTGCATTTTTGTCAATAATGGATTGTTGCGTAAAAATGAATTCAGTAGTGTGTTGCAACAATACGAAGGGATGGGGTTGAACGTCAAAGGCGTAGATGCTTCGGCACGTTTTTTGGATGTATTGGCAGGAATTGATGACCCAGAACAGAAACGCAAAGCCATAGGGCGTGTTTTTATTGAAGTTTTTGATGATGAAGCACATTTGATTAAAGACGTAAAATGGTTGGCTCAAGGGACTATTTATCCCGATGTAATTGAAAGTGTTTCGGCCACAGGGGGGCCGAGTGCAACCATAAAAAGTCATCACAATGTTGGTGGATTGCCAGATTTTATGAAATTGAACGTTGTAGAACCATTAAAAGCACTATTTAAAGACGAGGTACGCCGCGTGGGTGCTTCAATGGGGATTGATGCACAACTATTGGGACGTCATCCTTTTCCAGGCCCTGGTTTGGCCATTCGAATTTTGGGTGATATTACTGCCGAAAAGGTGCGTATATTACAAGACGTAGATGCTATTTTTATCAATGGATTGCGCGAATGGGGACTCTACGACAGCGTATGGCAAGCTGGTGCCATGTTGTTGCCTGTCAATAGTGTTGGTGTGATGGGTGACGAACGTACTTATGAAAAATGTGTTGCCCTTAGAGCCGTGGAAAGCACAGACGGTATGACAGCCGATTGGGTGAATTTACCCTACGAATTTTTACAAAAAACATCTAATGACATCATCAACAAAGTTAAAGGTGTAAACAGAGTGGTGTATGATATTAGCTCTAAACCACCAGCAACTATAGAATGGGAATAAGATTTGGATTTCTCAAAACTGCGCTGTAGTTTTAAAAACTCAATGCGCCAAAACAACAACATGAATAGATTTCTTTTTAGTACCATATTCTTATTGTGTTTGACAGTACTATCTGCACAAACTTTACGCACCCATACCGTTGATGCTAAAGACACCCTAGAAACTATTGCTCAACGTTATGGCGTAATTCCAGAAGATATTTTAGTACTCAATCCAGACGCCAAAGATGAACTTGCTGTTGGAAAAGTTTTGGTTATCCCCAATCCGATTGAAAAAAAGACAAACGAAACTACTGAAATAAAAGAACTGGTTTCATATAAGGTTTATCGTGTCAAGCGCAAAGAAACGCTGTACAGCATTGCAAAAAAATACAACACAACAATAAAAGAACTCAAGAAACACAACCAACAATTATACACTACAGCATTACAGTTTAAAGATAAAATTTACGTTCCTAAATACAAAACAAAAACTGTTGCTGTAGTTCCTCAAGCGGTAAAAACATATACCGTTTTGCCAAAAGAAGGGAAGTGGCGTGTGGCTTATAAATTTGGAATTTCCGTACAAGAATTAGAGGCGCTTAATCCCAATATGGGAGCTGTTTTACAGGTAGGTCAGCAGCTCAATGTGCCCAATATAGATATTGAAAAAGAACAAGACGTAACAGACGAGCGTTATGGATTTTATGAAGTATTACCCAATGAGGGATTTTATAGGTTGTACAAAAAATTAGGCATCGCACAAGATGTTTTGGAACAACTGAATCCTGGTTTGGCTGAATCAGGATTAAAAGTTGGTATGGTTCTAAAAGTTCCCAAAAGAAGTATTGAAGGTGTCGATTTGGATGCTTTAGAAGAAACAAAATTGGTCGACCAATTGAAGTTTTTACGTCCAAAATCGGTAGCGCTTTTGCTACCTTTTAAAGTTAATTCTGTTGATTTTGATTCCATCAAATTGGCCAAACAACAAATTCAGCGTGATGGATATATCCGTATTTCCACTGAATTTTATACAGGTGTCGAGATGGCTTTGGACTCTGCTCAACGTTTGGGGATTTCCGTTGCTTTGGATGTGTTCGATACAGAAGCCAGTCCACAAACAACAAACCGCCTGTTGCGTACCAATGATTTTTCGCAATACGACCTTATTTTAGGACCACTAACCCAAAAAAATAATACTACGGTTGCACAAACATTACAATCTACAAATACGGCCGTAGTTTCGCCTTTTGTACAATTTACCCAACGTGCGGACAACCTTATCCAAACGATTCCTGCTGATGAATGGATGGCCGAAAAGCTGTTACGCCATGCCCAAAAAGATACTATTCCGCATCAAACCTTAATCATTTCAGACTCGAAGTCGATCAAAAGAGCAAAAAAAATACAAACAGTTTATCCCAATGCAACCTTACTTACTTCACAACGTGATGATGAAGGAAAAGAGCAATTTTATATTCAATTTGAAACTGTACAAAAGGCCTTGCAACCAGGAAGAACTTTAGTGTTTTTGGAGACCAACAATGAAGGTTTTGCGTCCAATGTAACCAGTATGCTTAACGGATTAAATGGAATTACTTTACAAAAAGATGAAGAAGATGAGGATGTTGAATTTGAGGTGGAACGCGAATTAATTTTGATGACCACCAACCGCAACAAGGCCTTTATGGGCAGTAATATTTCCAATACGGACTTATCGAATTTGAATTTTCAATTTCCGTCGGTTCATTTCTACAAAGAAGATTTAAATGCTTTTACCAAAAGCTACAAACAAAAGTTTGGCGCATACCCTACACGTTATGCCACTCGTGGCTTTGACTTGACTTTAGACCTATTGTTACGCTTAGCGGCCTATGATTCTGTTTTTGAACAATTAACAACGATTCAAACAAATTATTTGGAAAATAAGTTTAAATATACACAAGGTGCAAATGGAGGTTTTGTCAATCAGTCTGCCTATATTCTAAAATATGATAATTTATTTATTGTGAAGGTTGAGGATTAAATCTATTTCCACTTAATATTACACCCAATACTTGGCTTTTGTATCCGTGTATTTGGTGTGTTTTGTAATAAACACTCCATAGCATTTTTTAAATCAGCGCCATCGATAGGAAGACTATTTCCTGGTCTTGAATCATCCATTTGACCTCTGTATACAAGTTTTAGCTTTTCATCAAAAAGAAAAAAATCTGGAGTACAAGCGGCATCATATGCTTTGGCTATGGCTTGGGTTTCGTCGTATAAATAGGGGAAAGGATAATTTAATTTTTCGGCCTGTACCTTCATTTGCTTTGGGCCATCTTGTGGATAATGTTCTACATCATTGCTCGATATGGCTACAAATTTCACACCTTTCTCTTGATACCCATTGGCAATATCAACCAGGGCTTCATTGATATGAACTACAAAAGGGCAGTGGTTGCAAATGAACACCACCACAGTCCCATGTTTTCCTTGAACTTGCACTAAAGTCTTAAATTCATCAGAAACTGTATCCAATAAACTAAATTGAGGCGCTACTGTGCCAAGCGCCAACATATTTGAGGGTGTTCTAGCCATGCTGTTTTGTTTTTAAATGATATCTTTACATTGTAAAGTTACATATAAATGAAAGAAGTTTTATTTGAAGATTTTCAAAAATTAGATTTGCGTGTGGGGACTATTATTGAAGTGGATGATTTTCCAAAGGCCCACAAACCGGCTTATCAATTGACTATAGATTTTGGTCCGCTTGGAATTAAAAAATCATCAGCACAAATTACCACACTGTACGCCAAAGAAGATTTGCTGCATAAACAAATCGTAGCCAATGTGAATTTTGAAGACAAACAAATTGCAAACTTCAAAAGTCAGTGTTTGGTGCTTGGTGCAGTTCTTGAAAACGATGTGGTATTGCTTAATCCAGAGCAAAAGATACCCAATGGAGCAACGGTTCAATAATTTTAGAATTCATCTCTAAAAAATAGTGCATTCATCAACAACTTGTTGGTACCATACCAAAATGCTCTAAAATTGGTATTATCAGTGAATCCAATAACTTTACCCCGTCCAAGTCGTTCAATTTTAAAAGGGATAGTACCTTTTATGAGTTCTAAGTTTTCCTCCGAAATATATCCACTTAACAGAGGGTTTTGACTGTATTGAATTGGGTTGTTGTAACTGTTTTTGTCAGGTTTAATGAAAATAGTCGTATTGCGAAACAAGGCTAATTTGTTGCTGTCATATCCAAAATTTATGGGATGGGAGCGGTCTATTTTTGCTTCAAAAATGGCTCCACCAATGCCTTGTGCGCCTCTAAATTTTGACCGATCTTCAAAACTAATATTTTTGGCTTCCAAAGTTTTAGATTGAAGTTCCATGGAAAAAATTTTGTGTTTCTTAAGCCATTTTAATGCATTTTGGTAAGCAACTAATGTGCCTCCGTTTTCTACCCAACTTTTAAGTTTTTGAGCGACCTTATCTTCTAAACCATAGGTATTTGGTAAAACAATGCAATTGTAACGCTTAAGATTTGTTTGAGTCAAAAGGGAAACATCTAATTTTGTGATAGGTATGTTGTAGCGTGTATCCATCAAATGCCAAATTTCCCCCGCATCATAAGCATCAATACCGCGTCCAACCACAAGCGCCATATTAGGTTTTGTGAGTGTTCTAAAATTATTGCTTCCTAAATCAGGGCCGACCGAAACACCAGTAGAGATACCATAAATTGTAAGGTAATTTTCTTGGGCAATTTTTTCTAAAATTTGTCCAAGTTTTTCAGAGGAATAGTTTTGATTTTGTACTGGAATAAGAATACTGCCATAGTCAAAATTCTTAGCCTCTGAATTAAATGGTTGCATAGCCATTTTCACTCGAATATTTTGTTGCATAAGTTGATTCAATGCTTTGGGGCTGTAATAATCATTCCAACGCATAATGTATGCATAATTGCTTTTTTGTGTCAATTTTCCCTCTGTAAGCGTTGGATTAACCATTTTATCAGCATGTTTTATTTTGGCCTTATCACTGTAATCCAAATCGAATGCTAGTGGAAAAGTCCATGCCGAGATATCATAAAACAAACTGTCTTGAAATTTTGTACGGCGTTCAAACATTGCGTTGAGCAATCGGCTGTGTTTTTGTTGTTTCGGAACAATGTAGGAACTTGATTTTTTAAATGTATTGCCATCAATAGTAATGTCATTTTTCAGTGCATGAACTTGGATTTTATGCCGGTCTAAAATTTCAGCCAAATGAAACGCTTTAGCAGAGTCATTTTGATCGCCAAAAACATAAGCATCTTGCGCTTGTGATTTCGCTTCATTACGCGCATTTTCAAAAAAATCAAACTGATATTGAAGTAATTTTTCCCGCATGTTTATGGCTGCTTTTAATGTCGATAATCCAGCAGTGAGTTGATTTCTGATTGTAAACGGGAAGGTCAGTAGTCCATTATCACTTTCTTGGACATGACCACGCGAACTGGCTTGCTCAAATAAAATGCCAATACTCCCATTGATGTCTGGAAAAGTAGACCCTTTACCATAATAAAAATCATCATAATTTTCTTCCGAATAATACAAAGAACCTAATTCATCAAAGGCTTGGGCGTGATAGGTGCCAATTTCTTTGGTAAGCTGTTGGTTTAATTGTGGTGTCAGCGGGTGTGTTCTTGACGGAATTCCAGGTTGAAAGAAAAAGCTCGAATTGGTGCCCATTTCGTGGTGATCAGTCAAAATATTGGGCATCCATTGGTGAAATGTTTTAATGCGTGCTCTAGATTCGGGTAATTGCACGGGTAACCAATCTCGATTCATGTCAAACCAATAGTGATTGGTTCGTCCACCTGGCCAATCTTCATGATATTCACGATCGTTTGGGTCAGGATTTAAGTTGATGTTTTTATTGGTGTTTGCCCAATGGGCAAAGCGTTGAAGTCCATCGGGATTCATTGCGGGATCAAATAAAATAACAGTATTTTTTAGTAAATTTTTGACTTCCTCTGATTCTGAAGCGGCCAAGTGATAAGCAAGTAATAACGCTGCATTGGAACCACTGGCCTCATTGCCATGAATTGAAAACCCTTGATATACAACTACAGGTCTGTTTTCTATACCCAATCGATCGTTTCCATCAGTAGCTTGTACATGAGCTTTCTTAATTACGTTCAATTGTTGATGATTTTCTGGACTTGTGATGGTCAATAATATTAGTGGACGCCCCTCAAAAGTTGTTCCTCTGTTTTCGAGTTTTATACGATCAGATGTTTTGGCCAATGTTTGCATATAATACAGCAATTTGTCGTGGTTGATGTGCCACTGCCCAACTTCATGGCCAATAATCGATTTTGGTGTGGGAATTTCAGTACTGTATTGGGCACTGTTTGGTAAATAGTATTCCAAATTAGGTTTAAATTGTGCACCAATGAATATTGGTATCCATAGTAAAAGAAGGCGTAATTTCATTATAAAAAATTTACTATAAATATAAAAAAAACCGCCTGTAATAAGGCGGTTTTTAATATTGTGTATAATTTAGGGTTTAAATATCATCAAAATTTACATCGGTAAATCCTCCTTCTGATGTGCTTTCAACTTCTTGATTTTCAGTATCTGAAGTGGATTGATTAGGGGTGTAATCACTAATGATTTCTTCTCCTTTTTCGCCTATAATAAAGTTTGTAGTTTCTTCCAGAATAGATTTAAATTCATTGAAATCTTCTTTATAAAGGTAGATTTTGTGTTTTTTGAAATGAAATGAACCATCGTCGTTTGTAAATTTTTTACTTTCTGTGATGGTAAGGTAGTAGTCTCCAGCTTTGGTGGACTTAACATCAAAAAAATAGGTTCTTCGTCCTGCACGTAGTGCTTTAGAAAATATATCTTGTTCTCTTTCGCTCATAATGAAAGGTGTTTTACGCAATTTAAACTTAACCAAAAGTCTAAAAAATATATGACCTCGCCAACTTTTTTAAATGATTATTTGAAGTATTTTGTTTACAAAAAGTTAGTGCGTTGCCTCTTGAAGTTGCTTTTCGTACAGCGCTTTGTAATGCCCATTTTTTCTAATAAGCTGATTATGTGTGCCTTCCTGCACAATTTTGCCCGCTTCCAACACAATGATGTGGTCGGCATTTTTGGCCGAAGAAATTCTGTGGCTTACAATAATTGTGGTTCTATTTTTTGTGATTTTTCCCAAATTATTTAAAATTTCTTCTTCAGTTTCGGTGTCTACAGCCGAAAGACAATCGTCTAAAAGTAATATTTGAGGAGATTTTATAAATGCTCGTGCTATAGAAACACGTTGTTTTTGTCCCCCTGAAAGTGTGATGCCACGTTCTCCTAAAATCGTTTCATAGCCCTCCGAAAAATTAATAATATTCTCATGGACAACCGCATGTTTTGCTACTTCAATCACCTCTTGCGTGCTGGCATCATTTTTTCCAAACTTAATGTTGTTATTTAGAGTATCAGAGAATAAAAAGGGATCTTGTGGAACGTATCCGATACTGCCGCGCAAACTGTGAAGATTCACATCTTCAATGGGGATGTCATCTATTTTTATTTGTCCGTTACTGCAATTGTACATCCTTCCAATGAGTTCCAAAATAGTAGTTTTTCCACAGCCCGTTTTTCCAATAATAGCCAGTGTTTTGCCTTGCTCGACGGTAAAACTCACACCTTTTAAGGCCTCAATATTGGTGTCTTGATATGTGAAATGCACATTTTCAAAAGTGATTTTACCTTTTATCTCAGTGGGTTGTTTTTGTGTATTATATACCGTTGGTTTTTGTTTTAAAAACGCATTGATGCGCTTTTGCGAAGCTTCGGCTTGTTGTACCAAAGAGGTGACCCATCCAATAGAAGTTACAGGCCAGGTGAGCATATTGACGTAAATAATGAACTCTGCAATAGTGCCAAGTTCTTTTATTTCTCCGTTGATGTACTGTTGCCCTCCAATGTAAATGACCAATAAGTTACTCGCACCAATAAACAACAGCATTAATGGGAAAAAGAAGGCCTGAGTTTTTGTTAAGTTTAGTCTTTTTTTACGTTGGTCGTTAGATAAATGCGCAAAATTTCCTTCAGTTTCATCTTCTAATGCGTATGCTTTTGTAACTTTAATCCCACTAAAAATTTCTTGTGTCGCTGAAGTTAGTACCGAAAGTTGTTCTTGAACAATAGTGCTTTGTGTGTGAATATATTTGCTCAAAAAATAAATAGACAAGGACAAAACAGGCAGCGGAATAATGGTGTACAGTGTGAGTGTTGGCGCTTTGCTGTACATGTATATGAGCGCTACAACAACAAGCGTAATCATGTTTATGGTGTACATCAGTGCTGGCCCCACATACATGCGTACTTTTCCAACATCTTCCGAAATGCGATTGATGAGGTCTCCTGTTCTGTTTTGTTTGTAAAAAGGAAGGCACAACCGTTGATAGTGCGCGTAAATTTCGTTTTTCAAATCATATTCGATGTATCTTGATACATTGATGAGGGTTTGTCGCATCAAAAACGTAAAAAACCCAGTCGCGATTGCTGCACCTAAAATCAAAAGGATTTTCAGCCCAATAGCTTTTTTAAACTGAGTTTCATCTATGGGTGTTGATAGTTGTTCGGTAACCAAGGTAATCACATCACCAATAAGCCGTGGCGTAAATAATGAAAAAATCTTTGCACAAGCCACAATAATCACCCCAAGAACAACTCTGTACTTGTATTTGATAAAATATTTATTGAGGTAACGTAGCTCTTTCATAATCAGAATCCATGCAAAGATACTTCTTAGATTTTAGAAGATAAATGATAAAAAAACTAATTTTCAATTTTTTAAGACCAAAATAACATTATTTTTGCAGGGCAAATACCAAATATTTGCACCTTAATAATTGAATTATTCATAAGTTCTTTAGATCATGTTAAACAGGAGACATATTCGTGCAAAAGTGATGCAAATCCTCTATGCACAAACAAGCAATAGTTCGGAAGCGACTCTATCTTCTCAATTGCAACAAAATTTCGAGCATATGTATTCCCTTTACTTGATCTTGTTGTCCTTGTTGCTAAAACTTCGCCAACGCGCCGAAGACCATCAACAAAAAGCCAAACAAAAATTTCGCCCTACGGAAGAAGATACAAACCCCAACCTGCGCTTTGTTCAAAATGCCCTTTTTCTAAAGCTTATTCAAAGTGAGCCCTTAAAAACAAAATTCAAACAGTTCAATATCGATTTTTGGGAACACGATGGCGAGTATGTAGAGTTGCTTTTTCAAGAAATGATCCAGAGTAAATTGTATCAATCCTACATGGATACACCCACAACTTCATTTCGAACCGATGTTAATTTCGTTGTTGATTTGTTCAAGCAAATTATTGCACCAAACGAAAAATTACACGACTACTTAGAGGATAAAAACCTCACTTGGATCGACGATTTACCTGTCGTGAATACGGCTTTGGTGAAACTATTCAACAAACTAAAAGAGAATTCCCCAGAAACGTATTTTACACCTCTACTTTTCAAGGATAAAGATGATCAGGGGTTTGGGGTATTGCTGATGACCAAAACATTGAACAACGCAGAAAAGTTTAATGAAGAAATTATCCTCAATACTAAAAATTGGGACAAAGACCGTATTGCCACCATTGATTTTGTATTGCTTCAGATGGCACTGTGTGAATTCCAAGAATTTCCAACCATTCCTACCAAAGTGACCATAAATGAGTACATCGAATTGGCCAAAGAATATTCTACCCCAAAAAGCAATGTTTTTATTAATGGGGTTTTGGATAAAATTGTACGTGAATACAAAGCGAATAAAACCTTAAACAAGAAAGGCCGTGGATTAATGTAATTTTTATTAAATTTATCCCGCTAAAAAAAAATAATTTTTAATCAATACTAATTTACTCATGAAAAAACTGTTTTTATGCTTTATTGCAACAGCACTTGTTTCTTTTACTTCTTGTAAAGAGAAAGCAACCGATAAAATAAACCAAGAAAATGTAGAAAAAGCTGCAGAACGCGATGCGCAAACCATTGTATATCCTGCCGTTACTTTTGATAAATTAACGCACGACTTTGGTGAAATCCAAAATGGAACACCGGTAGAGACGGTGTTTACATATACCAACTCTGGAAAGTCTCCTTTGGTAGTCACCGATATCAAAAGTACTTGCGGTTGTACTGTACCACAAGGATGGAGCAGAGAACCCCTTGCACCAGGAGCATCGTCTCAGTTTACAGTAAAGTTTAATGGTAAAGGTGCCAATAAAGTATCCAAAACCATCACCCTGACCACCAACACTGAAAAAGGAAGAGAACAGGTGCGTATTTCGGCCTTTATTATCCCTGATCCAAATGCCACACCAGTGGTAAAACCAACAACAAATCAATAATATACACATGGAAGGTTTGAGTAATTTTATGCCCTTTATCTTGATGATTGTTATCATCTATTTCTTTATGATTGCACCGCAAATGAAACGGACCAAAAAAGAAAAACAATTTGCCGCAGCCCTCAAAAAAGGCGATCGTGTGATCACCAAATCGGGGATGCATGGCAAAGTTGCAGAGCTCAACGACAAAGATGCTTCTTGTGTTATTGAAACCCTTGCCGGTAAAATTAAATTTGACCGTTCTGCTATTTCCATGGAAATGACCCAAAAACTAAACACTTCCAAAACGAAGTAAGTTGATTTAACTTAAAAAAAGCTGCCAATGGCAGCTTTTTTTATGCATATTTCTTTTGCGTCAATTCTGCAATTGTACAAATCACTTTTGTGGCTTTAAGAATACTCTCTAAGGGTACATATTCGTAGCGTCCATGAAAGTAATGCCCCCCTGCAAAAATGTTAGGGCAAGGTAGCCCCATATAACTGAGTTGAGAACCATCGGTACCGCCACGGATGGGTTTAATTAGTGGGGTAATCCCCAAAGACGTCATGGCCTCCTCGGCTATAGCTACAATATGCATCACTGGGGTTATCTTGTCTTTCATGTTGTAATATTGGTCTTTAATTTCGACCTCTATAGTGATGTCCTCATATTTTCGCTTAAAGGCCTCAACCAGTTGTTTTACAGTGGTTTTTCGCGCTTCAAAAAGATCAAAATCGTGGTCGCGGATGATGTATTTTAAGACGGTTTTTTCAACCTTTCCTTCCATATAGTGTAAGTGATAAAAGCCCTCATACCCTTCGGTGTGTTCTGGGGTTTCTTTTTCAGGCAAACGCTCAATAAATTTTTGGGCATAATACATACTATTCACCATTTTTCCTTTGGCAGAGCCCGGATGAACAATTCTTCCGTAAATGGTAATTTCGGCACTGGCGGCATTAAAATTTTCATACTCCAATTCCCCCACCTGACTGCCGTCCATGGTGTAGCCCCATTCGGCACCAAATTTTTGCACATCAAATTTATGAGCCCCTCGGCCAATTTCTTCGTCAGGGGTAAAGCCCACTTTGATGGGACCATGTTTGATTTCGGGGTGTTGGACAAGGTATTCCATAGCGCTTACAATTTCGCAAACCCCCGCTTTATCATCGGCACCCAATAAGGTAGTACCATCTGTTGTGATGAGGGTTTGTCCTGTGTACAGCAACAAATCTTCAAAGTCATTGGGGGATAAAATGATGTTTTCTTTGGCATTCAAAACAATGTCTTTTCCGTCGTACTCTTCAACAATTTGAGGCGAAACGTTTGTGGCCGTAAAATCGGGAGAAGTATCAAAATGAGAAATAAAACCAATAGCTGGAACATCGTGGTCTACGTTTGATGGAAGTGTACCCATCACATAGGCATGTTCATCAATCGTAACATCTTCTAAACCAATGGATTTGAGCTCGTGAGCAAGGTGCTTGGCCAAAGCCCATTGTTTTTCTGTACTGGGTGTAGTTTTAGAATGGGGATCGCTTTGGGTGTCCATTGTTACATAGGTCAAAAAACGATCAAGGATTTTTTTGCGGTCTAACATTTGAAATAGGATTTGTTCAAAAATAATTAACCTAAACAAACAAGACAAATCTTCTGCTTCTTTTGTTTGGGTCTTTTTTAATCTTCTTAAATTAATGTATTTTTGCAGTCAAATACTTAGCATGTACAAGGCCGTCATTCGTTCTATTCTCTTTAAATTCGACCCCGAAGCGGTACATTATTTTACCTTCGATTTTATAAAATTAATTTCCAAAATCCCATTCATTCCTTCTTTGTTAAGGTGTATGTTTAAGGTAAAACACCCTGTTTTGCAACGTGAATTGTTTGGCCTAACGTTTGAAAATCCTGTTGGCCTTGCGGCTGGATTTGACAAAAATGCTGTGTTGTACAACGAGTTAGCCAATTTTGGATTTGGTTTTATAGAAATTGGAACGGTTACTCCAAAAGCCCAAGCGGGAAACCCCAAAAAACGTCTTTTTCGTCTCAAAGACGATCAGGGTTTAATCAATAGAATGGGGTTCAATAATGCTGGACTTGATGCCGTGATAAAACAATTGAAACAGAACAAAAAGCGCCTTATTATCGGTGGAAATATCGGAAAAAATACAGCGACCAGTCCAGAAAAGTATACCGAGGATTATGCAACTTGTTTTAAGGCATTGCATCCTTATGTGGACTATTTTGTGCTTAATGTGAGCTGTCCAAACGTAGGCAGTCATGCAAAACTTACCGATAAAGATTATTTGGAAGAACTCATAACGGAAATGAAGCGTTTGAACACTACCTTTGCAGTTCAAAAACCTATTTTGCTTAAAATTGCTCCTGATTTAAACAACACACAATTGGACGAAATAATTGAGCTTATAGCAGACACCAAAATAGCTGGGGTTATAGCTTCCAATACGTCTATTTCTAGAGAAGAACTTAGCACACCCCAACAGCGCTTAGACAAAATTGGCAATGGTGGTTTGAGTGGTCAGCCCATCAAAGCCAAAAGCACTGAAGTGATTCGTTATCTTTCTGAGCAAAGCAATAAAGCTTTTCCAATCATTGGTGTAGGAGGTATTCATTCGGCAGAGGATGCACTTGAAAAAATTGATGCCGGTGCAGATTTGGTACAACTCTACACAGGGTTTGTCTATGAAGGGCCTGCACTCATTAAACGCATTAATAAAGTGCTCATCAAAAGAGCAAAAGCAGTTTAATTTTGAATACTGAACTCTTAATTTCTTTTGTCATTGTGACGGCAACGTTGGCTTTTTCACCAGGACCAGATAATATTTTTGTGCTCATACAAAGTGCAACCTATGGAAGAAAATCTGGAATGGCTGTGGTGGGTGGATTAATGACTGGTTGTTTGATTCATACCTCATTGGTGGCATTTGGGTTGTCTGCATTTATAGAATCCAATGGACAATGGTACTTGGGGCTTAAATTTTTTGGCGCGGCCTATATGCTTTTTTTGGCCTACAGGGTGTATCAATCGAGAGGAAATACAACCAATGTTTCAACCCAACAGGCCAAAAAAAACTATACTCAATTATTCAGACAGGGGTTTATTATGAATGTACTTAACCCTAAAGTATCTATTTTTTTTCTGGCTTTTTTTCCTGCTTTTTTATTTAGCGAAACCCTAGGATTTGTGCTGCAGTTTTATGTGCTTGGATTTTTATTTATCCTAACCTCTTTTACAGTATTTTCTTTGTTTGTGCTCTTGTCAGGATTTTTTTCAAAGCTATTTTTAAATTCACCAAAAAGAATAAAATTCCTCAAATATATCCAGATTGGTGTATTTGTTGTCATTGCTTTGCTTATCCTTTTGGGATAAGTTGAATTTAGAATCTTTTAGGTGTAAGATTTCAGCAGTTCGGATTGCTCCTCGACAGCGGCCACAAATTCTTGTTTCATTTTATCTACAAGTTCTTCCACAGATGGATTGTCTTCAATGTTAGTTACACCCTGCCCAGCAGACCATATGGTGCTCCATGCTTTAGCTTCTTGTTCCATGGCATTTAATTCTTTACCGAAGTCAATTTTTTTGGTTCTCGTTAGCATTTCTTCAGTGATACCCATAGCTTCCAAGCTAGGGCGAAGAAAGTTGGCCGAAACGCCAGAAATGGCAGCGGTATACACAATATCGCTCGCTCCAGAGTCAATAATCATGGATCTGTAATCTTCAGGGGCTTTACTTTCTTTAGTGTTGATGAATCGTGTCCCCATGTAGGCCAAATCGGCGCCCATTTGAAGGGCAGAAGCGACATCTCTTCCGTTGGAAATACAGCCCGATAGAATGATTGTTTTTTTGAAAAATTTCTTTATTTCTGCTACAAAAGGCATCGGATTAAGTGTACCTGCATGACCACCTGCGCCTGCGGATACTAAGATTAAACCATCCACACCAGCTTCGGCAGCTTTTTCGGCATGAAGTTTCTTTATGACGTCATGAAATACAAGTCCACCATAGCTATGTATTGCGCCCACAAGTTGTGGTACAGCACCCAACGAAGTGATGATGATTGGAACTTGATGTTTGACACAAATAGCCAGATCTGCTTGAAGTCTTGGGTTGGTCTGGTGCACAATGAGGTTGACCCCAAAAGGTGCTGGTTTTTTGCCTGTTTCTTTTTCAAAAGTTTCAAGTGCAGTTATGATTTCAATGACCCATTCTTCAAAACCTTCTGTTGTACGCTGATTGAGGGCTGGAAACGTGCCAACAATGCCGTTTTTGCAACATTCAATAACCAATTTTGGGCCAGAAATTAAAAACATAGGCGCTGCAATAACTGGGAGAGACAGCGCATTGTTGAATTGTATTTTACTCATTTTTTTTGTTTCTTAAATATACTAATTAAATAAATATCGATTCATATTTTATGATAAATTTGGCAGTAGTCTTTTTCAGCTTTATCTGATTTAGAATTTGCGTATTGTTTTTTGCTGTAAAGAATACCATAAAAAATCACATATTTTATTGAATAATTGACAATTTAAACAGTTAATAATGTCAATTCGGTAATTCGTTTTGCGCTATATGTATAAAGAAGTTAGCTTTATTATCTTTACGGCCAATTAATAGGATTCTATGGCAGTTCAACCAAAATTAGAACGTTTCAGAAAGAATGTACTTTCAAAATTTCAGATATACAACAGTATATTCATGACGCTTCCTTTCGATCAAATTACCAAAACAGGGGTGCTCTTGCCTTTGTTTCATGAAACTTGTGAGAAAGGGTATGCAGCAGGGGATAACCCAAGCACTATTGTCGATACATTTTTCCAAAAATATCAAGCAAGACGCACCAAGAAAAGCCAAATCAAGCTCTTGTTTCGATTCATTCAATATATAGAACGTCAGGTTGTTTTGTTTGATGCGATTGAGGATGCTGCTTTTCCAGTCATCAACAATATGGACGGTATCGGAACCTTACGCAGTCTAAAAGAAAAAGCATTTTCTGAAAATAAAATGGATGAGCTTAGAGCTTATTTAGACGAATTTAAAGTCCGTATTGTGCTTACGGCACACCCTACACAGTTTTACCCTGGTTCTGTTTTGGGTATTATCACCGATTTGACCGAAGCCATAAAAGATAATGACTTGGGGCGTATCAATAGTTTGTTGGCACAATTAGGAAAAACGCCATTTTTTAAGCATACAAAACCTACTCCTTATGACGAAGCAGTCAATCTTATTTGGTATCTCGAAAATGTGTTTTACGATTCTTTTGGGTCTATTTTCGATTATATCCACCAAAATATTTATGACAATAAAAACATTAAAAACGAAATCATAAACATTGGTTTTTGGCCTGGTGGAGATCGTGATGGAAATCCATTTGTTCTTCCAGATACAACGCTTAAGGTTGCAGGGTTACTCAAAAAATCGATTCTTAGAAACTATGCAAAAGACCTAAAGAAACTAAAGCGAAAATTAACATTTCGTGGTGTTGAAGACCGTGTTGGTCAACTTATTGATGACGCTTACAGAGGATATACTGACCCTGGTGTTTTTGACTTAGATGCTTTTTTGGACGAATTGAAAGACATTAGAAAAGTTGTGAGCAAAGAGCACCACTCTTTGTATTTGCGCGAGATTACAAGTTTAATCAATAAAATTCAACTTTTTGGCCACCATTTCGCGACTTTAGATATTCGTCAAGACAGTAGAATTCACCACAAAGTATTTTCAAAAATTGTCGAAAAATCTAAAGCAACAAACAATGCAATCTTCCCTGAATATTATGATCAGCTTTCTGAGGAAGAACAAATTGAGGTGTTGTCCAAAGTTGAGGGCGTTTTAGATACGTCCATTTTTGAAGATGAATTGGTAAAAAACACGCTTCAAACCATAAAAGTGGTGAAAGAAATTCAGCAAACCAATGGCGAAAAAGGGGCGCACCGTTACATCATCAGCAACAACCAAACGGCACTTAATGTGATGCAATTGTATGCCATGCTAAAGTTAGTTGCTTTTAATGATCGACTTTCTATAGACATTGTACCGCTTTTTGAAACGGTTACAGATTTGGAGAATGCGCCTAAAGTGATGGAACAATTGTACACCAACAAGGCATACAAAGCACATTTGAGGTCACGTGGTCAGAAACAAACTATTATGTTAGGGTTTTCTGATGGTACAAAAGATGGCGGATATTTTATGGCCAATTGGGCGATATTCAGAGCAAAAGAAGCTTTGACTCAGATTTCAAAGCAGTACAATATAGATGTTGTCTTTTTTGATGGTCGAGGTGGACCACCAGCACGTGGTGGAGGGAAAACCCATCAGTTTTACGCATCGCTTGGACCAACTATTGAAGACAAAGAAGTTCAACTCACAATACAAGGGCAAACCATTAGTTCTAACTTTGGTACACCAGAATCATCGAAGTACAATTTGGAACAATTAATTAGCTCTGGTTTGTCCAACAGCTTAGGTTCTGAAAATAAAGGATTTTCTGATCAAGATCGTCAAACTATGGATGAATTGGCATCCTTGAGTTATAAAACGTATCAAGACTTTAAGGGGCATCCAAAATTTATCCCCTATTTAGAGCGTATCAGTACGTTGAAATATTATGCGAAAGCAAATATTGGTAGCCGTCCATCTAAAAGGTCTAAATCTGATCGTTTGATTTTTTCAGATTTAAGAGCGATTCCTTTTGTGGGCTCTTGGAGTCAATTAAAGCAAAATGTTCCTGGATTTTTTGGTGTTGGAACAGCAATTCATTCTTTTGAAGAGCGTGGAGAACTGGACAAAGTCATTGCTTTATACAATAATTCCAGTTTCTTTAAAACCCTTTTAGAAAACAGTATGATGTCTTTGAGTAAATCATTTTTTGCACTTACAAAGTATATGGCTGAAGATGAAGAGTTTGGCCCATTTTGGAACATCATTTACGAAGAGTATCAGCTTACTTTACGCTTGTTATTAAAAATAACGGGCTACAAAGAGTTGATGGAAAATGAACCAAGCGGAAAAGCTTCTATTGATGTGCGTGAATCTATTGTTTTACCCTTAGTAACAATACAGCAGTATGCACTGCGAAAGATTCAGCAGTTACAAAAACAAAAAACTGTTGATAAGGAACAAATTGAAGTTTTTGAAAAGATTGTGACACGTACGCTGTATGGCATCATCAATGCGAGTAGAAACTCTGCCTAATAAACCAAAACCCTAAAGCTAAACTTTAGGGTTTTTTCTTTCTTAATATTAATAAGTATCAAATAAGAATTAAATTGACGTTTTAAAAAAAGCGTCTTAGGGAATGCCGTATAATCTTATTCACTTTTCTGTTTACTCTGCTCAACGAAAAAAGCCCCTAGGTACGAATACCTAAGGACTTTTTAATCACAAACAAAAAAATGTTTTTAATATCTTAGAAGCTGTAGATTGCAGCTATAGTGAATGCTGAAAGAGAATCAGTTGCAAGGCCATCATTATCAACATATGGCTCTGAGTTGCTCCATGAGTCTAATCTAACTTCTGGCTTGATTGTTAAGTTTTCAACAGTGTAGCTTCCTGTAAGTGTAGTTGCAAATACGCTTGGAAGATCATCAGCTTCATCATCATGAAGTCCAAAAAGTTCTCCTCTAAGTCCAATTGTGAATGACTCAGAAGTAGTTAATTGTGGATATAATGCAACACCATAAAATCCAGCGTCATCACTTACTTGGTAAGCTCCATTGATTCCTAAGAAGAAATCTTCTGAAAGGTCAAAACCACCTGTGTAGTCGATTTCAAAACCAAGAACTTCTTCGTCGTCGTAATATAAATTCAAGAACTGTCCTGCATATCCTAACTGAGCACCCAAAGCATATCCACCAGTAGTGTTGTTGTTCACATCAGTTGGGTTCATTAGCGCAAGCATTAAGCTAAAGTCCCCTAAATCAAAATCAGCTTTCAAACCAACCATTGAAAATGGACCACTTGAAAATAAGTAAGACGTACTGTAGTTAAAGTTTCCTGCAGGAGAAATTACTTCGTAACCTAAGTATGTATTAAAACGTCCCATTGTAAGAGTAGTGGTTTCAGACACATTCCAGTATGCATATAATTGGTTAAGGTTGTACCCGCCAATAGCTGCATCACCTCTCGGTCCGAAAACAACATCAGCAACAACACCTGTTTTTTCACCTTCGTAAGCGAAAATAGCGTTGGCCATGCCTAAAGCAAATCCAGTTTCATCTGCAAATGAAGTTCCAAATGATTGCACTTCAGTGTCAGTAGCAGATAGGTTGGTCTGGTAATAAGCGTCAACTGTTCCAGAAATAGAAAGTTTAGGCGCTTCATCCTGTGAAAATACAGCAAAAGATGTTGCAATTGTTAATAGTGTAAAAATCTTTTTCATAATAAATTAGTTTAATTTTTAGTGATTAATGGCCCAAACATAGTGCATAAAAACAATAACCCCCAAAAAAATAAGGTATATTAAATCATTTTTATGTAGTTGATAAAAATAACCCCATAAATTTTGGGGGTATGCTTATAATTATTTAATTATTTATGAAATTAACATTGTCGTTTTTGACACAAACATGAAGTTTTATATTTTTTTTGATGCACTTTTAGCACATTAAAACTTTAATTGTATAGTTTGCCGCTGGTCAAAAAAACATGAAAAAAAGGTTGATAATTCATCAAAAACCATAGGGTCAAAATATCTAAATTACATTTTAAGGCCGATAAATTATTAAAATCATAATAATGCATGTAGAATGATTGTTAGTCCTCTTTTTGTCCTTATCTTTCCTCTCTAATTTGTTTAAAATTAACGTTTAAAAAAATGGTTATGTTGAAAAAGCAAGGGATGTATTTGCCAGAATTTGAGCACGACAACTGTGGTGCTGGATTTATTTGTAGTCTGGAAGGGAACAAGTCCAACGACATTATTCACAAAGCGCTTCAAATTCTAGAGCGTCTAGAACATAGAGGTGCTGTAAGTTCGGATGGAAAAACTGGTGACGGTGCTGGAATTCTTACGGATATTCCTCACGAACTCTTTGTTAATGATTGTGCTTTTGATTTACCTGATTTTGGTCAGTATGCCGCAGGAAATGTGTTCTTACCCAAAAAAGAAAATCAGCGTAACTACTGTATCTCTGTTTTTGAAAAATTTATCAAAGAACAAGGGCTTAACGTTCAAGGGTGGAGAGAAGTTCCTATCGACCCTTCAGTTTTGGGAACTATTGCAGAACAAACAGAACCTGTTGTCAAACAAATTTTCATTACCAAAAACAATGATAAACAAGACGATTTTGAGTTTAAATTGAAACTGTTCATTGCCCGTAAAAAAGCGGAACATGAAATTTACAATTCGAAACTTTCAGAAAGCAATTTTTTCTACCTTCCAAGTCTTTCTACAAAAATCATTATATATAAAGGACTACTCATTCCTGAAGACATTAAGTTGTACTACAAAGATTTAGAAAACCCTTTGTTTGTAACCCGTCTTGCATTGGTACATCAGCGATTTTCAACCAATACTTTTCCAACATGGGATTTGGCGCAACCTTTTAGATACATGTGTCACAATGGAGAAATCAATACCTTACGTGGCAATATATCTAGAATGCTCTCTCGTGAGGCATTGCTCAAAAGCGATTGGTTTGGTGAAGATATAAAATCCATACTTCCTGTAATTCTTCCTAAAAAATCTGATTCTGCGTCTATGGATATGGCTGTAGAATTACTTTTGATGACCGGCCGTTCGTTGCCTGAAGTCATGATGATGCTTATCCCTGAAGCGTGGGAGAAAAACGACGAAATGTCACCGACCAAAAAAGCATTTTACGAATACAACTCTTGTTTGATGGAACCTTGGGATGGACCAGCATCTATTCCATTTACTGACGGAGATTATATAGGAGCCGTTTTGGATAGAAACGGATTAAGACCTTCAAGATACTCGGTAACTAAAGATGGTTATGTCATAATGTCTTCAGAGATTGGTGTTATAGAATTGGCACCAGAAAATGTTGCACATCACGGACGTTTGGAACCTGGAAAAATGTTTTTGGTAGACATGAATGAAGGTCGCATCGTAAATGATGAAGAAATCAAAGAAGTCATCGCGGCGAAACAACCTTACAGTAATTGGTTAGAGGATAATTTGGTTTATTTAAAGCAAATTCCCTACAATGATTGTCCTGTTTTTCTTGATCAAGAACCTCTCGATAAAAGGAAAGTTCTTTTTGGATACACACAAGAAGACATCAAAACCATTATCCTTCCAATGGCCAATATGGCCAAAGAACCTATTGGATCGATGGGAAGCGACACGCCACTCGCACTTTTGTCAGAAAAACCCCAGCTGATTTATAATTACTTTAAGCAATTATTTGCCCAAGTTACCAATCCACCATTGGACGGAATTCGCGAAGAGTTGATCACAGATATTAGTTTAACCTTGGGAAGTGATCACAATATTTTTGAGATTAATGAAGCGCATTGTAAAAAATTAAAAATTCAAAATCCTGTAATTTCAAAGCAAGATTTGGATAAGATAAAAAGCTACAAAAATCCGAATTTTAGTATCACTTCAGTACCAATTTTATACGACATTAGCAAAGGGCATAATGGATTGGAAGATGCATTGGACCATTTGTTAGAAGAAGTTTCTGCACATGTTGATAACGGTACTAACATTTTGATTCTATCAGATCGAAACGTATCAAAAGATAAAGCTCCTATTCCAGCACTTTTGGCCTGTTCATTCATCAATAGTGGATTACAAAAATTAGGGAAGCGCTCGAAAATAAGCATTATCATTGAGTCCGCAGAACCACGTGAGGTACATCATTTTGCCTTGTTGTTTGGGTATGGAGCAAGTGCCATCAATCCATATATGGTGAATGAAATTATTGAAGATGAAATTTTGAGTCATGATCCAAAAGCAGACACCGAAAAAGCCATAGCCAACTACAATAAAGCCGTTGGGAAAGGGATTTTGAAGGTGATGAACAAAATTGGGATTTCTACACTCAATTCATATAGAGGGTCACAATTGTTTGAATGTATTGGCATCAATACAAGTGTAGTCGATAAATATTTTCCAAATACTGCAACAAGAATTCAAGGGGTTGATTTGCATCAATTAGAAAAAGAGATTTCCAAGCGTTATGCTTCAGCATACGTCAAAAAATCAATTGATGCGGCATTAGATTTAGAAATGGGGGGTCAGTACCGTTGGAGAAGAAATGGAGAGCATCATTTATTCAATCCGCTTTCAATTGCAAAACTTCAAGATTCGGTGCGCACCAACAAGCCACAAAAATATAAAGAATACGCTGAGATGATAAACAATCAGTCGAAGCAATTGATGACCATTCGTGGGTTGTTCGAATTTACCAACTATGATCCAATTCCATTGGAAGAAGTTGAGCCATGGACCAACATTGTAAAGCGTTTCAAAACTGGGGCAATGTCTTACGGTTCAATTAGTAAAGAAGCGCATGAAAATTTAGCCATAGCCATGAACAGAATTGGTGGAAAAAGTAATTCTGGTGAGGGTGGAGAAGATCAAGAGCGTTTTTATAAAAATGCTAACGGCGACTGGAAAAACAGTGCCATCAAGCAAGTTGCATCTGGCCGATTTGGAGTAACATCTAATTACCTTTCCAATGCACAGGAAATTCAAATAAAAATGGCACAAGGTGCCAAGCCAGGTGAAGGAGGACAACTTCCAGGGCCAAAAGTAAATCCTGATATTGCCAAAACGCGAAATTCAACGCCTTACGTTGGACTTATTTCACCGCCTCCGCATCACGATATTTATTCTATTGAAGATTTATCGCAGTTGATTTACGATTTAAAATCTGCAAACCGTGATGCTCGAATTAATGTAAAACTCGTTTCAGAAGTTGGTGTAGGAACTGTTGCTGCAGGTGTAGCCAAAGCTAAAGCCGATGTAGTTTTAATTTCTGGTTATGATGGTGGAACAGGGGCTTCGCCACTGACTTCGCTAAAACATGCAGGACTCCCTTGGGAGTTAGGATTGGCCGAAGCACAACAAACGCTTGTCATGAACGATTTGAGAAGTAGAATTGTGTTAGAATGTGATGGTCAATTAAAAACAGGACGTGATGTTGCCGTTGCTTGTCTTCTAGGTGCAGAAGAATTTGGATTCGCAACCGCACCGCTCGTAGCATCTGGGTGTGTGATGATGCGTGCTTGTCACCTTAATACATGTCCAGTTGGAATTGCAACACAAAACCCTGAGCTGCGTAAAAAATTCAAAGGAAAACCAGAGCACGTCGTAAACTTTATGTATTTCATTGCACAAGAATTACGCGAAATTATGGCCAAACTTGGTT
>JAYQDD010000009.1:0-24360 GCA_038138145.1 Formosa sp.
ACACTTTTACCCCTGATGCTGGACAATGTGCCTCAACTCCTGCGCCTGTTCAAGTCGTGGTTAATCCGATTATTACAACAACATTTGACCCAATTGATCCTATTTGTGAAGGCGACCCAAGTCCATTACCTACAACAGATGTTAATGGCGTAACGGGAACTTGGAGTCCTGCGTTTGATCCAACAACGACTACAGATTACACTTTTACCCCTGATGCTGGACAATGTGCTACAACTCCTGCGCCTGTTCAAGTCGTGGTTAATCCAACGCTCACACCAACATTTGTACAGGTTGACCCCATTTGTATTGGTGAAGTAATTGCTCCATTACCAACAACTTCAACAAATGGAATTTCTGGAACATGGAATCCCGCTACTATTGACAATACTGCCACAACGATATATACTTTTACCCCAAATAGTGGAATCTGTGTAGTTCCTACAACGATGGAAATCATAGTATTGCAACAAATTACGCCAACGTTTCAGATTGATGATATATGTATTGGAGAGACCATAGGTGTTCTGCCTGTAGTTTCTGATGAAGGTATTACAGGGAGTTGGACTCCAGCGGTAAATAATTTGGCCACAACAACCTACACCTTCACACCAGACTCTGGACAGTGTGCAAACACCACAACAGAAACCGTCAACGTTAATCCCATCAATACATTAACAATTTCAACAGAAAACATCTCTGAACCTTTTGCTACTAATCAAATGATTGAAGTTACAGTAACTGGTGGTAGTGGTGATTATGATTATCAATTAGATGGTGGGAGTTGGCAAAATAGCCCTATTTTTCAAAATGTTGTTGGGTGTCAAGATCACATTGTAAAAGTAAGGGATGCTCAGGGGTGCAGCAATGAACCAGAGTCTACTGTGACCATACTTTCATATCCTAAATTTTTCACACCAAATGGTGATGGATACAACGATTTTTGGAATATAAAATGTCTGAAAAATCAAACTGGACTCATCTCTATTTTTGATCGCTTTGGAAAACTCCTTAAGCAATTTAAAAGCTCGGGGGCTGGATGGAATGGCACTTATAACAATACATTGATGCCTACAAACGATTACTGGTTTTTAGTGACTTATTATGACGAAAATGGGGTTGAAAAACAATTTAGATCTCATTTTACTTTAAGAAGGTAAGCGCTCTCTTAGAAACGATAGCCAACATTTACGCCAAATTTAGCCATCATTGTTTCATCGGAATTTCCCAAAAGATTACGGCCAGCTCCTATAAAATATTCAAAGACAAACCCCGATTTATTGATGAGTTTTTGACCAACAGCAAACCCAATGGCGATATCAAAATAATCGTCCCTTTGTTCTTCAAGAAAATAATCTAAATCTCTTCCAGAATAAAACGAGGTAAATGCCTTAACAAAAAAACCTTTGGCTCCATATTCTTGATTGGTATTGAAATAAAAACGAAAGTATGGGGAGAAAGAAAATTTTTCAAAATAATTTTCATCGTCCATATTTAGGAGTAAAGTAGCACCAAATCCTTGATTGACATCTTTGATATATTCGTAATTCAATTCTATGGCAGGAATAGATAAAAGCTTAATAGCATCTAATTTTAATTCATGTCGACGCTCCGAAATATCTTTTGGTAATTGAGTTTCAGTTTGGGCAATTGAGAATTGAGTTGAGCTTATAACAAGAAGGAATAAAAGTAGTTTTTTCATAGTAGGTAGATTTAAATTACAGCTCAAATATTACAAAAACTATACCAAAAAAAGCTAAAAATAGGCCTTCAACTGAACAGTGCCCGTATGAATTGTACGGCTAGTTTCACTTTTCCTACCAAAATAATTGAGGTTTAAATCTAAATACTTGGTCAGTTTTTTTTGAGCAATCAATGTCCAAGTAAAGTTTGTCCCCGGCTGTAGACCTTCCATCATTTGATAAGCAACAGGCGTATTGGCATCGCCATCAAAACTATTCGAAAAATAATTGAACTCCACCGATACGGATGCTTTTTGGTTTTGAGTCATCATGGCAGAAACACCCAGTTTGTGTTGCTTCAATTGTTCTTTAGCCCGTATTAAATTGTCCTTCGTTTGAAATTGATAATATAAATCAAAGCGTTTGTTGTCGTCTAACAAATATGAAATTTTGGGGTGCAACAAAAATTGATCTAAATCAAAATTTTTGGAAGAATAATTTTCGCTTGCAGACTTATTATTATCAAAATTAGCTTGAAGATTCAAAAGCCATTGATTTTTAATTTTGTGGGTGAAATTTAATTGATGTGCATATCCTTTTTGGGTAATCGTCCCAAAAGAAAGGACATTCTGCAACTCAGCTCCAGAAAAGATGTAAGACATTGTAAAATGTTGTTTGCCTCTATTAAAAAATAACTGATTACGAAAATTAGACTGCAATGCTAATTGGTCTTCCAAATTGGATTGAAATGGATTCAAACTAATATTTTGACCTTCATTGCGTTGTTTGCGATCAATCAAAAATGTAGTTTGATTATAAAAATGAGACCAAAAACTTTTGGTTTTATCTGAAGACCCACGCCATTTTATAGGGTCAAAAGTAAGGGTTTGACTCAAACGGTTTTGATGTGTTCGTATATAAACCTGATTGGGTAAAAGTACGCGAATATAGGTTGCTTGATCCTGAAACTGTGCAACTTCGAACTCTTCTAGCTCCTGAATCCCGTTATTGTTGTAATCAAACCAAACAAAACTGCCTTGCCCAGGCTCAACGGCAACATAGGTAAAATCTTGCTGAGGAAGCCGACCAGAACTCGTCTCATAAACTGTTTGCCACTGCACCAAATTTTCAGCAAATTTTTGAGCAAAAAACAACCTTGAATTAAGTGTTTTTTGTTGCGCTTTTTGCTGATCTTCAGGTCTAAATACGCGATAATTGGCGTTTATACTTAAGTTTGAATTTTGATTCTTAACGATTTGTGTATTCAAGTAATAGGTGTCCGAAGTATTGATGCGTTTGAGTTGGTTGCTCTGCACACTGTCATTGAAACGTTTGATGTATCCTGCTTTTAAATAAACGTTTGTAGAGTCACCAACGCCCACAAATGCTTCATATGCACTAAATTTTTGACTTTGAAGGTCTAATTCATTGGTAGGGTACTGTGTAATTTTATTTTGTTCTGTAGAAAATTTTACTCCTGGCCAAAACGACCCTAAATTATATTTAAGCGCAGAAAGTGAGCGAAAAAACGTAGATTTTGAACGCGTACCGTCTGTACTCAAAATACTCGAATAGGTTTTGAATTCAAGATTTTTGAACCCCAGTTTTGAATTTAAAACATGACGATTCCCATTAAACTCCTCAGAAAAATTGAGGTGCTGAAATTGATATTCAATTTGATTAAAATTGGTATCCCTAAAAGTTGTACCTGCAGTTATCAATAGTTGATCACCAAAATTTGTTACAATTTGGTTGCTAGTGGGTTGTTCTAAATTCCAATCACGATTAAATTCTGGATTGTATAGCCCTTCCAAGTTTCTAAAGTCTTTGTGAATATAATCGAGCTCTGAAGAAGCACGCATTTGCCACCCTTTTTGTGTTTTAAAAATCTGTTGGTCTATTGCGTATCGTGCAGCAAAACCATCGTTATCACCATCTGAAATTGAAGAAAATAAATTCAAATCATTTTTACTTGTTGCCAATTCAAAATTTAGTGCTGTTTTATCATTGGGCGTGTAGGTTCCATTCAATACTGCAAGTTGCAATTGAACTGGTGCTACCAATTGAACAATAGGCGCATAACTTCCTTGCTTTTGCCCTGAAACTGGTGGTATATAGGCATAAATATTCGAAACTGCACTTGAGTTGGCTAATTCATAATCGCCCTGTTGTTCCCCAACAAATAAAAAATTGACTTGAAATAAAGTGTCTTCAGGATTATTTGAAAATACATAAACTTCCTCGCCGCCAACGATTTCTTTTTTATATAAAATTCTATTTTCGCTAAACTCTGCTGGA
Organism: Formosa sp.; assembly: GCA_038138145.1. Lineage (GTDB taxonomy): Bacteria > Bacteroidota > Bacteroidia > Flavobacteriales > Flavobacteriaceae > UBA3537. The sequence continues at coordinate 3,978 of JAYQDD010000009.1, forward strand.
GTTGCAGACGGTGCAGTCATCAGCGAAGAATCATCACCTGCATTGGCCAAAACATCTACTTGATTGGAATTTAAATTTTGCTGAAGTGGTTGATTTTTCAAATCATTTTCGTTGTAAAATGATAATCCAAATTTTAGAGATTCAGAATTATAATTTGCTCCCGCATAGCCAACAAATCTTGTATAATTACGTTCGCTATACTGATAATCAACCGTGATACGCATTTCGGAAGTGATAGGATAGGTTGGGTTGAATATAATTTCACCCGCATTGTAATCAATAATGTAATCTTTCGTGGCTCCACGTTCTAAAGTAATTCCATTAACATAAACCGTCTCACTACCAGAAACGACCAAAACAAACAATTCGTTATTGGGCCCTTTAAGTTTGTATGGTCCTTGATTTCCTTCTTGAGCAACAAACTGACTTGTCACAAACTGCCCGCGTACCAAAGCCCCAGAAGCAAAAGCTGTTGTTGTTGCGTTTCGGTGTTTAAATGTTGAATTTACAGATAACCCTTGGACACGTTTTGAAAATGCACCAAAATATGAACTTGAATTCCCCAAATCGATATCGCCGGCGCGCAACGCCCAACGGTCTGTAAAAGCTTCTATAAAAACTTGATCAAACTCATCCAAACGCTGAGAATATCCACTTTGTTGGAGCGGAATATTTGCATCTTGTATAGAAGCCCTAAGCGTGATTTTTTCACTAATTTTACCACTTATCTGTAAATCTAATTCGCTATTCAAAACAGAGTTTTGATTGTTCCCTATAGTGACACCTCGAGCTATACTCCCAGAAGTCGTCAGCCCATCAAAGGGAACGACCTCTTGGCTATTGTTGGGTTCAGACAATTGATACAATTGACGCAGTGCCCCTGTGGAATTTACAATTACGGATTCGTCAATTTGCTTGTATGTTTTGGTTAAAAAATCAGGGTAATTTAAGTAGGATACCTCTACGGAGTCTGTGAGGACAGTAGCATCGTTAAAGCTCAAAATTGCTTTTTTAAAATCTATCGAATAAAGCGTCGAATCGAGTGGTTTTCCATTGGCGTCCAAAACCTTAAAAAAAGACGGATTAATGCTTACGCTATCAAAAACAATGGTGTTATTTGTGCGTATTTTTTTTGTTTGAAACAAGCCCTTTGTTTCTTGTGCCATGACATAAGAACATGAAAATAAAAGTACAGAAATGAAGAACCTGTGCATGCTTAGTTTTAACTAAAAAAAGAGAAAAATATTTTGTTGATACTTTTCTATAAAACTCTAAAAATTATTTAGTGTAAAAGTAAGGCTTTAATTATTTTAGCTAAAATATCGGTTCGTTTTATGAAAATAGTCTCCTACAATGTAAATGGAATCCGGGCAGCACTAAAAAAAGGATTTTTGGAATGGCTCGTCGCAGCCAATCCAGATGTGGTTTGTTTGCAAGAAATAAAAGCACAAGAAGACCAGTTAGATTTAAGTCTTTTTGAAGCGGCAGGATATGCCTACAACTACTGGTTCAGTGCCCAAAAAAAAGGATATAGCGGAGTTGCAATTTTGTCTAAAACAAAACCAGAAAATGTGGTTTTTGGCACTGGAATTGAATCTATGGATTTTGAAGGGCGAAACCTTCGTGCAGATTTTGCAGGTGTTTCTGTAATGAGTATGTATTTGCCATCAGGCACTAATATCCAGCGTTTGGCACACAAATTCGAATACATGGATTTGTTAAAAAACTATATTGATGAATTAAAAAAAGAAGTGCCAAATCTTGTGATTTGTGGCGACTACAACATTTGCCATGAAGCCATCGATATTCACGACCCGGTACGCAACAAAAATGTATCTGGGTTTCTACCTGAAGAACGTGCTTGGATGACCAGTTTTCTTAACAGCGGTTTTGTTGATGCTTTTCGTGAATTGAACAAAGCACCGCACCAGTACAGCTGGTGGAGTTACAGAGCCAATGCACGCGCAAACAACAAAGGGTGGCGCTTGGATTATACTTTGGTTGCTAGTCCTTTAAAAGAAAAAATTAAAAGAGCCGTTATACTCTCAGAAGCAGTGCACAGCGACCACTGCCCTGTATTATTAGAATTAAATCACTAAAAATAAAAATTATGCTTAAAGGTTTCATTTTTTTATCTGTAATTACACTAACGACCACCTCATGTGTGTCCTCTAAACTTTATAAAGAACTTGAAGGTAAATACAACACTCTTAAATCGGATTATGATGAGCTATCCGGAAATAATGACCTTGAAATTCTTCAAAAAAAAGAATTAGAACAACAACTCAACGCACTACAAACTTCATTTGATGAAGTTCAATCGGAGCGCAATCAATTGGCACAAGAAGTCGATGCCCTACGAAAAAAATACGATAATTTGGACGCAGCCTATACTGCACTTGAACAAAACAGTTCAAAATCGATTGAAGAAAATGCCCAAAAAAACAGAGAGCTTTTGGCACAACTCGAAGCCAAAGAACAAGCCCTTGCTGCGGAGAATGACCGCTTGATGCGCCTCGAAGCAGATATGCAAGAACGTGCCCAACGCATTGCAGAACTTGAAGCTTTGATTTCTGCAAAAGACCAAGCCATGACCGATTTAAAAAATGCTATATCTAATGCACTAACCGCTTTTGAAGGTAAAGGATTAACCATAGAACAACGCGATGGAAAGGTGTATGTTTCTATGGAAAATAAATTGCTTTTTAGATCAGGATCTTGGGCTGTAGGTGCAGAAGGGAAAAAAGCTATTCGACAACTCGGTAATGTGCTTGGCAAAAATCCAGACATCGCTGTTTTAATTGAAGGACATACCGATAATGTTCCTTTTTCTTCAGGAGGGCTAGTGGCAAACAACTGGGACTTATCTACCAAACGAGCTACTGCAATTATTGCAATTTTGAGTGAAAATAAAAACATCAACCTAGAAAATTTAACTGCAGCTGGCCGTAGTGAATACGCGCCAATAGCTACAAACGAAACAAGCGAAGGAAAAGCAAAAAATAGACGAATCGAAGTCGTTTTGACCCCAAAACTTGACGAGATTTCAAAACTTTTGAACAGTAACTAATGGAATATACCAATTTACCAAACACCGATATTAAAGTAAGTAAAATTTGCCTTGGCACAATGACATGGGGCAATCAAAACACTGAAGATGAGGGGTTTGCACAAATGGATTATGCACTTGATCGTGGTATAAACTTTATAGATACCGCCGAACTTTATCCTGTTCCCGCCTCGAAAGAAACGCAAGGACGTACAAGTGAAATTATTGGTAATTGGTTAAAAGCACGAAAAACAAGAGATCAAGTCATTATTGCAAGTAAAGTTGCTGGACCAGGAGACTACACAGCACACATCCGAAAAACAGGTTTCGGCGGAACCTCTATTCAAGACGCTATTGAGCTGGAACTCAAAAGATTACAAACAGATTATATCGATTTGTACCAATTGCATTGGCCCGAAAGACATACCAACACTTTTGGGGTTAGAGATTTTAAACCTAGCCCAAATGATCCTTGGTCAGATAATTTTAATGAAGTTCTTCACGAATTAAATAAATTGGTGAATGCTGGAAAAATTAGAGCTTATGGCCTTTCCAACGAAAAAGGATGGGGCAGTATGCGTTATGTTGAAGAAGTTCGGAAATATAATTTACCAAAAATCAGTACCATTCAAAATGCATATTCATTACTTAATAGAGTTTTTGAAGGGGATTTGGCAGAGATTTCACTCCGTGAACATATGGGATTACTGGCCTATTCGCCATTGGCATTTGGTGTCCTATCGGGGAAATACATTAGGGGGACTGCTGCTGATAATGCTCGGTTGAAGCTATTCCCTCGTTTTGCGCGTTACAGTAGTACGCAATCTACTGAAGCAACAAAAGCGTATTTAGCTTTAGCTGAAGATTTAGGGATGTCACTCACAACACTTTCTTTGGCATTTGTGAATCAGCGGCCTTTTGTAACAAGTAATATTATTGGTGCAACCACATTGAAACAACTGGAAGAAAACATCAACAGTATTGAGACAAAATTGTGTGAGGACACATTAGCAAGAATCAACGAAATTCACGCAAAAATTCCTAATCCTGCGCCGTAAGGTAATTTTAAAATTATGCTTTATTTGCCAATTGACCACAAGCAGCGTCGATATCCTTTCCACGCGAACGGCGAACGGTAACCGTTATATTTTTGGCCTCTAACATAGAAACGTATTTTTCTATTACCTCAGATTTGGCTTGTTGAAAAACGCCATCATCTATGGGGTTGTATTCTATAAGATTCACTTTGCTTGGAGCAAATTTACAGAACTCTATCAAGGCCAAAATATCTTTTGTGGTGTCGTTGATGCCTTCCCAAACTACATATTCGTACGTAATTCTGCGTTTCGTTTTGGCATACCAAAACTGTAGCGCTTCTCTTAAATCTTTCAAAGGAAAAGTTTCATTAAAAGGCATAATTTGAGATCGGACTTCATCAATGGCCGAATGCAGAGAGACGGCCAAATTGAATTTAACCTCATCCTCAGCCATTTTTTTAATCATTTTTGGAATTCCTGAGGTTGAAACCACAATACGTTTTGGCGACATGCCGAGACCTTCATCAGACGTAATTTTATCAATTGCCTTCAATACATTATTGTAATTCATCAAGGGTTCACCCATACCCATAAATACAATATTCGTGAGCTTTTTGTTGTAGTAAAGTCGGCTTTGTTTGTCTATAGCCACCACCTGATCATAAATTTCGTCAGGATTCAAATTACGCATGCGTTTTAAACGAGAGGTTGCACAAAACTTGCAATCCAGGCTACAGCCTACTTGCGAGGATACACAAGCCGTAGTTCGTTTTGAGGTTGGAATCAAAACTGATTCAACAATCAAACCATCATGCAGTCGAACAGCATTTTTAAGTGTTCCGTCTTTGCTGCGTTGCATGGTGTCAACTTCTATATGATTGATACTGAATGAGTCTTCCAAGAATTGACGCGTTTCTTTGGAGAGGTTAGTCATATCCTCAAACTGATGTACACCTTTTTTCCAAAGCCATTCATATACTTGCTTACCCCGAAATGCCTGTTCACCATGTTCAGAAAAAAAAGCTATGAGTTGCTCTTTTGACAATGCACGAATATCTTTTTTTGGAGTGCTCAATTGAATGTGTTTGGTTAAAAAAAGCCTCATACGAGGCTTTACTTGGTTATAAGATTAGCATGGCATCGCCATAGCTGTAAAATTTGTATTCTTCTTTTACTGCTTCTTCATAGGCCCTCATTATGAAATCGTATCCTCCGAAAGCCGAAGTCATCATAAGAAGCGTAGATTTTGGCGTATGGAAATTTGTGATCATACAGTTTGCAATTGAAAAATCGTAAGGGGGGAAAATAAATTTGTTGGTCCAACCCGAAAATTCATTCAAAGTGCCACTAGACGAAACAGAACTTTCGATGGAGCGCATAACTGTGGTACCAACCGCACAAATTCTGCGTTTTTCACTCAGAGCTTTGTTGATGGTTTGTGTTGCTGATTCATCAATGATGATTTCTTCGCTATCCATTTTATGTTTGGAAAGATCCTCTACCTCAACGGGGTTAAAAGTTCCCAAACCGACATGAAGTGTCACTTCTGCAAAATTGATGCCTTTGATTTCTAAACGCTTCAAAAGGTGTTTCGAAAAGTGTAAGCCCGCTGTTGGGGCTGCTACTGCACCTTCGTTTTTGGCATAAATAGTTTGGTAGCGTTCCTCGTCCTCGGGCTCAACATCTCGCCCAATATATTTTGGAAGTGGAGTTTGTCCAAGCTCATTGAGCTTCATTCTAAATTCTTCGTAGGAGCCATCAAACAAAAAACGAAGTGTTCGCCCTCTGGAAGTAGTGTTGTCTATAACCTCGGCAACCAGACTCTCGTCATCCCCAAAGTATAACTTATTCCCAATTCTAATTTTACGTGCTGGATCTACCAAAACATCCCATAGTCGTTGCTCCGCATTGAGCTCTCTAAGTAAAAATACTTCGATGCGCGCTCCTGTCTTTTCTTTGTTGCCAAAAAGACGTGCTGGAAATACCTTAGTATTGTTCAAAATCATCACATCTTCTTCGTCAAAATAATCGATGAGATCTTTAAAATATTTGTGTTCGATGGTTTGTTTTTCGCGGTTCAATACCATTAAACGTGCTTCATCTCTATGTTCAGATGGATATTTTGCCAAAAGATGGTCTGGCAATTCAAAATTAAAGTGGGATAATTTCATTTATTGTTTGTTTTTTACAAGTTGCAAATATACAATCCCGAAATAGGGGTTGTCAAGTAATTGGTTGTTTATTTTTATTTAATTCATTTCAAAGCCAAGCGTTGAGAGGTCTTCCCAAAAATCTGGATAAGATTTAGAAACGACTTCGGCATCGTCAATATAAAGCGTAGTTTTTAGTGCAAGTGGTGCAAATGCCATGGCCATACGGTGGTCGTTATACGTTGCGATGTGTACTCCAGAACGTAGTGTAGACGGAGATTTTAAATGTAAACTATCGTTTGTAATTTGAATTGACGTTCCGAGTTTTTTTATTTCATTTTGAAGCGCCACCAATCGATCGGTTTCTTTAATTTTCAAGGTGTGAAGTCCTGTCAACGTACAATCTAATTGAAGGCCCAAACACGTCACAGCAATGGTTTGCGCAATATCTGGCGCATTGGACAAATCTAAAGTCAGTTTTTTTATCTCAGGTGTATCTACTTTTTTTAGAGACAATACGGTGCCTTCGAAAGTACTTTCTACCCCTAATTTTTTATAAATATCTTTTAAAACAGCATCACCTTGAAGACTATTTGGCTTATAGGCCGAGATGTTAATTTGTGTTCCTACAGGACTCAAAGCCACTATACTATAGAAATATGACGCTGAGGACCAGTCAGATTCTACTGTAAATGTTTTAGTGACATTTCCAACAAAAGGTTGTACAGTGATGGTATTGGATTCAAAAGTTGATTGCACCCCCAAATCATTGAGCAATGAGAGGGTCATGTTGATGTATGGTGTGGATGTAATTTCACCCTCCAAATGTAGGGTCAATCCATGTTTTAGCGTGGGCGCAACAAGCAATAATGCAGAGATGTATTGACTACTGACGTTGGCTTTCAAATGTACTACACTTTCAGAAAGTGTTTTACCTTCAATCAAAAGTGGAGGATATCCCTCCTTTTTTGTGTACTTTATGGAAGCTCCTAAAGAATTTAACGCATCCACCAATATTTTGATTGGACGTTCTTGCATTCTTTCAGATCCCGTCAAGGTTGTCGTTTTACCAACTCGTGTAGCGAAATACGCTGTAAGAAAACGCATAGCTGTTCCTGCGTGATGAATATCTACTATGGTATCCTCAGAAGCAATTGCATTCTGCATCAACCGACTATCATCTGAATTTGATAAATTATTAATTGTCAAACCCTTGTAAAGTGCTTGCAACAGTAAAACTCTATTTGATTCGCTTTTTGAACCTGTAATCTTAAGCTCAGAAAAAGCACTTATTTTTGATTTCTTTAGAAAAATTTGCACTCTATTTCAATTTTTTATTGGCATGGTGTCGCTCATGATCTCGCTTAGTTTTAAGGTCTAATTTTTTGTCAAAAGCTGCCTGTAGGTCTATTCCTGTCTGATTGGCCAAACAAAGCACAACAAAAAGAACATCAGCCAATTCTTCTCCTAAGTCTTTTGTTTTGTCGCTTTCTTTTTCACTTTGCTCACCATAACGGCGCGCAATAATGCGTGCGACCTCTCCAACCTCTTCTGTAAGCTGAGCCATATTGGTCAATTCATTGAAATAGCGAACCCCATGAGTTTTTATCCATTGATCGACCGTTTCTTGTGCATTTTGAATGTTCATTATCCGTTCTATTTAACTTATACTAAAGTAATTAATGCGCTATTCATTTCAAATAATATACTCTAAAAATAAAGCAAAATTATTCACGATTTTTGGTGTCTATAATTATAGTTACTGGGCCATCATTTAAAAGAGAAACCTTCATGTCTGCTCCAAAAATTCCAGATTGAACCCGCTGACCTAAATCGTGTTGCAATTGATTTATAAATTGCTCATAAAGTGGCAACGCAACTTCTGGTCGTGCTGCTTTTATATAACTCGGTCGATTTCCTTTTTTGGTTTGTGCATGTAATGTAAATTGACTAATGACCAAAGCTTCTCCTTTTTGATTTTTGAGCGACACATTCATCACGCCGTCGCTGTCGCTAAATATTCTGAGGTTTACAATTTTTTTACTCAACCATTGAATATCGTCAAAGGTATCTTCTGGAACAATACCTAAAAAAACCAATACTCCAGAGGCGATTTTGGCTTCAATTTTTTCATCTACAGCAACACTTGCTTTTGACACTCTTTGAATAACTACTCTCATTCTATAGTGTATGAATCGGTTCGATAGTTGGTGTCCTCGCCTTCCAAAATTTGCACATAAGATGCGTAACGAGAAGGCGCTATTTCACCAGATTCAACCCCTTGTTTTACTGCACATTTTGGTTCATGTAGGTGTTGGCAATTGTGGAATTTACAGTTGGCCTTTAATTTAAATAACTCTGGGAAATATTGATCCAATTCTGTAGGTTCCATATCAACAACACCAAACCCTTTGATGCCAGGAGTGTCAATGATGCGCGCATCAAAACTCAAATCAAACATTTCTGCAAAAGTAGTGGTGTGTTGTCCTTGTTGATGCAGTTCTGAGATGGCTTTTGTTTTCAAATTTAACGTTGGCTCAATAGCATTCACTAAAGTTGATTTTCCAATTCCAGAATGGCCTGAAAACATACTTGTTTTATTTTTCATTTTTGCTTTTATCGGCGTTAGATTATCTCCTTTTTTAGCAGAAATTTTTAAACATTCATACCCTATTTTAGAATAAATCTGTATTAAATCCTCAACTATATTCTTTGTGTTTTCATCATAAACATCCATTTTATTGAACAACAAAACAGAGGTGATGCCATAGGCCTCCGCCGTCGCCAAGAAACGATCAATAAAACTTGTAAATGTAGGCGGATTATCTATTGTAATCAACAAAAAAACTTGATCTATATTACTGGCAATAATATGGGTTTGTTTGGATAGATTTACGGACTTTCGAACAATGTAATTTTTTCGTGGGTGAATGGTTTTTATGACACCTGTTTCTTTATTGTTACTCGTTTCTAAGTCAAAATCCACCACATCACCAACCGCGATAGGGTTGGTGCTTTTGATGCCTTTCATGCGGAATTTACCTTTGATACGGCACTCAAAAAAAGTACCATCCAAAGCTTTGACCGTGTACCAACTGCCTGTAGATTTATAAACCGTTCCTGTCATATTAAAACCATCGTTATCAACACAAAGAAACAAATTTCTTTTTATTATGGATTGACGTTTAAATTAGAGTAATAAAAAAGGGTGCAAATGCACCCTTTATTGTTAGGCTTTCAAAATCTGTTTTTGATGGTTGATGGATTCTTGATGAATCGCCTTGAAGAGTTTAAGAATAAATTCTTCACTGAGGTTGTGTTGTTCCCCTTCTAAAACCATTTTCCCCAAAATTTCGTTCCAGCGTTTACTTTGCAGTACGGCCACATTTTTTTCTTTTTTCAATGCACCAATGGCCTCGGCTACTTTCATACGTTTACCTAAAGTTTCTAAAAGTTGATTGTCTGCAACATCAATTTGTGCACGAAGGTTTTGAAGCTCTGTAGTGTAATCGGCTTCGGTTGTACTTTCGTTACGAATTTTCAAATCTTTGGTGTATTGGATCAAGGTTTCAGGTGTGATTTGTTGTGCAGCATCACTCCATGCATTATCAGGATCAAAATGAGTTTCAATCATTAACCCATCGAAGTTTAAGTCCAATGCTGTTTGGCACACATCAAAGACCATGTCGCGTTTTCCAGTAATATGAGACGGATCGTTGATGAGTGGTAGGTCTGGAAATTTTGTTTGCAACTCGATTGCTAATTGCCATTCTGGATTATTTCTATATTTTGATTTTTCATAGGTTGAAAATCCTCTATGGATTACACCCAAATTTTTGATATTAGCAGAAGCCAATCGCTCTACAGCGCCTAACCATAGTGCAAGATCTGGATTGACAGGGTTTTTTATCAAGACGATTTTGTCGGTGCCTTCCAAAGCATCAGCAATTTCTTGAACAATAAACGGGCTTACTGTTGAACGTGCACCAATCCAAAGTAAATCAATGTCGTGCTCAAGCGCCAATTCGACATGTGCTCTGTTGGCCACTTCTGTTGCTGTTTTGAGTCCTGTTTCAGCTTTTACTTTCTGAAGCCACTTGAGCCCCAAAGCGCCAACGCCTTCAAAATTCCCTGGGCGAGTTCGCGGTTTCCAAATACCCGCGCGAAAATAACTGACATCGGAATTTTTAAGTTCATGTGCGATTTTTAGTACTTGTTCTTCTGTTTCTGCACTACATGGCCCTGCTATAACAAGCGGATGATTTAATTGTAAATCGTCTAACCATGTGCCTAATTGTTTACTATTTTCCATAGTGTGTATTGGTTTTAAGAAATTCCTTTTAAAATTGTTTTTATGTGATTTGTGTTTTTCATTTCGTTTCGAATGGCTTCAAAATCGTCTAACTCCATTAGTGTTTTAAAATGATTTAGGTTTTGAATATATTCGTTGAGTGTTTCAATGATATTTGCTTTGTTTTGTTCAAAAATAGGGGTCCACATTTCAGGTGAACTTTTGGCAAGCCGTACGGTTGATTCAAATCCACTACCTGCCATATCAAAAATATTGCGCTCATTTTTCTCTTTATCAATAACTGTTTTACCAAGCATAAAAGAGCTAATGTGCGATAAATGAGAAACATAAGCAATATGTTTGTCGTGCTCCGTTGCATCCATGTAACGAATATTCATACCCATCGCTTCAAAAATTTCTATCAATGCTTTTGCTACTTTCTCATTTGTTTTTTCAAGATCACATATAATATTGGTCTTATTTAAAAACAAACTTTTATGGGCTGCTTTTGGTCCAGAAAATTCTGTCCCCGCTATTGGGTGATTGGCCAAAAATTGTGCCCGTTTGGGGTGCGTGTCAACACTCTTACAAATAGCTGCTTTTGTAGAACCCATATCTACAACTATTCCATGTGAAGGCAATACATCCAATATGGTGGGGAGTAATTTCAAAGTAGCATTTACAGGGATCGCTAAAACTACAAGATCAGCGTTTACTACATGATCAAGGGTTGCCTTTTTATGTATCAACCCTAAAGACAAAGCTTCGGACAAATGTTCACTATTGTTGTCAATGCCATGAATGGTAGCATCGGGATTTATTGCTTTGAAATTCAAAGCAAAACTACCCCCAATGAGTCCTGTCCCTATGATGTATACATTTCTCATTTGGTTCGATTTATGGCTTCTTTTATGAATTCTTCTGGTGCACAAAGAGAAAAACGCACATATCCCGCTCCATTGGATCCAAAAATAGTTCCAGGTGCTATAAATATGTTTTTCTCAATGAGAAGGGTGTCAATAAATTGTTCTGCATCAAGCCCTTCGGGAAGCTTTGCCCAAACAAACATTCCTGCAGTATTTTTATCAAAATTGCATTCCAATTGGGCTGCCAATTGCCATACCAAAGCACGTCTTTTGGAGTAGACCGCATTTAAATGTTCAAACCATGACTTTGAAACGTTTAATGCCGCAATCGCTCCTTGTTGAACCCCATAAAACATCCCTGAATCCATATTGCTTTTGACTTTAATAACATTGGTTATGTGATGGGCTGCTCCAGAAAGCATACCCACACGCCAACCCGCCATGTTAAAACTTTTACTTAAAGAGTTTAACTCCAAACACACATCTTTGGCACCTTCGATATTAAAAATGCTTTTGGGATTGTCGTTTAGAATAAAACTATATGGATTGTCATTGACAAGCAGAATGTTATGCTTTTTTGCAAATTCGACTAAAGCCCTTAAATGATCTTCTGAACCCAGTGTCCCCGTTGGCATATGCGGGTAATTAACCCACATGAGTTTTACTTTAGAAAGATCCATTTGTTCTAAAACAGAAACATTAGGTTGCCATTGTGACTCGGCGTTTAAATCGTAAAAAATAGGGGTTGCTCCCATTAATTTTGTCACTGAGCTGTAAGTGGGATACCCAGGATTTGGAATAAGAACAGCATCGCCTTCGTTGAGGTAAGCCATCGAGATATGCATGATGCCTTCTTTACTGCCCATTAGGGGTAGAATTTCCGCTTCCGCATCAAGCAGTACATTGTAATTTTTTTTATAAAAACTAGAAATAGCTTGCCTTAGTTCTGGCAGTCCCTGATAGCTTTGGTACTTGTGCGCACTTGGATTTGAAAGACTCTGTTTTAGGGCAGATACTACAGAAGGATCTGGTGGTAAATCAGGACTACCAATACCGAGGTTAATCACCGGTGCTCCTTCTGAAATAAGAGCTCGAACCTCCTTTAATTTTCTAGAAAAGTAGTATTCTTTAACGGTATGTAAACGCTGTGCAACTCTACTCATTGTTTTGTATTTTTATACGTTCCTAGTACCTTGAATTCTTCGGCCATGATGTTCATGACAGAAGTGGCTTTTTCATAATCCTCATAAGCATCAAACGTAACATCCACAAAAAAGGCATATTTCCATGGTGTGTCAATTTTTGGTAAAGATTGGATTTTGGTCAGATTCATTTTACAATCGCTCATCACATTGAGCATCGCTGCCAAACTTCCACGTTTGTGGTCCAACAAAAATTTTAAAGAGGCCTTATTTATTTTTTTAGACGTATTTGGCTGGCGTTCTACAGTTACAAAACGTGTTTCGTTGTGCTTGATGGTCTGTATACTCTCGGCCAAAATATTCAATTGGTAAATTTCTGCCGCAGACGAGCTTGCAATTGCTGCAACCCCTTTGAGTTGTTGGTCATGAATTTTTTTTGCAGCTTCAGCCGTATCAGCATCTTCCACCAATTTAATGTGTGGGTATTGATCAAAAAAGACTTTACACTGCAACAGAGCCATAGGGTGAGAATGTACTTCTTTGATATCAGTGATTTCTTGTCCAGACAGTGCCATCAAATGGTGTTGAACATCCAAATAATATTCACCAGTGATGTGCAAATCATTGGCATCAATAAGGGCATAATTTGGAATAATAGATCCTGCAATAGAGTTTTCGAGCGCCATCACTGCGGCATCAACCTCATTTGAGGTTAGACTGGCAATAACTTCGTTGAATGTCAACAACGGCTCAATTTCTACTGGAGTTGCAAAATAGTTTTGCGTGACCAAATGATGAAATGACCCTTTTATTCCTTGTATGGCGACTTTTTTTATCATAAAAAAAAATCTCGATGTTTACATCGAGACTCAAATTGAAATTTATAACTAAAAATTACACATACAAGGTCTCGACTCTTTTACTAAAAAAGAAGTAATACCAGTTATAAAATGTGTAACTTAAATTTGTCACTGTTGTTTAATTTTGCGCTAAAGTAGATATTTTTTAGTCAAAACAAAATTCAAACTTATTTTTTTTAAAATTTACAGTCAATTTTCATTGATTTTGAAAAAAATCAACTTAAAATTGAGAAATATATAACGTTTTGCGCTATTTCTGAAGTGTTTTCATCAGTCTAAAAAGATAAGTGATCCCGTGTAAAGTTGAGTTACGTCTACAATGGGCGGCGTATGCACGGAAATTAAGTTGCCAATACCTCGTAATTCTCCACTTAGCGATTGTATTGGGTGTACTCTAATATCATGACTACTCCGATGAGAAACCGTGACGTTCTGCGCAATTAGATGATCACCAAAAAACGCTGTGGTTCCTGAATAAAAACCAACAAAAAGGGTTTCGGTATGTCCAGAAATAAAAAACTGAGACAGATTGTTGGATACGATACTTAAGCTTTGATTGTTGACTTCTAAATTAAAATCTCCCAAACTGATTTGATCTTGGTTAAAATTTTCTGATACTAATTTTAAATTAGGAAAATTCAGTAAACTTGACGACTTAATGGTGTGCTGGGTATTGCTGCGTATTTGGTAAAGACTTGGAGTAGTTATTGTAATTTTTGTGGGTTGATAACTACGTAACCAGTTGCATTGGTTATTGTCTGTTAGAGTGAGTAATCCTTCATTTATTGTAAAATTCACATCTGAAATTAGGTATTCTCCTGCCTCAATTTTGATATGGTAATTTGACCCTTCTTGTATGGTTAATTCAATGTTTTCATTAACTAAAATTTGATCAAAGGCATCAAGATGGTGTTCAACAAAAATGCGGCTACCGCCTTTTTGAATGCAATCGGGGGCATGGTCTTTGGCGCAGGACAAAAGAATAAAAGCAATACTAATTAAACCTAATTTTTTTCTCATAATCTAAATCCTATACCAAATTCAAGTGCTTCGGCTTTTGCTGCATGTGATTTCAAAGTGACGCCAACAAACCAGCGATTCGTGATATAATGTTTCATACCGATACGGTTGTATACATTTCCTTCATAATCAAAAGGAGCGTAAATATAGTACCCCAATTGCGTCTGCAATGAAAATCGCCCGAATAACAATTCATGGCCTAAATAAATTCCTATGCGTTTGTAATCCAAATCATTGCTGATTTGATTTTCTGGAAAAGCCACACTTTGATAATAAATATATTCTTTAAGAAATTTGGAATTAAAATACTCAGCCCCAAACAAAATTAAACTCTTTTCTGAGAGTCGCTTTTCTGCAAATGCAGAAAGTATATAAAATGGGAATTGCGGACTCCCAACCACATCACTTTGATTAATGCCTGTTTTAAACACAAAACCATAACGTATTCGAGGGTCAATTTCTGTTGGTGCTTTTTGGTTGTTTTTTTCAGCCTGAGCTATTCCCTCCAGAGTAGTGGTTAGACCAAAATTGAGCGCTACAGTGTTGATGCTTGTATTTGGTGCTTTTATGCTTGCGTTGGACAAATGCAATAAGGTTAAACCCGCCTGAATTCCTATAGGGCCGAACAATTGAGGGCGTGTATAATTGAGCATTAAGTAAGTTCCACTTAATATATGAGATCCAAAAGCGATATTTTTAGGATTTTCATACTTATCGTAGGGATTTGTTACATATGAAACCCCTTGAGCTACACGCAACATCAGGCGTCGTTTTAGAAAATAAAAGTTATAATGTGCATGCAATCCATACGCATTCCCCAAAGTTTCATTGTTAAAATTCTGCGCACTGAAGGACACACCAAATTCAGGATAATTATAGCGCTGATGCCATACCTTATCGCCAGAAACACACTTGTTCCAACCCAAAATCAAACCATTGGGGTGCTCTTGAATCAAATGGCTAATGTTATCGTTATGACGTGCGATATTTCCTGTATAGACATTTAAATCTATGTAACTAAAGGAATTGTGTTCTTGGGCATGGCTCAAAAACAGCAACCCAAAAAATATATATGTAAGCGCGTATTTTAGCATATCAAATGTGCCGTAAATCTAATTAAATATCATTGTTAAATTATATAAGCGGATGAAAGATTTTTTTTTTGCATTATTATCTCTAAATTTGTCCCATTATATAACGAGGATAAATTTGATCTGATTGCAACCTCATAAAAAAAAGCTAAAGCAGTACCAATCCCTTTAGCTTGTTGCCCATTTTTTTCCTCATAACTATTTGATTATGAGTTATTTATTTACATCCGAAAGTGTCTCCGAGGGACATCCTGATAAAGTTGCAGACCAAATCAGTGATGCAATTATTGACCATTTTTTGGCTTTTGACCCACAATCCAAAGTGGCTTGTGAAACCTTGGTCACCACAGGACAAGTCATTTTGGCAGGAGAAGTCAAATCTAAAACCTATTTAGATGTACAAAAAATTGCCCGAGATACCATCAACAAGATTGGGTATACCAAAGGCGAGTATATGTTTGATGGCAATTCTTGTGGCGTACTTTCTGCCATTCATGAGCAATCGGACGATATCAATAGAGGGGTAGACAAAGAAACTCCTGAAGCTCAAGGCGCTGGCGACCAAGGCATGATGTTTGGCTATGCCACCAACGAAACCGAAAACTATATGCCGTTGGCTTTGGAACTTTCGCATCATTTGCTTAAAGAACTTGCAGTCCTTCGTCGTGAACATAAAGACATCACCTACCTCCGCCCCGACTCTAAAAGTCAAGTCACTATTGAATATAGCGACGACAATATACCATTGCGCATTGATTCTATCGTACTTTCAACCCAGCACGACGATTTTTCGGAGGATGAAAAAGAAATGCTTGATACTATTAAAAAAGATATTAAAACGATTTTGATTCCTCGTGTACTTTCAAAATTGCCACAAAAGATTCAAAATCTTTTTAACGATGATATAACCTATCATATCAATCCTACCGGGAAATTTGTAATCGGTGGCCCTCACGGCGATACCGGACTCACAGGACGCAAAATTGTGGTCGACACTTATGGCGGAAAAGGTGCTCATGGTGGTGGTGCATTTTCAGGCAAAGACCCCAGTAAAGTAGATCGATCCGCGGCCTATGCCATGCGTCATATTGCCAAAAATATGGTGGCCGCTGGGGTGTGCTCGGAAATTTTGGTACAGGTAAGTTACGCTATTGGCGTCGCCGAACCTGTGGGGGTTTTTGTAAATACCTATGGTACGGCCAATGTAGACCTCAGCGATGGCGCTATTGCACAAAAGATTACAGCACTTTTTGACTTGCGCCCAGCGGCCATTGAACAACGTCTAAAACTTCGTATGCCAATGTACAGCGAAACTGCTGCTTATGGTCATATGGGACGTACAAACGAAACTGTAGAAAAGGTATTTTACCTACCCAATGGCGAAAAACGGGTTTTGGATGTAGAACTTTTTACTTGGGAAAAACTGGATTATACAGAAGCAATTAAAACGGCTTTTCAACTTTAAAAACAACAGCACTTTTTGATATAAAAAATGCCACGCTTTGCGTGGCATTTTTTATTTTAAGATAGTTTCAATTTTATAACTCATAGCGTACCCTAAACGTGATAAATCGGGGTTGAATAAAATATTCCGTTGCACTTACAGAAACCGTCCCCGCACTACTTTGGCTTTGCGCTCGGGTGTCCAATAAGTTTGTTGCTTTAATTTCATATTCAAACTTTGCATCTTCATCTTTTCTGTAGGACAATGAAGCATTCCAAAATTCAAAGGTGTTAATCGTACCATTTTCATCACTAAAATCATTATAAGAATAATCCGTTCTAAATGTGAAGGATTTTAAAAACAAAGCGTCCAATTCTACTGTTGGACTTTTGGTAAAAAACTTGGTGCTGTTTTCTCCCAAATTGTTGTCTTGTATAGAATAACGATAGCTTAAATCTAAGTTGGGTGCGGTACGGAAATTGGTACGCACTTGCGCACGATAAGTTTGCGAAAAATTCTCATTAATCGATCGTCTATTTTGAATAAATTGATTGAATTTTGAATAGTTAAAATTCGCACGAATTGTTCCACGAATTTTACCAAATGTGCGTTGAAAACGTCCATTTGCAGAAAGACTTTCATCGGCAAATGGGGAGTTAAATGGCGTTGAAACACGAATCACGCTTCCAGGTTGGAATATAGATTCTGTTCGAATATTATCAATGCTTTTATTGTAGTTTATACTCGCAAATACATTGGTATAATTGAACATATTAAAACTATAATAAAATAAATTCACATTGTGCGACAGTGCATTTTCTAGAGCTGGATTTCCAGAAAACAACGCATTGTAGTTATTAAGCACCAAACCGCTAGCAAAATTGGATACATCAGTAAATTGTGTTTGCATGCTGTACGTTAGATTTAGGGTTTCACTCTTTTTGAGTTGAACAATGACATTCAAATCTGGCAAAAATCTAAAGAAATTATCTGTTGTTCTTTGACCAAACTGCGTATTATTGACATTGTACAAATGCGCTGAAACACCTGGTGTAATCGTAAAAATTCCTGTTTTGAGGCGATAGTGAAGGCCTAAATAAATATCAGAAAAATTATAATCAATGGCATTGACATCCAGTCCATCATTAATTGTAGGAGTGGTATTTAGCTGAGAATTATCATCTAAAAATTGAAAAATATTAGAATCAAACTTTTGATGACTCAAAATCGTCCCCAAAGTAAAGTTGATGTTGCTTTTCTTATTCAAAATATTCCAATAGTCCAATTTGGCATCCAACTGGTTGGATTTGACACGTTTTTCTTGAGCTAAATTATAATTACTTTGGGTATCATCCAGGCCTAAATTAGCCGCTGTACTGTCATAATTTAATTTGTCCTCCAAAATTGCATTATAGAACGGATCTTCATCTTTAATCACATGTTGCGCTTCGAGGGCGAAAATGTTATTTTCATCCAATGTATAGTAGTAATTCAAATTCTGATTTACATTGTAGGGTGTCGTTTCTTCTAATTGGTCAATATTGTTGTTAATGGATGAGAAAAAGCGTTGATCTTGTTCACTTTTGGACATCTGCCCAAAGATTTCATATTCCAATTGATTGTTTGCATCAGGTTGATATTTGGTAGATAATTTCAGCATCCCCAAATTGTTTTCTTGTACTGTATTACTTTCCGTTCTTTCATCAGGAATGCCCAGATCTGGATTGGTATATTGAATGGATCGATTTTCTTGCAATTCATTCCTACTGTTAGAAAAAATGGCAAATCCACCCAAATCCAGTGTTTTATTTGGCGACCAACTAAAATTTGTAGCACCAAATTTTGTATTGATATCTTTTGCACGTTCATTTTGAAGGGTTAAAAATCCAATATCGTTGCTCCCTAAATTGATATTTGTTCCACTACTCAAGCTTGGTCTTTTGAACCCTCCAGTGAAATTGAAATAGTCTCTTCGACTAAAAGCAACTTCACCGATATTGTTTAAATCACCAATAAAATTAATACTATAATCTGGACTGTAATAAAATAGTTTTGGTTGTGCCAAATACAGCGTTTTGTTGTCGGAATCACCTGCTCCAGCGGTTACATTTCCAAACCAAAAATTCTTTTTCCCTTCTTTCAATTTAATGTTGATGGCAACATTATTTTGATTATTGGTTACACCCCCAAGCTGACGCACTTCAGAATAGTTTTTTAACACCTGTACTTTATCTACCGCATTTGAGGGGATATTTTTGGTCGCTAATTTTGTGTCACCATCAAAAAAATCTTTTCCCTCGACCATAAGTTTAGAAACCACCTTGCCTTCGACCTCAACTTGACCATCGTCATTGATTTCTACGCCCGGTAAATTTTCTAAAACATCTTCTAATTTTCGCTCGGTACCTTTATTGAAAGAATCGGCGTTATACACCAATGTATCGCCACTAATGGTCACAGGCATTTCGTAGGTCAACTCCACTTCTTCTAGCGCATTATCTTCTTGTAGTGTGAAATTTTGAACAGCGTTAGAATCTCCAGTTTCAATAACTTGAGTCATGGATTTCATGCCTATATAACTCACTTGAATTGAATACGCTGTGTTCTTTTTCAAATCCAATCGGTATTTTCCTTCATCATTTGTTATACCGTAAGAATCCAAAGCACTTGTTGCTTTGTTTA
The DNA here is from genome assembly GCA_038138145.1 of Formosa sp. Lineage (GTDB taxonomy): Bacteria > Bacteroidota > Bacteroidia > Flavobacteriales > Flavobacteriaceae > UBA3537. The sequence goes on from JAYQDD010000009.1 coordinate 23,610, forward strand.
TGGCAATGATATTGGCTAATTCTAAGGGATTTCCTAGTGAATCTTTAACTTTCCCTTCAAGTTTTACTTGAGAAAAAGATAGTCCACAAAAAAATAATATAAGGGTACTTAAATAATATTTCATTACTTTAATTTAGATGTAAATTGGTAATTAGTTTCGTCTTTTGGATCCGCGACCACGATACATTTCACGCATCTCTTTCATTTTCTGCTTTACGGTTGCATTGTAGTCTGCACGGGAGATGACTTTGCCTTTTTCAGGGGCTTGAATTTCAATTTTTTGTTGAGGATTTATGGTAATTTTATTACACAAAATCGTAGTTCTGTCTGCGTTGACTTCAAGAATTAAACCAGGTAATCCCCAAAATTCTCCAGGCCCTTGATTTACAGGAATTTGAGGTGTATACCATGCTGTAACTTCGATGGTTTTTGGAACTTCAATTTCATCAGAAACAGCGGATGATTTTGTATCATCCGTTTTTGTTGTTTTTTCTTCTTTTTTAGGGTTTTTTCTGCGCATACTTCGCCAATCGAATTCGTCCACAGATTTGATGGCTGTTGCTTTCATGCATAAATATTGTCCAATTTTCTTTGTTTCCGACCCAAGTTTCCATTCCAATTTTTGCAATGAATCAGTAATCAAAAATTGTCTTCCAAAAAATTCCTGATCTTGAATAAATTGTTGGGTTTTGACATTTTTGTATTGTGGTCCAGCTGAAAAACTATTGCCCCACATCCCAAAACTCTGTTG
>JAYQDD010000009.1:24370-71670 GCA_038138145.1 Formosa sp.
TTACTCCAAAACTCTTTTTCCCCGGTGCTTCCAGAACATCTTCCTCCTTGAAAATAGAAGCTTCTTTATCAAAGGTCAAGATGTAGGTTTTCTCAAACATACTGCGCATACGATCCATAATTTGTTTTTTTTGGGCTTCACTCATATTTTGACCTCCCCAACTATCCATGTCAGGACTGGTTTTAGAAATATAAGAAGCTCTTCCTTGAAAATCTTGTGCAAAGACACTCACACTAAAGAATAAAAGGCCATGTAAAACGATACGATTAAAAGTCATTATTGGTAATTTAAGTTTTACAAATTTACATTTTGTTTAATACGATGGCGTTAAATTATTCACAAAAGGAATTAACCGCCAATACGAATTTCAATTCCTTCTTTATCAGATCCTCTTCCCTTATACTGTTCGCTCATCTCTTCCATCTTTTTCTCCATAATATCATTGTATTCTTGCTGAGTCACTTCTTTACCTTTTTGGGGTTCTTCTATTTCTATAGTTTTTTTGGGGTTTAAAGTGATTTTACTGCATAAAATTGATAAATCGCCATCACTGATTTCTAAAATTAACCCTGGCAAACCTTGATAATCGTCTGGCCCATTACTTACGGGGATTTGAGGCGTATACCATGCTGTAACAGTTCGTGTAGTGGTTTTGGTCTCGCTTTTATTTTTCTCCTCAACAAAACTTATACGTGTTGATTCTTCAATTGCTTTTGTGTAGGTTGCTTTGAAACACGTGTAGTTTCCAATGTTTTTGGTCTCTTGATGCAAGGTCCAGCTGATCGCTTGTAAGGAATCTTTGATGATGAATTGCTTCCCAAAAGTTTCAACTTGATTAATAAACGATTGAGTTTTGATATTTTTAAACAAAACATCCGAACCGTTTGACGCTTGTACAAACACCATACCGCCCCCTGTTGATGGTGGAGCCAAAGCTTCGTCTTCTTTATACAGCGATGTGTTTTTGTCAAAAGTTAAGATGTATGTTTTTTGGAATTGTTTTTTTAACATCTCCATAATTTGCTTTTGCATTTCGCCTCCTCCAACTTGTGTGCTGTCAATTTTTACATCCAATTTGCGTTGCGTTTTGTAGGTCGCTACACCTTGAAAGTCCTGAGCAAATAAGGAAAACGTAGAGCAAGTAAGTAGAAAAATAAGTCTATATATTGTATTCACGATAAATTTAATTTGAGTATTAAATGCATTTTCAATGTATAGGACGACTGTATTGAGAAAATGTAACACTAATTAATCTTATTTTTTTGTACATTTCCAACAATGAAAAAATTATATGTATTAATCCTGTTTTTGTGTGTTTCTTTAGGATATGCTCAAAAATCATTAAAAGCCGATTTTATAAAAAAGACTGCTGCGGACTGGTCCCAATTTGTAGGGGTAGACCGTTTTGATGCCCTATACTTTCTTGAAAACAAAGCACTATACAAAAAAAAAGGCGATAATGTTCTGTCATACAGCAATTTACAATTTGGAGGAATTGATCAAGTTCAAATTTTTAATACCCTCAAAATTGCCGTGCTCCACAAAGCCCAAAATTCAGTTGTACTTTTAGACAATCGTCTTGCAGAATTGTTTGAATTAAATTTTAATATGATTAGTCCTGTTCGTTTGGTCAATAACATTGCTTTGGGTAGCGATTCCACATTTTGGATGTTCAATGCAATAACGCTTCAGCTTGAGTTGTTTGACTATGAAAAAAAACGTACGAAATTGGCTACATTACCTTTGAATGAACAAGTATTGGCATTAGAAAGTGATTACAACAATGTTTATGCCCTCACCCCTTCTTATTTCTTTCAGTTCAACTACACCGGGAGTTTAGTACAAAAAATAAAACATGAATCTTTTGATGGATTTAGTGTTTTAAATGAGGTGTTGTTATTCCAAAAGAACAATGAACTTTATTACAAATACGCTGATAGTGATGAATTTCAAATTCTAGAAATTCCAAAAAATTTAATTAAACAGTTTTTTGTAATGAATCAAACCTTGTATATTTATGACGGCGAATTTCTTCACCACTACCAACTTATAAAACATTAAATTATGCACATTGCAATTGCAGGAAATATAGGCGCTGGGAAAACAACATTAACCCAATTATTGGCAAAACACTACAAATGGGAAGCACAGTTAGAGGACGTTGTGGACAATCCTTATTTGGATGATTTTTACAATCAAATGGAGCGTTGGAGTTTTAATCTTCAAGTGTATTTTTTGAACAGCAGATTTCGACAAGTTTTGCAAATCCGTAAAAGCGGTAAAGATATTATTCAAGACCGAACCATTTATGAAGATGCAAATATTTTTGCGCCGAACTTACACGCAATGGGGCTGATGACCAACAGGGATTTTGACAATTACAGTTCTTTATTCAATTTGATGGAAAGCTTAGTTGAAGCACCAGACCTGCTTATTTACTTGCGAAGTTCTATTCCGAATCTAGTCAATCAAATTCACAAACGCGGTAGAGATTATGAAAACTCAATAAGTATTGATTACCTCAGCCGACTGAATGAACGCTATGAAGCCTGGATTCATGGCTACAACAAAGGACGATTGCTAATCATTGATGTTGATGATTTAGATTTTGTAGAAAACAAAGAAGATCTCGGCGGAATTATCAATAAAATTGATGCTGAAATAAATGGCCTTTTTTAAGAATACAAATCATCACAAAATAAAAAAACCACATTGAATAGCTCAATGTGGTTTTTTTTATAGCGGATAAAGAAGTTTACTTTTTTGTAACTTCTTTTAATCTTTCTTCTAAAAGTTTTTCAACTTCATCCTCAGTTCCGTAAAATGATTTTTTTACAATGGTTTCAACACCATTTTCAGTTGTAACACTTGTGATACTTGCTGTAGCGTATTCTGAATCATCCGACTCAATGGAAACATTGAGCTCAACTTCATGAGTATTCATAGCAGTTGCTTCTTCAGAATGCCCCCCCAAAATTGGTGCAACAACTAACCCAATAAGACAAGTCAATTTGATCAAAATATTCATTGAAGGCCCAGAAGTGTCTTTGAATGGATCACCAACGGTATCTCCAGTAACTGCTGCTTTGTGGGCATCAGAGCCTTTGTAGGTCATTTCCCCATTAATTTCAACACCTGCTTCAAAAGATTTTTTGGCATTGTCCCATGCTCCACCAGCGTTGTTTTGGAAAATTGCCCAAAGTACACCTGAAACCGTAACACCTGCCATATAACCTCCTAGCATTTCTGCTACAAGTTTGTGGTTGTCTGGATAAATTAATAACCCGATAAGGACAATCAAAATAGGGAAACCAATGGTCAATAATCCTGGCAATAACATTTGTCTTAAAGATGCCTTTGTAGATATATCTACACATTTGTCGTACTCTGGCTTACCAGTTCCTTCCATAATTCCTGGAATCTCTTTGAATTGGCGTCTAACCTCTTCGACCATTTCCATAGCGGCTTTTCCAACAGAGCTCATCGCCAATGCTGAAAATACTACAGGAACCATTCCTCCTACAAAAAGCATTGCAAGAACTGGTGCTTTAAATATATTAATTCCGTCTATTTCTGTAAACGTTACATAGGCCGCAAATAAAGCGAGCGCTGTAAGTGCAGCAGAAGCAATAGCAAAACCTTTTCCTGTTGCCGCAGTGGTATTACCTACAGAATCTAAAATATCTGTACGTTCACGAACAATTGGTTCTTGCTCACTCATTTCAGCGATACCTCCTGCATTGTCTGCAATAGGTCCAAAGGCATCAATGGCCAATTGCATTGCTGTTGTGGCCATCATTGCAGAGGCTGCCATCGCCACACCATAAAATCCAGCAAAAGCATAAGAAGCCCAAATGGCAATTGCAAACAATAATACTGAAGAAAATGTAGAAATCATTCCTGTTGCAAGACCAGCAATAATATTGGTTGCAGCTCCGGTACTTGATTGTTGTACGATATTTAAAATTGGTTTTTTACCTAGTCCTGTATAATATTCTGTGAATGATGAAATTGCTCCACCAACAACTAATCCTACTAAAGTAGCATAGAAAACTCGCATAGAAGAAATATCTTTCAATCCTTCTCCATAGAATTCCATTTGCATCGTTTCTGGAAGCATCCAAGTGACCAAAACAAAACTAGCAACACCGACCAATACAATAGAGGTCCAGTTTCCAATATTGAGTGCTTTTTGCACTTGTGCTTCTTTGGCATCATTTGAACTAATTTTAACAAGAAGTGTTCCTAAAATAGAAATAATGATTCCAGCACCGGCAATAGCCATCGGTAACAAGATGGGTCCAATACCTCCAAAGGCATCTGAAATACTTCCGCCCATGTCTTTAATAATGTAATTTCCTAAAACCATAGCAGCCAAAACTGTCGCTACATAAGACCCAAAAAGATCGGCACCCATACCAGCAACATCACCTACATTGTCCCCAACATTATCTGCAATAGTTGCAGGGTTTCGAGGATCATCTTCTGGAATACCAGCTTCTACTTTACCCACTAAATCAGCACCTACATCGGCTGCTTTAGTGTAAATACCTCCACCAACACGAGCAAAAAGTGCAATAGACTCTGCACCTAATGAAAATCCTGCAAGGGTTTCAAGGACAATCGTCATATCAACAGTATTGGTCCAAGCACCATCCATAAACATTTGGAAAAATAGGATGAAGAATGATGAAAGCCCAAGAACTGCCAATCCAGCAACACCAAGCCCCATGACTGTTCCTCCACCAAAAGAAATTTTTAATGCTTCAGGAAGACTTGTACGCGCAGCTTGAGTTGTTCTAACATTTGTTTTAGTGGCTATACGCATCCCAATATTTCCTGCTACCGCAGAAAAAACTGCACCTATGACAAACGCTACTATAATAAGGTAACTTGTTGTTTCTACAACAGACGCTACACCAGCTAATGCTATACTTGCACCAACCACAAAATATGTAAGTAATTTGTATTCTGCTTTAAGAAATGCTAATGCCCCAACATAGATATGATCAGAGATCTCTTTCATTTTGCCATCTCCAGCATCTTTTTTCATGATTGAACCTCTTTTGGCCCACATGTAAAGCAATCCAATTACTGCCATCGCAATCGGCATATAAATCATTAATGATTCCATAATATAGTTTTAATTGATTTTAAAGGCCACAAATGTAATGAATTGAATAAGAATAGAAAAACCTATTTTTTGACTTATTTTAGGGCCCCTTGTTTTATTTATATAATACTTTCTTTACAGCTTTGACCACATCGTCACTGTTAGGCAACCATTCCTCTAACAAAACAGGAGAATAAGGAGCCGGAGTATCGGCGGTATTGATTTTTATGATTGGTGCATCAAGGTAATCAAAAGCTTTTTGTTGCACTTGATAGGTGATTTCAGTAGAAACATTCCCAAATGGCCAAGCTTCTTCCAAAATAACTAATCGATTCGTTTTTTTGACTGATTCCAAAATTGAATTGATATCTAAAGGTCGTACTGTTCTAAGATCGATGACTTCACAAGAAATTCCCTCTTTTTCCAAGTCTTCAGCGGCTTTGTAGGCTTCTTTTATAATTTTACCAAATGAAACAACCGTTACATCTGATCCTGTACGCTTAATTTCCGCAACACCAATAGGTAAGATATATTCCCCCTCAGGAACTTCACCTTTATCGCCGTACATCTGCTCACTTTCCATAAAAATAACGGGGTCGTCATCACGAATTGCGGCTTTTAAAAGCCCTTTAGCATCATAAGGATTTGAAGGGACAATCACTTTTAATCCTGGGCAATTGGCATACCAACTTTCAAAAGCTTGTGAGTGCGTTGCTGCCAACTGACCTGCAGAGGCCGTTGGTCCTCTAAAAACAATGGGGCATTTAAATTGACCTCCAGACATTTGTCTAATTTTTGCAGCATTATTTATGATTTGATCAATCCCAACTAAGGAAAAATTAAAGGTCATGAACTCCACAATAGGTCTGTTGCCTGTCATTGTAGAACCTACTGCTATCCCTGCAAAACCAAGCTCTGCAATAGGAGTGTCAATCACACGCTTTTCGCCAAATTCATCAAGCATACCTTTGGATGCTTTATACGCACCATTATATTCGGCTACTTCTTCACCCATCAAATAAATGCTTTCGTCACGGCGCATCTCCTCGCTCATGGCTTCACAAATTGCCTCTCTAAACTGAATTGTTTTCATTCATTAATTTTTGATGGGGCAAAAATAAGAATAATGTGCAATAATAATTACATCATTTGTTTAAAATTTCCTATGCATGCATAGGAAATATGAACTTTTTTTGTACCTTCGTCCAAATAATTAATTGGAACACTAAAACACCCAAATAATGAAAATATTAGTATGTATCAGTCATGTCCCAGACACCACTTCAAAAATAAATTTTACAAACGACAACACGTCCTTTGACACCAATGGAGTGCAATTTGTAATCAATCCGAATGACGAATTTGGTTTAACAAGAGCCATGTGGTTCAAAGAAAAACAAAATGCATCTGTAGACGTTATTAACGTTGGTGGGGCTGAGACAGAATCTACTCTAAGAAAGGCCTTAGCCATTGGAGCCGATGCCGCATTCAGAGTCAATACAGTGCCAACCGATGGATATGCAGTAGCCAAAGAACTTTCAAAAGTTGCCAAAGAAGGTCATTACGATTTAATCATTGCAGGGCGAGAGTCTATAGATTATAACGGTGGAATGGTTCCAGGCATGATGGCTGCAGAACTTGGCGCAAGTTTTGTCAATAACTGTATTGCTTTGGAAATTGATGGAGAAAAAGCAACTGCTGTTCGCGAAATTGATGGAGGAAAAGAAACACTTACAAGTACTTTACCACTAGTCATTGGAGGACAAAAAGGACTTGTAGAAGAAAGCGATTTAAAAATCCCGAATATGCGCGGGATAATGATGGCAAGAAAAAAACCTTTGACTGTACTTGAACCATCTGGTCAACAAACAAGTTCTACAACACTAAAGTTTGAAAAACCAGCACCAAAAGGTGCTATCAAAATGGTAGATGCCGAAAATATTGATGAACTTATTAATCTTTTGCACAACGAAGCAAAAGTCATTTAAAACAAAAAAATATGTCCGTACTCGTATATATAGAATCTGAAAATGGAGCATTTAAAAAAGCAGCATTAGAAGTTGCCTCTTATGGCCGTGCTGTTGCAAATGCGCTAAATACAAAATTAAATGCTGTTGTGTTCAATACAGAAGACTGTACTCAACTGGGAACTTATGGGGTTGATAAAGTTCTAAGTGTAAACCATTCTGAGCAATTCAATGCGAAAATTTATGCCGATGTTCTTGTACAGGCCGCACAAAAAGAACAAGCTTATGTGGTAATTTTGAGCAGTAGTGCAGATAGTCGCTACCTCGCTCCAATGCTCTCTGTTGGATTGAATGCAGGTTATGTGCCCAATGTTGTTGAAGTGCCTACAAGTACTCAACCATTTGTTGTAAAAAGAAGTGTTTTTAGTAATAAAGCATTTTGCGAAACAGAAATTACAACAGAAGTGAAAGTTATTGGACTATCCAACAATGCCTTTGGCCTTATTGAACAATCTGTTTCAGTAGAGGTTGTATCATTTTCACCAACAATGAGCTCTTCTAATGTTAGCGTTGAAAAAGTAGACAAAGCCACCAACAAGGTATCTATTGCAGATGCAGAAACTGTAGTATCTGCTGGACGAGGATTGAAAGGGCCTGAACATTGGGGTATGATAGAAGAATTGGCAGACGTTCTTGGTGCTGCAACGGCGTGTTCGAAACCAGTATCGGATTTGGGCTGGAGACCGCATAGTGAGCACGTTGGCCAAACTGGGAAACCAGTGGCCAGTAACCTGTATATTGCTATTGGAATTTCAGGAGCAATACAACATTTGGCTGGTATAAATTCATCTAAAGTGAAAGTCGTTATCAATACCGATCCTGAAGCACCATTTTTCAAAGCCGCAGATTATGGCATTGTAGGCGATGCTTTTGAAGTTGTACCAAAATTGATCGAAAAACTTAAGACGTTTAAAGCACAAAATAATTAGTGAACCTCCTCAGTGATAGCAACTAAAACTTCGTTTTTTGGATAATTCATTAAAAGTTAGGTGCTTAAGTTTGGTATTTTAGGAATTAAAACTGTTATTTGTTAGAACAATAATGAGTTTAGTTCGTCTTAACATAAAGGGTATTTCTTACAGTCAAACACAAAGTGGCGCTTATGCACTGATTCTCAGTGAAGTAGATGGCGAACGTAAGTTGCCTATTGTCATTGGCGCATTTGAAGCACAATCTATTGCTATTGCCCTTGAAAAAGATATTCGTCCACCAAGGCCTTTGACCCACGATTTATTCAAAAATTTTTCTGACCGGTTTGATATTATAGTCAAACAAGTCATTATCCATAAACTTGTGGATGGTGTATTTTATGCTTCTTTAATATGTGAAAGCAACGGCAAAGAAGAAATTATTGATGCGCGAACTAGCGATGCAATTGCACTTGCTTTACGCTTTTCTGCACCTATTTTTACCTACAAGAATATTCTTGAAAAAGCAGGAATTATTCTGAAAATTAGCCCTGAGGAGGATTTAGAAAAAAATGGTGATGCTTTAGTGTTTGAAGAAGCTCCTAGAGATAATTCAGAAAAAGACATAGACGAACAAAACGATTATAAAAATCTATCTTTAGCCGAACTAGAGGATTTGCTGCAAAAAGCCGTTTCTGATGAAAATTATGAAATCGCAGCAAAAATTAGAGATGAAATTTCAAAACGATAAGCACAATACATATGACTAAAGCCATTGCACTACTTTTTGCACTCAACAGCCCTTCGCTTTTTGCACAAGCAAATGCATCACAAATAATTGAAAGTCAAGGTTTTAGCTTGGATAGTTTGTTGAGAGGAATTCTGGGAATGGTCGTACTCTTGGCAATCGCAATAGCATTGAGCACAAATAGGAAAGCTATCAATTGGAGGACAGTAGGGTTTGGATTGAGTGCTCAACTATTGTTGGCTATTGCTGTTTTGAAGGTTGAATTTGTCCAAAAAATATTTAAGGGAATTGGAAATATCTTTCTTGCCGTTCTCGATTTTACTCAAAAAGGAACAGAGTTTTTATTTGCAGCATTTTCTACAGGAAAAATAGAAGCATCACTAAATACTTTTGCGGTTTCCATTCTTCCAACTATTATTTTCTTTTCCGCATTAACTTCAGTCCTATTCTATTTGGGTATAATTCAAAAAGTGGTAAAAATATTCGCATGGCTTCTGACAAAACTGTTACAGGTTTCTGGCGCAGAAAGTTTAAGTGTTGCTGGAAATATATTTTTGGGTCAGACAGAAGCACCACTGATGATAAAAGCGTATTTAGAAAAAATGAATCGCTCCGAGATACTTCTAGTAATGGTTGGCGGCATGGCCACTGTTGCAGGTGGTGTTTTGGCCGCATACATTGGATTTTTGGGAGGCGAAGATGAAGTTCTTCGTCAGTACTATGCTAAGCATCTTTTGACGGCGTCTGTAATGGCTGCACCAGGTGCAATTGTCATTTCAAAAATTTTATATCCACAAACTGAAGCCATTAATAATGATGTCATTGTTTCTCAAGAAAAAGTAGGATCAAATATTCTTGACGCCATTGCAAATGGAACCACCGAAGGCCTAAAACTTGCTTTCAATATTGGTGCCATGCTTTTGGTGTTTTTAGCATTTATCGCTATGATTAACGGAATTTTGGGATGGATTGGCGATTTTGGAGGACTAAATGAATGGGTTCAATCCAATACACCCTATCAGGAATTTTCATTAGAATTTATTCTCGGTTACGCTTTTGCCCCATTGATGTGGCTCATAGGAATTGCAAAAGAAGATATGGCACTTATGGGACAACTTTTGGGGATAAAACTCGCAGCAAGTGAATTTGTAGGATATATTCAACTTGCTGATCTTAAAGACCCTTTGGCATTGGTTCATCTCAAATACGAAAAATCCATCATTATGGCCACATATATGCTTTGTGGTTTTGCCAATTTTGCATCTATTGGAATTCAAGTTGGAGGTATTGGATCTTTAGCGCCTGGACAAAGAAAAACACTTTCAGAATTAGGCATGAAAGCGCTAATTGGCGGCACCATTGCATCTTTACTTTCAGCAACCATTGCAGGGTTAATCATAGGGTAATAAATCCGTTGATAACTTTTCAAATTATTGTTCTTTCATACTTTACATTCATTGCTGCATTAATTATTTTTAAACTGTAATAATTAACCGTTTTTATGAAGCAATATCTGGACTTAGTAAACCATGTTTTAGAGCACGGAAATGAAAAAGGAGACCGTACAGGCACAGGTACAAAAAGTGTCTTTGGATACCAAATGCGCTTTGATTTGAGTGAAGGTTTTCCAATGGTAACTACAAAAAAACTTCACTTAAAATCCATCATTTACGAATTGCTGTGGTTTCTTAAAGGAGATACCAACATTAAGTATTTAACAGAAAATGGTGTACGCATTTGGAATGAATGGGCTGATGAAAAGGGTGATTTAGGGCCTGTATATGGACATCAATGGCGGAATTGGAACAGCGACGATATAGATCAAATAAAATCAATAATCGAAACGCTAAAAACAAATCCTGACAGCAGGCGTATGCTTGTTTCGGCATGGAATCCATCGGTTTTACCCGACACTTCAAAATCATTTTCAGAAAATGTGGCGGAAGGAAAAGCTGCACTCCCCCCTTGTCATGCCTTTTTCCAATTTTATGTACACGAAGGGAAATTATCTTGTCAACTTTATCAACGTAGTGCAGATATTTTTCTGGGTGTACCTTTCAATATTGCTTCTTATGCACTATTTACAATGATGATGGCGCAAGTGTGCGGATATGAAGCTGGAGATTTTGTGCATACTTTTGGAGATGCACACATTTATAACAATCATATAGAACAACTCGAATTGCAACGATCAAGAACCCCTCGACCGTTACCTAAAATGGTGCTTAACCCAGAAGTGAACAATATATTCGACTTTACTTTTGAAGACTTTACTTTAGTTGATTACGATCCGCACCCACACATCAAAGGAAAAGTTGCTATATAATTTCAACTGAAAACGCTATTTTTGCGGACTAAGTTTAGTCTATTGAATACAACAAAACAACAAATACTGACCATCATTGTAGCCGTATCAGAAAACCAAGTAATCGGCAAAGACAATGATTTAATTTGGAACCTAAGCTTGGATTTGAAACGTTTCAAATCCCTAACCTCTGGACACCACATTATTATGGGACGAAAAACATTCGAAAGTTTTCCAAAACCATTACCCAACAGAACCCATGTGGTCATCACAAGACAAAAGGATTATAAAGTTCCCGAAGGTGTTTTGGTTGTAAATTCGCTTGAGAAAGCCATTGAACTAACAGAAAAAGATGAACAACCCTACATTATTGGTGGTGGAGAAATATACAAACAAGCATTAGCATTTGCCGACTGTATTGAGCTTACACGGGTTCATGCCCATTTTGAAGGCGATACATTCTTTCCAGAACTAGATTTAAATCAATGGGAAGAAACATATAACGAACACATAAAAAAAGACGACAAACACGCCTTTGATTTTAGTTTTACAACATATATAAGGCGATAAAAAAATTCAAACTTAAAAATAAGCTTTAGATGAACGCATATATTTTTCCAGGACAAGGTGCTCAATTTCCCGGAATGGGGCAAGACCTTTACGAACAATCATCGGTTGCTAAATCTCTATTTGAGGAAGCCAATTCGATTTTAGGTTTTGACATTACAAAAATCATGTTTGAAGGAAGTGCAGAAGACTTAAAACAAACAAACGTGACACAACCTGCCATTTTTCTACATTCGGTAATTTTGGCCAAAAGTATGGGTGAACAATTCAAGCCAGAAATGGTTGCTGGCCACTCATTGGGTGAATTTTCTGCTTTAGTAGCCAATAATACATTGAGCTTTGAGCAAGGGCTAAAACTCGTTGCGCAACGTGCCGATGCCATGCAAAAAGCATGCGTATCGACAGAAGGGACTATGGCTGCAGTTTTAGGTTTAGAAGATGAGATTGTAGAATCTGTTTGTGCCGATATTGAAGGCATTGTTGTTGCGGCTAATTATAATTGCCCTGGCCAATTGGTAATTTCTGGTGCTATTGAATCCACCCACGCAGCATGTGAACATTTAAAAGAAAAAGGGGCACGTAGAGCTTTGGTCTTGCCCGTTGGCGGAGCATTTCACTCACCATTAATGGAACCCGCACGCGAACAATTGGCAACAGCCATTGAACAGACAACATTCAATACACCCAGTTGTCCAATTTATCAAAATGTTTGTGCGAATGCCGTTCAAGATACTACTGAAATTAAAACAAATTTGATTGCACAGCTTACCTCGCCAGTACGTTGGACTCAATCTGTTGAGCAAATGATTACAGACGGTGCGCAACATTTTATTGAAGTTGGCCCAGGAAAAGTTTTGCAGGGACTAATGAGGAAAATAAATAGAGAAGTAAACACCAGTGGTGCTGATTTAGAATTATAATCTTATGAACAAAAGAATAACATTCATCTTGTTTTTAGTCGTGTTAAATATTGGTTTAGACCAATACACAAAGCACATTGTGAGGACGGAGGTTGTTGCTGGATCACGTACTGAAATTGTTGGCGAGCTTTTACAATTAATGAATGTAGAAAACTCTGGTGCATTTTTGGGTGTGGGAAGTAGTGCTCACCCCGCAATAAAACTCATTTTCCTTCTTATTTTACCTGTTGTCGTCCTAAGTATTGTGTTGTACTACCTTTTTACTAACAAACATTTAGACACCTTATCTGTCATTGGATTTAGTTGTGTTGCAGGCGGTGGAATTGCCAATTTGTATGACCGTTTTGTTTATGGTTCAGTGACGGACTTTTTGTTTATGGACTTTGGATTTGCCCAAACAGGGATTTTCAATGTTGCCGATTTGTCCGTTACAACTGGAATGATTCTACTCATCATTGCTTCATTCAAGCAAAAAGGGAAAACACATCAAGACTGAACAGTTTAATTTTTATAAATCTTACCTTCTTTCATTACGAATTGCACACGCTCCATAGCTGAGATATCTTCCAATGGGTTAGTGTCCGTAGCGACGATATCTGCAATATAATTAGGTTTAATTTGCCCCAGTTGATCGCCAAAACCAAGAATTTTTGCGTTTGTAACTGTTGCCGACTGAATGGCCTCCATAGCAGGCATACCTACCTCAACCATATAGCCAAATTCTTTTGCATTCAGTCCATGAGGAAAAACACCAGCATCTGTACCAAATGCGATGGGCACACCTCTTTTATACGCTTTGGCAAAAGTGTTTTGGATTTTTGGCCCAATTTCTAAGGCCTTAGGAACAATAATTTCTGGATAAAACCCTTCAATTTTAGCATTTTCAGCCACAGCTTTTCCGGCGGTGATTGTGGGAACAAAATATGTACCATATTCCTTCATTAAGTCCATAGTTTTTGTGCTCATTTTAGTACCATGTTCTATGGTTGTTACCCCTCCAATTACAGCGCGTTGCATCCCCTCATCACCATGAGCATGAGCCGCTACAATCATACCATAATCTTTGGCCGTTTCACAAATCGCTTTTACTTCTTCAATTGTAAATTGTGGATTCTGACCATTTTTGGCTACACTCAAAACACCACCAGTGGCTGTGATTTTAATGTTATCTGCTCCATTTTTGTAACGCTGACGCACCGCTTTTCGGGCTTCATCAGGACCATTGATCACGCCTTGTTCTGGCCCTGGATCCCCCATTAAAAGTTTTTTCCTTCCGTTGGTTGGATCGGCATGACCTCCTGTAGTGGCAATTGCTTTCCCCGCAGTAAAAATCCTTGGACCAACAATCGTGTTGTTATTAATGGCATTTCTCAATGCAATATTAACGCCTGTTCCGCCAAGATCACGAACTGTAGTGAATCCTGCCATAAGGGTTATTTCTGCATAATTCACGGATTTGAACGCTACATCAGCCTCATTGGCTGTAAATTGATCCATGTACCGCTTTGGGTTATACTCATTTTCCATGTGAACATGCATATCAATCAAACCGGGCATCACTGTTTTTGATTTCAAATCAATAACAACATCTAAAGCATGCTCTGAATTTACATATCCATTTTGTATGGATTTAATTGTTTTTCCAGAAACAACAATTGTCTTTTTGGTAAGTACTTTACCTTTTTCTGTGTCAATAAGTTGACCACAATGCAAATAAATGTCTTGGGCCGAAACCACAATCATTTGCATAAAACATAAGATTAAAATTAATTTTTTCATGATTAAAAAATTTAGGTTAAAAACGATAAAACAGAGGTGGTTATAAATTCAATCTGATCGTCTTCTAATTCGGTATGCATGGGGAGTGAAATGACTTCTTTTGAGAGCTGGTTGGTGACTTGAAAATCTTCATCATTATAACGCTCATCTTGATATGCTTTTTGCTTGTGTAAAGGAATTGGATAATACACACCACATGGGATTCCTTTTGCATTTAGATGGGCTACCAAACCGTCACGATCGGCGTTCTTAAGCTTTAGAGTATATTGATGAAAAACATGACAATCACAGTTATCGCATATTGTTTCACATCCATTTCCAGCTTTTGGTGTCTCTATATTTGGATGATTTTTAAAAGCAGCATTATATTTTCTTGCCGCATTTTGTCGTGCTTTATTATAATTATCTAAATGTGGAAGTTTTGCGTCTAAAACTGCGGCTTGTATAGAGTCTAAGCGCGAATTTACTCCAACAACATCATGATGATAACGTTTGTACATTCCGTGGTTTACAATACCACGAATGGTATGTGCCAGATCATCGTCATTAGTGAAAATTGCACCTCCATCTCCATAGCATCCTAAGTTTTTTGACGGAAAAAAAGAAGTTGAAGCAACATGACCAATGGTTCCAGCTTTAGCTTTTGATCCGTTGGACGCAGTGTAAGTAGCGCCAATGGCTTGAGCATTATCTTCAATGACAAACAAATTATGCGTTTTAGCGATTTCCATAATGGCATCCATATTAGCGCATTGGCCAAATAAGTGCACAGGAACAATAGCTTTAGTTTTTGGTGTGATGGCATTTTTTATAGCATCAATATCGATATTGAAATATTCGGGATCTACATCAACAAGTACGGGGGTAAGTCCTAAAAGCGCAATAACTTCTACAGTGGCTGCAAATGTAAAATCTGCTGTAATTACCTCATCACCTGGCTTTAGTCCAAGCCCCATCATAGCAATTTGAAGAGCATCTGTACCATTGGCACATGGAATCACATGTTTTACATCTAAATAGGCCTCGAGGTTTGTTTGAAACGCTTTGACTTTTGGGCCATTTATGAAGGCAGCTGAATCTATAACTTCTTGGATAGAAGAATTAACTTGGTCTTTTATTGGGGTGTATTGACCTTTGAGGTCAACCATTTGTATTTTTTTCATAGGGTTATTTTGATTGATAACACATCTATTTTGTGCCCCACAAAAATACAAAAATAGCGATGGGCAAATGCTAAAATTAAGATAAAGAATGTATTTTTGTTATAAATTAAAGCGCATTGATGGCCATCTATAATCTTATTAATGAACTGGTTCGTTTGTTGCTCCCAGTGTTTGGGCGTTTTGATACGAAGCTAAAAAAAGGAATTGATGGGCGTCAAAAAACCTTTAAAATTCTTCAAGAGCATATTCAAAAAAGTGATGAGGTTTTTTGGTTTCATTGTGCCTCATTGGGTGAGTACGAGCAGGGTTTACCTGTATTTGAGCAGCTTAAGGCACAAAACCCAAAGACAAAAATTGTACTTTCTTTTTTTTCGCCTTCAGGTTATGAAATTCGCAAAGAGAATCTACTAACGCCAATTACAGTATATCTGCCTTTAGACACTAAAAAACAGGTTCAAAAATTCTTAGAATTGACACATCCAAAACTTGTCGTTTTTGTCAAGTATGAATTGTGGCCTAATTACTTAAACGCTTTAAAAAATCATACTGCTAAGGTTGTTCTAATCTCAGTAT
Organism: Formosa sp.; assembly: GCA_038138145.1. GTDB lineage: Bacteria > Bacteroidota > Bacteroidia > Flavobacteriales > Flavobacteriaceae > UBA3537. The sequence continues at coordinate 40,474 of JAYQDD010000009.1, forward strand.
TGTTGCGGGCTGACCAATACTTTTTTAAGTTTTATGGCAAACAATGGAAACATCTGTTCTTTTGTTTCGATCATATATTTACGCAAAATATTGAGTCAAAAAAACTATTGCAAAATATTGGTTACCAAAATGTCACAATCGCAAAAGATACTAGATTTGATCGTGTATCGAATCAATTAAAACAAAACAACACGCTTCCGTTTATTGAAGAATTTAAAGATGGAAAATTGTGTGTGGTCGCAGGAAGTACTTGGTTTGAAGACGAACAGGTGTTGATTCCATACATACAAAATGCGCCAAAATCAATCAAATTTATCATTGCTCCTCATCTAATTCAAAAACAAAACATACGAAAATTGAAGGAAGCTTTGGGTTCCAAAGCTGTTTTGTATTCAAATTATAAAGAAGAAACATTAGCCGAAAAACAGATTTTTATTGTCGATACTATCGGACTGTTATCCAAAGTTTACAGCTATGCCGACGTAGCTTATATTGGTGGTGGAATGGGAACAAGTGGGTTGCACAATACACTTGAAGCCGCTGTTTTTGGCATCCCTATTGTTATTGGAAAAAATTATCAAAGATTTCCTGAGGCAAAAGAAATGCTACAAAATGGAGGTCTTGTAAGCATCAAAAATTCTGCTGGTTTGAAAAATGCATTAGATCGGTTTATTACAGATGAAAAGCATAGAGAAAATTGTGGGCAAAAAAACGGAGTCTATGTTGCAAACAACAAAGGTGCTTCTGCCGCGATTATGGAAAAAGTAAACTTTTTACTTAAAGATTAGAATCTTTATATACTTTGATGTAGTCGATTACAAATTCTTGTGGGAAAATAGAATCGTCAACTTCGAATCCTCCAAAATATCCACCAACTGCCAAATTTAAGATGAGGTAAAATGGCTTATCAAAAGGCCAAATTTCTTCTGTTTTTTCGACAGGTGAAAAGGTATAAACGACATGATCATCAATAGAAAATTGAATTTGATCTTCATCCCATTGCATTTTGTAGATATGGAATCCCGTTTCAATTTCTTCTAAAGTCGTGATTTTTGTGTTTTTTGAGACACCATAACTGTCCTTGGTATGCAATGTGGTGTGGATTTTTCCTGGCATTCTACCCACATATTCCATGATATCTATTTCACCGCAATTTGGCCAATAATTTTCGTCAATATCATGCCCAAGCATCCAAATCGCTGGCCATACGCCTAACCCTTGTGGGAGTTTTGCTTTGACTTCAACAGTTCCGTATTGAAACTCTATTTTATCTTTTGTTGTAATGCGGCCTGAAAAATATTGATCTCCTTGTTTGGTTGCTTTAATAACTAGTTTTTCGTCACGTACAAAGACGTTTTCTTTTGTGTAGTGCTGATATTCTTTATTACCCCATCCGCAGAGGTTTGGACATCCGTCCCCTAACTCATAGTTCCAATGATTTAAATCCAAAAAAGATTGTTCAAAATCTTCAGTAAATATGACGCGTTTCCCAGGGTTATCACTAGTTTTTGTGATAAATGCCAAAGACGATATGAGTATAATTCTAAACAATATCATAATTTAAATTTGGTATTAAGTTTTGTTGTGGAATTTCCTCCAACATATATAGAAAAATCACCGGGTTGTATTGTAAAGTTTCCATTATTATCATAAAATCCAAGTTCAGTTTCTGTAAGCTTGAAATGTACTGTTTTGGTTTGATTCGGGTTTAAATCAATGAGTTCAAACCCTTTAAGACTCTTTATGGGTTGGGTTGGTCTAGCAAAGTGGTCTTTTATGTACAACTGAACCACTTCATTACCCTGAACATTCCCTGTGTTCGTAACTTCTACACTAACATCAATTGATGTGTCAGTTTGACTATTAATTTTTAGATTGCTGTAAGCAAACGTGGTATAACTTAGGCCATATCCAAAAGGATAAAGCGGCGCATTCTGTTCATCTTGGTAATGCGTCCAAAACACTTCATCAGGTGATGGTAACGTTGGCCTTCCAGTACTTTTGTAATTGTAATAAATGGGAACTTGCCCTAAAGCTTTAGGAAACGACATTGGAAGTTTCCCGCTGGGATTATAATCGCCATATAATACCTGAGCAATGGCATTTCCGCTTTGTGTCCCTAATTGCCAAGCTTCAACAATGGCTGGAATGTGTTGGTCTGCCCAATCCAGTACGAGTGGTCTACCGTTATTGAGCACGAGGATGATGTTTTGGTTGACTTTAAAAACTTGTTCTAAAAGTTCTTGCTGTAGCCCCGGTAATCCAAGCTGTGTCCTGCTTCTTCCCTCTCCGCTATGAAAACCATGTTCTCCCAGAACCATCACTACAACATCTGCTTTTTTGGCGAGTTTCAATGCTGCTGGAAAATCACTTTTATCTGTGGTATTAATGTTCAATTCTTTAGCGAATTCTAAAGCTCCAGTATTGAGCTTGACGCCCATAGAAAATTCAAGATTATTGCCTTCATATGCCTTCATTCCTTCGAGGACTGACACTGCTGAATTTTTTTCTGCTGCTAAAATCCAATTACCGAGCGGGCTTGTTTTATCGTCTGCAAGATCGCCAATAAGGGCTATATTAAGTCCTTTCTTTTTTAGTGGTAAGAGTTGGTTTTGATTTTTTAAAAGCACTATTGACTTTTTGGCCATATCCAAAGCGGCTTCTTGAAATTTTTCATGGCCAATAGTCGCCTTTTCACGTTCAATGTTACAGTATTTATATGGGTCGTCAAAAAGGCCTAACTCAAATTTTACGCGTAATATTCTTCGTACAGCATCGTCTATAAGTGCTTCCTGAACTTCTCCAGATTTGACTAAATCAGTCAAATGATCGACATACGCCAAAGATTGCATATCCATATCGGATCCGGCCTCTACAGCAATTTGGGCAGCTTGTTTGGCATCTTCGGCATAACCATGTTCTACCATTTCTTCAATTGAACCCCAGTCGGATACCACAAAACCATCAAAATTCCATTGTTCTTTTAGTAGCGTACGCTGAAGATATTGACTCCCTGTTGCAGGAACGCCATTGAGTTGACTAAATGAGTTCATAAAGGTTCGAACACCAGCATCAATGGTTGCTTTGAACGGAGGCATAACCACATTGTGTAAGGTTTGAGTTCCTATATCAACTGTATTGTACTCTTTTCCGGCTTCGGGAAATCCATACCCTGCAAAGTGTTTGGCACAAGCCGCTATGGTTGTTGGAGCTGAAAGGTCATCGCCTTGAAAGCCCTTTACTCTTGCAAATGCAATTTTTGATCCTAAATAGGGGTCCTCTCCTGCACCCTCCATAACACGTCCCCAGCGTGCATCTCTTGAAATATCGACCATGGGGGCGAATGTCCAATTAATGCCTGCAGCGGCGGCTTCAGTTGCTGCTATTCTGGCCGAGGTTTCAATAGCGTCTAAATCCCAACTTGCAGCTTCTGCCAAAGGAATAGGACTAATGGTTTTAAAACCGTGAATCACATCAAATCCAAAGATTAATGGAATACCTAAACGGGTTTCTTCTACTGCAATTTTTTGAAGTTTACGGACGTTTTCAGCGCCACGAACGTTGAGCATTGACCCAACAAGTCCCCTTTTTAATTGGTCGTATTGTTTTGCAGCTGAACCTTCTTTGGGTATCGGTCCCGTGATGTCCCAAAAACTTGAATATTGATTCATTTGACCGACTTTCTCCTCAAGCGTCATTTGCGCCAATAAGGCATTCACGCGCTGATCGAGTTGGTCATTTTTTTGGTTAGTACCACAAGAATTGAGCACAAAAAAACCAATTATTGTGAAAAATGTTAAATTGGCTTTAATCATTTTATTGATATACCCTTATGTAATCTACTTCCATGGCGTCTTGAGAAAAATTTGGGTCAATTTCTCCACCAAGAGTACCGCCCATGGCGACATTAAAAATGAAAAAGAATTCTTCATTGAACGGAAAGTAAGGGTCTACTCCTGAGACAGTCATCTCAAAAAACTTTGTCCCATCGAGATAAGTTTTAATGGTTGTAGAGGTCCAATCCATTTCATACACATGCCAATCTGTTGAAGATGTATTCGCAGTTTCTTGTCCGTATTCTCCTCTATTACCATCAGCAAGTTTCCAATGTAGGGTTGATTTTACCTTATTTTTATCTTGAAATTGTTCCATAATGTCAATCTCTCCACATTGTGGCCAACCAACATCGGGATAATTTGCGCCAAGCATCCATAATGCTGGCCATGTACCTTGTGCTGAAGGAAGCTTTGCACGAATTTCAACACGCCCATACTTAAACTCAAATTTATCTTGAGTTTTGATGCGTGCAGAAGAGTAAGTTCCGTTTGGTTCTTTAATCGCTTTGATTTTTAAAATGCCGTTTTCTCTAACTACATTGTCAGTACTTGAAGTATAAATTTGCACTTCTTGGTTACCCCATCCACCACCTCCGGTTTCTGTGGTCCATTTAGAGCTGTTTATTGGTCCCGTGCCATCAAATTCATCTGACCAAACCAAAACATCGTTGTTGCCTGAGCCACCATTCCCTTCTACAAAAACTGTTAAATTTGTGATTTTGCTGATTCTATCATTAGTACTAGAATACGCATAAACGTATAGTGGAAATTGATTGGTGCCTGCCTCGGTTAGTGTATATGAAAATACACCTGTAGTGTTTTGTGTTTCACTACCGTTGCTTCCTACTTTAAACCCATATTTTACTGCATTTGTAGCTGTAGCCGTAGCCGAAAATTGTCCTGAACCATCTCCATTTGGATTTTGGTCATCTTTTCCTTGAATGGTAACATTAACGAAAAGGTTTGATGGAATAATTTGTGTGTTCCCTCCTCCACCGTTACCGCCACCTCCACCAGAAGAACCACCGCTTCCGCCAGATGAACATGAAAGGGTCAGTGCTAAAAAGCAAAAAAGGATAGAAAAGATTGAAAGTAGGGTTTTATTTTTCATGTGTTTATATTTATTGTTTTTCAATGGTCACATGTAACCTTTGATGTTTAAAATAATCATTCCGCTGTGTGTTAATAATTATTTTTAACATGTCGGTTTCATTGTTAAAAGGATAAAGAGGCAGATAATAACTATCTGCCTCGTATGTATTAAAATAAATTATTCAGATTTATATCTCGCGTACCACGCAAAGCCGCCGCCTTCTTGAATACAACGTACATGCATCGTGTTGGCTGTAATGGAAATGATATCATACACAACATCGCCTACATACCATCCCATAAAACCTCCATCAGAAATATCAAAGCTTGTTCCTCGGTAGGGTTGTTCATTATAAGAGCCCTCTAGAGCAGCTTTGGAAGTTGATGGTAAAAATGAAACATTTTTAACGCCAAACATTGTAGTCACCACAGTTTCGTCTTGACAAGCATCAGCAGCAACACCAATAATACTTGCATAGGCCCCTGGCACAAACGCAGGACCAACAGTTTGCTCAAAAGTCATCCCATCAGCGGTTTTTGTAAACACAAATTCGTTGGTGTACATGCATGATTTTTCTGGATCATTTGGTCCAATGGTATTCCACCAAGCTTCCCATGCAAACTCACCTCCGCCATAATCATCGGTTACTGGTCCTAAGCCAACATGAAGTGGGATATCTGATGCCCAAACCCATGTTTTGCTGTCGCCTACGTCTAATCCTCCAGCCAAAAAGGTTTCGGCTTCTTCATCTACAAAGGAGAAAAACACTTCGATATCTACTGTTGTACTCGATAGCACTCCTGCGGTTCCTACAGCACTTATAATCACTGTGTAAGGGTGAACTCCAGATTTTGTATAGGTGTGCGTATACACTCCAGAGGATACTGTTTCTGACCTCCCATCACCAAAATCAAACTGGTACGCCAAAGCATTGTCTGCGGTCGCTGTAAAAGTGACAAGTCCATCACCATTTCCATAAGGGTTTTCAGAGTCTTGCCCAATGATATTGGCGTCTACAGATAAGCCCGTTGGCGCAGTTATAGGGCCAAACTCATAATCATTTTCTTCACATGCTGTAACAACAAGCATGGAAAGAAAAAATATTGATAAATATTTTATTGTTTTCATATTATTTATTTAAAAAATTATCTGATTTTTAATTTAATACAAGTGAAACATTATCTAAGTTAACTTGTCCAGTATCTGCACCCAAATCAAAAAGTACTCGGGCTTGTGGATCACCAAAAGTCACAGCGTCAAAAGTATATGAATACGTTGTTCTTGTTGGTGTAATGTTAACCGTTTCAAATACATTAGACCAGGGTGCTGCACTTAATCCAATACCAGCTATAATTGATCTATTGGTATCTGACCAGGCGTCAAATGTAAGTGTATATGAACTTCCACTGATAATTTCAACTTTCTGGCTTGTATTGACAGACCACGGGTCTCCCGCAGTTGCAACATCCACAGAGTAGTGCTGATTTCCATCAGCATCAGTAACGACAGGCGCTGAAGTTGTATCGTCTACACCAACTAACCATGATTCACTTCCCAATTCAAAATTTCCATTATTTAGAAGTCCATCATCAAATGCTGGTGGTGGGCCATCGCCTAAAAATAGTGCAACATTATCTAAATTAACTTGCCCAGTATCCGCACCCAAATCAAAGAGTACTCGGGCTTGTGCATCGCCAAAAGTCACAGCGTCAAAAGTATATGAATACGTTGTTCTTGTTGGTGTAATATTAACCGTTTCAAATACATTAGACCAAGGCGCTGCACTTAATCCAACACCAGCTATAATTGATCTATTAGTATCTGACCAAGCGTCAAATATGAGTGTGTATGTTTCACCATTGATAATTTCAACTTTTTGGCTCGTATTTACAGACCATGGATCTCCCGCAGTTGCAACATCTACAGAGTAGTGCTTATTTCCATCGGCATCAGTAACGACAGGCGCCGAAGTCGTGTCATCAACACCAACTAACCATGAATCGCTTCCGAGTTCGAAATCTCCATTAAAAAGAAGGCCATCATCAAATGCATCTGTAGGTTCTTTGTAGAAATATATGTTATCAATAAACACTGTTCCAGTTGCCCATGGTTCTCCAACAAACTTAAGCTGCCCAAATTCTGTAACAGTTAGGCCTTGATCTGTGTAATCAGAAATTGGGATTTCAATACTAGTCCATTCACCTGCAGTCAAAGACGATGTTACTTGTGCTTCAGTAAAATCTGGTCCTGGATCATTGACTAAAAATGTTTGAAGCTCCGTTATATCTCCATCAGCCGAGGTCCAAACCTCTAAATGTAAATATTCCATATTAGACAAATCTAATGTAGTGCCAGTTGGTAATTCAATTCCTTGATAGCTTAGATTAATATATTGTAACATTTCATCTCCTGCAAGGTCAAACATCGCCCATGAACTTCCCTGTGAACCTTGGTTCCAATCTGGGAAATAATTTACGTCAGGGAGATCAGTATAAGCTTCAGTAAAAATTGAGATTACATCTTCTGGCTGTCTTGCTGGAGGTGCTGGTGCTGCAGCTGTTGGCGCTAAGATTTCTGTGACTTCAAAATTCTCTTCAACATAAGTTGTGGTTTGAATCGCTGCTCCTTTTACTTCAATAGTAATGTTATAAATTCCTGCTTCGTTGTATTGAACAGCGGCAGTCTCGCCAATGTTGGCTGTTACAGGATCATTATTTCCTGATTCGCCTGAGTAGACATCAAAAGTAACGGCATAATCCGCTTCAACGGTAACATTGACTTGTTTAGATGTTGCAGCATCATTTTCAACGGTCACCACTTGAATTTGAGGTGCTTGAAAAGATACCACCAATTCAGCACTCAGCGTTGTAGAAAGGCCAGTAATCCCATAGGCCGTAGCCGTTACGGTATAAACCCCTTCTGCATAGGTGTGCTGGGCGTTCGCACCATTTTCTACCTCTACAACTTCTGGAGTATCGTCTCCTAGAGTGATATCAAAAGATACTGCCCCTTCAGCTGTTGGAGTGATGGTCACTAACCCTGTATTGTCCTGTGTAACATCAAACCTTAGTTCTAAAGCAGTTGGTGCTTGAACATCATTTAAGTTCACATTTTTTTCATCATCGGCACAGCTCCAAAGAGTTGCTATGGCGAGACATAAACTAAAAATATATTTTATTGCTTTCATCATTTAAGTTTTTAATAGTTTGGATTTTGACTCCAGTTCCCCGCAGAAAATTGAATTTCTTGAAAAGGAATTGGGAATAATTCGTGTTTCCCAGCCACAAAGCCATCAATGGCTTGTGCAGCTCTACCTGTACGTACAAGGTCAAAGAAACGGTGTCCTTCACCCATTAACTCCAATCGTCTTTCTTCAAGAATAGCATCGGTTAATGCTGCCCCTGTTGCAGAACTGTTGTGCGTATCGTCACCAAAAGCACGTTCTCTAACCTGATTTAGATAATCTAATGCTTTGGCTTCATCCAAATTCCCTCTGCTGTGCGCTTCGGCAGCCATCAACAGCACATCGGCATAACGAATGGCTCTATAGTTGTTCGGATTGGTCAAGTTTTGATCTCCAATGTTTTGATCTCCTCTTCGCGCAAGATACTTTCTGTTGTAATAGCCCGTATGTTCATAGCCTTCAACCCAAGTATATTCTACTGAATAAGTCTGGTTTGGAGTTCCTGTTACGGTCCCCAAATCATCGTCCTCCAGCTGAATTGCAGCAATGGTATTGGCTAATCCTTGAATATCCAAAGCAGAAATATCTTTTCTTTTATCCCCCGCTTCAAAAGCATCTACTGCTTCTTGCGTTGGTACGTTAAAGCTATAACCCCCATCAAATAACGGGCCAACTTCATCACTTATGAGTGTTCCTTCAAGTTCGTTTACCACACTTTCCGGAACTGCTGAACCATTGTATAAGTAAGATGGGTTTCTGATGCCCATAAATCCTACGGCTACATTTCCTTCACTACACTGAAGACAATCAAAACTACCCCCTTCTACATCGGTATATTGCACTTCAAAGACAGATTCTACACCGTTTTCTCCACTAAGCTCAAATATATCTGCGTAATTAAGCGCTAAAGCGTATGGCCCATCAGTAATGAGGTCGTCTAAAACATCTGCTGCTTGGACAAATTTGTCTTGATACAAATAAGCTTTACCAAGAAGCGCTTGCGCTGACCCTTTGGTCACTCGACCAATCTGCGGCGCTGAATAGTCTAAGTTATTTACGGCAAACGTCAAATCACTTTCGATAAGCGCATATACTTGTTCTGCGGAATATCTTGGAACAGTGGTCTCATCACCAGGTGAAAAACGTTCTCCTCCTCCTGCAAGTGCGCCAGCGTAATTTTTGATGGGTATTCCTCCAAACCATTTGACTAATTCGAAATGGAAATAGGCGCGCAAGAAACGTACTTCCGCTACCATACGAATACGTCCTTCAAAATCCGTTTTGTTTTGGAATTCTAAAAAGTAGTTGGTTCTTTTTACTCCAGCAAACATCCAGTTCCAAATGTCTCTTAGGTTATCGTTTACTGGGGTGTGCGTCATGTTATCAATTTGCTGAAACCCAAGAACATCTGTCGCACTTTCGCCACCACAAAGGGTGTTGTCCGAAGCAATTTCTCCGAGAAGATTGTTGACGTATGTCGCTTGCAGCAAATCATAAGCCCCAATAAGTGCCATATAATAGTCGTCTTCAGAGTTAAAATAACTTTCTGAATCAATAAGGTAGTTTTCTTCCTCATCCAAGAACTTATCTGTACAAGAATAGAGTCCAAAGGTAAGCAGGATTCCTACTACAATTAATACTATGTTTTTATTTGTTTTTTTCATTGTGCTCTATTTTAAAATGAAATATTAAGTCCTAATAAATATTGTCTTGTAACTGGATAAAATCCACCGTCAATTCCACCACCAATAGCATCACCAGTGGTTGCCGCAGGGTCAAATCCTTTATATTTTGTGAATGTAAAGGCATTGTTTACAGACCCATAAATTCTGAATTTAGAGATGCCTACTTTTTCGATCACATCAGTTGGTATAGAATATCCTAATTGTATGTTTTGGATTCGTACAAAAGAGGCGTCTTCTACAAAGAAATCTGAGAATAACTTGTTGGAGGTAGCCCCTGTAGTCGCTCTTGGTACTTCATTGCTTGTTCCAGGGCCTGTCCAACGGTCGAGATAATAATCTAATCGGTTTACATTTCTTTGGTCTCTTTCATAGTTACGCACCATGTCTTTCCCGAGCTCTGCATAGGCATAGGCCGAGAAATCAAAGTTTTTGTAGTTGACTCCTATATTAAGCCCCATGATGTAATCCGCAATTGGTTTTCCAATAAAAGTTCGATCATCAAAATCAATCTGACCATCGCCATTGACGTCTACAAAACGTAAATCTCCAGCTTGTGCGGCATTTCCTAAACCTGCTTGAGAAGGATGTGCATCAACTTCGGCTTGGGTTTGGAAAATTCCATCGGTCTTTAAACCATAGAAGTATCCGATAGGTTGACCAATTTCCATTCGAGAGGGTGCCAATTGGCCAATTCCAAAACCACCGCCTTCAAGAGCCACATCACTGTTTATAGAGATCACTTCACCTTCAAGGTTAGTAATGTTATACCCTATGTTGTACGAAAGATTATCGTTGATGTCATCTGCGTAGTTGAATAGAAATTCTAAACCTTTCACTCTAGAAGTTCCAGCGTTAACCGTTGGTGTTCCAGACCCAGGTGCAGAAGCTCCGAGAATTCCTGAAAATGGCAATCCTGGTATCAATAAATCTACACGATCTTCGATGAAATAATCTGCAACGATTTCGAGTTTATTATCAAACAATTTAGCATCTAAACCAAAGTCTAACTTTTCTGCGGTTTCCCATGAAGCCACGGCGTTTGGTAATGGTCCGAGGGCTGTACCAAGATTTAACGTATTATCAAATACATAGGCTGCTTCTCCATCTAGTGATGCTCTGTATAAGTCACTACCCACGAGGTTTCCAAGTGTTCCATACGATGCTCTAAGCTTAAAGAAATTGATAAAGTTTACGTTTTCCATAAAGGATTCTTCCGAGACTTTCCATCCTGCTGTTGCCGACTTAAAGTGGTCTACTCTATAGTCTGTGTCAAAGGCCGAAGAGGCATCTCTACGTAGCATGGCAGACAATAGGTATTTCCCCTTATAATCATACTGAAAACGTGCAAAGTAAGATAAAAGTCGGTTATCATAAGTGTAAGACCCTGTTTCTTTAACATCGGCTGTTCCAGTAGTTAAAGCAATATCGGCAAATGCCCAAGAGTTGTTTGGTACATCAAATCCTGTTGCGAATAGTCCATCGCCCCAGTCTTTGGTTACCGCCATCCCTAGTGTAAGTTCTGCGTTATGGTCTTCAAAGAATGTTTTTTTGTAGTTAAGGAAACTATCCCAAGTGTATGAGTTGCTTTCTCTTTTGGATTGGTTTACCGTACTTCTGGTCACATTGAATACTTTATTGGACCCATAATCAACGATAGGTGAAAACGTTTTTGCTTTATCATCGTAGGTTTTGAATCCCATACGCGTTGTTGCTGTTAAGCCTTCCAAAACTTTGTACTCAATTTGGAAGTTTCCTTCAATACTGTTTCCAAAATAAGAATTGTAGGTGTCTCTGATTTGAGAAAAAGGGTTAATGATTTCATTACCAAAAAACCCACTTATATCCTCTTGATCTAAAGCATATAGCGGTGAGTAACTAATCGCATTGAACAATACAGACCCTAAACCAGATTCGTTGATGGTCTTACGTTCGTTGGCAAAATAGTTTAAGTTTAATGTTGTTTTTAAACGTTCATTGACGTCGATACCTAAACTTAACTTAACATTGTCTCTTTTAAAGTTCGACTTGTTGCTTGCAATAATACCCTCTTGATCTAAATGCGATGCCCCTAGATAATAAGTAATCGCATCTGTTCCACCAGACAAACTCACATTGTGGTTTGTAATCATAGCAGTATCAAAAAGTTCGTCTTGCCAGTCGTTGTCGTTTTCTAAATTGTTAAGGTTTGGGTATGGAATACTTTCTCCATTGGCCGCATAACTTTCGTTAATCAAAGCGGCATATTCAGTTCCATTAAGGAGTGATAATTTTTTGGTCGTTTCTTGAATTCCAGAATACACATTGTACGACACTTTTGGTGCAGTGTTTTTGGTACCACTCTTAGTTGTAACGAGAATTACACCGTTGGCGCCCAAGATTCCATAAATCGCAGCTTGTGCATCTTTAAGTACAGTAAGCGATTCAATATCATCTGGATTGACACTATTCATGGAGGCCACATACCCGTCTACAATAACTAGAGGGTCATTGCTCCCATTACTACTTACCCCACGTACAAGGACGCGGAAACCACTACCAGGTGATCCTGAGGCAGTCGTTACAGAAACTCCTGAAGAACGTCCTTGAAGGGCTTGTGCCACATCAACTGGTTTTAATTTTTCAATGGTCTCAGACTTAACCATGGAAACAGATCCTGTAAGGTCTTTACGGCTTTTTGAACCGTATCCAATAAGAACAACCTCATCCAAGGATTCGTTGTCTTCGTCTAATGTGACCTGCATGTTTGCTGCGGCTGAAAGTTCTTGTGTCTTGAATCCTAAATAAGTGAAAACAAGAACAGCGTTTTCAGAAACACCACTTAAGGCGAAATTTCCATCAAAATCTGTTACAGCTCCATTGCTTGTGTTTTTCACTAATACATTGACCCCCGGAAGAGGCATTCCATCCGCACTAGATTTCACATTTCCTGATACTGAAATCGTTTGCGCAAATCCATATGAAGAGCACAAAACAATGACAAGTAAGGAATAAAATATTCTTTTCATAAAATTTGGTTTGTTTGTTTTTTTTGTTAAAATTATCATAACAAACTGTAGGGGTGTGCATTTTTAACGCTACAAAAATTATACATCTGTGAAAAAAATCTCCTACAGGTGGTGAATTTTCAATTATAAGGTTAAATACAAGAACGTAAATACTTCAAGCGTTCGCAAAATGTTGTGACAGAATGGAGCATTGTAGGGGTTGTGTATGGTTTTTTTTATAAATAATTGTATCCTACAGTTCAAGAATATGATTTGTTAAGCTCGTTTTTGGAGGCAAATCCATCTTTTTTCGCAAACGATATCGCTTAACTTCTACACTTCTTGGTGAAATATTAAGGAGTGGTGCTATCTCTTTTGAGGATAAATTTAGTCTTAAATATGCACATAGCTTAAGGTCATTTGGTGTAAGTTTAGGATGCTTTTGTTTAATGAGTTTTAGGAAGTCTTTATCGGCATTATCAAAAGCTTCTTTAAAGAGTTTCCAATCGTCTGTATTATTGATGTTTTTATCAATAATTCGGATGACTTTTTTTAGCCCTTGAGGTGTGCTTTCTTCTTTTATGGTTGTTTTTATTGTGTTCAAAAATTCATTTTTCTTGATTAAGCTCATTGTAGAAATGGCCAATTCTCGATTTTTACTTTCTATATCAATCTCAAGCTTTTCATTTTTAAGCTGCATGAGTTTTTGGTTATTTTCCAGTTCTTTTAAGGCAATTTCTTTTTGGGACTTCAATAACAGTTTTTGTTGTTGACGTTTATAATACCTTCTATATATGATATGAATAAACACGGAAAGAAAAAGCAGTAAAATCACATAGACCGCGATCGCTATACTCGACAAATACCATGGTCGTTTGATGATGAATGGAAACGAGGCCACATTAGACGTTTCTGTTCCACCAATTTTTCCTTTAACTTTAAAAACATATTTCCCATAAGGAAGATTTTTAAACATTTGCGTGCTTTGCGGCTGCCAATTGGACCAATCCTCCGACCAGCCCTCCAATTTGTACGCATAATTAAGGTCTACAATATTTCCATATTGAGGCATACTGTAACTAAAATTCAAATTATTGTTTTTGTAGTTTAATGAAGGAGACGCTGAAAGACTTAGTTGTGTCTTAGGCTCATTATTGATGTTGGCTTCAATATTATTGATATGAATTTTTTGTGCATTATCTTGTTTTGGTGCATCACCTTTCAGGACAAAATATCCATTTGAAGACCCTAACAAATAATCCGTGTCGTTTATTTTTGTTAAATTTTCGAACCCAACAACTACTTTTCTAAAATTTGGAATTGATACCGGTATTTCCTCCAAATTTGGCTTATCACTCAAACTACCAGGACTCAAAAGTAAAATGTTATTGTCTGCAAAACACCATTTTACTTGATCTGTTGCATTTACGGCTAATAAAGTAGACGTTGTGGTGTAGTCATCTAAAATATTTGAAATAATTGAAGCTTTCTCAAATTCACCTGAACTTCGAGAGAGTTTGTATACCCCATTTGCAGAGGTATAATAAAAACTGTCAGAGAAGTTAATAAAGTTAGAGCCAAAACCTAACTCAATGGAATCTATATTGTTTGAGCGGTCAACTTTTGTAAAATCTTTTGATAATTCTAAGGCATGAAGTCCACGAAGTTCATGATTCACATACAATTTTTGGTCTGTAAAATGAAAGAAGCGGCTCGAAATATCAAACCCTTGTATTTTGTTACGGTACTTCCACGCTCCGGATTTATTTTCTAAAATATGAAGCCCAGAATAATTTCCTTGAAGTATTAAATCGGTGTTTTTAATTTTTTTGAAATCCCAAGTTCCATTGGCTTCATATATTCTAGTTTTTATCTTACCACCACGAACAATCAAAGTCCCTAAATCGTGTCCACAAAATAGCTGATCGTCTATAATCTTTAGTGCCCACACTTGACCACTTGTACCCTCTACAAAATCAAAATCTCCTGAGCTTTTTCTTGATTTTACAAAAAGCCCTTGATTTGTACCAAGATACAAGTCTCCATTGTGAATGATTGAAGTATAAACTGTCCCTATTTGACCTTTAGCATCGTTATAAACTCTAAATCTTGACGATAGATTTACGTGGCTTATACCAATATCCATTCCCAGCCAGATATTATTTTTTTGATCTTCAAAGATTGAAAGTACAGTATTGTTGCTGAGTCCCTTTTCGTAATTCAATCGATACTTTAATTCCCCATCGTTGGTAATGTGAATCAATCCATTTGAAATGGTGCCCAAAACTAAGCTGCCATCTTTAAGTTGTTTTGCGCTGTAAATCGTTAAATCACTTACATCTAAATTTAAGTTCCATGGCCGCACAGAATTGTTGTTTATAAAATAAAAACCATGATTCGCTGTAATAAAAAGTACATTGTTATCAATATTTGAGATTCCAACTAACCGTGACGAAGTAAGTTTAGGGTCATTAGACACTAAAACTTCGGCTCCATTTACAATTTTATAAATACCGTTGTTTTTCTTGGCAAAATAAATAATGCCATCGACATTAAAAATATTCCAAATTTCATGGTCAGACTCAATAATTCGCGTTTGATTTGAAACTCTATCAATCATATAAATCCTGGACAACGATTGAAATAATATCCAGTCATCCAAAATTTGAATATTCCAAAATTGTTCTTCTTCAAGAATTGATAAATCATATGCTTTGACTAAAGACTGATACTTCAAGGTGCCAAAATGATCATGCTCCCAATAGCCAAAATCCATGTAACTTCCAGTATAAACTCTTTGCCCGTCGGCTTGTACAGAACGAACAATAGAGTTGTCAGAAACTGGATGAAGCATCCACTTTGAGCCATTGAATTCGAGCAAACCAGAATTATTAGCAAAATACATTTTTTGGTCATCGGTTTGTGTTATTCCCCAGTTTTGATTTGCTGCACTATACACTTCAGGTGGGAACGCCATTACTGGAGGATGCTCTTGGGCAAACCCTAGTAAAACGACCTGAAAAAAAAGTAAGACGCTAAATAACCTCATTTTCGTATGGATTATAGTATTTAATAAAATTTAAATGTAATTCGTTTAGATTAGAGTCGCAAAGTACAAATTTTATGCATTTCATACATAAAATTTAACATTCAAAAACACATACAAATAATTTTAATGCCCCATACAATCAAATGGAGGTGTTGTATTATTTGGTTAGTCGTTCTAAAAAAATAAAGAAAATCTAACCTAATAAAAGCATTATTTGAGTGGTAATGTATACATTAACACCATATAACTTGTTGTATTAGGTACCATACATATACCTGTACAAAAGCAAATAAGCACAATACAATAATGTATGAACAAAAGTTTAGAATAGTAGTTGAAAATTGGCATATAAATAAAAAAGCAAAGCACCGCCGAAGCGATGCTCTACCAATTAACCAATTTAACTTTGTAATAAGATATTAAATTACTCTTCAAATATAAAGCAGTATAATATACAATGCAAGGGTCATGTAACAAGTGGCCAATTGACGTAATAAGTGGGAAAAATGACCAAAAATATTTAGTCGATTTTTAACAAAAATTTGGCATGCTTATCGCAAAAATTAATAGTAATACTATTATATTTGTCGAGCAATACTATGGAAAATTTAAATTTACAGATTAAAATCAACAGCACTCTTTTTGTCAAAGACCCCGAATCTTCTGCGCTTGGAAGAGAAATTATTGCCCATAGTATTGAAATGATAAATTCGTTAGGATTTGAGTCCTTTACGTTCAAAAAACTTGGTGATGCTATTGGTTCCAACGAAAGTTCTATTTATCGTTATTTTGCCAATAAGCACATGTTACTCATTTACCTCATCAATTGGTATTGGAGTTGGATGGATTACAAAATAGTTCTACACACTTTAACCTTAAACAATGCACAAGACAAGATAAAAAGAGCTATTGAACTTTTGGTTGCTGATGTGAAACAAGACAGCAATTTTTCGTTTATCAATGAAGTGTTACTTAATAGAATAATTATATCCGAATCCTCTAAGGCCTACCACAACATAGACGTTGATCTTGAAAACGAGAAAGGATTTTATATGGTCTACAAGCAAGTTGTTCAACGGGTTAGTGATTTTATTTTAGAATACGATCCTCATTATGAATTTCCACATATGCTGGTCTCTACCATAATTGAGGGCGCGCACCACCAACGCTACTTTGCGGAGCATTTGCCTGCGCTCACCGACGTTGAAGAAGGGCAAAACAATATCATTCGCTTTTACACTAACTTAGTATTTAACACATTGAAATGATATTAAAGTTATTACATAAAGACCATTTTTTGCGGATTGTTGTTTGTGGAATACTAGCCTCAACCATTTTGTTTCAGGTCGTGACTCCTGTTTTAAACCTTGAATTTGACATGGAACATAATATAGAATGGAGTGACAGTTCAGATTCAAATGAAGCGGATAAAATAGACATCGAAGAAAAAGAATTTAAGAAAGAATTTAACCCTAAGTTCTTTATTGGATACAGGTCATCATCTGTAACTTTAACTGACATATCGTATCAACAGAAAAAGCATTCTGTTATTAATATTGATATTTATCTGCCTCCTCCAGAACATCATCTTTTTTTGGGGTAAATACCCTCTATAAAAACTTACATTAGGATACAATCCAATCCTATTACATCCAATTTTTAACCTTGTCTTTCTAAAAAAATAAAAAAGAAAGATTAATTAGATAATTACATGAATCATTTACATCCTTTAAAAAATTTAAAAGCTGATATTCCAGCAAGTATTGTCGTATTTTTTGTTGCGCTACCCCTTTGTTTGGGTATAGCACTTGCAAGTGGAGCACCATTATTTTCTGGACTAATCGCAGGTATCGTTGGCGGAATTGTTGTCGGTATGCTTAGTGGCTCTGCCATTGGCGTTAGTGGTCCAGCAGCAGGTTTGGCAGCCATTGTTTTAGTCGCCATAAGCACTTTGGGCGGTTTCGAAAACTTTCTCCTTGCTGTTGTTTTAGGCGGGATTATCCAAGTTGCTTTTGGTATATTAAAAGCAGGCGTTATTGGCTACTACTTCCCCTCTTCTGTCATCAAAGGCATGCTTACTGGTATTGGAATTATAATTGTTATCAAACAAATTCCTTTCTTCTTTGGCTATGATAAAGCGCTCGCTACAGATGCGCATTTTACAGAACTGCTAAATTACATCAGCCCAGGAGCAACGCTCATTGCCTTAATTGGATTAGCCATTCTAATTATTTGGAATGTCTGGCTCTCCAAATCTTATAAAGTATTTCAAATTGTTCAAGGACCTGTAGTGGCGGTGGCGGTAGGGATTATTTATTACATCCTAACAAAAGATAGCACCACTTGGTCAGTAGATCAAAGTATGCTTGTAAGTGTTCCTACTCCGGAAAATTTATCCTCCTTTTTAGGTCAATTTAGTACGCCTAATTTTGATCAAATTAGCAATCCACAAATTTGGGTAACTGCTTTTACAATTGCCTTAGTAGCAAGTTTAGAAACCCTATTGTGTGTTGAAGCTACCGATAAATTGGACCCAAGAAAAAGGGTAACACCAACCAATAGAGAACTTATTGCTCAAGGTTCAGGAAACATTATTTCTGGACTTATTGGCGGGTTACCTATTACACAAGTTATTGTTAGAAGTTCAGCCAATATACAATCTGGAGGTAAAACTAAAACCTCTGCAATTGTTCATGGATTTTTATTATTACTTTCTGTTTTAATCATCCCTACATTGCTCAACAAAATACCATTGTCTGTATTAGCAGCGGTCCTCTTTATTGTTGGTTACAAGTTGGCCAAACCTACCTTGTTTGTTACCATCTACAAACAAGGTTGTAAACAATTTGTTCCTTTTATTGTAACTGTCGTGGGTATTATATTTACCGATTTGCTTGTCGGAATTGGGCTCGGCTTAGCTGTTGGAATTATTGTGATTCTGATCAAAAGCTACCAAAACTCACACTTCCTTCATATTGAAGACAAAAGCAATGGGGCCAAAAAAGTAAAAATGACTCTTGCTGAAGAAGTTACCTTTATAAACAAAGGCGCAATCCTAAAAGAATTGGAGCATATCGATAAAGATTCCGCCTTGGAAATTGATGTCCGAAAAACACGTTTTTTGGATTATGACATCATTGAAATTTTGGAAGATTTTTCATTAAAAGCAAAAAACCGATCAATTGATATAACTTTAATTTCAGAACGAGGTACCGTAAAAAATCCAGACAGTTTTATTGAATTTTTTAAACTCAGACCCTCTGCTTAACTCATAATTCTACAAATACATAAAAACAAAACACAATGAACGCACACACTAAAGAAACACAAAACCAAATGACACCAATAAGTGCACTTGCCGCACTTAAAGAAGGAAATACACGATTTGTTAATGGTGCTCAAGCACAAAGAGACCTCATGAAACAAGTGGAACAAACAAGTACTGGACAATATCCTTTTGCAACGGTACTGAGCTGTATTGACTCTAGAGTTTCTTCTGAACATATTTTTGATCAAGGAATGGGCGATATTTTCAGCGTAAGGATTGCAGGAAATTTCGTAAATGAAGATATTTTAGGCAGTATGGAATTTGCATGTAAGCTTGCAGGAACTAAACTAGTTGTTGTCCTTGGGCATACGGCTTGTGGCGCGGTCAAAGGGGCATGTGACCATGCTCGTCTTGGAAATCTTACTGCATTAATTAACAAAATTGAACCTGCTGTAGAAGCTGTTACAGAACCGCAAGACGAAAGTCAAAGAACTTCTGCAAATATTGATTTTGTAAATGAAGTGGCTAAGAAAAATGTAGTCATGACCATAGACAACATCCGTTCATCAAGTCAAGTACTAAAAGACATGGAAGATGCTGGAGAAATTCAAATTATTGGCGGAATGTATGACATTAAAACCGGTCAAGTAAACTTTTTTTAAATCATGAGATTGAATAAAGCCCTATGCATTGGCCTCCTTTTTTGGGGGTCAATGTTTCTTGGAGCACAAAATGATACAGGGAACTGGCTTATGTATTTTGGCACCAATAAAATCAGTGAAAAATTTAGTATTCACACCGAAGCACAATACCGAAATCATACCATTAGCCCTACAAATGTAGAACAGCTTTTACTTCGGACTGGATTGAATTATCATTTCAAACCCAACGCCTCTGCCACATTTGGCTATGCGCATATTGGAAACTATGACTATGAATCCGATCGCAAGAGTCCAGAAGTTGAAGAACACCGGATTTGGCAACAATTTTTGACGACAAACGCGATTGGCCGTGTAAAGTTCGAACACCGATACCGGTTAGAAGAGCGCTATGTTGAAGATGATTTCAGAATGAGGTTTCGCTACCGACTGATGCTTTTTCTACCCATAAATCGTCCAAAAATTGAAACAGGGACATTGTACTTGGGCGTTTATGATGAACTCTTCATCAATGATAAACGTACTTTTTTTGACCGCAATCGTCTCTATGGAGGATTTGGCTATCAATATGCAGACAACATCCATTTTCAGGTTGGGCTATTGCGTCAGGAAGTACAAAAATCAGCCAAAACATTTTTACAGTTTGGCCTAATTTTCAATACGGATTTAAGAGGAACTGACAACTAATCTAAACTTGGAAACTTGGCCTTGATTTTATCTAAAGCTAAGTTATCAATGCTACCAATGTGTGTGTGTTTTTGGCGCACATCAGAAACATAGGTTCCCTTTTGAACTTGTTCGCCAATGGTCTTATAAGCCGATCTAAACGTTGCACCACTTTGCACCAAAGCATTTATACTGTCTACAGTAAATAAGTATTTGTATTTTTCGTCATTTAAATCCACCGATTTTACCTCAATATGTTGCAACCCATAATCAAAAATGGACAACACCGTTTTAATGGTTTCAAATGCAGAAATCATTGGCGATTTCAACAATTGAAAATCACGATGGTAACCACTTGGCAGGTTGTTTGTCATCAGTTGTATTTGAGAAGGTAAACTTTGTAGATGATTACATTTTGCACGAATTAACTCAAAAACATCTGGATTTTTTTTGTGTGGCATAATGCTGCTTCCTGTTGTGAGTTGGTCTGGAAAACTAATAAATCCAAAATTTTGACTCATGTACAAACAAATATCCATAGCAAACTTTGAAAGAGTAAATGCTAAATTCCCTAAACTTGAAGCAATGATTTGTTCATTTTTCCCTCGCGCCATTTGAGCTGAAACAACATTGTACTTTAGTTCAGAGAAATCCAGTAAGGCAGTGGTCAACTTTCGGTCTATAGGAAATGAACTTCCATAACCCGCCGCAGAACCCAAAGGGTTTTGGTCAACAATTTTTTGAGCCGATTGAAGCAGCAAAACATCATCGATAAGCGTTTCTGCATAGGCCGAAAACCAAAGCCCAAAAGAGGATGGCATTGCCACTTGAAGATGGGTATATCCTGGTAATAATTCTGACTTATGCTGATCGGCCAAAGACATTAGGGTATCAAACAAGACTTTGATTTGTCTTTGAACAGTATTTAAATTGTCTTTGTAATACAATTGCAACGCCACCAATACCTGATCATTTCTTGAACGAGCTGTATGTATTTTATTTCCAGCTTCTCCAATACGTTGCGTTAGCTCAAACTCAATTTTGGAGTGTACGTCTTCAAAATCATCTTCTATTTTAAACGCTCCTGCGTCTACTTCTTTTTGAAGTTCGGCAATAGCATGTTCTACTTGTTTGAGTTCATTCTTGTCCAAAATTTCTACCTGTGCCAACATTTTGGCATGAGCCAGAGAAGCACGTAAATCATAAGACGCAATGTGTAAATCTATGGCTCGATCATCACCAACTGTGAAGGCCTCAATAGTTTTGTCTATAGAAATTCCTTTGTCCCAAAGTTTCATCGTTTAAAGTATTTTTGTTAATAATTGGATATAAAGCGCTATCCCTTCTTCAATTTCTTCAATAAAAATAAATTCATCTGCAGTATGGGATCGAGTGCTGTCGCCAGGGCCTAATTTCAAAGAAGGACAACTTAACACCGCTTGATCGGATAAGGTAGGTGAACCGTAGGTTTCTCGACCTAACTCAATCCCCGCCAAAACTAACGGATGGGTTTGTGGAATCGAGGACGAATTTAAATTCGTGCTTCGGGGCGTTACAATAGCATTGGGCAAATGTTTTTGGATGATTTCTACCACCTCAGCATTTGAATAACAGTCATTCACACGAATATCCACAACCATTGAAACTTTGGCAGGGATAGCATTGTGTTGTTGGCCAGCATTGATCTGAGTAAGGGTCATTTTGACGTTTCCAAGGGTGCTCGATTGTTTTTCAAACTTAAAATTCTTAATCCACTCCATCACTGGAATGGCATTATAAAGTGCATTGTCGTTATTGGGATGTGCCGCATGACCAGGAGTACCTAAAACCTCAACATCAAAAACAACTAATCCTTTTTCTGCAATAGCCAATTGCATTTGCGTAGGTTCTCCAACAATAGCAACATCAATTTTTGGAAGCACATCAAGCATGCTGTTCAGACCATTTGGCCCACTGCTTTCCTCTTCGGCAGATCCTACAAATACAAGGTTATAATTCAAAGATTCTTTATTATAAAAATAAGTGAATGTCGCCAAAAGAGACACCAAACAACCCCCTGCATCGTTGCTCCCAAGCCCAAATAATTTACCTGATTCTACATGCGCATCAAAAGGGTTTTTTGTGTAGCCACTGTTTGGTTTCACGGTGTCATGATGAGAATTGAGTAAAAGTGTGGGTTTTGCTGTGTCAAAAGATTTATTTGTTGCCCAAACGTTATTTTGATGACGATTGTAAGGTATTTCAAACCTTTGAAACCATTGTTCCAAAAGTTGAGCGGTGGGGTCTTCTTCTGATGAAAAAGAAGGAGTCCTAATTAAATTTTTCAGTAATTCTATAGCTGAATTCGTGAGCGCATCTATATTCATCATAACGTTAAAGTTGTATAGTTTGTAGAACGGTTTGAAAGCATGCTTGACTGACCAATACATACTTTAGAAACTTGACCTTCAAGTGCGTCAAAACAATTTTTTAATTTGGGCAACATACCGTCGGATATAATGCCAGACTTCAAAAGGTCTTTATACATTGATTGATCAATTGATTTAATGATTGAAGAGGGTATATCTTTATCGCTCAAAACACCTTGCTTTTCAAAACAATAGTACAAGGTAACTTCAAAATCCGATACTAAAGCAGTGGCTAATGTCGCCGCAATCGTATCGGCATTCGTATTAAGCAATTGACCCTTTTTATCATGGGTAATTGCAGAAAAAACAGGAACCATATCAGCATTTAACAACAATGAAATATAGCTTGAGTTAATCGATTGAATATCGCCTACAAAACCAAAATCAATGTCAGAAACAGGGCGTTTGTTGGATTGAATAGTATTGGCATCTGCCCCAGAACACCCCACTGCATTACAATTTAGCCCTTGAAGATCAGCGACAATTGAAGTATTGATTTTCCCCGCATAAACCATTGTAATAACGTCCAGAGTTTTGGCATCTGTGATGCGTCGCCCATTGACCATATGAACGTTTAATTGCATTTGTTTAGCTAATGCTGAGGCCGATTTTCCTCCGCCATGCACTAAAATTTTAAGCCCTTCTAATTTAGAAAAATCGCTTAAAAAGTCCTTTTTAGCTTTAGGGTCATCGAGAATATGTCCCCCTATTTTTACGATATTTAACGGCTGTTTCATAACGATTCTAAAAGTTGTTTAAGTACTATTTGTGCTGCAAAAGTTCTGTTATTGGATTGTTCTATGCATAAAGATTGTAGGCTGTCAAGTACAGCATCCTCGACCACTACATTTCGACGAACTGGCAAGCAATGCATGAATTTTGCATCACCGATTTTAGATTTTGTTATCATCCAATCCGCTTTAGTATCTAAAATTTTTCCATAATCATTAAAACTGCTCCAGTTTTTGGCATAAACAAAATCGGCATTTTTAAGCGCTTCTGTTTGATTATAGAATACAGGCGTTTGCTTTACAATTGAAGGATCTAAATCATAACCCTCTGGATGAGTAATGCTCAAATCTACATCCAAAAGTTGCATGGTTTGCACAAATGAATTGGCAACAGCGTGGGGTAATGCTTTTGGGTGCGGCGCCCATGTTAGAACAACCTTTGGCTTTTTTTTCTCGCTTTGCTCTAAAATTGTAATAGCATCGGCAAGTCCCTGCAAAGGATGTGCGGTTGCGCTTTCCATGTTGACTATTGGAACCGTAGCAAATGTAGAAAATGCATTCAAAATCCATTCGGATTGGTCTTTTGCTTTGTCGACTAAGGTTGGGAATGCGCGTACACCAATGATAGACGCATACTGCGAAATGACTTGCGCTGCTTCTTTTATATGTTCTGATGATTGTAAATTCATGACGGCACCTTCTTCAAACTCTAATTGCCATGCGTCATTGACATTTAAGACAATAACATTCATACCCAAATTTTTGGCGGCCAATTCTGTACTGATTCGTGTGCGCAAACTGGCATTAAAAAACAACAACACCAATGTCTTTTGTGCACCAAGGTTGTTGTACGTATATGGATTGGCTTTCAATGCTAGAGCATCCTGAACAGCGTTATTCAAATCATTGATGCTATGGATGTTTAAAAAATGATTCATAATTCTTGTTTTAATGCACTAAATAATGTGTCAATATGTTCTTCATTGATGGTTAGTGGTGGAAGAATGCGAATTAAGTTGGGGTTTTTGGAACTCCCTGTAAATATTTTGTGTTTAAAAAGCAGTGTCTTTCTCAATTCTGCAATAGGAAATTCAAATTCCAATCCAAGCATCAAACCTCTGCCTTTAAGTTGAACAATTTGAGGAATATCTTTGGCAAGTTCCCTAAAATAGAGTTCCATTTGCTGTGCATTGTTCATCAAATTTTGGCCTTTTAGGACTTCCAAAACACTGAGTGTAGCGGCACACGCCAAGTGATTCCCGCCAAAAGTGGTCCCCAAAAGTCCATAAGATGCTTTGATCTCTGGATGAATCAAAATACCTCCAACAGGAAAACCATTACCCATTCCCTTCGCCATGGAAATAATATGTGGCGTAATACCGTGTTTTTGAAAGGCAAAAAAATCACCGCTACGCCCAAAACCAGATTGCACCTCATCAGCAATAAGCACGGCACCATATTGCTTACACAAGACTTCCAATCCTTTGTAAAATTCTGTTGTACTTTGATCAAGACCGCCAACACCCTGAATACATTCAATAATGATGGCACAGGTTTCTCCTTTTTGAAGGGTTTTTTCTACTGCTTCTAAATCTCCTAAAGCATGAAAATCTACTTTTTGCTGTGCATTAAGTGGTGCAATAATTTTTGAATTATCAGTACTTGCTACTGCTGCAGAGGTACGCCCATGAAAAGAATTTTCAAAAGCAATAATGGATGCTTTATTGGTATGAAATGACGCCAATTTTAAGGCATTCTCATTGGCTTCTGCTCCTGAACTACATAAAAATAATTCGTAATTTTTACATCCAGAATCTATGGCCAATTGTTTTGCCAATTTATGTTGTAATGGGTTTTGAACTGCATTGCTATAAAATCCTATTTGATTTAATTGCTCCGTCACGTTCTGAACATAGGTGGGGTGTGCATGTCCTATGGAAATGACGGCATGTCCGCCATAAAGATCTAAATACTGCGTATCTTGTTCGTCAAAAACATAAACATTTTTTGCACGAACTGGCGTTACATCATATAAAGGATAAACGTCAAACAACTTCATACTTGATTGGTTTTTATGGCGTTAATTTTTTGAAATGAAGCCACCATTCCTTGAATCAATGACGAGCTAAGGCCCTTGTGTTCCATTTCATTAAGCCCTTCAATGGTACACCCCATAGGTGTGGTCACTTTATCTATTTCTTCTTCGGGATGATGCCCATTTTGAATTAATAGTTGCGCCGCGCCTTCGCTTGTATGCATGGCCAAACGCTGCGCTTCTTTAGCATCAAAGCCCAATTGAATAGCGGCTTGAGTTGTGGCACGAATCAAGCGCATCCAAAAAGCAATTCCGCTAGCACACACTACCGTTGCGGCTTGCATTTGCTCCTCAGGAATACATATAGTTGCCCCTAGCCTATTAAAAATAGCTTCTGCTACTGACACTCTCGACTTTCCGGCCTTATTACTACACAAGCAAGTCATGGATTTACCTACGGCTATGGCTGTGTTGGGCATTGCTCTGATGATGTAATTTTGAGCACCCACAAGAGCTTCAATTTTGGCGATTGAAAATCCTGTGATGGTCGAAATCAAAATGTGTTTTTCTGTTAAAAACGGAGCAATATCTTCAAGAATAGATTGTAAATGCGCAGGTTGAACTGCGAAAATCAAAATGTCCGATTTTTGTACTGCCAATCGGTTATCGCTTGTCAAATGAACATTTTTGTATCCATCAAATTCTTTGAGCGCACCTAACCCTCTTCGCGTCAAATACAAGGACGTGATGGCATTGTTTATGATTAATCCTTTGGCAATTGATCGCCCCAAATTTCCTGTTCCTATAACTGCTATTTTCATATTAAAGTTGATTAAAAATAATTCGCCTTTAGCTTCAATCCTTCGTGTTCTTCAAAGCCAAACATAAGATTCATATTTTGAATGGCTTGGCCTGATGCCCCTTTTAAAAGATTGTCTATGGCACTGGTTATGAGTAATTTATTGTTGTGTTTTGTGAGGTGTATCAAACATTTATTGGTATTAACCACCTGTTTTAGATGAATTTCATTTTCAGAAATAACGGTAAACGCAGCATTTTTGTAAAACGCTTTATACAACCCCTTGATGTGTTCCAAATCTTCATTAATCTCCAAATAGAGGGTGGCAAAAATCCCTCTAGAGAAATTTCCTCTGTTTGGAATAAAATTCAAATCAGCCGAAAAATCAGATTGAAGGGCGTGTAAAGATTCTTTAATTTCTCCTAAATGTTGATGTTCAAATGCTTTATAGTGCGAAAAATTATTGTCTCTCCATGTGAAATGGGTTGTGGCGGAAGGTTTTGTCCCTGCACCTGTAGCGCCAGTAACCGCATTGATATGTACTGGATTTTGAATCAAATGATGGGCAGCCAATGGCAATAGCGCCAACTGAATCGCTGTAGCAAAACACCCTGGATTTGCGATATAATTAGCATTTTTAATTTGATTCTTATTCAATTCTGGAAGTCCATACAAAAAGTTTTTTTCTTGAAATATTGAATGTGTATTTAACCTAAAATCATGACTCAAATCGATGATTTTTGTTTGCTTAGAAAACGAATGGTTTTCTAAAAATGCTTTTGAATTTCCATGCCCCAGACACAAAAACAAAACATCAATATTTGGATTTATTTGATCTGAAAATTTTTGATCAGATTCGCCTACCAAATCTTGATGTATTTCACTTAAAAAGCGCCCTGCGCTTGAAGTACTGTATACAAAGTTTATGGCCGCATTTCGATGATTGAGCAGTAACCTAATTAACTCGCCAGCGGTGTAGCCCGCTCCACCAATTATACCTACTTGTATCATGATTTTGAATTTATATTTTGAATGATTTTATTTTGATTGGCCGTAATTTTAATGAATCCTTTGGCATCATCGGCGGTCCATGCAGTGTTCATTTCACCATAACTTCCAAACTCAGATTTCATTAAATCATAAGGAGAATCTACACCATTTAGCGTAAAGTGATAAGGCTTTAAAACCACTGATACGTCCCCTGTCACATTGGCTTGACTGGATTCAAAAAATGATTCCATATCGCGCAGCACAGGATCGAGGTACTGCCCCTCATGAAGGTGCATTCCATAATAGCTTGCCATACTATCTTTGTGTTGCAATTGCCATTTGGAAAGCGTATGTTTTTCTAAAAGGTGATGTGCTTTTATGATAATCAGTGCTGCAGCAGCTTCAAAACCAACACGCCCTTTGATGCCCACTATAGTATCGCCCACATGAATGTCTCTACCAATGGCGTATGCCGATGCTAATTCATTAAGTATTTTAATATTATGAACTGGCGTGTTTTCTATACCATCAATAGCGACCAACTCTCCTTTTATGAAACTAAGTTTCACCAGAGTTTCATTATTATTTTTCATTGCCGAAGGATAAGCTTCTTCTGGTAAGGCCAAATGAGAAGTCAACGTTTCGTCACCTCCAACACTTGTTCCCCAAAGCCCTTTATTGATGGAATATTTTGCTTTGTCCCAAGACAAATCTACCCCCTTAGATTTTAGGTAAGCAATTTCTTCCTCTCGACTTAATTTGTTGTCGCGGATTGGAGTTATGATTTGAACTTCTGGTGCCAACGTTTGAAAAATCATGTCAAATCGTACCTGATCATTTCCTGCACCCGTACTTCCGTGGGCGATGTATTTTGCGTTTATTGATTTTGCATATTTAACAATTTCAATGGCTTGAATAATACGCTCGGCACTTACGGAAAGTGGATAAGTGCTGTTTTTGAGGACATTACCAAAAATCAAATACTTGACAACCTTTTGATAAAATTGTGCTGTTGCTTCGATGTTTTTATAAGTAAAAACACCCATTTTATATGCTTTCGCTTCAATAGATTGGATTTCATTTTGGGTAAACCCTCCTGTATTTACACTAACGGCGTGCACCTCATAACCAAGATCTTGAGAAAGGTGTACAGCGCAGTAAGAAGTGTCCAATCCACCACTATAGGCCAATACTAATTTATCTTTAGAATTCATTTTTTTGTTTTTTTAAAAAAAGCGTTTGTTTGATGCTTTTTAATCGTTTAAACGTTGATGCTTTAATCTTCTTTTTGCTTTTCTTTTTTTGATTTTTGGGGTCGAATAACATTCCAGTACACAGGCACATAGTCTGCTCGGTACGTTGCAAAACATCATAATTTTTACAGGTTTGACAGCCTTTCCAAAAAGAGGGCTCTTTGGTCAATTCGGAAAACGTTACGGGTTTATAACCCAAATCTGAATTGAGCTTCATTACGGCCAAGCCTGTTGTGATACTGAACACTTTGGCCTCAGGATATTTTGTCCTTGAATGTTCAAAAACCATTTTTTTTATTTTTTTGGCCAACCCTTGATTCCTATAATCGGGGTGCACAATAAGGCCAGAATTGGCCACAAATTTATTGTGGTCCCAAGTTTCGATGTAGCAAAATCCTGCAAATGTTTCGCCATCTAATGCAATAACAGCATCCCCTTGATCCATTTTCGAACAAATGTATTCTGGAGAGCGTTTTGCGATGCCCGTACCTCTAACCTGTGCAGCAGCTTCAATGGTCTCGCAAATGATTTGCGCATAAATATGATGTGATTTATCTGTGATAATTAATTCCATTATCAAAAGATTAAAAAAAGTTAATACTAAAAAGAGATTGAAAAACAGAACCGGACTCACCTAAGTTCCAAAAATTATAAATACACCCTAAGGGCGACGACGGCTGTGACGCGGACGCGAAGGGGCATTACTCGGTAAAGTATGCGATGACGTTAGAATTAATATCGATTGAAGTGCAATCATTATTTATTTATAATTGGCGTAAAACTATAAATTAATTTTTTAATAAAAACGCAAGCTTTAGTTTTTTTACAAAAATTAAAGATTTATCAATAGTTGATTAAATAAATAAATAATTATTAAAAAATAATCCTTAAAATCATTTAAACCCTAAATCTAAAAAACAAAAAAACCACCTAATGGTGGTTTTTTTTATAAATAGATTATTGTATAAAGCTATTGTTTTGAAGCTGGAAGTCGCTGATACACATAAAATTTATTCACTTTTCCATTCTCAATATATATATCTGACAAGTGAATAAAATTCATTTCTTGACCCTCAACGGTCATTGTAACTTGTGCTCCAGTGACTACCCATTGCCCGTCTTTTTGAGCTTCCAAATCATTAACTTTCATTGGAAACGAGAAAAATGTATTCCATTTTGGGTTTGCTCCATCAAACCATTGCGCCAAAAATGCTGCATGTGCCTCCTTACCTTTAATATATTCTCCATTTGGTCCCCAAATTTGAATGTTATCGGATTCCATTTCCATAATTGCATCAATATTTCTGTTGTTATGAACTTCTATGTATTTGTCCCACAATTCTACTACAGAATTATCCCCTGAAGAAGCCGTATAAGTTTTGTTTGGCGTTTTTAAATAGCCAACTTCTCTATCCGCTTCTACAATTTTTTCTGTAGATGGAGGTGGTGGTGTTTTTTTTGAGTTTCCGATACTAATGGCACAAGAAGTCATTAAAATCAAAGACATACTTATCAATGCTGTTTTTTTC
Source organism: Formosa sp. (assembly GCA_038138145.1). GTDB lineage: Bacteria > Bacteroidota > Bacteroidia > Flavobacteriales > Flavobacteriaceae > UBA3537. The sequence goes on from JAYQDD010000009.1 coordinate 70,643, forward strand.
ATTTCTTAAAGTTTTTATTTTTGGTTAATTACATAAATATAAAAAATATAGTTGCAAATTAAGAGTTAATTTCATGGATTACTTAAAGATTAATCATAAATTTATAATCAAAATATTATAAGTCCTAGAGATAATTTTATTAATTTGGGTGATATTTGAATAAATTTTCAAATTTTAAGTATTGAAACCAATTTATACTTTTTTAATATCGCTTGGGCTATGCTTTATTCTTAGTGGGTTATCAGCGGAAACTACACACAGCTTATCGATTGATAGAAGCAGTATAAATCAACCAAAAACAATTACACCTCCAGCGCCAACAGGTGATGCTATTCAAGCAATATGCCCAGGAACACAAGTTCAATCAAATCCGGGAAGTGCTGGTATTAATATTTATACTGAATCTGGAGCTTCAATAAGTTGGTATGACACGGAATCTTCAACTGATGCGATATCTGCTTATTCATTTTTACCAGTTGGAGACAATACATATTATATATCACAAACTGTGGATGGTATTGAAAGCGCAGATAGATTTGAAGTGAGATTGTTAATTCCAAATTTATCTTTAACATATAGCACTGAAATTTGCCCTGGTACATCAACAAGTATAACTTTTAATAAAGATGTAATATTAGTCCCAGGAAGTATACAAAGTTTCATTTGGTCTACTTTAGAAGAAGATGAAATAATTAATGTTACTCCAGCAGCACATAATATTATTGCGTCTGATTACACCGTATATTATACATATAATAGTGGTATTGATGGAGTAGGAAATTTAAACTGTGATATACGTGCAAGTATTCATTCTCGAGATTTAGAAGATCCAAGATTTACAACATCACCAGCGAGTGTGACTGTAGAATGTGATGCTGATACAACAACATCGGCATTAGGAATACCAGTTGCTACAGATAACTGTGATAATGATGTGACTATAAGTTCTGCTGATACAACTGTTGCAGGTACTGGAAACAACTCAGTGATTACAAGAGTTTGGACAGCAACGGATGATAATAGTAATT
>JAYQDD010000010.1:0-49551 GCA_038138145.1 Formosa sp.
TTGGGTGTTATAGCTGTAGCTTTGTTGGTCACTATCAAATTGAATAATGGATTGGGGCTAACGATGAAGCATCCTCCACCTCCAGCAGCTTGAACACGTACATATATCCCTTGCGCATTAGAAGTACTAAGATATGGACTTACCAGATTATCTGTCCCAGCTTCAGCAGATGCTAAATCTACATGATAAGTTACTTCGTAATCTGTTGCTGATTGTGTTCCTAAGACTGATAATGTTCGCTGTTCTAAATCAAACTCTTCAACACCATCGTTAGACAAATCATCACATTTCACTATGTCTTGTGCTGCAAAAATTTGGGGTAAATCGATAAGTTTAAGTTGGAATGACTCAATTTCAAAGCAATTTGAATTTAAATACTCGAAGCGAACAAAAATTTCTTCGTTATCTGTACCAGAGTATGCTGTGGTGTCCGTAATTGCTCCAGTGTCGTTTTCCGCATCGGCTATGGTGTTGTGAAATGTAACTACGTAGTCTGCTGGGTTTGTATTGGGCGCAAGCATTGTAGCTTCATTTTCAGATAAATCAAAAATATAGGGGGGTGCTACAGAATCGCATATAAAAAGGTCGTCTGGTGCATCAAAAATAATTTCTGGCAAAACGTCTACACACACCTCATGTGTGTATTCGCAACCAAAATTATCGACTACCGTGTAGGTGTAACAGTATTGACCTTCGTTTGGTGGGGCTATAGTAATGACATCGGCATTGGTTTCTGTAATGGTGGGGTCATCTGCCCATGACCCTGAAACGATTTCTGGTGTAAAAGAAAGATTTGCGGGTGTAAGAGCTGGATTAAAATTTAATTCCCAAGAGAAGATCCAACCATTGTCAACACTTAAATTATCCACAACCTCGATACACCAGTCACCATTTAAGGAACTACCTATTAGATTTTCAAAAGACTCATCAGGAAGGTATAATCCAGGTTCAATTGAGGGGCCTGCTGGACTACCAGCTGAAATTAAATTGCCATTAATAAGATTATCCGTACCTGCCATTGAAAAACAATAATCAGCTCCAACTCCTGGTTGGGTGGTGCCATCATCATTTGCACCTCCTAAATATTGACCAAAACCAATACCATAATAATTGTGTAATGCAACTTGTACACCATTAGGACTGGTTATAAAGATTTCTAAATCCCCAACATAAGAATGTTCAATGTTTAGACAAATATCAACAAGATCCGATATATCTTCTATAACTTGGTCTGACTGATAGCAACTAACCGTAATACAGGTAGTATATCGATCTCCATTACCATCAGGTAAAAAAGTCTGTACACTTTCAGGAGGTGTGCAATCATTATTAAATGTAGTTGGGGTAACCACAGGTGTTATGGAAGTTGTGGCGCCAAAACATAATGGATCTTGATCAGGAACAGTTGCAGTAAAATCAGGTGATGTACTGACCAGTATAATTTGATTAATCAAGTTTGTATTTTTGCATCCCTCAGGGAGAATAGTGGTATTGGTGTCCCAAATGTTTAAATTGGCCACATACACTCCCGGTTCGTCATAAGAAAAGGTTGCTGTTTGACCGTCTATGACTGTTCCGTCTCCTGTTTCCCATTGATATGTTGCTCCATCTCCTCCTCCAGGTTCTGAAAAAGTACCGCTTCCTGAAAGCGTAATTTCTTCACCAGGGCAGACAAGAATGTAACCATCAGCATTGGGCTCTGGGAAAGCTGAGTCTAATTGTGCTAAAACGGTTTGACATTCTGTAGGTGGATCTTGACAAGAAATGTTGGCTTGCCATCCATCTTCTGAACCAAAAGCATTACTTGTAAATACTATGGTTAAACACCCAGAAGTGTTTGTTGTGGTAGCCGCAACTGTACCAGGACTATCTGCAGGATCAGTACCTGAGTAATCGCCTAAAAGTGTTGTCGGATCATCTGCATTATCTGCATTGTAAATACTGAAAATATCCGCACCTGTCTGAGTGCTAAAACTGGTAAAGTCTAATTGAATGATTTGCCCAGGATTTTCAGGACAAATAGTATATGTAAACGTTTCATTGTTTGCATAACCACTATCGGCACCACCAGAATCATAGAAAATCCCATTACATGTATTGATAAGTCCATCAGTCATGGTATACTCAGGAGTATCGACACAGACTGGAACCGTATTGGGTTTGAATTGTGCTTCCAGAACACCAGCTACATAGGCATCTACGACGTCTATTTGACCTTGAGAAAACATATACATACAGGCATCATCGGTATAGTCCATATAATTCATATACAACTCAAATTCACCGGGAACGCAACCAGGAAAATTTTGTGGGTTTGATGGACACCCTCCATTTGCGCCATCCGCTTCAGGGGTATCGGCAATTTCATCGTCCACACCGCAACCTCCATCCCCCCAAACATGACTCAAATCAAAAAAGTGTCCAAGTTCATGGGTTACTGTTCTTCCAAGGTTATAAGGTGCCCCAGGAACAACATTGGAACCAGGACAACCTGATCCTGACCCAAATGCGAAAGTATTTATAGAAACTGCCTGACCAGCAGCAATATTGCCTGGTTTTGGAGAGAATCCTAATGTCCCTCCACCAAGTGTTTTAACCAAAAAATTTAAATATCCGCCCCAAAGAGGATCGGCTGAACTTCCTCCTCCAAAGTCATATCCAATAGAAACAGCTGGTCCACCTTCAACTAAATCATTGTCTGTATTTGCAGGATGGTTGGAAGTTGCAATACAGAATTTTATGTTCGCCGCGCCATGAACCACACCAGGGTAAAAGGCACTTGCAGCAGTCCAAAGATTTGCATCGGGATTGGTTGCTGTAAAATCGCCGTTAAGAATGTCTACTTGGTTTTGTGCTAAGGCTTCGAGACATGCGCGGTCTGCTTCTGATCCCTCAGGAAAATGAACTGCTACTGGAATTACAATTTCGTTCATTGCAAATGAACTACGCCCCAAAACAGATCTTCGAGCCAACTCTTTTTGCAAAAGTTCTTGATCTTTGGCCCATTGTTCAGCATAAACGGGGTCTTTCATCATTTCGTTCATGTAATCTTCTGTTCCACAGCTCCGTTGCGCTGAAACATGAGCACAGAAAATCATAAGCAAGAAAAGTAATAATCCCTTTTTCATGGTTAATTGTTGTAATGTTGAGGTTTGATCAAAATGAAGTAATCTGTTTGGTCTACACGAAACAGTTGATTCCCACGCCGAGAAAATGGGAAATTGTATTTCAAAGGATTGAAGGTCTTTGGATCGAAAAGTTTATCCCTTGTAAGATTAGACACGAAAGCATCAAAAAGAGGAACTTCGGACAAAAGAGGACATGGTTTTTGGGCACTAGGCTTTGATACCTTTTTAATGACCACCCTATTTCTTAAAATATCTTTGAGTGCTAAAACACGACTAGGGCGGTTTAATATTTCAGAACTTAAGGCATCGCCATAAACTTCTTGAAGTTTATTTAATTCGTAACTTGTAAATGGTGCTTTTGTATTGCTGTTAAAAGCAATAACTTGTGGAGTGTCTTTATAAACCTTTGAGTTTTGTCCAAAACAAGAGAAAGACAAAAATATAGAAAGGGCAATAGTGTAAAATAATGCGCTCATAAAAAGTTAAATTGGTTCACAAAACTGAATAAGTTGAACAAAGCCAACGCTTCAGTATGTGGAGTAAAATTGGTTTAATTGCACACCCTAAACAGAGTAGAGTGTACCGCTAAAGTTAATTATTTATTTTCAATAATTTTAAAAAATTTTGTTAATAATGGAAAATTAGAGTTCTAAAGAGAGAAAATAACTATCTTTGTAGATACAATTTAGGATGTTTTAATTACAATATTTAATGGGACTACATATTAACTCAAATGAAACAGACCACATAGGAGACAATCACATTGGAACTTCTTCAGACACGCCAATTCGGGAGGATGCTTTTATTTTGAATAATGACGAAAAAATTGAAATCATTCGAGATGATGTAAAACACATCATGGAAACTTTGGGGCTTGACCTTAGTGACGACAGTCTGAAAGGCACCCCAAACAGGGTAGCCAAAATGTTTGTCAATGAAATTTTTGGTGGATTAGACCCAAAAAAGAAGCCCAAAGCTTCAACATTTCAAAACAAATACAACTATGGCGAAATGCTTGTTGAAAAAAACATCACACTTTACTCCACTTGCGAACATCATTTGCTTCCAATTGTGGGCAGAGCCCATGTCGCATACATCTCCAATGGAACAGTTGTTGGCCTTTCAAAAATGAATAGAATTGTAGATTATTTTGCCAAAAGGCCTCAAGTACAAGAACGTCTTACCATTCAAATTGTAGAAGAACTTCAAAAAGTACTGAATACAGATGATGTTGCATGCGTGATTGATGCCAAACATTTATGTGTAAACTCAAGAGGAATAAAAGATATCGAGAGCAGCACTATAACAAGTGAATTTGGCGGTCAATTCAAAAATAAAGAAACAAAAAGAGAGTTTTTGGACTATATTCGCTTAGAAACAAAATTCTAAACATACTGCTAGCCAATGAATTTGTTTGAGCAACAAAAAATTTCGATTTACAATTCCCTTACTGGAAAAAAAGAACATTTCGTTCCCATAAACGAGGGGCATATTGGGCTATATGTTTGTGGCCCAACCGTGTACAGTAATGTACATCTTGGAAACATCAGAACATTCATGTCGTTTGACATGATCTTTCGCTACTTTAAACATTTGGGCTACAAAGTGCGTTATGTTCGAAACATTACTGATGCTGGTCATTTAGAGAATGACGCCGATCAAGGCGAAGACCGAATCGCTAAAAAAGCACGACTCGAACAATTGGAACCGATGGAAGTTGTTCAGATGTATACCGTAGACTTTCATAACACCTTAAATGCTTTCAACTTTCTTCCACCAAGCATTGAACCTACCGCTACTGGGCACATAATAGAGCAAATAGAAATCATAAAAGAAATCATGGATAATGGTTTTGCTTATGAAGCAAGTGGCTCAATATATTTCGATGTTTTGAAATATAATGAATCCAATGACTATGGCATTTTAAGCGGTAGAAAAATTGAAGATTTAATGCACAATACACGTGCTCTAGACGGACAATCCGATAAGAAAAATCCACAAGATTTTGCATTGTGGAAAAAAGCCGAACCTCAACATATTATGCGTTGGCCTTCTCCTTGGAGTATTGGATTTCCAGGTTGGCATCTAGAGTGTACAGCTATGAGCACCAAGTATCTAGGAGAACAGTTTGATATTCACGGAGGTGGAATGGACTTAAAATTCCCTCATCACGAATGTGAAATTGCTCAAGCCAAAGCATGGCACAACCACAATCCAGTCAATTTTTGGATGCATGCCAATATGCTGACCTTAAACGGCCAAAAAATGGCAAAATCGACAGGCAATAATATACTTCCTGCTGAAATTTTAAGTGGAGACAACGATAAGCTTTCTAAAGGGTTCTCTTCTTCGGTCGTTCGTTTTTTCATGATGCAGGCACACTACAGAAGTATTCTGGACTTTAGCAATGACGCGCTTTTGGCTTCCGAAAAAGGATTTCAAAAACTCATGGAAGCTCTAAGCGTGCTTCCCCTACTTCCAGCTACTAAAGCATCAGCAGATTTTGATGTTCAGGCATGGAAAAAAAGTTGTTATGATGCCATGAACGACGACTTCAATACTCCAATTTTGATTGCAGAACTTTTTAGTGCTGTAAAATATATCAATCAAATAAAAGACGGCACCAACACTATTGATGCAATCAACTTAGAACTTCTAAAAAACACGCTTCACGCTTTTGTGTTTGATGTTTTAGGACTTCAAGAAACAAGTGCAGCATCTTCTGATGATAAATTTGCAGACACTGTTCAACTTCTTATTACTTTAAGAAATGAGGCTCGTGCACAAAAAAACTTTGCGCTTTCAGATCAGATAAGAGATCAACTGAACGAAATTGGAATCCAACTTAAAGACGGTAAAGACGGAACCGCTTTTTCCATTGAATAAGCCATGAAAATTTTACTTACGACACCATTGGTTTGGCTGATTAAGAGCTATCAAAAATGGATCTCTCCATTATTTCCAGCCAAGTGTCGCTATCAACCCACATGTTCTCACTATTGTGTGGAAGCATTACAGAAACATGGTTTTTTTCGTGGAGGGTTTTTAGGATTAAAGCGGATTTTTAGCTGCCACCCTTGGGGTGGCTCGGGCTATGACCCTGTTCCAAAAAAAGAGGAGTAAGATCAAAACTTAATCAACTGTATTACTGCTCAATTCTGTATATTTACAGACAAAACAACACACTATGACTTTTTTACAAATCGTTTGGGAACCTGCATCTGATGGTATTCGCCTTTTTGGGAATTTCAAAATTCACTACTACAGTTTAATGTGGATGGTAGCATTCATTTTTGGATTTTATATCATGAAAAAAATCTACAAAAACGAAAATGAGTCTGAACAAAAACTCGACAGTTTGTTTATGTATTCGGTATTGGGAATTATGATTGGGGCACGTTTGGGGCATGTAATTTTTTATCAAGCCGAATTGTTTAGAGAAGATTTTCTAAGCGTCTTTTTACCTTTTAAGTTTAGTGGTGGTTTTGAATTCACAGGATTTCGCGGACTGGCAAGTCATGGGGCTGCCATCGGTATGATTATTTCTATGTATCTCTACAATAAAAAAATACTTAAAAAATCTGTTTTATGGATTTTAGACCGTATCGTAATTCCTTGTGGATTGGGCGCTATTTTCATCAGAATTGGTAATTTTTTTAATTCTGAAATGATTGGAAAACCTGCTGGTGAGGGTTTACCATGGGCAGTTGTTTTTAAGGATATGGATAGCATTCCGCGCCATCCAGGGCAATTGTATGAAGCTTTTGGCTATGTGTTTGTATTTCTGATTTTATATGTATTGTATTGGAAAACCAAAAAAGGACAACAAGAAGGGTTTCTTTTTGGATTATTTTTATTGATGCTTATGGCGGTAAGGGTATTTGTAGAACAATTTAAAATTGCTCAAGTCAATGGTAGAGAAGATTGGATTTTGGGGTTAAATACTGGACAGGTGCTTAGTATTCCTTTTATTCTTGTTGGGCTATATTTTATGTTTTTTCATCAATCCAAAACAGCTTGATACTTTAGTACATCAAAAAAGCCACTTCCAAGGAAGTGGCTTTTTTTTGTATTATAAAAATTATAATTATCTAGATTTTTTATCTAAACGTTTTAGCGTGTCATGCATTATTGGTGTTGCAATGAATACCGATGAGTAGGTTCCTACGAGAACGCCTACAATCAACGCAAACAACAAGCCTCTAAGTGAATCTGCACCAAACACAAACATGGCCAACAATACAACCAAAGTTGTAAGCGAGGTATTCAATGTTCTGCTCAAAGTACTGTTCAAAGCACTATTTACGATCTTTTCAAAATCCCAACTTGAATGTTCATTGATGTATTCTCGAATTCTATCAAATACAACCACGGTATCGTTCAATGAGTATCCAATCACCGTAAGGATGGCCGCAATAAATGCTTGATCTATTTCCATACTGAACGGTAAAAACTTCCATGCGATAGAAAATATTCCTAGTACAATAAGCACATCATGGAATACTGCGGCAACAGCACCCAGTGAGAATTGCCATTTTTTGAAACGTAACAATATATATAAGAACACTACAATGAGTGACCCCAAAATTGCCCACACTGAAGACCTTTTGATGTCATCTGCAATGGTAGGGCTCACTTTACCAGAATACATTTTTCCAACGTTGTTTTCAGCATCAATGAATTGCTTATACGTCGTACCATCTGGTAAGAATGGAACTAATGCGCCGTAGAGTTTCTCTTGTACTTCAGCATCAACTTCAGCAGAGTTTTCATTGACTTTATATTTCGTAGAAATTTTTAATTGATTGGCGCTTCCTATGGTTTTTACCTCAGCACTGTTGAACACGTCATTTACAGCAGCTTTTACTTCTTCGGTATTCATGTCTTGAGCAAAACGTACGGTGTAAGTACGTCCTCCAACAAAATCAATACCTTGGTCTAATCCAGTGGTAAACAATGAAATCAATCCAGCGGTGATGATGGCACCTGAAATAACATAAGCCATTTTTCTCTTTTTAAGGAATTCAATCTTGATGGATTGAAATAATCCTTTGGTGATTTTCGTTGAAAAATCGAGTTTTTCTCCGCGATTCAAATGCCAATCGATGAGTAACCTTGAAATGAAAATAGCTGTAAATAATGATGTTAAAATACCAATTAAAAGGGTTGTTGCAAAACCTTTAATTGGGCCTGTTCCAAAAGTGTAAAGAATTAGAGCCGTAAGCCCTGTGGTGATGTTCGCATCTAAAATCGAAGATAATGCATTAGAAAAACCATCACGAACCGCTTCTTTTTGTCCTTTCCCTTTGTATAATTCTTCTCGGATACGCTCATAAATCAGTACGTTAGCATCCACTGCTATACCTATAGTAAGGACGATACCCGCAATCCCCGGAAGGGTCAGTACAGCACCTAACCCTGATAAAATTCCAAAGATTAGGAGAATGTTGAGCAACAAGGCCACATTAGAATATATGCCTGCTTTTCCGTAGTAAAATATCATCCAAAGCAATACAAATGCTAATGCAATTAGGAATGATTTCATTCCACTATCTATAGCTTCTTGTCCTAACGAAGGCCCTACTTCTTCGGCTTGAACGATATCAGCTGAAGCTGGTAATTTTCCCGCACGCAAAACATTTGCTAAATCTACTGCCTCATTGAGCGTAAAAGATCCCGAGATTTCAGAATTACCGCCAGCAATGGGTCCCGAAGTCACCCCTGGCGCAGAGTATACTATATCATCTAAAACAATAGCAATCTGCCCCCCAGTATTAAAGGCATTCCCAGTCATTTCTTCCCAGATTTTTGCGCCCTTAAGGTTCATCTGCATAGATACACTAGGGTTTCCATTTTGTTGATATGATTGACGTGCATCGGTAATTACAGCACCACTCAATTGTGGTTTATTTTCTCTATTCCCTTTTAGTGCATAAAGTTCTACCAGCTCAATACTTTGTGTATCTTCTTCATTAGTTTGTTGAATTTGAGGAATACCCCAAACAAACTTAACATAGCGTTGCTCTGGCGTGAGCAATGCTCTAACTTTAGGATTATTCAAATACGCTGAAACTTTCTGTTGGTCTTTGGCCTCAAAAGAAGCGAGTACAGGACCTCCTGTGTAGCCAGGAGCACGAACTAAATCAATCAATGGATTGACAGTGCCATCTTCGCCAGTTTCTGCGTCTGTATCGCCAATGATATCTGAAATGGCGTCATCTTCTGATTCAGCATCAACCTCATCTGTAGAATTGTCTACAACTTCTTTGAGCACTTCATTGGCTTGGAATAAGAAATTCCCAAATTCTTCACCTTTATAAGCATCCCAAAACTCAAGCTGTGCTGTACTTTGAAGTAATCCTTTGACACGCTCTACTTCTTTGGCTCCTGGCAATTCTACCAAAATACGTCCAGAGGTACCGATACGCTGTATGTTTGGTTGTGTAACGCCAAACTTATCAATACGCTTTCTGAGGACTTCAAAAGCAGAAATAATAGACTCGTCAATTTTTGAAGATAAGATAGGTTTTACCTCATCATTGCTCATATTGAACGTGATTTCATCACTCAAGGTTCTGTTGGCAAAAATATCTGGAGATGCCAGTTTAGCGTTTTCGTCTATGGCTTCAAATGCCACAAAAAAGTCTTCCAAGTAAGTGTTTTGACTGTCTTTTTGTAGTTCTTCGGCATCGTTTAACGCTTTTCTAAAGACAGGGTCTTTACTTTCGTTGGCCAATCCTACAAGAATATCTTTAACGGAAATTTGCAGAATCACGTTGATTCCACCTTTGAGGTCAAGACCAAGGTTCATAGCTTTTTCTTTGACTTCATCGTAATTGTATGACGCAATTCCTATGTTGAATACTTCTTGCGCTTTTAGAGAGTCTAGATAGTTTAGACGTGCTACAGAACGTTTTGAATCGTAATCTGACTCTATGTCAGCAATTTTATTGATGGAAAATTGTTGTGCTTCTTCTTCAATTTGATTTGCCTTGAATGTGAATGATAATTGGTATATACTTACCAATCCAAACAAGAGGGCGAATAACTTTACTAATCCTTTATTTTGCATTTTGAATTATTTTGGTCTGCTTTAATTTGTAAACGAGCAAATATATGATTTACGAAGTAATTTGCCAATAGATTTTTGGTTTTAATAAAAAAAGCACCACAAAAATAGTAGTGCTTTAATTTTTAAATGCTTTATGCTTATTGATCAGCTATAAATTTAGAAGGCCATTGGTCTTTTGGACACCTTCTGCACTGCGTTGAAGATGTTCTTTTTCGGCAGTACTCAATTCTATTTCAACAATGCGTTCGATTCCATTAGCGCCCAAAACTACTGGTACACCAATACACAAATCTTTAAGGCCATATTCTCCATCTAGTAGTGTAGAGCATGGAAATATTTTCTTCTGATCACAGGCAATAGCTTGTACCAAACCACTTACTGCTGCACCTGGTGCATACCATGCCGATGTGCCTAACAATTTTGTTAATGTAGCGCCACCAACTTTGGTATCTTCTTTGACTTGCTCTAAGCGTTCATGCGAAATAAATTCAGAGACTTTGATGCTGTTGCGCGTAGCATGAGAAATTAATGGCACCATACCAACATCGCTGTGCCCACCAATCACCATACCATCTACATCACTGATGGGCGCTTCAAGTGCTTCGGCCAATCGGTATTTAAATCGTGCGGAGTCCAATGCCCCACCCATTCCAATGATTTTGTGCTTTGGAAGTCCTGTAACTTGATGTGCCAAATAGGTCATCGTATCCATTGGGTTACTCACAACAATGAGTACGGTTTCAGGCGAATGTTTTACTAAATTTTCTGAAACTGTTTTTACAATTCCTGCATTGATTCCAATGAGTTCTTCACGTGTCATCCCTGGTTTTCTTGGAATTCCTGAAGTAATAACACAAATATTGCTGCCCGCAGTTTTTGCATAATCATTCGTTGTACCTGTTATTTTGGTATCAAATCCGTTAAGCGATGCACATTGCATAAGATCCATGGCCTTGCCTTCGGCATAGCCCTCCTTGATGTCCAATAAAACGACTTCGGAAGCGAAATTTTTGATGGCAATATATTCGGCACAACTTGCACCAACGGCACCTGCACCTACAACAGTAACTTTCATTTTTTATTTATTTTTTGATGATTGAATTATTAAGATTCTTAGTCTGTTTGTTTCACTATTTAGGGTATGACAAATGTACTGATAATTGTCGTTTCTTATGCTTAAAAACCAAAATTAATTCCCAAAGAAGCACTGTCATATTCCGCAATCGTATAATCCGCATTGATGCCAAAAAATCCGAGCTTCAAATTGGCACCCAAAGTTGTACGCATTCCTGAAATCTTATTTTTTATAGAAATTGGATTTACAATCTCATCGGAACTTACAGCACCGTTTACAATTTTGTATGTTCCCAATAATTTTGTTTTTGTACCCCCTCTAATATGTCCTATAGAGCCGTAAAAATTAATAATTTTCAATTTTGTCCCTATCACCAATTGATAAATCATTGAGTTTGCATCAAGCGTCATTTGTTGGTTATTGCCTTCTACCACTTCTGTAGCTGAAAAATCGTACTCGCTTTTCAAATTTGTGTAAGCAATTACACCAGAAACGGCAATAGGCAATACTTTTTTGGCAGGAAGCCACGACAAAAGGTCTTGTTGAATTCCAACACCGAAAGCATTGAGTTGAGCATCTTGATAAGCCAATTTCGGAGCTACTCTTACTTTTAGTTGTGTGCCTTTTAGTGGCGAAAAACTTGCTTGTAAAAATGCCGTTGGAATAAAGTTAGATTCCGAAGAACCAATCCCACCTGGAAGCGCTACAGAAACTTCTTGATTCCCAAAAATTGGATCATCATAAGTCAAAACTACGGTTTCACTAGACGAGGCACCAAAAACTGTTGGCACAATCTTATTGGTGCTATTGTCCTGAAAACGAATGTTTTCAAAATCAGAAGCTACCATATTGAAGCTTTTCTTTTCGTCTTTTATAAAACTCGTATTTCCGACAATCGAAATTTCGAAACCAAATCTTCGTGGAGATTTAGCAGTATTGAACCAACCGTTAGAAATGCCATAGACCAGACCTTCGGATGCAGGTGCAATATAATGTTCTGCAAAACGTTGGGTGTCAGCGACTCCGGCTGCGAGTAATTCATTGATGTTTTGTTGTGCGTTGCTGTTGCTCATTACGCACAATAGAAGTAAGAAAATAAGTTGGGGGATTCTCATAGGATTAGGTCTTTAGGTTAAACTAAAAAAACCTTCACTTCAAACAAAACAGTTGATCATGAAGGCTTTTAATTTTTGGTATTAAAATTTATGCATCAATATTAGCATAGATTGCATTTTTCTCGATAAATTCTCTTCGTGGTGGTACATCGTCACCCATGAGCATAGAGAAAATTCGATCGGCTTCTGTGCCATTATCAATTTGAACTTGACGTAAGGTTCTGAATTCTGGATTCATGGTGGTGTCCCACAACTGACTTGCGTTCATTTCTCCTAGACCCTTATAACGTTGTACATTGACTGCACCACCAAATTGGTCTGCAATATCGTCTCGTTCTTGATCATTCCAAGCGTATTGCTTTTTCTGACCTTTTTTAACCAAGTACAAGGGTGGAGTTGCAATATATACGTGCCCACTTTCAATCAATTCTTTCATGTAACGGAAAAAGAAGGTTAAAATCAATGTCGCAATGTGGCTCCCATCAATATCGGCATCACACATGATGACAATTTTGTGATACCGTAGTTTGGAAAGATTTAATGCTTTGGAATCTTCTTCTGTTCCAATGGTTACACCGAGTGCTGTAAAAATGTTTTTGATTTCTTCATTTTCAAACACCTTGTGTTGCATGGCTTTTTCGACGTTGAGAATTTTACCACGTAGTGGCAAAATGGCTTGAAACGCACGATCACGACCTTGTTTGGCTGTTCCACCCGCAGAATCTCCCTCAACCAAAAACACTTCACATTTTGCAGGGTCTTGTTCCGAGCAGTCACTCAACTTTCCAGGCAAACCGCCTATACTCATCACAGTTTTGCGCTGAACCATTTCTCTAGCTTTTTGCGCTGCATGACGGGCCTGAGCTGCTAAAATTACTTTTTGTACAATGGTTTTGGCATCGTCAGGATGTTCCTCAAGATAATCGGTTAACATTTCTGAAACCGCTTGGCTGACAGATGCTGATACTTCTCTGTTTCCGAGTTTTGTTTTGGTTTGACCTTCAAATTGTGGCTCAGCTACCTTTACTGAAATTATGGCGGTCAATCCTTCTCTGAAATCGTCTCCAGCGATATCAAATTTCAGCTTATCCAACATACCAGACTCATCGGCATATTTTTTTAGAGTATGAGTTAATCCTCTTCTGAAACCTGTAAGGTGCGTTCCACCTTCGTGGGTATTGATATTATTGACATAAGAATGTAAATTCTCTGCATATGAAGTATTATATATCATGGCGACTTCTACAGGAATACCATTTTTTTCTCCTTCAAACGCAATGACAGACTTCATGATGGGCTCTCGAGTCTCGTCCAAATATTTGATGAATTCTGAAAGTCCTTCTTCGGAGAAGAAGGTCTCGGAGATGTACTCTCCTTTTTCATCTTTTTCTCTTTTATCAATAATAACAACCGTGATGCCTTTGTTCAAATAAGCCAATTCACGCATACGGCTAGAGAGTGTTTCGTAATTGTATTCTAAAGTTTGTGTAAAAATTTGTGGGTCTGGTTTGAATGTAACTATTGTACCGCGCTTATCTGTAGTTCCAGTTGATTTTACAGGGTACAGAGCTTTTCCACGTTCGTATTCTTGTTCCCAAATTTTCCCTTCTCTATGAACAGTTGCTTTTAAACTTGAGGAAAGTGCATTTACGCAACTTACCCCTACACCATGTAGTCCACCAGAAACTTTATACGAATCTTTATCAAATTTTCCACCGGCACCAATTTTAGTCATTACGACTTCAAGCGCTGAAACACCTTCCTTTTTGTGCAATCCAACAGGGATACCACGACCGTTATCTTCGGTAGTAATGGAATTATCTTCATTAATGGTTACCGTAATTTTATCGCAATGCCCTGCAAGAGCTTCGTCAATAGAATTATCAATAACTTCGTAGACTAAGTGGTGTAGTCCGCGAACCCCCACATCTCCAATATACATGGACGGACGCATACGCACGTGTTCCATACCCTCAAGGGCCTGAATACTATCTGCTGAATATTGGTTTTTGTTTATATCTTCACTCATTTTGTTTGTTTAGTATTTTACTGCAAATTTTACAGCCAAACAAATATAATTATTCCCAAAACGAATTAGAAGTGGTTTTTAGAGAATTTGCTTAAAATTATTAACAATTACCGCATTTGATTGAAATGCGCTAAAATGAGCGAAAAAAGGGTTTAAATTAAATTTAGCCGTTTTAAAATTTTTATTGAAACCAAAAAAAATAAAACAATGGCTTAAACGCTTTTATTTGGATTAGTCTTTTTTAATCATAGGCCTGGTCATGCACTTTTGCGACTGCTCTTCCGCTTGGATCATTCATATTTTTAAAGGCTTCGTCCCATTCTAAAGCAATTTTCGTGCTGCACGCCACACTAGGTTCTTGCGGTACACAAAGTGCTGCGGCTTCGCTTGGGAAATGAGATTCAAAAATAGAACGATAATAAAATTCTTCTTTGCTGAGTGGGGTTTGGATAGGAAATCTGAAATGTGCATTTTCCATTTGTTCATCAGAAATTTCTTGTTCCACTAAGTCTTTAAGGGTATCAATCCAACTGTAACCAACACCATCGCTAAATTGCTCTTTCTGACGCCATACTACACTTTCTGGCAACATATCTTCGAATGCCTTACGCACCACCCATTTTTCCATACGTTCCCCATTAATCATTTTGTCTTTGGGATTGATGCTCATGGCGACATCCATAAATTCTTTATCAAGAAACGGCACACGACCCTCAATACCCCATGCCGCTAAACTTTTGTTGGCACGTAAACAATCATACATATGCAATTTATCCAATTTACGAACAGTTTCTTGATGAAATTCTTTGTCGTTTGGTGCTTTATGAAAATATAAATAACCACCGAAAAGCTCATCAGCACCTTCTCCAGAAAGTACCATTTTGATGCCCATAGATTTGATCACTCTTGCCATCAGGTACATTGGTGTACTGGCTCGAATGGTGGTGGTGTCGTAGGTTTCTAAATTATAAACTACGTCCTTGATGGCATCTAATCCTTCTTGGATGGTAAACTTTATTTCATGATGAACTGTTCCTATATGGTCGGCAACTTTTTGGGCAGCGGCCAAATCAGGAGACCCTTCCAACCCCACCGAAAAAGAATGCAATTGTGGCCACCAAGCATCTGTAGTATCGCCAGATTCCACTCTTTTTTGAGCATATTTTTTGGCAATGGCTGAAGTTACTGAGGAGTCTAACCCTCCAGACAGTAATACCCCATAAGGAACATCACTCATGAGTTGTCTGTGTACAGCGGCTTCCAATGCATCCTTGATTTTTTGAATGCTTGTTTCATTATCTTTAACAGCATCATAATCCTTCCAATCTCTGTTGTACCAACGTACAAATTCTCCATTTTTACTGTATAAATAATGTCCTGGGGGAAATAATTCAATTTTTGTGCAAGTAGATTCCAATGCTTTCAATTCTGAAGCAACATAAAAAGTTCCATTTTGATCCCACCCAATATACAATGGAATGATCCCCATATGGTCACGAGCAATGAAATAAGAATCTTGCGCTACATCATAGATAGCAAATCCAAAAATTCCATTGAGATCATCCACAAAATCTACGCCTTTTTCTTTGTAGAGTGCTAATATAATTTCGCAATCACTTTGTGTTTGGAATTCATATTCTGATTCTAAGGAAGATCTTAAATCTCTGTGGTTGTATATCTCGCCATTGGCTGCTAATACCAGTTGTTTGTCTGGACTAAACAAGGGTTGTTTACCAGATGCTGGATCGACAATCGCCAAGCGTTCATGTGCCATAATGGCTTTGTTATTATCAAAAATTCCACTCCAATCTGGACCTCGATGTCTTATTTTTTTTGACATTTCCAGAATTTGAGGTCTTAAAACTTCACTTTTTTGTTTCAAATCGAAAGCACAAACGATTCCACACATGGTCATTTATTTTAAATTAGAGGGCAAATATTGAAATAAAGTTTCATATTGTAAACACTTTTAATTAAAATAGTTTCATATTATAATTAAAAAAATAAGATAAATACAATAATGACATGAAATACATAAAAAACACAAACGTAGCTTTCACTATGTAAGCAAAAGACTAAATAAAATTAAGGAATGTTTAAATATTTGTGTGTTTGCAAAGAAACTTTCCATTTTGGATGCTTCATGACGTATTCTACTATATAAGGCGTTACTTTTTCGCGAACACTCCATTCTGGCTGGAGGTATAGAATACAATCTTGAGTGACTTTAGCAGCTTGTTCTTCTGCAAATTTAAAATCGTCTTTGTTGTATACAATTACTTTTAATTCATTTGCTTTTGAATATACTTCAGAAATTGGAAGTTTGCGTTTCTTTGGTGACAGACATATCCAATCCCAATCTCCAGTTAATGGATAGGCACCAGAAGTCTCAATATGGGTTTTTAACGTTTTTTGTCTTAACAATGAAGTTAGGGGATTCATATCCCACATGAGGGGCTCACCTCCAGTAACTACAATAGTGTCGCTGAATTCTGCCGCTTGGTCCACAATTGTTTCTATCGAAGTTGGTGGGTGCAATTTTGCATCCCAACTTTCTTTTACATCGCACCAATGACAACCAACATCGCAACCCCCAATACGAATAAAATATGCAGCAGTTCCTTTGTGGTAACCCTCACCCTGTATGGTGTAAAACGCTTCCATTAGCGGAAGCATTTTCCCAGCATCGACAAGATTTTGAATTTCAGGTTTTAACATAGAATGCAAAAATAGTTTACAGATTTTTGTTTAAGTAAGAAAACTTCATTTATTTTACCCAAACCTACTTTGTTATGACATCAAAAAAAGAATTCTTCGATTATATTGTCCAAGGCAACACGTTTAAAAGCAAATCCATTACTTTAGGCGCAGCTATTCTTGATCAAAGAACCCTAACAAATGCTTTTGTAAGAATGCCTCTAAAAACCATGAATAGACATGGCCTTATTGCAGGTGCAACGGGCACTGGAAAAACAAAAACACTACAAGTTTTAGCCGAACAATTGAGTGAAAATGGGGTGCCAGCCGTCCTTATGGATATCAAGGGTGATTTGAGCGGATTGGCCAAACCTAGTCCTGGGCATCCAAAAATTGATGAACGTCACAAAGCCATTGGACTGCCATTTAAACCAAAAAAATTCCCTGTTGAATTGTTTTCTATTTCTGAACAAAATGGGGTTCGCCTTAGAGCGACAATCAGTGAGTTTTGCCCTGTACTTATTTCTCGTATCCTAAATTTGACTGAAACCCAATCTGGAATTGTGGCGGTTATTTTTAAGTATTGTGACGACCATCAACTCCCCTTGCTAGATTTAAAAGATTTCAAAGCCATGCTGAACTTTGCGACCAACGAGGGCAAAGAAAGCGTTCAAGACGAATATGGTCGTATTTCAAAAACCTCTACGGGTGCCATTTTAAGGCGTGTTGTGGCGCTTGAACAACAAGGAGCAGATTTGTTTTTTGGTGAAGAAAGTTTTGAAGTTAACGATTTTATTCGGACAACTACTGATGGACAGGGCTATATTAATATCATACGATTGGATGACGTGAAAAATCGACCAAAATTGTTCTCTACATTCATGCTTTGTTTATTGGCGGAACTTTTTGAAACCTTTCCAGAAGAAGGTGATTTGGATAAACCAAAATTAGTATTATTCATTGAAGAAGCGCACTTGATTTTCAGTGAAGCATCTAAAGAACTTCTGCATCAAATCGAATACACCATCAAACTTATTCGAAGTAAAGGTATTGGTATCTATTTTGTTACCCAAAACCCTACAGATGTTCCAGAACAAGTTTTAGGACAATTGGGTTTAAAAATTCAACATACATTACGCGCTTTTACAGCAAAAGACCGAAAAACTATAAAATTAACAGCACAAAATTATCCTGAGACCTCCTTTTTTGATACAGAAACCGCACTTACTTCAATGGGTATTGGTGAAGCATTGGTAACCGCTTTGGACGAAAAAGGCCGACCAACTCCACTGACTGCTACATTGATGCGTGCACCAAAAAGCCGAATGGATGTTTTAAGTCCACAAGAGCTATCAAATCTTATGGAGACCTCTCAACTTTCAGAAAAATACAATAAAACAATAGATCGAGAAAGCGCATATGAAATATTAGGTGCAAAAATCAAGAAAATAAACGCCGCCACTCCAAAGCAAAAAAGAAAACAAACGCCTTACAAACGAAAATCGCAACGCCAAAACCCTGTAGTAAAGGTACTGACAAGCGCCACTTTTATTCGCGCTGTATTTGGAATTCTAAAAAAAGTCGTTTAGTATTGTACTCACTAAAAATTAACCATGAAAAATTTACTAATCCCTTTTTTTGCAGCCATAATTATTTTGACCGCATGCACCACGACTCCAGATCCTTTTTTGATCACCAAACACTCTGTTGGTAAACTAAACGACTCTACACAAGTAAAGGATTTGAAACGTGTTTTTGAAGCCGATTCATTGAGTCAATTCATTGGTGGTGATGAATTTGCAGGAAATACGAATATAATTAAGGTCTTTGAAAAAGGAACACAAAAATTACTTTTGGAACTCACCCCAAAAGAAGCCCTTGATTCTTTATCTACAATACAAACTATTCGAATCATAGACAATCGATACAAAACAAAAAAAAGTCTTGACAAGCTCTGCGATTTCAGTTGCTTATCCG
This sequence comes from Formosa sp., assembly GCA_038138145.1. Lineage (GTDB taxonomy): Bacteria > Bacteroidota > Bacteroidia > Flavobacteriales > Flavobacteriaceae > UBA3537. The sequence goes on from JAYQDD010000010.1 coordinate 19,094, forward strand.
CTAATTACAATATTTCAAGCGTTCAAAATACACTCAGAAACTTAATTGTTTCAGTCGATGAAATCAACGCTTACTTTACAATTGATAAAAATGAATTGCCTGAAGATTTACGCTACGATATGAATAAAATAATTGAAGTCATTTCAATTCCTCCTACAGCAAAAATCAAAGACTTCTTTATTCAATGGTATTGATTTAAGCCAATTAGCATGCAAAATTTTCTTCCAAAATTTATTGGGTTTGTTCTTAATATCATAGGGTATTTGAATTTGAAATTAGCTTCAAAATGGGCTCTGGATTTATTTTCAAGACCCCTTAAAGGACGCTATAAAACAAGCCATCCAATTTTGACATCTGCAGAGCAAAGCGTGCTTTATTTTGAGCAATTACCCATCACAACTTATATGTGGTCAGGCAAAAAAGAGACGGTATTGTTGGCACATGGATGGGAGAGTAATTCTGGACGATGGAAAAACGTAGTACATGCACTTCAAAAATCTGATTATGCCGTTGTTGGATTAGACGCACCAGCACATGGGGCTTCAGGAAGTACCCGTTTTAATGCTGTTTTGTATTCAAAATTTATTGAAGTGGTCTGCAAAAAATTTAAGCCCTCTGTTTTAATAGGCCATTCGGTAGGTGGTATGGCGATTTCCTTCTTTATGAAAAATAGCGGATACCACTTAGCGAGCAAGCTCATATTTTTGGGTGCGCCAGCTGGTTTTCCTGGAATTTTTAAAAATTATACGGATCTGATGGGGTTCAACAGTAGAGTCAGACGTGGAATTGAAGAAAGAGTTGTGCGCAAATTTGGGCAACCTTCTTCTTATTTCAATACGGCTCAATTTATGAGCAAAATTGACTGTAAAGGACTCATCATACATGATCAAAATGATCCAGTGATTCCTTACACAGACGCTTTAGAAATTCAAACTGCTTATAAAAACAGTACACTCATCACAACAAATGGCCTAGGCCATGGGCTAAAAGGAAAGCTTGTCATCCAACATATTCTTGACTTTTTAGAGGATTAAAGTTTTGTACCTTTACAGCATGGAATCAACCCTCACCAGACTGAATAAATTCTTAAGTGAAGCCGGTTATTGTTCGCGTCGTGCTGCAGACAAACTCATAGAAGAAGGGCGAGTAACCGTCAATGGAAAACATCCTGAAATAGGAACAAAAGTCAGCCCCTCTGATGAAATTGCTGTTGACGGAACAATCATTTCAAAACGTAAAAAAGCGCATGTTTATATTGCGTTTAATAAACCTACAGGTATTGTTTGCACAACAGATACGCGTGTTGAAAAAAATAATATTATTGATTTTATTAATTATCCTTCAAGAATTTTTCCAATCGGACGGTTAGATAAAGACAGCGAAGGACTCATTCTGTTGACGGATGATGGAGATATTGTCAATAAAATATTACGCTCAAGCAACAATCACGAAAAAGAATATATTGTCACTGTAGACAAGCCCATTTCTCAAACATTTATTGAGCGCATGTCTAAAGGAGTACCCATTTTGGACACGACAACAAAGCCTTGTAAAGTCCAAAAACTCAGTCGAAATAGCTTTAAAATTATATTGACACAAGGGCTTAACAGACAAATTAGACGGATGTGTGAATACCTTGGTTACGAGGTAGAATCGCTGCAACGGGTACGCATCATGAATATTCATTTGAAAAGTGCTGTGGGGCGCTACCGCAATTTGACCGCTGAAGAATTGAATACGCTAAATGAGGCCTTAAAATTTTCCAAAAAAACATGGTAAAACAAAACGAAATATCACCTTTTCATTTGGCGATTCCCGTTTGGAATCTTGATGAGTGCAGGCATTTTTATAAAGACGTTCTTGGTTGCGAAGAAGGTCGAAGCAGTACACATTGGACCGATTTTGATTTATTTGGACACCAACTTGTTTTGCATTACAAACCAAAAACCTCGGAACAAAATCATACGAATGAAGTAGACGGAAAACAAGTTCCAGTCCCTCATTTTGGTGTGGTATTAGCTTGGGAAAAATTTCATGAATTTTCAAAACATCTTCAAGAAAAGGGCGTACAATTTGTCATTGAACCCTATATCCGGTTTGAAGGTGAGGTTGGCGAACAAGCCACCTTGTTTTTTTTAGATCCATCTGGAAATGCTTTAGAATTCAAAGCATTCAAAGACCCAAAACAACTTTTCGCTAAATAATTCTCAATTTTAAGAACTGCTTCGCTCGCGGGCAAGTAGGGTATTTTTAAGCAACATGGCGATGGTCATTGGCCCAACTCCACCTGGTACAGGAGTAATATGACTGGCTTTTTTTGAAACACTTTCAAAATCTACATCACCAGCAATTCTGTATCCACGTTTTTTCGATTCATCTGGAACACGTGTGATCCCAACATCAATCACAACCGCATCTTTTTTGACCATATCGGCGGTTAAAAACTCAGGAATACCGAGCGCAGCAATAACAATATCGGCTTCTTTTGTAAGCGCTGCTAAATTGGTGGTTCGGCTATGCGCAATAGTAACAGTGGCGTTCCCCGCAGGACGTTTTTGACTCATCAAAATACTCATAGGTCGCCCTACAATATGGCTTCTTCCAATCACAACAACGTGTTTGCCAGAGGTTGGAATGTCATAGCGCTCCAATAGTTCCATGATTCCATAAGGTGTAGCCGATATAAACGTTGGTAAATCCAAAGTGAGACGCCCCACATTCATAGGATGAAATCCATCGACATCTTTGTCGGGGTCAACAGCCATCAATACTTTTTGTTCATCAATATGTTTGGGTAAAGGCAATTGCACAATAAATCCATCTATTTCAGGATTGATGTTTAGCTCCTGGATTCGATTAAGTAGCTCATTTTCGGTTGTTTCTTCTGGAAGTTCGATGAGTGTGGATTCAAATCCAACCAGTTGGCAAGCTTTTACTTTGGCACCGACGTAGGTCATACTAGCACCATTGGTTCCGACTAAAACAGCAGCCAAATGTGGTGTGCGCTTGTTTTGTTGTTTCATTGCTGAAACTTGAGTTGCTATTTCTTCCTTGATTTTGGCGCTTGTTTGTTTTCCGTCAAGTAATATCATATTGAATTGTGTGTTGCCTTATCGAGGCATATTTTTCATCATTTGCATCATGTTTCTGCCCTTTCCACCTTGCATCATTTTCATCATCTTACTCATTTGATTGAATTGTTTCATGAGTTTATTGACTTCTTGCACCGAAGTACCTGAGCCAAAACCAATACGTTTTTTACGGCTCGCATTGATGATTGAGGGGTTTGAACGTTCTTTTGGGGTCATGGAATAGATAATGGCTTCTATATGTTTAAATGCATCATCATCAATATCGACATCTTTCATCATTTTTCCCATGCCTGGTATCATGCCCATGAGGTCTTTCATGTTCCCCATTTTCTTAATTTGTTGAATTTGCTTAAGAAAATCATCAAAACCAAATTGATTTTTAGCAATTTTTTTCTGAATCTTTCGTGCTTCTTGTTCGTCAAATTGTTCTTGAGCACGTTCAACCAAAGACACTACATCACCCATGCCCAAAATACGGTCGGCCATACGGGCTGGATAAAATACATCAATGGCTTCCATTTTTTCGCCTGTCCCGATAAATTTTATGGGCTTGTTGACCACAGATTTTATGGAAATAGCGGCACCACCTCGTGTGTCACCATCTAATTTTGTTAGGATAACACCATCAAAATTTAGAATGTCATTGAAGGCCTTGGCTGTATTGACTGCGTCTTGTCCCGTCATGGCATCCACCACAAACAAAGTCTCTTGTGGACTAACGGCTTTATGGATGTTGGCAATTTCGGTCATCATTTCCTGATCGACTGCCAAACGTCCTGCGGTATCTACGATAACAACATCACAGCCATTGGATTTGGCCTCGGCAATACCTGCTTTGGCAATGGCAACGGGATCATTGTTCCCAGGGTCACTGTATACCTCTGCACCTACTTGTTCGCCAACAATATGCAATTGATCTATGGCCGCAGGGCGATATACATCACATGCCACCAACATGGGTTTTTTGGATTTTTTGATCTTAAGAAATTGAGCTAATTTCCCCGAAAAAGTGGTTTTTCCAGATCCTTGTAACCCAGACATCAAAATCACTGATGGTTTTGCCGAAAGATTGATACCTTCTGCATCGCCACCCATAAGTTCTGTAAGTTCATCTTTTACAATTTTGACCATCAATTGGCCTGGTTGTAAAGTCGTAAGTACGTTTTGTCCAAGTGCTTTTTCCTTGACACTATTGGTGAATTCTTTAGCGATTTTATAATTGACATCAGCGTCCAACAATGCACGACGAACTTCTTTAAGAGTTTCTGCAACATTGATCTCGGTAATGCTACCGTGGCCTTTGAGTACGTGGAGCGCTTTATCTAATTTTTCACTTAAACTATTAAACATTGGGCATAAAATTTAAGCTACAAAAGTAGCGAATTATTTTATTTTTTTTTGCTTAATAAGATGTTAAACCGTGAATAAAATTCAGCGTTTTTATAAAATTGATTAAGGCGTAGAACTTGAAACTTGAAGTAACTTTCCGTTGTAAAACTTTTGGCCTGTTTTTGAAAATTCGAAAATATAGGTGGCCATTTCGATAGGTGTTGTGGGGGCTTTATAGCCTGGAAATGCTTCGGCCAACATCTCTGTTTGCACAGCACCAAGTGCTAGAACATTGAATGAGGGGCCTGTTTCTTTGTATTCTTCAGCCAAGAGTTCGGTGAGTGTGATTACAGCGCCTTTACTTGAACTGTAGGCCGATAATCCTGCAAATTTCATTGAGCCCTGCACACCGCCCATAGAACTGATGGTGACTACATGCCCATTGGAAGGGATAAAAGGCAAAACTCGTCTTGTCAGTTCGGCAACACCAAAAACATTGGTGCCATAAACGTTTTGAAATTCATCAAAAGTTGTTTCTGCAAAGGGCTTGTTGATGATCGAACCCGCATTGTTGATGAGGATGTCTACGTGAGTCCATTCTTTTTCGATAAATGCTTCAACGCGGCTATAATCTTCTGGATTGTTTAAATCAAAAGAAAGCGCAGTAATGTTCTCATAATTCAGGTTGGACACTGGTTTTGCATTACGCGAAAGTGCCAAAACAGCATAACCCGCCTTGGAAAAGAGGTGTACAAGTTCAAAACCAATGCCACGACTTGTTCCGGTGATGATGACTGTTTTTGTGGGTTTCATAACGCAAACATATTAATGATAACGAAGATACTAAACTACATTCAAACCGTAGGTTTAAAATTTTGGTTTAACCGAATTTTAGAGGCATAATACAAAAGTAACAACAGCAGCACCATAAAAACCTCAAACCAAAGCACATAGTAGGGCCATTCTCCTATAACCAAAGGATTTTTTACTTGCGGTGGTTCTGCGAGGTACATATAATTACCACCAACATAAAAATTAAAAGGCATAATGATAGCCAATAGAATGTTTAGATTTATAAACGTTTTTACCATTGATTTTTTGGAAAGCTCCATTCCATAGTTTTGCAATAGATAAATAGGTATCACCAAAATGATGGAATGACGTACATAATACTCTATATAAACAAATTGACTTCCGTCATAACTATTCATTTGAGGGGTCAACATAGACATAACGCCTCCAATAATTCCAGTATAAAATACAAAATCGAAAAGCGCTTGTTTACGCTTTAAAAATGGCAATACAGCGCATATAATTCCAGAAATACCACAAAGATGCAGGGGCAAATCAGTTGCAGTATTCCAATCGCCTGCAAGGTAGGACCTCAACGGATTATAGAGAGAAGAAAACACCAAAACAGCACCCATAACATACAAAACGTAAGTGTTTTGTTTTTTATTTAAAAAACGACCCATAACAAGAACAGCTAGCATAAGCGCAAGTGCTATTAGGTTGTTGCGTACCCATTCATCAGACATAAATTGTATGATGTAATTGGGGTATCTTGCATTGAAAATATGTGTCAATTGATGTTGGTTTTGGTTAATTTTTGTTGCTCCTCATAAAGTTGAAAATATAAGTGGCTAGTTCAAAGATATTATTATTTTTGTAATTCCAAAACGGGTCATTAACTCAGTTGGTTCAGAGTGTTACCTTGACAGGGTAGAAGTCACTGGTTCGAATCCAGTATGACCCACGTAAACGGAATGAATTCAAACTTTTGATATTTGTTCCGTTTTTTTATGCTAAAAAGAAAAATTGATATTGATTATGCCTAAATCACCTATCCCAGAGCTTATTATTGAATTACTGTTGTCAATTGGACTATTATCATTGTCCTTTATGGTTAATAATTTTAAGAAAAGACCCGGTTCTGTTGAAATCGAAAAGCGATCACTAATGACATATTCAGCCCTAAAAAAGGGCATCAGGGCTAATTCGTAATATGTTCGCTCTGATTGAAGGTTATCTGTATAGCTTAGGGCTAAATCTACACCGTAATAGAAAATCCATTTTTTTGAAGTATTGAATGCAATATCAAGTCCAGGTTTGAGCCCTAAAGTAAACTCATTTTCACTTTCCTGAAAATATTTTAAGCCCATACGCAAGTGCTTATTTTCTTTTATTTGCCTACGATAACCTAGGTTATAAGCACTAGCATTTGAAGAAAATAGCGCTGGAATAATGTCATCTGCGTTTAAAGAAATTTGATTTTTCTGATTTTGAGCATTGAGAAAAGTGCTAAACAACAGAATGTAAATACAAATCTTATTCATCCTCTAAGCGATCAATAAATCGAGCAAAAATTCCTTCCAAGGTTTGTATAAATACTTCACCGTCTTCACCAATCCCTGAAAATTGTTCAACATTGACAACTGTCCCATCAATAAAAACCATGTTTAAATAATACTCTTCATCAGCATCCTCTCGAATTTCAATTTCACCCAGCAAAGTATTATCATTGAACACTTCAACGTCAATAAAATTATTAAGTTGAACCACCGTAGGATCGTCAATTGCAAATAAGTATTCTGCATCAATGTCAATATCTACACGCATGCTGTTTGTTGTGAGGTTTGCACTTATGTAATCAATATCCGTATCCTCTAAATTCTCATAATCTGTTGATAATAATTTGACCGTCCCTTGAAACTGAGTGACGCAACCAGAACCATTACTAAGCGCATATCCCAATCTAAAGTTGTCATCCGCCAATTTATCGATTGAAAACTCGTGTGTAAATGGATTCATGTAAATATTAAAATCTACATCATTTGGAACTGGTATCTCGCCAGACATACTGTAATCTACATTAACAACATTTATTGCGAACATCGTTTGATTGTTGTGTGACATATCTAATGCCAAAGATGTAGGAATGTAAATTGGATCTTCTGTATCTACCAACTCTTCAGTAACTCCAGAAAGTGTAATAGAAGTATCGTTTGTGGTTGAGTTTATAAAAAGCGGAAAAACCATTTTCATCTCTGAATTTGATCCAGTAGTGGACCAACTTTGAGTCTGGCTATTGTAGGAATAAGTTCCGAAATAATTTTGAATATTGAATGGCTCTTCTGGATATTCAGAATCGATGAGTGGTTGATAATTTGGAATGTCTTCTATTGCTTCAATCATGATTTCATGAAAATCATTTTCATCATCATCTGCATTATCATAAAGATCAATAAGTAAATTAGAAAAATCGCCTGTTTCCAATGCCTCTAAGCAATCCATCAGCGCATCAATGCCGTTTTCAACAACAACTTGATCTTCTTCAGCGGTGTTTTCGGAAGTTTCAGTGGATTCAGATGCTTCTGCAGGTTCGTCTTGACACGTAATTAAGAAGCTAAACATTAAGAGGTAAAAATATTTTTTCATGATTTATAAATTGTTTAGCCAAATGTAACTAAAATAATTTATTTATTATTGTGTGATTAAACCAAATCTAAAAGACGTTCTAGTGCCATTCCTCTAGATCCCTTTATGAGTACTATTGCTTCTTTAATGGGGTGGTTTTCTAAATATTGCTGAATGTCCTGTAAAGCTTTAAAAAACAGAATATTGGAATAATTTTGATGATGGTCAAAAAAATGATTTCCTACCAAATAAAGCTGAGAAAAATCTAAACTTTTTGCCAAATCTATCACAGATTGATGCTCGGCATAGCTTTGTTTTCCTAATTCAAACATATCACCCAAAATCACAATTTTTTGATTCCCTTCCATGGTCTTAAAGTTCTTCAAAGCAGCTTCTACACTGCTTGGATTGGCATTGTAGGCATCCAAAATAATGGTATTGGAATTTTGCTTTATGATTTGAGACCTATTGTTTTTGGGCGCATAAGATTCAATACCTTTTTTTATTGATGTGAGATCGACATCAAAGTGTAACCCTACTGTAATTGCTGCAGCTATATTTGTAAAATTATACCGCCCCAAAAGTTGGGTATGGATGAGTGTTTTGTTTATTTCAATACTCAAAAATGGAGATTCTCTTTGAAGTGCAATGGTAAAATCTGATGACTCTCTTTCAGAAAAAGTTATTCTATTTTGATAATCACCTACTTGTTTGACTTGCTTTTTATCATCTACATTTAAAAAAATTGTACCATTTTTTTGTTTTAAATGATCGTACAATTCGCTTTTCCCTTTTACAACACCTTCTTCGCTTCCAAACCCTTCCAAATGTGCTTTGCCAAAATTGGTGATGTAACCAAAATCAGGGTTTGCAATTTTACAGAGTTGTGCAATTTCGCCGATATGATTTGCGCCCATTTCTACAATTCCAATTTCGGTAGATTCGTCCATGCGCAATAAAGTCAAAGGCACACCAATGTGGTTGTTCAAATTACCCAAAGTAGCTTGTGTTTCATAGCGTTGCTTTAAAACTGAATAGATAAGCTCTTTTGTTGTGGTTTTACCATTGCTCCCGGTTAGGGCAATAATGGGTATATTTAGGTAATTTCGATGGTAATTTGCTAATTCTTGAAGCGTTTGTAAAACGTCGTCAACTAAAATATAATGCTCATGGTTTGGGTCTTGAACCTCATCAATAATACAATAGGAAGCGCCCAAATCAAGAGCTTTTTTTGCAAATGTATTACCATTAAAATTTTCGCCTTTGAGGGCAAAAAAAAGCGTTCCTTTTTCTAAGGTACGGGTGTCCGTAGACATGCTTTTTGATTTTAAAAATAACTGATGAAGTACTTCAATATTCATAACTTAAAAATACAAAAAAAGTCCCAAAAGAATAATTAGGACTTTGTTTGCATCGAAAGATATTATGTTAATTTTTTGACTTTTTCTTTTTGGACTTAGAGCCTACTCGAGACATTGCACATCTAAATCCAATAAAGTCTGTAGCCATATCTTCTGGGTAGAATCGGCGTTGAGCAGGATCTAACCAATATTCACGATCTTTCCACGACCCCCCTTTGTATACACGCACTCTGTCATTAATTAGTGATGTTCTAGAGTTGGACTTATCATATTCTCTATTCAAGCTACCGTCTTTATTTGTTTCTACCAAATGTTTTGGCGAGTCATACATTTTTCGTGTGGTATCATCCGAAGAAAGTTCTTCTCCTTCTTCGAAATCATCAAAATATCTTGATGATTGCTTGTCTCCGTCTCTAAAGTTTCTATTGTCGCTTGTCTCAAAGTTTGTTCTCAGATAAGTTTCATCTTCATCTACTGCAACTTGCGCCAATTGACCAGGAAGTGTTTTTGCTATAACTTTTCCATTGGACAGGGTATCAAATTCAATGTCATCTATTCCTACCACTTTGACACTTCCGTCTTCTGAAATAGCATTTTTGGTGTAAACATTACCTCTGTAATAGGCAAAGTCGCTAAACTCATCATCAACTATCGGTCGATATACATCAGCGACCCACTCGGCAACATTACCAGCCATATCATAGATACCAAAATCGTTTGGATCATAAGACATCACTTCGTTAGTAATATCGGCACCATCATCAGACCATCCGGCAATTCCGCCGTAGTCACCCTTTCCTTGTTTGAAGTTGGCCAACTGATCGCCTTTAATTTTTCGCTCACCAGTTCGAGTATATTGGCCATCCCATGGGTATTTTTTACGCCCGCGGTAAATATTATATTCTCTTAACTCTGTGAGTCCTAATGCTGCATATTCCCATTCGGCTTCTGTTGGAAGTCTATAGCTAATTTGAATCGCGCCAGTTTCACGAGTCGCATAGCTGACTACGGAGTCGTTACTTCTTTTTCCTCTGCCGCCAAGGTGAACACCCAGAGTATATTTGTAAGTTTCAGTGGGTGCATTCACATAAGTATTGATGTTAAAATTATTGGTCGCAGTTACGGATTCTCCTGGAACATGCGATCCTTTCTCTAAATATCCTTCTTTTTGAAGCCCCATTTCTGCCACTCGATCAGAACGCCATTTAGCATATTCATTGGCTTGTAACCAACTTACGCCGACTACAGGGTAATTCCCGTAAGCAGGGTGGCGTAGATAGTTTTCTACTAAGATTTCACTGTATCCAAGACGGTTTCTCCAAACCAAAGTGTCTGGAAGTGCACTATAATATATCGCTTTAAATTTAGGATTATCTGGTGGATAAACGCGTTTGATCCAGTCCAGATATTCCAAGTACATCATATTGGTAACTTCGGTTTCGTCCATATAGAAGGATTGTACATGCTGCTGATTTGGACTGTTGTTCCAGTCGTGCATCACATCGTCCTGTACTTTACCCATCGTAAAGGTTCCACCTTCTACAAATACCAATCCTGGTGCAGTTTCTTGCTCTTTGAACTTTGTATTGTACTGAAAACCGCCTTCTTTGGCATTAATTTGCCATCCTGTGCCGCGTGAGGAGTTTCCATATTTTGATGATTTATTACATGCTGTTAATGATACTGATACAGCAACAATAAAAAACAATCTTGAGATTTTAATGTATTTCATACTCATTTTAATTAAAAGGGCTCTAAAATTTGGATTTGCAATATACTAATTATGAATTGGTTTGCAATATTTTTTTAGGGCGTTTCTCTAATTTTTTTATGGGTTAAACGCTTTAGTTTTTTTAAGATAACGACTTTTTTAAACGTTTATTATTGTAATTTTGAATTTGGCGCTACAAAATTATAATATTACAGAACTTCAGTCGTTTGGTGTATATGAAAAATATTTCGTTGTGGTTGATTACGTTTTTTGGAGTATTCCTATGCAATGCTCAGTCTCAACGGTTTGAACTGAATTGGAGTGCATCAAAAGTGTTTTCGATAGGAAATACTCAAATTGAGTTGCCACATTTTGATGCAAAAAATTACAATTTCTCTCACGAAAATGGCATCACCTATACTGCGCAATGGAAAGCAGGATTTGAAATCAATACAAAAAACACATCTATTACCGCCTTAGAAACTGAAGCAGTACCGCTTTCTGAGTTGAAAGACCTCAAACTTTCATCTATTCCAGAGGGTTTACAATTTGAAGTCTTTAACAGCAAAAATCAAGGCATTTTAACAAACATTGTAGAAATCAGTGCTGTTTTTAAAGATAATGGCATCATAAAAAAAGTGAAACGCTTTACTATTGATTATAAACAAGCGCTGTTTCAAAGATCCATGTCTTCACAAGCTCAAGTGCAAAACTCGGTGTTAAAATCGGGGCAGTGGTATCGTTTTCAAATCGATACTACTGGTGTTTACAAACTCAACAAAAGCTTCTTCAACGCACTTGGTGTAAACACCAATACAGTCAATCCGAAAAACATCAAAATTTTTGGGCACGGAGGAAAATCTTTACCCTTAGCTAATAATCTAACTGTTGCTTATGATTTAATTGAAAACGCAGTTCAATTTATTGGTGAGGACGATGGCGTTTTTAATAATAGTGATTATTTGTTGTTCTACGCAATTGGCCCGAAATCTTTCAATCAAGAAAATAATTCGCACATCAATCCATATAGTGATAAAGCATACTATTATGTTCAAATCAGCAATGGAAATGGTTTGCGCATGAATACAGCCAATGCCCCAACGGAAACTGCAGATGCAACATTTTCGACCTTCCATGACTATAAATTTGTTGAAAGCGACACCTATAATATCGGGCAAATGGGACGGCGTTGGTTCGGTCATCGTTTCTATTTTGAAAATGCAAGAACATTCACTTTCGATTTTCCCAATCTTGTGACGCAAAACCCTTTAAAATTAAAAATTTTAGCCGCTGCAGTTGCCGAATCTAATACAAACCTTGAAGTCAAAGCCAATGGAACTGTGATTGATAATTTTTCATTCAATGCTATAGACAATGGAATTTTAGCAACAGAAGATCTTTTTATTGGGAACATCAACAGCAGTTCCGATGTGGTAACCATCGATTTGAACTACAACAACAATGGTAATCCTTCAGCAATAGGATATTTAGATTATATTTCAATTGAAGCCGAACGTGCACTTAAATCTTTGGGGCAACAATTTCAATTCAAGCACAATGATATGCCTATATTAAGTGGAATTGGAGAATTTGTAATTTCTAATGCCTCGGGGATATCGGAAGTTTGGGATGTTTCAGACCCTTACAATCCCCAATACTACAAAAACACCGATGCTGCAACAGACTTTAGTTTCAAAACAACCTTAGGTACAGAAAAGATTTTTCATGCTGTAGAATCTGCCGACCTTTATACCCCCACAATTGTGGCTAATAAATTTGTTTCGAATCAAGACCTGAAAGGTACTATTTTCTTAAATCAACAACAGCAATTTGAAGATATTGACTACCTCATCATTACCCCGCGTTTTTTAGAAAATCAAGCTGAACAACTGGCTACAATCAACAGAGAAAAAAACAACCTCAATGTAAAGGTGGTGACTTTGGAATCTATTTATCAAGAATTTAGCTCAGGAATGCAAGACATTGCAGGGGTGAGGAATTTTGTTAAATATGTGTATGACAATGCTAGCGATCCAAACAAGCGCTTAAGGTATCTTTGTATGTTTGGTGATGCCTCTTTTGATTACAAAAACAGAATTCCCAACAACACAAACATCGCGCCTTCTTGGTATTCAATCAACAGTTTTAGTTTGACCAACTCATTCATTTCAGATGATTTTTATGGGATGATGGACGACAATGAAGGAGCGATGAATAATTCCGATAAATTAGATATTGCCGTTGGAAGAATCTTGGCGGAGACTCCTCAGCGTGCACAAGATATGGTGAACAAAATCAAATCCTACTACAGCAAGGAGGCCTATGGAAACTGGCGCAATAATTTTTTATTGATTTCAGATGACATCGATAAATTGAGTGATAAAACGTTGCAAGAAACCACAGACTTTGTCGCAGATGATGTACGACAGGCCAAACCCTTTTTGAATGTAACAAAAATTCATACGGATGCATATCAGCAAGAAACCTCATCTGGTGGAGATCGATATCCGCAAGTAAACGATGCTATTTTTGACGCCTTGGAAGTTGGTGCTATTGCTGTCAATTATTTTGGTCATGGTGGTGAGGATGGCTTGGCACTTGAGCGAATTTTTGATAAAATAAACGCACAAGAACTCAAAAACCCAAACAAGCTAAACTGTTTTGTAACGCTAACCTGCGAGTATACAAAATTTGATAATCCCTTACGTGATACAGCTGGTGAATTCTTGTATTGGAACAAAAATGGAGGCGCTATTAGTCTGATTTCAACTACACGACAAATTTTCATTTCTGTTGGAGTTCAATTTACCACCACTCTAAGTCAATATTTATTCGATTATAACAATACACAAAACATAAGCATGGCAGAAGCGTTGCGGCTTACAAAAAACAATCCTGGCGTTACCAATAACACGCAGCGTAGATTGGTATTCTTCATCGGCGATCCTGCTATGAAATTGCCCCTCGCTGCACCCGATATTATCGTTACAAAACTCAATGGCGAAGACATTGCAACCACTACACAAGAGCTTCAAGCATTGAGTGCTGCAAAAATTGAGGGGTATGTAGCTGATAATCAAGGTGCTATTTTAAGTGACTACTCGGGAACGCTTACCGCTACTATTTTTGACAAAAACATCCAAAGATCTACGCTTGGCAATGATGGGATTTCAGAAAATGGGCAATTGATTATAATGGACTTTGAAACCATGGGTGAAGTTATTTTTAGAGGGCAAGCGACTGTAGAAAATGGTGTTTTTGAAATTAATTTTATAGTCCCCAAAGACATTTCAATCCCTGTTGGAAATGGAAAAATCAGCTTATATTCAAAAACAGAAAACCCATTGACCGACCAACGTGGCTATAGTTTTGATGTCAAAATAGGTGGCGTAAACCTCAACGCCCCTGAAGATAATACAGGGCCAAACATTCAACTCTTTATGAACGATGAAAGTTTTGTTTCGGGTGGAATTACTAATGAAAGTCCAACGCTTTTGGTAAAATTATTCGACGAAAATGGCATTAATACCGCCAGTGGTGTTGGGCACGATATTGTTGCCACGCTTGATGGCGATGAAACCAACCCTTTCATTTTGAATGATTATTACGTGACAGATCCAGACACCTACCAAAGCGGTAGTTTGAGTTATCCTTTTAGAGATTTAAGTCCAGGACTACACACCCTTACGCTCAAAGCTTGGGATGTTTACAACAATGCATCCACTAAAGAAATTCAATTTGTGGTATTCGATCAAAACCAAAGTTTAGAGCTAAAAAATGTGCTCAACTACCCCAATCCATTTATTAATTACACAGAATTTTGGTTCAACCACAATAGTTCCGATATATTGAACGTTTCTATACAAATCTTTACGGTTTCAGGAAAATTGATTAAAACCATTAATACACAAACCAATACAGGAAGTGGCGTCAGTTCATTGTCGAGAGATATCACTTGGGACGGCACCGACGATTTTGGCAATAAAATAGGTAAAGGCGTTTATGTCTACAAACTAAATGTAAAAGCACCAGCTACAGGACTGGCTGCCGAAAAAATTGAAAAACTTGTCATCCTTTAAGAAAAACTTATATTTGTGATTAAACCAAAAATAAAAATGTTAGAATTCATTACACCAACAGCAAAAAATATACGGATTTTTAGTGCATTAATTACCCTAATTATTTCGAGTTCGGTTTTTGGGCAAACGACCGTTATTCCAAATCAAGATTCTCGAGTCATTACCACAGGAGTGCCTTTTTTACTTATTGCTTCCGATGCACGAGCAGCAGGATTAGGCGATATGGGGGTAGCCACTTCAGTTGATGCCCATGCACAACAATGGAACCCTTCCAAATACGCTTTTTCTGAAGCAAAATCAGGAATAGCCATTAGCTATACACCATACCTCAGCAAATTGGTCAATGATATCTTTCTTGGTAATGTCACCTATTTCAATAGAATTAGTGAACGTAGTGCTTTTGCCGCAAGTTTTAAGTATTTTTCTCTTGGAGAGATAGAATTACGTGCAGACGAGTTTTCAGAGGCCCTCATAGAAAAACCCAACGAGCTCACCCTTGATGCCTCATACTCTTTGCGTCTTTCTGATCAATTTTCAATGGCTGTAGCACTTCGCTATCTACGTTCAGATTTAAAAATTCAAGCTGTCGATGCCAATGCAAAATCTGCAAATTCTTTTGGCGTAGATATTGCAGGATATTACCAAAGCGAAGAAGTCGCCTACAGTGATTTTAATGGCCGTTGGCGCGCTGGATTTGCCCTTCAAAACCTTGGTCCAAAACTCAAATACGACGATGCAGGACGCGAAAACTTTTTACCAACAAACCTTAGACTTGGTGGTGGATTTGACTTTATTTTCGATTCCTACAACAAAGTTAGTGTCACAGCAGAAGTGACGAAACTCCTAGTGCCAACACCTCCTGTGTATGGAACAGAATACAATTACACAGACAATAATGGTAACGGAATTTATGACCCAGATACAGACACGCGTGGCTCTATCGTAAATAGTAACGTGATTATAGATGGTCAAGACCCTAATGTAAGTTTTGTTAAAGGTATTTTCCAATCTTTTGGCGATGCGCCAGGAGGGTTTAGTGAGGAATTAGACGAATTTACTTGGGCCTTAAGTGCAGAATATTTGTATCAAGATTCATTTGCGCTACGCGCTGGATATTTTAACGAAAATGAATTAAAAGGCGCACGAAAATTCTTTTCCATAGGCGCTGGATTTAAATATTCTACAATTGATATAGATCTTTCTTACTTATTTTCAGCGGCTAAAGTGCAAAGCCCTTTAGAAAATACTTTACGTTTTTCGTTGGCCTTCAATTTTGGCGATGGCGAATATGTAGAATACTAGACATGAAAAAACTTCAAATAGCGTGTAACATCAATGTTTTTGAGACATTCGATGAATTGCCCAAAAATGTTCAATCCCTTATGCATAAGGCACAACAAGCACGTTCGAAAGCTCATGCGCCCTATTCAAATTTTTTGGTTGGTGCAGCCCTTGAACTTAGCAATGGCGAGATTATTACAGGAAATAATCAAGAAAATGCGGCGTATCCCTCAGGGTTGTGTGCAGAACGTACCGCTATATTTTACGCACATGCACAATTTCCGAAAGAAGATATTATACGCATGGCCATTACAGCAGGATCAAAAAATAAAGAAGCCACTACGCCCATACCACCATGTGGCGGTTGCCGTCAAGCTTTAGTTGAATACGAACAAATACAAGGCAAGTCTATTGAACTTTATTTTATGGGGACAAAAGGTGAGATTGCCCATTCAAAATCCATAGAAAACATACTTCCTTGGGTTTTTGACAAAAAAGCACTGTAAAAATTACTAAAAAATTTACGGCTTCCTTTTTTAGGTTAAGTAGCAATGTATTACTTTTGCAGAAATGATACTAACACCACAGTAATCTCATGCAAGAAATAACCAAAGAAACCTACCTCGACTGGTACGAAAATATGTTCTTTTGGCGAAAGTTTGAAGACAAACTCGCAGCAGTCTATATCCAACAAAAAGTTAGAGGATTTTTACACCTCTACAACGGTCAAGAAGCTGTTTTGGCAGGCGCACTTCATGCAATGGATCTTTCTAAAGACAAAATGATTACGGCCTACAGGAACCATGTTCAACCTATTGGGATGGGCGTTGATCCTCGCCGTGTCATGGCAGAACTTTATGGAAAAGCAACAGGTACCTCTCAAGGTTTAGGGGGCTCAATGCATATTTTTTCAAAAGAACATGGCTTTTATGGCGGACACGGTATTGTTGGTGGGCAAATTCCACTAGGAGCAGGAATGGCTTTTGGTGACAAATACAACGAAACTGGTGGCGTAACCCTTTGCTTCTTTGGTGATGGTGCTGCGCGACAAGGATCTCTCCACGAAACATTCAACATGGCGATGAACTGGAAATTACCGGTTGTCTTTGTTTGTGAAAATAATGGATACGCTATGGGAACTTCTGTAGAACGTACCGCAAACCATACAGACATCTGGAAACTTGGATTAGGATATGAAATGCCATGTGGCCCTGTAGATGGGATGAACCCGATTAAAGTTGCTGAAGCTTTTGATGAAGCAATACAACGCGCAAGACGTGGTGATGGTCCTACATTTTTGGAAATGAAAACCTACCGCTATAGAGGGCATTCAATGAGTGATGCACAGCATTACAGAACAAAAGAAGAGGTTAAAGAATATCAAAAAATTGACCCCATCACACAAGTGAAAGACGTCATTTTGGAAAATAATTACGCTACAGAAGAAGATATTAAAGAAATCGATAAGCGTGTAAAAGGATTGGTAGCCGAATGCGAAAAATTTGCAGAAGAATCCCCTTTCCCAGATAAAAGTTTGATGTACGACGCCGTATACGAACAAGAAGATTACCCATTTTTAGAACATAAAGTATAGATTATGGCAATAGTAGTAAACATGCCACGGCTGAGCGATACCATGGAAGAAGGTACGGTAGCAAGCTGGCTAAAAAATGTAGGCGACCGAGTCGAAGAAGGTGATATTTTAGCTGAAATAGAAACAGACAAAGCCACTATGGAATTTGAATCCTTCAACGAAGGAACACTGCTTCACATTGGCGTTCAAGAAGGAGAAACAACAAAAGTTGATGAGCTACTGGCTATTATTGGCGAAGAAGGTGAGGACATTTCCGAACTTTTAAACGGAACATCTGCTCCAGAACTAACTGAAGAAGAAACTACAGAAATTGCTGAAGAACAAGTTGAAGAAAAAGAATCATCAACTGATGCACCTACCACCGAACTTCCTGAAGGGGTTGTTGTCGTAACTATGCCTCGATTGAGCGATACTATGGAAGAAGGAACGGTAGCAAGTTGGTTGAAAAATGTAGGCGATTTTGTTGAAGAAGGGGATATTTTGGCTGAAATAGAAACCGACAAAGCCACCATGGAGTTTGAATCTTTTAATGAAGGTACGCTGCTCTACACAGGGCTTGGCGTTGGCGATACAGCCAAAGTAGATGACCTACTTGCTATTATTGGCCCAGAAGGTACAGACGTAAGTGGAGTAGCTGAAAACTTTGTTGCTGTTTCGCCAAAAACTGAAGAAGAAGAAAAAACGGTTGAACAAGCTGTAGAAACACCAAAACCTACTCCAACTGTTGAAAAAACAGTTGAAGTTCCAAAAGTAGAATCAACAGTACCTGCTCCAACAACAAACAACGGCAGGATATACATCTCTCCTTTGGCGCGTAAAATTGCGGAGGAAAAAAATATTCCACTACACCAAATTCAAGGTAGTGGTGAAAATGGTCGTATCATCAAACGCGATGTAGAGTTTTATACCCCATCTGCTTCAACTACTTCAGCACCAATTGCGAAATTTGTAGCCACTGGCCAAGAAGATTTTGATGAAATAAATCACTCTCAAATGCGTAAAGTGATCGCAAAACGTTTGGGAGAATCCAAATTTTCAGCACCACACTATTATTTGGCAGTAGAATTTGATATGGACAATGCTATTGCATTCCGCCAACAATTCAATTCTATTCCAGATACAAAAATATCATTCAATGACATCGTTGTTAAGGCCTGTGCTTTGGCACTTCGCCAGCATCCACAAGTGAATTCACAATGGTTTGATGACCGAATGAAGCTCAACAACCATGTACACATTGGAGTGGCTGTAGCCGTAGAAGATGGTCTTGTAGTCCCTGTTGTAAAGTTTGCCAACGAGCAGACACTACCACAAATTGGATCGGCTGTTAGAGATTTTGCAGGGCGTGCACGTAACAAAAAACTAACCCCTCAAGAAATGGAAGGCAGTACCTTTACCATTTCTAACTTAGGGATGTTTGGTATAGAAAGTTTTACGTCCATCATCAATCAGCCAAACTCGGCTATTTTATCTGTTGGATCAATTGTTCAAAAACCAGTTGTGAAAAATGGACAAATAGTCGTAGGCAATACCATGAAACTCACTTTGGCTTGCGACCACAGAACCGTTGATGGTGCTACTGGTGCAGCATTTCTTCAGACCCTAAAAGGGTTTATTGAAAATCCTGTGACCATGTTGGTTTAAAATTTTACAAACTTTTAAAAAAGCCCATTCCAACGAATGGGCTTTTTTTGTAATTTAGACTAATCAAATTTAAAATCTATGCCCAAAGGACTCCTTATTTTCTTTATTGTACTTACGGTCATCGCAATCATTCATTTTATTTCACTCCGAATGATTCGGTTAGCTGAAGAAAAAAAATGGAAATACCGTAAAGTCTTTTGGTATTTTTATGGATTTCTTTTTGCAGTTAGTGGATTTGTAAATATGTTCCCTTTAGAAGAATTTAAGCCATTTGCCTTGATTCAATTTCTTTGTGGAATAATGGTTTTTGTTCTAAACTATTTGGGGAAAATTGAAACAAAAAAAACCCACTTAAAAAAGTGAGTTTTTTTTAAATTTACTATTGCTGATGTTGCGCTAAAAAGCCACCTACATCGAAATAATCAATAAATTCGTGAATTTTTCCGTCCTCGTTCAAAATTACAATCGACATCCATTTATGGCTAACCTTTACACCACTTTCCATGTGCGTGTGGTGCCAATCGCCATATATTCTTATTCCATTTGGACTCGAACTGACATCGTCATTAGTTGAGTATAAGTTACCTCCATAGTAAACATCATTTTCAAAAGATGATTCATTATAAACACTTAAATAGCCCTCAAGAGCAGTGCGTAAATCAGCTTTTGAAGCATATAAATCAGATGTTTTTTGATCTGGCCCATACCACTTTAATGAATCCGCAAAAACACCCATAACTAGATCTAAATCACGACTAGCAATTCCTTTTGGAAAAGTTTTAAACGTTTCTACATTTTTTAAAAAGATTTCTTGGTTTTTCACATTTGTTGCTTCAGCTTCTGTTGCCTTTGTTTCATTATTAGCACAACTCATAATAAGCGCTAACATTAGTAACATTATTTTTTTCATAATTATTTATTTAATTTTAATAAGGTTGAATATACAAAAGTTTTAGTTGCAAAAAACAAGTTTTTACATTTAAAAACCATATCAAATTGATTTTGTATATTGTTTAATTATTAATAATAAATTATTAAACAAAATGAGGTTCTTTAAAAAAATTAATCTGCTCAAAAAGTTAATTTTAATTATGTCTGTGATAGGACTAACAAGTTGTCAAAATGAACCAACTGGTGGCATAAATGACACGAGTACACCAACTCCGTCTTTGACCTTAGCAGAAAGCTTTGGAAATGTATCAAACAGCGATTTTATGGGACGTGTAGTAGATTTGCAAAACAACCCTGTGAGCGGAGCTACAGTTCAAATTGGAAACAGCACAACTGACACTGATATGAATGGTATTTTTATTATAAAAAATGCACAAGTCTATGAAAAGTTTGCATTTATTAAGGTCAAAAAAGCAGGATTCTTACACGGTTCAAGATCCGTAGTACCTACCGATGGTATTAATCAAGTTCAGATCATGTTATTACCTCAAACCGTGACTCAAACCGTTAGCTCTGGAACAACTGCCACAGTGAGTTTAAGCAATGGTGCAGCCGTTGACCTCTCTGGAGCATATAGTAATGCAGATGGTAGCGATTACTCTGGTGATGTGCAAGTGACACTCCATTTGTTAAACCCTACTGATGACAATATGCAGCAACAAATGCCAGGAATGCTATTGGCAGAAAATTTGCAAAATGAAGCAAGAATGCTCGAAACGCTTGGAATGGTAGCCGTAGAACTACGTGGCGAAACTGGAGAAAAATTAAACCTTTCTCAAGGAACCACGGCAACCATATCCGTACCATTAGACCCTGAAACTTTAGCAGGAGCACCTAATGAAATCCCGCTTTGGTATTTTGATGAAGACAATGGCTATTGGATTGAAGAAGGCAGCGCCACACTTCAGGGCACAAAATATGTTGGTACAGTTAGCCATTTCTCCTTTTGGAATTGTGATATTCCAACTGAATATGTTAATATATGCATGAACATATTGGACTCTAACGAGACTCCATTGAGTAATATACGTGTTAAAATAGAGAGTGAATTTAATGGAATTGGATATGGAGTTACTAATGAAAATGGAGAGGTTTGTGGAATTGTTCCCGCTAGTCAAATTCTAGATTTGAAGTATTTCTTCCATAACTTCTGTAATAACCAAGAAATACCTAATTCTTCTGAAAGTATTGGGCCATTTTACGAAGATACCACAATTGATATTATTCTTGATAATCCAGAAATAATAGAATATTCTGAAACCATTACAGGAGTTTTTAACACCTGTGATGGCAGCGCAGTAGTTAATGGATATGTAGAGGGAAGTCTAGAAGGAGGTGCATCGTTTTACACTATCGTGACGGACGGTATATTTGATATTACTATTTTAAGCTGCTACGAAGACTCAACACTCAGTATTACAGGATATGACTATGACAGCTTAGAAACTACAGGAGCAATTTCTTATACGCTTACAAGCCCAGAAACAGATTTAGGCGTATTATCCGCCTGCAACAGTGTAGAGGAGTTTATTCAGTACAGTATTGACGATGGACCAATTGAATACGTACTTTACAATATTGAAGTTTCTATTCAGGGAAATTATTTAGAAATTATATACACAGGCGATGATACTGGTAATGATTGGGAAAATTGTTTTTGGATGACAGGAAATTTAGATTCAAATTACCCTAATTTTGAAGGAATCTATCAATATGGCTATCAGAATGTCGGATTATTTTATTTTACAGAAGTATGTCCTGTATACCCATCAGATGCCAATAACGAAATTACTTTTAATTTAAGCTCGTTTGGGAATAGTGTTGGAGATTACATCGATATCAATTTTAGCGGAAGCTACGAGGATTACCAGGGTGTTTCACACACTATTTCTGGTGTGATTCATGTGAAGCGTGACAATTAATTCTGTTTTTTAATAAACAAAAAAATCCACTCAATTGAGTGGATTTTTTTTATTTCTGTGGGCGCGAAGGGATTCGAACCCCTGACCCCCTGGGTGTAAACCAGGTGCTCTGAACCAACTGAGCTACGCGCCCGATTAATCGGATTGCAAATATAGATTAGTTTTTCTTTTCACAAAAGGTTTTTTGGTAAAATTTACAGCACCTCTGCGACCACAAAAGTACTTCCCCCAACAAAAATCAAATCTTGTGGTCTCGCGTGTTGTTTTGCGCTATTAAAGGCCTCATTTACAGAAGAATAGGTTTGCCCTTGATAGCCTTTTGCTTTGAAGATTTGCGCTAATGTATCGACCTTCATCCCACGTTCCAGAGCAGGAGAACAAAAATAATAAACAGCATACTTTGGAAACAAATATACCAAGTCCTCAACAGCTTTGTCACGAACCATGCCTAAGACAATGTGTAAGGTTTTATAGGGCTCTTTTTGAAGTTGATTTAATACCAAAGTCAATCCCTCTTTATTGTGCGCCGTATCACATATAACTTTGGGGTTTTTAGAAAGGACTTCCCAACGTCCACGCAGACCAGTACTTGATTGAACCTTCATCAACCCTTTTTTGATCTGGCGCTCATCAACAATATATCCCTTTGATTTTAGAACCGATAGAGTTTGTACTGCTGTTTTTATATTTTTCTGTTGGTATTCGCCCAACAAACTGCATGGGAATACTTGGTGTTCAGTTGCATCAGCAAAATATAAATTGGCATTTACGGTCTTTGCTTTCTCTTTGAAAATAGATTGAATTTCATCTTGAGTCTCACCAATAATTGCTGGAACATTTTCTTTGATGATTCCCGCTTTTTCAGTAGCAATTTCCTGCAAAGTATCCCCCAAAAATTGGGTGTGGTCCAAACCAATATTGGTGATGACAGACACCTCTGGCGTAATGATATTTGTGGAATCCAAACGACCACCAAGCCCAACTTCGACAACAGCAATGTCTACGTTTTCTTTTTCAAAATAGCTAAAAGCCATACCAACGGTCATTTCAAAAAATGAAAGTTGATGATGTTCTAAAAATGATTTTTGCTCGTGTATAAAATCAATCACAAAATTTTCAGGAATCTTTGCGCCATTAATTTTAATGCGTTCGCGAAAATCTTTTAAATGTGGTGAAGTATATAAACCCACTTTATATCCAGCTTCTTGAAGCACTGCGGCCAATATATGTGCTGTAGACCCCTTGCCGTTGGTTCCACCAACATGTATAGATTTAAATTTGGTTTCGGGGTGCCCCAAATGCGCTGCAAATAGTTCTGTGCGACTCAAATCTTTTTTGTAAGCTACTCCACCCTGTTGTTGGTACATGGGTAATCTGGAAAACATCCACGCTGTAACTTCTTCGTATTTCATTTTATTGACGGACACTAAACTCAACTATTACAAAACCGATTTGCTTAAAAGGGGCTTTGGGATCAGCAGGCCATTTATGCGTCAAAGCAGTTTTCTTGGCCGCTTCGTAAAGACAAATATCTCCTGTGGTACCCCGTTTTCCAGCAATTGCGTTGGTGACCACTCCACTTTGATTGACGTGAATCTCGACCACCACACGCCCTTCTTCATCACAATCGGGGATAAATGTAGATTTTGTGGGCGTTCCACGGCCATTCAAACCATAACCTACACCACCATTACCATTGCCTGGACTTCCAAAATAACTTGGTGCATAGGGATCGCCATTGAGCTGACCTTTATCGCCAACAACATCATCGTTACCTTCTGATCCAGATGTAGTTCCAGTATCGGCTCCAATGCCTCCCATCAACTCATCCAGTGCTTTTTTCTTGCGCTCTTTGGCTTCATTTTCTTTTCGGATACGTTCGGCTTCTGCCTTAGCTTTTGCTTCTTGTTCTGCTTGTTTTTTGGCAGCCTCTTGTTGGGCTTTCTTTAAAGCGATTTCAGCTTCATCTTCAGCTGTTAAAACTTCTTCCGTATTGCTCGATTTGGGCTCTGAAACAGCTGGGGTTTCAGTTTTAGTGGGTTCAGGAATATCTTCAATATTTGTGGTTGTTGGCGTTTTAGGTTGATTGTTTCCACTACCAAAATCTGTTGTCCCAAAATTAACTGCTACACCATATTCTTCTGGGGGATCCAGATAGGGTGGGCCTACAACAAAAAGCAATAGAATCAAAAGAAGGGCAATCAGCGCCGTAAGCCGAGCCGCATGGCGTTCTTGTTTGGTTCTAAAGTATCTCATTTTAATTGGGTTTAACCGCCAAAATGACTTTGAATTTATTACGATTGGCAATGTCCATCACCTGAACAACATGTTCAACAGGTACCGATTTTTCGGCACGTAAAACAATGGTTGGAGACTGTTCTTCTTGAAGTAAGTTGATGAGTTCTGATTCTAATTCAGGGGTATTGATTTGTTTTTGATCGATGTAATAGGTCAAATCTTCTTTTATGCTTACAGCAATAGATTTTTTATTTTCAGTTTTTCCACTGGCTTTTGGCAATAAAATATCGATAGCATTGGTGGTCACCAAAGTTGATGCGAGCATAAAGAAAATGAGCAACAAAAAGACAATATCCGTCATGGAGGACATATTAAATTCTGGAGTGACCTTATTTCTTCCGCGAATATTCATTAGTTAGCGGGCTCATTAAGTAAATCCAAGAATTCTACAGAATTAGCTTCCATTTTGTACACCACTTTGTTGGTACGGCTCACCAAGTGGTTGTAAGCGATGTAGGCCACAATACCGACAAGAAGTCCAGCAACGGTAGTTGTCATAGCAGTATATAGTCCGTCGGCCAAAAGCTTAATGTCTATTTGACCACCAGAATTGGCAATTTCAAAGATAGAAAGGATCATTCCAATGACTGTCCCCAAAAAACCAATCATAGGTGCGGCGCCTGAAATGGTTGCCAAAATACTAACATTTTTTTCTAGCGTATAGACTTCTAATTTTCCCGTATTTTCAATAGCTGAATTGATATCTGCCAATGGGCGTCCAATGCGTGAAATCCCTTTTTGAATCAAACGAGAAACTGGTGAATTTTCTTGTGCACATAAAAGCTTTGCGGCTTCAATTTTACCATTGCTCACATGATCTTTGATTTCATTCATAAAATTAGGATCGACTTTAGAAGCTGATTTGATGGTAAAAAGACGCTCAAAATAGATGTAAAGTGCTACAAGCAGAAGCACAAAAAGCAATGCAATAATCAATTGCCCAGCCGTACCACCACTTTTTATCAATTCAATGATGGATAATGTTTTTTCAACGGACTCGTTCTCTGTTAAAGGAATTGATTGGGTTTGTAGCAGACTCAAATTCATAACGATTTTTATGTTCATTTTTTAAGTTAAACGTTATCCTTCAAGAAAACGTATATTTAGAACAAGGTTCTTGTAAAGAAAAAGACCAGAGCTCCTGCAATAAAACCAACAAAAGCGAGCCAAGATATTTTTTTCAAATACCAGAAAAAATTAATTTTTTCCATCCCCATAGCCACTACACCTGCTGCAGATCCAATGATGAGCATACTACCACCAGTACCCGCAGAATAGGCAATAAAATGCCACAAAATATTATCGGTGGGTTCAGAAAACATTCCGAGTGAAGCGGCGACTAAGGGTACATTGTCAATAACTGCTGATCCAACCCCAAGAAGTAAAACTACTAAATCGGAAACTTGAGTACCGGCGACTTCGGTACCAATATGTGGTGTAGCTTCTTTGAGCCATTCGGCAAAACCAAACAAAACTCCAAGAGATTCAAGAGCCGCTACGGCCATCAAAATTCCTAAGAAAAATAAGATGCTTGGCAATTCTATTTTAGTTAATGAATGGTGTACAGGACTGGTATGCCCTTCTTTGTCTAAAGCACCCAAACTAAATTTTGAAGAACTGTAAATTTCCGCAAAAATAGCCACTACGCCCAACGCAAACATCATTCCGACATAAGGCGGTAAATGTGTCACCATTTTGAATATAGGAACAAAAATAATTGCTGCTAGACCTAGATAAAGCATGAGTCTGCTAAAACGCCCTACGGGTTCATCATGGTTTTCATCAACTTCCAAACTGCCTTTGAAAACAGAGAGTCGAGAGGCCAAAAATGTTGGCACCAACATACACGCCAACGATGGTAGAAGCAAATAAACAAACAGATTTATTGTCGATACTTTATCGGCAATCCAAAGCATTGTGGTAGTCACATCGCCTATGGGTGAAAACGCTCCACCAGCATTGGCCGCAATCACAATAAGGCCTGCAAACCAAAGGCGGATGTTTTTGTCTTTTACTAATTTCTGAAGCAACGAAATCAACACAATCGTTGCGGTAAGGTTGTCAATAATTGCAGATAAAACAAAAGCAAGAACACAAAAAATCCATAGCAATTGTGTTTTCTTTTTTGTTTTTATAAAGCTTTTAATCGTTGCAAAACCATTGAAATAGGCAATGATTTCAACGATGGTCATCGCACCCAATAAAAAGACCAGAATTTCTGCAGTTTTACCCAAATGATGAAGCAAGGTTTCTTCAAGAAGGTGCATTTTACCATCATGAGAGAGGGTATCAAAATTATCCAATAGGGCATGTTTTGCAGAATCAAACCATGTATTAAAATCGTCAATACCGAGTGAAATTAAAGCCCAACTGATGGCCATCATCACGAGTGCTGGAACAAGTTTATCAATTTTTAAGCTATGCTCTAGGGTGATAGCTAAATAACCAGCAATAAATACAAGAATGATGATGTTTTCCATAGAATTAAATTAGAGAAATATCTTAACTAAATTAAAGTGGTTTTTTTTGTTGATGCTCACAAATATAATAAAACATTTTAGGCATTTAATAGATAGACGGAAAATAAATTTTACCACTGCTGTGGTCTTGCTCTGCTCCTGTTACACTCTGCAAACAATTCACCTCATTACGCAATTTTAAAACGCCGAGAAATGCAAAAATTAAGGCCTCTTTAAAATGAATCAAATCAGAGTCAGCATTCTTTATTTCAGACCCCAAAAGTTCTTCAATACGCATCATCAAAAAAGTGTTGAGTGCGCCACCACCAGTAAAAAGGCCATAACTCAAATTGTAATAACGCAGGACATCAACAATTTGTATAGCTGTATGTTCCAAAAGGGTTCTTAGTACTGAATTGGTATCTAAATCAAAAGACGCTATGAGGGGAAAGATTGTATTTTGTACCCACTCCAAGCCAAGAGATTTTGGTGGTCGCCTCTGGTAAAAATCAAGTGTGTTGAGTGCTTCCAAAAGCGGCAAATGCAAAGTTCCCTGTTTGGCCAATGCGCCTCCTTTGTCAAAGGGCAAACCCAGTGTTTGTACATAATGATTTAAAGTAATATTGGCAGGGCAAACATCAAAAGCCAAACGTTGATTGTTGTACTGAAAAGAAATATTGGCAAAGCCGCCCAGATTTAAACAAAAGTCGTATTGCGCAAACAAAAGTTCATCACCAATAGGGACCAATGGGGCACCCTGCCCACCCAAAGCCACATCTTGCACGCGAAAATCACAAACCACTGTTTGTTGAAGCTGTTGAGCTAATTCGAGTGAATTTCCAATTTGCAAGGTTATTCCTTTTTCGGGTTGATGAAAAACGGTATGCCCATGACTACTCACGGCATCTAAATTTGAAATCTGATGCTTTTGAATAAAGGTATTGATACAACTGCCCAAATAATGTGTATATTCGCTATTGAGATGATTCAATTGATCTGGGCTGAGGGTTATTGCAGATTTTAATTTGGCATACATATCGGCAGAATAAGCTACCGTTCCTGCTGCCAAAATTTTAAATTCCCAATGCGCTTTTTTAGTAAACCTTACCCAACAAAAATCGATCCCATCCAAAGAAGTTCCGGACATTACACCAACAATATTATATATTTTTTTTGTCATATTATTAAAAAAAAGATTGCCTATTGAGAATATTCTAATAATAGACTATATTTGTAGGACATATTTACGAATACTTTAATTTTTAATTAAATGCATTTTAAGCTTTCCGAAGAACAAATCATGGTGCGCGATGCAGCACGCGAATTTGCCCAAACCGAACTCCTCTCTGGCGTTATCGAACGTGACGAGTTGCAACAATTCCCAGACAATTTAGTGAAAAAAATGGGAGCATTGGGATTTATGGGCATCATGGTAAGTCCAGAATATGGTGGTAGTGGTATGGACACCATTTCCTATGTCCTCATTATGGAGGAACTATCCAAAATTGATGCATCGGCAAGTGTGATGGTTTCAGTCAATAATTCTCTTGTTTGCTATGGTATAGAGGCCTACGGCACCCAAGAGCAAAAAGAAAAATACCTACCAAAATTGGCTACAGGTGAATGGATTGGTGCATTTTGTTTAAGTGAACCTGAAGCGGGTAGCGATGCGACTTCACAAAGCACCACCGCCATTGACAAAGGGGATTACTATTTGCTTAACGGTACCAAAAACTGGATTACTAACGGAGGACGAGCACAAGTCTATTTGGTGATTGCGCAAACAGACCGCACCAAAGGCCACAAAGGGATTAATGCATTTATTGTAGAACGCGACACCCCCGGATTTGAAATTGGCCCTAAAGAAAATAAACTTGGTATTCGTGGAAGTGACACCCATACACTGCAATTTAATGATGTCAAAATTCCCAAAGAAAACCGTATTGGTGCGGATGGATTTGGGTTCAAATTTGCGATGAAAACATTATCAGGGGGACGTATTGGGATCGCTGCTCAAGCACTCGGTATAGCCGCTGGGGCCTATGAATTGTCTTTAAAATATTCTAAAGAACGAAAAGCATTTGGCACAGAAATAAGCAACCATCAAGCCATTGCCTTTAAATTGGCCGAAATGGCCACCGATATTGAAGCTGCACGGCTTTTAGTCTACAAATCGGCATTGGACAAAGATCAGGGCAATAATTACGACACTTCTAGCGCTATGGCAAAATTGTACGCCTCCAAAGTAGCCATGCAACACACCGTTGAGGCCGTTCAAATTCATGGGGGGAATGGTTTTGTAAAAGATTATCATGTAGAACGCTTGATGCGCGATGCCAAAATCACACAAATTTATGAGGGGACTTCTGAAATTCAAAAAATCGTGATTTCCAGAGCCGTTCTAAAAGACTAATTCGTCCAAAAAATTTAACTTAATTTTGTGCGCATAAATGATTACTTCAATGCGTACATGGTCTTCAGATTTTGGTCTACTTTCACTGGTAATTCCTTTGTACAACGAAGCACAAAATGTAGCTCCACTTGTGGTGGCAATAGACCATGCGCTAAAAGAATTTACGTACGAACTTATTTTGGTCGATGATGGTTCAACTGATGATACTTTCAAAGAACTACAACAATTACCCCACCCCAATTGTATTCGAATTCAACTCGATAAAAACTATGGGCAAAGTGTGGCGTTGGCCGCAGGGATAGACCATGCACAAGGCGAGTACATCATCACTTTGGATGGTGATTTGCAAAACGACCCCAACGATATCCCGATGATGCTACAAAAAGCCAAAAATGAACATTGGGACGTTGTGGCTGGTATACGTACAAACAGAAAAGATTCACTAATCAAAACTATACCCTCAAAAATTGCAAATTATATCATAAGATACGCTACAAAACTGGATTTAAAAGATTATGGTTGCGCCTTAAAAGTTTTCACTAAAACTACGGCCAAAAACTTGAAGTTATATGGGGGTATGCAC
This sequence comes from Formosa sp., assembly GCA_038138145.1. GTDB lineage: Bacteria > Bacteroidota > Bacteroidia > Flavobacteriales > Flavobacteriaceae > UBA3537. The sequence goes on from JAYQDD010000010.1 coordinate 49,228, forward strand.
CGCTTTATTCTACTCTTAGCACACCTGAATGGCGCTCGTATCACGCAAGTGGAAGTACACCATAACGCCAGAACATTGGGGGTTTCTAAATATGGTCTAGGGCGTACGTTTAATGTGATAAAAGATTTGATGGTGCTATTGACTGTACAAAACTCTAAAAAGAAATCCTTATCCGCTTTTGGACGATGGATTTTGCGTAAACACATTTCATATAAAAATAAAGCATATAATTCATAGTATTACTATTATTTTCTATCCATTATTTACATCAAAAAAACCCCCACGTATTGTGAGGGTTTAATTAAAAAAGGCGGTGACCTACTC
>JAYQDD010000011.1:0-34451 GCA_038138145.1 Formosa sp.
TCAATCATTTGTGGTAAACCGTCTACATAATATACTGGAAATGGCTCACCCCAATAGCGCTGTCTAGAAAATACCGCATCGCGTAGGCGGTAATTTACTTTGCCCTCCCCTTGATTGATTTTTTCTAACGCTTCTATTGCTGATTTGGTTGCAGCTTTAAAATCTAATCCATCCAAAAATTGACTATTCCCGATTTTAGTTTTTGACTTATCCGTGAATGCTTCTTCTGAAATATCAATACCATCAAAAATATTAGGTATAGGAATATTAAAATGTTTTGCGAAGTCATAATCTCTTTGATCGCCACAAGGTACGGCCATTACAGCACCTGTTCCATAGCCCGCCAACACATAATCACCAATCCAAATAGGAATAGGTTCTTTGGAAAATGGATGCTCAGCATAAGCACCTGTAAACACACCCGAAATGGTTTTGATATCGGCCATACGCTCGCGTTCACTACGTTTTGAGGTCGCTAAAATATATTCTTCTACTGCAGACTTCTGAGCTTCTGTAGTGATGGATTTTACCAATTCATGTTCTGGTGCTAAAGTCATAAATGAAACGCCAAAAATCGTATCAGGTCGGGTAGTAAACACTTCAATTGTAGTCTTATGACCTACAACATTAAAGCGTACAGACGCTCCTACAGATTTTCCAATCCAATTGCGTTGACTTTCTTTGAGTGCATCTGTCCAGTCTATTTTTTCTAAACCCGTCAAGAGTCGATCGGCATAGGCAGAAATACGCATACTCCATTGTGTCATTTTTTTCCTAACTACGGTATGACCTCCACGTTCTGAAACTCCATTAACAATCTCATCATTGGCCAGTACCGTTCCTAATTCTGGACACCAGTTCACTTCTGCTTCTGCCAAATACGTCAGGCGGTATTGTAAAAGAATGTTTTGCTGTTCTTTATCCGAAAAATCGTTCCATTCTTGAGCAGAAAACAGTTGCACATCATCATCACAAACGGCATTAATATTTTTATTCCCTTCTTTGGAAAAGTGTGCAATTAGCTCAGAAATGGGTTTTGCTTTATCGGCCGTTTTATTATACCATGAGTTGAACAATTGAATAAAAATCCATTGGGTCCATTTGTAATATTCTGGTGATGAGGTGCGAACTTCACGGCTCCAATCAAAAGAAAACCCAATTTGATCCAATTGACGGCGGTAGGTGTTTATATTCTCTTCAGTAGTCACTGCAGGATGTTGTCCTGTTTGTATGGCGTATTGCTCGGCAGGAAGACCAAAACTATCATAACCCTGAGGATGCAAAACATTAAATCCTTTGTGACGCTTGTAACGCGCATAAATATCAGAAGCAATGTAGCCAAGCGGATGCCCTACATGTAGCCCAGCTCCACTGGGGTAAGGAAACATATCTAAAACATAATATTTGGGTTGATCACCTCCTGTTTTTGCTCTAAATGTATTGTTGTTTGCCCAATAGTTTTGCCATTTGGCTTCAATTTCTCTGAAATTGTATGTCATGATTCCTACTTTATTGATTGCAAATTTACATTTTATTTGAGGAAGTTTTATATTTTTACAAAACCAAGATTATAACTATGGGTTCAACATTTGAAAAGCATCAAAAACGACGATTGATTTCCTCCTATTTTTCGGTTGTTATCAGTATTAGTTTGGTACTGTTTTTATTGGGGGTTTTAGGGATTTTGCTGATTAATGCAAAACACATTTCTGATGAATTCAAAGAAAAGGTAGTCCTCACGATTTATTTGGAAGACGAAACAAAACCCATAGAAATTAATCAACTAAAAAAAAGTTTGAGTTTAGCCAATTATGTAAAGCAAACACGATTCATCTCCAAAGACGAAGCCGCAGTGTTTATGACCGCAGAATATGGTAAAGATTTTTTAGACGATGTGGGCTACAATCCTTTGAAGAATTCATTGGAAGTCAATTTGTTAGCACCCTATGTTACTGCAAAACGACTGGATAGCATTTCCGAAAAAGCCCTGCAGAAAAATTTTGTTGAAGATGTGAAATACGATAAGGATTTGGTTTCACTTATGAACAGTAATGTAAAACGCATTGGATTTTGGATTTTGATCATTAGTGGGGTGTTTGCGTTGATTGCAATGTTGCTCATCAACAGTTCTATTCGCCTAGCGGTGTACTCCAAACGCTTTTCCATCAAAACCATGCAAATGGTGGGGGCCACAAAACAATTCATCAGAAGGCCCTTTGTGATGAGAAATATACGTTTGGGAATTTTGGGGGCGCTTTTGGGAATCGGTGCGAATGGCCTACTCATCTATTATTTAAACGCTTCATTTCCAGAACTAAAACTCATCAATTACCCAATTGAGTTGGGTGCTTTATTTTTAAGCATCTTACTGATTGGTATATTCATTACATGGATCAGCACTCATTTGGCAACACAGCGTTTTTTAAACCTTAAAACAGATCAACTTTATTACTAAAATTAAAATCTTATGGGAGAGAAAAAACGTAAAGAAGCAACAAAACAAAACTTTGTTTTTGAAAAAAGAAACTATGTCTGGATGTTTATTGGTTTGGGCTTTATAGCGCTTGGATTTATCCTTATGGCTGGTGGAGGGTCCGATGACCCTAATGTGTTTAGCGATGCTATTTTTAACATTCAACGCATTCGTATAGCACCAACACTTATCCTTATTGGCTTTGGTATTCAAGTGTACGCCATCCTTCTAAAACCCAAAGCATAAGTGGATTTTTTAGACAGTCTTCTTTTAGGAGTTATTCAAGGGCTTACAGAATTTTTGCCCGTTTCTTCTAGTGGGCATTTGGAATTGGGCAAAGCATTGCTTGGCGATGATTCTATGCCAAAAGAAAGTATGATTTTTACGGTTGTCCTTCATTTTGCAACAGCGCTAAGTACTATCGTTGTTTTTCGAAAAGACATCTTGGAAATCATCCGAGAATTATTAAAATTTGAATGGAATACCAACACACAATTTATTTTTAAAATTATAATTTCAATGATTCCTGCGGCCTTAATTGGCGTGTTTTTCGAAACGGAATTGGAGTCTTTGTTTTCAAAAAACATCGTTTTGGTCGGGGCTATGCTTGTCATTACGGGATTTTTGCTGCTGTTGGCCGATCGGGCACAAAACACTTCAAAAGATGTGCGTTTCAAAAGTGCATTTACAATTGGACTTGCTCAAGCCATCGCTATACTTCCCGGGATTTCAAGATCGGGGGCCACAATTTCAACCGCCGTACTGCTAGGTATCGATAAAACCAAAGCGGCTCGCTTTTCATTTTTGATGGTGATTCCTTTAATTTTTGGGAAAATCTTTAAAGATATTTTTAGCGGTGAATTGACCTATGAAAGTGCACAATTTTCATCATTAAGCATTGGCTTTTTAGCGGCTTTTGTATCTGGTTTTTTTGCATGTACATGGATGATTAGATTGGTGAAAAATAGCCAATTGAAATATTTTGCGTACTACTGTGGTATTGTTGGGTTAATGGCCATTTGTTCAACTTATTTTTAAGGGATGAAAACCGTTGAAGACTTTAAAAATGGTCAGTTATTATTAATCGATAAGCCCTTAGCGTGGACCTCTTTTCAAGTGGTTAATAAACTGCGTTGGCATATTCGTAAAACATTTAATCTTAAAAAAATAAAAGTAGGTCATGCAGGTACTTTAGACCCTTTGGCAACTGGGCTTTTATTGATTTGTACTGGGAAAAAAACCAAACAAATTGAGCAATATCAAGCACAAACAAAAACGTATACTGGAACACTAGTTTTGGGCAGTACAACCCCGTCTTATGACTTAGAAACTGAGGTGGATGCCACATACCCAACGGCACATATTACAGAGGAATTAATCCATCAAACTACGAAACAATTTGAGGGCAAGATACAACAACAACCTCCAGTTTTTTCGGCACTTAAGAAAGATGGAAAACGACTGTATGAATTTGCTAGAGCAGGAAAAGACGTGACCATTCCGACAAGAGAAATTTGTATCGATTATTTTAAAATCAAAGCCCTACGAGGACACGAAATTGATTTTGAAGTACAGTGTAGTAAAGGCACCTACATTCGATCTTTGGCGCACGACTTTGGTAGAGCACTAAATTCTGGTGCACATCTCTCTGCATTACGCCGAACAAAAATTGGCGATTTTTCTGTAGAAAATGCTATTTCTGTTAATGCTTTTATTGAAAGTTTAAAAAAGGAATAATTTTTGTTAAAACATAATTATGACAAAAAAACAACGTTGTGGTTGGTGCGAAGGCGACCCCTTGTACGAACAATACCACGATACCGAATGGGGTGTCCCGCTTTTTGATGATCAAAAACTATTTGAATTTCTTATGCTCGAAACCTTTCAAGCGGGGCTGAGTTGGATTACCGTTTTGAGAAAACGAGAACATTTTAGAGCTGCTTTTGATGATTTTGATTACAAAAAAATCGCGAAGAATACTAATGGCAAATTTCAAGACCTGGTACAAAACAAAGGCATTATACGGAACAAGCTTAAAATAAAAGCGGCCATTACCAATGCTCAAGCTTTTATCAAAATTCAAGAAGAATTTGGAAGTTTTAGCTACTATATTTGGGGATTTACAGATGGTAAACCTATAAAAAATCAATTTTCGGACTACAAAGCAATCCCCGCCAACACCCCTTTGAGTGATGTCATCAGTACCGATTTAAAAACACGTGGATTCAAATTTGTTGGGAGTACCGTGGTTTATGCGCACATGCAAGCCACAGGGATGGTCAATGACCACGAAACAAGTTGTTTTCGTTATGATGAAGTCTCTTAATTGTAAGGCACAAGCTCCAAAAGTTTTTGCACAACCTCTACCCTTGCTTTCATTTTTCTATTCGCCTTTATAACAATCCAAGGGGCAAGTTTGGTATTTGTTTTTTCAAACATTTGTTCTTTGTAGTGCGTATAGTCATCCCAGCGCTCTAGCGCCGTTTGGTCTACAGGACTAAACTTCCATTTTTTGACTGGACTGGCTTTGATATCATTAAAACGACGTGCTTGTTCATCTTTTGAAATAGAAAAATAAAATTTCACCAAACGAACACCAGACTCGACCAACATTTGTTCAAAATTGTTTACTTGGTTCATGAAAATCTTGTACTCTTCATCAGTACAAAATCCATTGACTGGCTCCACCACAGCACGATTGTACCAGCTACGGTCAAAAAAAGTGATTTGTCCACCTCGTGGTAAATTTTTTATATACCGCTGAAAATACCACTGCCCTTGTTCCTCTGGAGTCGGTTTAGGTAGGGCCACCACATTAAATTCTCTTGGATTCAAATGTTGTGTAATTCTTCGAATGGCACCCCCTTTTCCGGCCGCATCGCGCCCTTCAAAAATAACAACAAGTTTTTCTTGCTCTGTTTCAACCCATTGTTGCAGCTTTATTAATTCCTCTTGCAATTTTTTGAGCTTGTCTTCATAATTTATAATACGCAAGGCCTTAGTTGTGGTCATATCTTCTTCTTTTAGAAAAAGTTTTAGTCCACGTTTGGAGTTTAATTTTTTTATATTTTTTGGTGTTAATGCACTCATCGTTAATCAATTTGGGTAATCAGTCTATGATAGCGTTGAACCACATTTGGGTCGGGTAAAATAGTGGTCTTTGAACTGCCTTTTCGGTCATATTCAAACTTAGAAAGTACATGCCGAATACTTTCCAATCGAGCTTCTTTTTTGTTATTAGTCTTAATAATGATCCAAGGGCTAAAAGACGTATGGGTTTTGCTAAACATTTGCTCTTTATAAGTCGTATATAAATCCCAACGCTTTTGTCCTTCTTTGTCAACAGGACTAAACTTCCATTGTTTTAATGGATTGGCCAATCGAGAATTGAACCGCCTCAATTGTTCATCTTTTGAAATGGAAAACCAAAATTTAATGATGATTACTCCGTCTTCATAAAGCATGTGCTCAAATTCGGGCACCTGAACCATGTATTTGTTGTATTGCTCATCAGTGCAGAAACCCATGACAGGTTCTACAACAGCACGGTTGTACCAACTGCGGTCAAAAAAGACCAATTCGCCTGGTTCTGGTAATTCTTTTATGTATCGTCTAAAATACCATTGTCCTTGTTCTACTTCAGTAGGTTTTGTAAGTGCTACCACACGCATAGAACGTGGATTCAAATGTTCCGTAAAACGACGAATAGCACCCCCTTTACCAGCCGCATCACGTCCTTCAAAAATGACACAAACACGCTTTTTTTGTTTGGCCACCCATTGTTGCAAATCAACAAGTTCTGCTTGAAGTTTCAACAGCTCAGTCTCGTAATGAACACTCTCGAGAATAGCTGCATATTTCTTTGGTTCTAATGTTGATTTTAGAACGGATTTGAACGACGCTGCATCGGAAAATGATTCGAAATCTTTCTGTGATAAAGTGCTCATAGGTTAGATTTAAGAATTAATCATAAGCCTTGTCAAGATTAAAACGGCAAATCGTCTGGTTCATTGTCTTTGAGGTCAGAAGCTGGTTCAAAAGCTTCCATTGGGGGCACAGGAGGGGCTGCAGCAGGGGCTTGAGCTTGTTGTAAACTATCAATACGCCAACCTTGAATTGAGTTAAAATGCTTGGTTTCTCCCTGAGGACTCACCCACTCACGTCCACGCAAGTTTATTCCTACTTTGACTTGTTGACCAACCTGAAAATTGTTTAACAATTCTGTTTTGTCCTGTACAAAATCAACCGACAAGTGTTGTGGATATTGCTCTTCGGTGGTAACCACCAATTCACGTTTTCTAAAACCATTTGACCCTACGGTTTGTGTTTCGCCAATGAGCTTAATTTTTCCTTGAATTTCCATGTTTAAATTTACGTTTGTTTTATTTTAATAATATACACCATGCTTTATGTACTTGACCATTACGCAAATATTCTTGAGCTTTTTGGTGTTTTTCTTTTGTTGTTTTTAGTTCTTGATGAATGTTTTCTGCCCAAAACTCATCGACTTCAGTTGTTGAAGGCAAAGCTTCTACGTTGCCCAATAGCCCTAAATCGTTTCCAGTAAGAACTTTGCTTTCGCGCACAATTTTAGGCAATGCATCTACACCAATCCCCAACGTTCTAAGGGGTTTGGGAATTTCTAAAAATCCTTCCTTGGCTCGAATATAATAACTTCCGCCACCACGTGCAACCAAATCCAGTTTTTCTTGATCAATTCCTCCATCTGTATTTAACACATCATCAGAAACATGAAGCTTAACAACCTCGCAAATCACTAAATTTCCAGCGCCATGCTCGATCCCTAAGGGTTTGATTTCGATGACTTTACACTCCATTTGAATGGGGGACTCTTCGACACGAAAGGGCTGCACCAAATCGGATTCAATCATGGTTAGTCCAGATTTCTCAAACTCATTTATCCCTTTAGCGTATTCTGTGCTGCTGAGCGACATTTGTTGAATCATGGGGTAATGCACGACATTGATGACCACTTCTTTGACTTCTTGAACATTTTCGAGGGTGTGTTTTATGGAGTTGTCGCGTACACGACGTGCTGAAGAAAAAATCAGAATCGGTGGATTGGAACTAAAAATATTGTAAAAACTAAATGGAGATAAGTTGGGATTTCCTTGAGCATCAATTGTACTGGCAAACGCAATGGGCCGTGGTGCTACAGCACTCGAGAGGAGGGCTTGCATTTGCTGAATGGTGCAATCTTTAGGTTCAAAGGAAGTCATGTGCTTAAATATATAACAAAATTAACAAATATGTCGGGAGATAAAAGCAGATGACAGAAATTTAAAACAATAATATCAACATAATTACATTATATTTAGTGTTGAAAAAATTAGTCCAATGAAATTAAGTTCAAATCGGTCGGCGCTCAACTGGATGATTATTCTGGTTTCTTTTCTTATTGTTTCCTTAATATTGTGGAATACGTACCGTTTCTTCCAAAAATTTAAAGAAGAAGAACGCATCAAGATGGAGAATTTTTCTGTGGCGCAAAGAGAACTTGTAAAAACACAAGATCTGTATGGGAATATTAGTGATTTCCCCTTAAAAATTATTCAAAGCAACACCAGCACACCCATGATTATTGAAGGTTCTGAGGGAAATTTTCAATCCAATAATATCGATGTAAACTCGGACAATAGTCAAGAATACCTTAAGAAGTTAAGTCAAAAATTTGCCAAAGAGAATACCCCAATTCAAGTCATTTATGATGGTGAAGTGCTGTCTACAGTTTATTACGGCAACTCCGTTTTATTGAATAAATTGAAATATTATCCTTTGGCCTTGGCCCTCATCATTATTTTATTTTTGGGGCTTATTTACTTTTTCTATCAAAGTTCACGTATCGCCACACAAAATAAATTGTGGACCGCCATGGCCAAAGAAACTGCACACCAAATTGGTACGCCTTTATCATCGCTCATTGGTTGGGCGGAATTGCTCAAAAATGAAGACGTAAATTCTTCATTTATCGATGAAATCAACAACGATATCAATAGACTTGAAACCATAACTGAGCGATTCAGCAAAATTGGCTCTGTTCCTCAATTGACGCCCACAGATATAGTCCAAGCCACTAAAAACTCCATTCAGTATTTGGAAGCAAGAAGCAGTCAAATGGTTACCTTTAATTCTAAATTGCTTGAGGGTCCTGTTTTAATTAACCTCAACGCGGCGCTGTACAGTTGGACGATTGAAAATTTGATTAAAAATAGCATTGATGCCATGAAAGGGAAAGGCGATTTAAGCATTGAAATGGAAGACACAGCACAAGAGCTTCATATACGTATTTCTGATACCGGTCAGGGGCTTTCCAAAAAACAATTCAAAACGATTTTTGAAACAGGATATACCACCAAAAAAAGAGGTTGGGGTCTTGGACTTTCATTGGCCAAACGCATCATAGAACAGTACCACGATGGCAGAATCAAGGTACTTTCTTCAGAACTAGGTAAGGGAACGACGTTTCAAATAACGCTTAAAAAAATTACAAATAATTCGCAATAGACTTGGCCACAGCTTGGAATTCTTCAGAAGTCAAGTTTTCTTTTTTGATAAATTGTGCATCTTCCATGGCATTTAATGGAATCAAATGTACGTGCACATGCGGGACTTCAAGACCAATCACAGTCATACCTACACGTTTGCAAGGGATTGCTTTTTCGATGGCCATAGCAACGGTTCTTGAAAAAGCCATCAGCCCATTGTATGTAGTTTCGTCTAAATCGAAAAGCTGATCTACTTCTTTTTTGGGTATACAAAGCGTATGCCCTTTGGCATTGGGGTTGATATCTAAAAAAGCTAAAAAATCGTCGGTTTCTGCTACTCTATGGCAAGGAATTTCTCCAGAAATGATTTTTGAAAAAATTGAGCCCATAGTTGTATTTTATCGTGTGATTTCTAAAATTTCGAACTTAATAACACCATTAGGCACTTGAATTTCGGCAACATCGCCTACACTTTTTCCAAGCAAACCTTTTCCAATAGGTGAATTTACAGATATTTTTCCTGCTGCCAAATCGGCTTCACCATCGGCTACAAGCAAATAAGTGAGTTCCATGCCATTGGCCTGATTTTTTATTTTTACATTGGACAACACCAATGCCTTGGAAGTATCCAATTGAGATTCATCGATAAGACGTGCCCCAGCGAGGGTGTCTTCGAGTTTAGAAATGCGCATTTCGAGCATCCCTTGTGCTTCTTTGGCGGCATCGTATTCGGCATTTTCGCTCAAGTCGCCTTTGTCGCGCGCTTCGGCAATAGCTTTGGACGCTTTTACACGCTCAACGTCTTTGAGCTGTTGCAGCTCATCACGAAGTTTTTTTAATCCTTCGGCGGTATAATATGATACGTTACTCATGCGTTTATAGTTTTATTTAATTTGATTTAGGTTCTTTATTTTAGACATATACTAAAATAGAAAAAATCTCGTTTTCACGAGATTACTATACAAATATACAAAATATTTAGCTACCGCTGATTTTTGTTGTATTTTGGCCTAAACATTACTAAAAACGCATAAAAATGCTGCACAAACATGTACTTTTTCTATATAATTTGGGAATAAAGATTTTTTGTTGCTTGGCATTATGCTTCTTGTTGATTAACTGCTCTGACAAGGACAATTATGATGAAAATTGTAATTTTCTTCTAAATTTACCGGTAAATGTACCCTTAAACCTCAACCTTTCTCAATACAACCAATTGAATTTCCCAAGCAATCCTGTGTTTGTCCCCAATGAAGGTAATGGCGGGATTATTGTCAACAATACAGGAACGGGCTTTGTCGCCTTTGATGCAGCAGACCCCAACACCCCGCTTAGCAATAATTGTTTTATTGAAATTATTGATGGGATTGGAGTCAGTAGCTGCGATGAAACGCACAAATATGATTTAGTGCTTGGCCTTCCTTTTCAAAACACCAATTTGCAATGCGGCTTAAAACCCTACCGAGTGGAGCGCAATGGGAATGAATTGTTTGTTTCGAATTAAAAAACCCCACACCATAGGTGCAGGGTTTTAAAATCAAATCATTCCTACCTTAAAACGTCAAGGTCATCCCCAATAGAAAGTTGCGGGTAGCTTGTGGGTAATAGCCCTGAATTTCTGTAGCGGTTGGGCCACTCCAAGTATCCAAATAGGTGTACCCACGATCAACATACTCTAAATCAAATAAATTGTTGACCATCCCTATAAAGACAATGGATTGAAACACCTTTTTTACAGGAAGCGTGTAACTGAAATTCAAATCTGTTACAAAATAGCTGTCCAATTTGGAGGCCTCAGTATCGGTATTGCTCAAGTATTGCTCCCCAACATATTTGCCTATCAATGCGGCTCTAAACTTTGTATTCGGTGCATATTCTAAGGCGTGTGTAGTTATCACATCTGGTGAAAAAGCAATGTTGGTATCGCCCAAATTTTGCTTAGCACCATCACGATTGATGGTCAAATCTTGGATTCTGTTTTTGCTCAGCGCTAAATTCGAGATTAAAGATAATTGCTCTGTAAGCACAATGCTGGCATCTAATTCGAGACCAAGTCGATAGCTTTTATCCACATTTTCGCGCAGGTATTCGCCTACATTATCTAATGCACCGGTAAGTACGAGCTGGTTGTTATATTGCATGTAGTACACATTAGCATTTAAGCGTAGGCGGTCACTTTCATGACGCCATCCCAATTCAAAATCGTTCAACCCTTCGTGTTGTACGTCTGCAGCGTTACTCTCATAATCGTTACGGTTGGGTTCTTTGTGAGCGCGTGCATAAGAAGCATAGATGCTGTTGTTTGAATTTAATGTATAAGTAAGCCCTAATTTAGGATTGAAAAAATTAAAATCTTCATCCACATCGATTGGTACCCTGTCTGATGTTAGCCCTGTGGTTGTATAATTTACAAATCGCCCCTGAAGATCTAAAAAGCCCTGCAATTTTTCAGATGCTCTAAAAGTGGCTTTAGAAAATACACTAAAATCAGATTTGTCCGAAATACTCAAATAGTAGCGGTCTCTGATGTTTGTCCCAGAGGCCAAATCGCTACCCCAAATGATTTCGCCATAATGGTCGTTGGTATAGTCGCTGTAGGAAATCCCTGAAATAATTTCAAGTCCATTTCTTTTGTACGTTACGTTAACATTTGCCACATAAAAATGATTGTCTAACCAACGGCGTACAACCACGTCACTATCGTCATTGATAAGGTTGTTGTAATCTACTGCACTACGTTCGTCTTTGAATTGCTCAAAATAGCCTTTACCTCGAGTATAATTCAACCCAATATTGGTGGACCAATTTGAATTCAAAATTTCATTCCAATGCAATTGATAATGGTCTTGCCAATAATTGTCGGTCTCGTTGTCGTAAGTGTATGGATTTTGGGTTCGGTCTTCTTCCAATTGGTTTTTGGATAGTCCATACCATGCTTGGAAGGTTTTTTCTTTTCCTCCAAAAGTTATGGCTTTGACAATGGTATTGTCGTCCACATAATTCCCTTGTAAATAATACGATTTTAAATCTGTAAATGCACGATCGACATAACCTTCAGAATAAATTTTAGATAATCGCCCTGCGAATTCAAAATGATCATTGATGAGTCCTGTAGTAAATTTTACACTGTGTTTTTGCGTACCAAAAGATCCAAAAGAATTGGCAATTGCTCCGCCCGCTTTTTCTGAAATCGCATCAGTTAGAATGTTTAAGCTTGCGCCAAAAGCCCCAGAACCATTGGTGGATGTACCCACCCCACGTTGCAATTGCATACTTTCTACAGAGGACGCAAAATCACCAAGATTGACCCAAAATGTACCTTGACTTTCGGCATCATTGTACGGAATTCCATTAATAGTAACATTGACACGTGTAGCATCACTACCTCTTACCCTAAGATAAGTGTAGCCAATTCCTGCTCCAGCATCAGAAGAGGACACTACTGATGGGAGGTAATTCAAAAGTACGGGGATATCCTGTCCCAAGTTCCGCTTTTGAAGGTCTTCCTTGGATACATTTGAATGTGCGATGGGTGCATTGGGTTGCACGCGTACTGCTTTGACCAAAACTTCGTCTAAATTTTGTGTTTGGGTTGAATCTTGCAGTTGATTTTCTTGTGCCCATAGTGGTGCTACCAGAATGAGCGCTAAGAGAAGAATGTAATTTTTCATACGATTGTTTTTAAATAATCGAATAAAAAGAGGTCATTATTCTTTGTTAATAATAAATAAAATATAAACTGAAACGTTTTGTTTCAGATAATTCCCTAAACAGCATTACCTGTTCTAGGTTCAATGGGTATGATCTCAGCCTTACGGCACCCCTTTTTTGAGAACAGTACAAAAGTACATCAGAAATTAATTCTACACCAATTATTTCAATTATTTTTAATCTTGCAATTGATGTGGTGCTTTGAGCAAATCGGCTACTTTTTTGACAGGATTAAAGGTATAAAGTGGCACTTCAATAAAAACAGTATTCCACTGTGCCATACCGCCATTCCAAAGCCCTGGACGTTCAAGAGTTTTGAGCTTTTTTCCATATTTATTTTTTATAGCAACAAAATGGGTATTCGTGTCAATAAAACGTTCTAAGTCGTACTTGTTGCCTTTATAATCTTTGATGCCACAAACAATATCTACTGGATTAAAATGAGTTGCCGCTTTTGCAATATCGTTCTGTTGCTTTAATTTGGTGTTGACTTGATTCATTTCAACAATTTGAAGACTCAATTCACCATTTTCTTTTTTAATCCAAAAGGGGCCTCCCCCTGGTTCTCCTTCATTTTTTACCATCCCACATACTCGAATTGGACGATGGATACGCGATTTCAAATATTCGATTTTGTAATGATGCGCAAATTTTTCAAACTCTGTACTCATGTGTACATTCATTTGATCTGAAAGAAAATTAGCGATTTCATTCACTTTCTCCTCTTGAATTGTGTCGTCATCAAGCTCGTGTGCATAAGTGTAAGATTGGCTTTGTATTTTTAATAAATATCCAGCCAAAACCGTCTTATAAAATACCATCTGATCGATGCAATGTTGCATGAGCACATTGTCTATATTTTTGATAAAAATAAGGTCTGCGTCAATAGCATTTAAATTAGAAATCAATGCCCCATGCCCTGAAGGCCGAAACAATAGTTTTTCGTCAATCTTAAAAGGTTTGTTGTCTAATGTAGCTGCAATGGTATCGGTCTTCGGGTCTTGAAAAGAATAAGAAATACCGAATGTAGTTTGGGTTTTGGATTCTACAATCGTTTTGATGGCTTCAAAATGATCTAAAAATTGCTGGTGATGGTGTTTTGATATTGTAAAATGAAGTGTTGCTTTGCCATCAATTTCGGCATATTTGCTGGCTTCAACCAAATGTTCTTCAAAAGCAGTAGAAATATGTGTTTTGTAGTTGTGAAATGGCAATAATCCTTTTGGGTATTCTCCAAAATTAAAACGTTCTTTGGCTAATAAAAACTCTACAAATAACATACGTCTTTGATCCAAGGACATGGACTTGTACTCTGGATAATGGGCTTTAATTGCTTCAAAAACTTCGTCATGGAAAGGAAGCTTATCTGCCGTCACAAAAAATAAAAATAAATCTATACTTTTTGTTCTGTTGACATAAGAGTTAATCGTTTCTTTATTGATGTCATAATTATCTAAAAACAAATACAAACTCTTAAACATTCTTGATGCTGCGCCAGATGCAGGAACAAACTTCACAATGGATTTTTGTTTTTTCTCTTGATGAAAAAAAGAACTAAAAGTAGTGGCCTCTGCATCAGAAAGTTGAACAATACCATCATTTATAGTTGCTGGTGCGTGCAAATTAATATGCGCATTGTTTTGAACAAAATAAGAAAGTTGTCGCTGAATTGTTTTTTCATCCAGCCCTCTTTCATTTATTTGGTTAATTTCTTTGTTTGTAAATTTCAATTTCCCTCTTTAAAAGTTGGTTTATATGTGTAATAGCGGTCTCTAAACGTATACTGTGATTTCCTTTTAACACCACAAAAGGAAGGCTTTGCGCTTCAAGCGTACGCTTAAAGGTCTCAAACATAAATGCACGTTCGTTAGGTTTGTCTCGCAAATCATCCGCTACCCATGGAACGTCAATTCCGCATAAAAAGTATAAATCATATGAGTTTTTTTTGGCATATCGTTCAATTTCAGCGGGGCAATAGCCGTCATAATAAATTTCTGAATAGACTTTGATTTGTAAAAGATTAGTGTCACAAAAAAGGACCTTTTGTGCAAGTTGAACCATTTCATTCTCCAATTTCATTTGTCCTTGTGCTATGGGCAATAAATCGTCTTTTGTGCAAGTGGCTTGATCATGATCCCATTTTTGTTGTAAATAGTGGCGCATATATTCAGGTACAAAAGTAGTGTTGTACTGTTCTGCCAAAGCTTCAGCTAGAGTAGACTTCCCTGTAGATTCTGGCCCAAAAAGAACCACTTTTATACAATTTGATGTTATTTGTTCAAGTGTTTTTTCCATTCAAAATATCCTTGGATTGCCAAAATCAAAAAGATGGTAAATTGTAGCCCCGAAAAACCAAGCCCTTTTGCAAAATACAAAGGTATGGAGATTATGTTGCCTACAATCCAAAAAAGCCAATGCTCTATTTTTTTGTTGGCCATAAGCCACATTGCCGCAAAGAAAACCCCTGTTGTAAAGGTGTCAAAATAATCGGTAATTCGATTGAAGCGTTCAAAATACAAATATACCAAAACGACAAAAGCAACTGTAGTCACAAAAATAACCAATGCCCACATCATATCTTTGATTGTAGATTGCGTAATTTCTATGGAATTCCCTTCAATTTTACGATGCCACATGAACCAACCATATACACTCATTAATGTATAATAAACATTGATGATGACATCACCATATAACGCAAACTTAAAACATATATAAACATAAAGCGCGGTACTAAATATTCCTGTTGGAAAGACAAGGATATTTTCTTTTTTTGCGTACCAAACACTAAGAATTCCAAGCAATACTGCTAAAATTTCCAGTGCAATAGCTAAAGCCGTTGCAGTGGCATAGGGTGCTACAAAAAAATCAATAATATCATTCATTCTTGTGGGATGGTTATGGCACATCCAAATCCGTTAAATTCTAAAAAAAATCCTTCAAAACGCTGGCGTTTATTCCCATCCAAAATCCATGCCGTTGTTGTATTTTGTCCAATTCCAAAAGGAAGAACCAAAAAATGTTTTTTAAAGGACATTCCTGGCGTGGCGTACAATTTATATAAAGACTCTTTGATGCACCAAATCCATGTGAGGTTTTGAATATAATCCAATGCGTTTGGAATTAAGTAAGCATCTTCATAGTCTATGAATTTGGCCGCAATCTTTGTTATTTTATCGCGTTGTTTTTCGATGTCTATACCAACAGGTTGGGCACTAACCACAACAGCAGAATAGGTGTAAGAATGCGTAATGGAAATATAATGACCATCTTTTAGGTGAGGTTTACCATATTCATCATAAAACAAATCATTATCGGAATAGCCAAACGCTTTTAAAAGCAAACGAATACTCAAAAATCCTCGTTGATGCAATTCACTTTTCATTGAACTGACTCTGTCGGCGCTTTCTTTTTTTAAATCCACAATTTGCCTCAAAGCATCAACAGATTCTGTGATGTGCCATATTTTAACATAAGTTTGTGCGTTAATCTTTATGGATTTATAAAGCGGCATATAAGATTTCAAAAGTTAATAACTATCTTTGCAAAAGAATTGAAAACTAAAAACGAAAGTACACTATTTTAGGCGTTTTTTCTAAATCCACCTAAAATTTAAATAACTGAACTTATGAGCGTCAAAACCCTTCCTTATGTACCCTTCAAAGTAAAAGACATGTCTTTGGCAGAATGGGGACGAAAAGAAATTGAACTTGCCGAGGCAGAAATGCCTGGACTAATGAGTCTTCGTGAAGAATATAAAGACAGTCAACCTTTAAAAGGTGCCCGAATTGCTGGATGTCTTCATATGACCATTCAAACCGCTGTGCTTATAGAGACTCTTGTTGCTCTTGGTGCAGAAGTCACATGGAGTTCTTGCAATATTTTTTCTACTCAAGATCAAGCCGCAGCAGCAATTGCATCAGCTGGAATTCCAGTTTATGCATGGAAAGGTATGAACGAAGAAGAATTTGATTGGTGTATTGAGCAAACTTTATTTTTTGGCGAAGACCGTAAACCACTCAATATGATTTTGGATGACGGTGGTGACCTCACCAATCTCGTATTTGACCACTACCCAGAGCTCACTGCGGGAATTAATGGACTTAGTGAAGAAACCACCACTGGTGTTCACCGTTTGTACGAACGCATGAAAAATGGAACACTAGCCATACCGGCCATCAATGTGAATGATTCTGTAACCAAAAGTAAATTTGACAACAAATACGGATGTAAAGAAAGTGCTGTGGATGCCGTTCGAAGAGCTACCGATACTATGCTGGCTGGAAAACGCGTTGTCGTATGCGGTTATGGTGATGTCGGAAAAGGAACTGCAGCATCGTTCAGAGGCGCAGGAAGTATTGTTACCATTACAGAAATTGATCCAATCTGTGCCTTACAAGCTGCAATGGACGGATATGAAGTAAAAAAAATAGAAACTGTCCTTCCCGTTACTGATATTGTTGTGACGGCAACTGGCAACAAAGACATTGTTCAAAGCCAACACTTTGAAGCCATGAAAGACAAAACTATTGTATGTAATATTGGCCATTTTGACAATGAAATTGATATGGCTTGGCTGAATGAAAACTTTGGACACACCAAAGATGAAATCAAAGCGCAAGTGGATAAATACACCGTAAATGGTAATGACATTATCTTATTGGCCGAAGGCCGATTGGTAAACCTTGGTTGTGCCACAGGACACCCTAGTTTTGTTATGAGTAATTCATTTACAAATCAAGTTTTAGCGCAAATAGAATTGTGGAACAACAAAGATGCTTACGAAAATAAAGTCTATATGTTGCCCAAACATTTGGATGAAAAAGTTGCAAAATTGCACTTAGAAAAAATTGGCGTGGAGCTCACAGAACTTAGAACGGATCAGGCCAGCTATATTGGCGTTAAAAAAGAAGGCCCTTTCAAGCCAGAATACTACCGCTATTAAGTTTTAAATTTTCAAAAAAGTCAAAGCCCTCCGCTTTGACTTTTTTTTTGAAATTCGGTACATCATTAATTATTTAAAGAATGAAACTTTTACGTGCTCAAAAGAAAGATTTAGTTTCAATCATGAGCATCATCAAAGACGCACAAGAACTCTTGGCTGGCCAAAATATCGATCAATGGCAAAATGGCTATCCCAATGAATCTATCATTTTAAATGATATTCAAAACAAAGAAAGTTATGTTTTGAAGTCAAAACACGAGGATTTAGCCGCAACAGCCATGTTTTCAACTAAAAATGAACCTACGTATTCCAAAATAGAAGGTCATTGGATAAATCCAAAGCAAACAATATACGGTGTGATTCATCGTATGGCGGTAGCAAAAAATTATAGAGGTAAGGGATTAGCTAAGTTCATCTTCAACCAATGTGAACAAAAGCTTTCAGAAAAAAAAATTTCCTCGATGCGTATTGACACGCACAAAGATAATTTTGGGATGCAAAAATTACTTAAAACTATGGGGTATTCCTATTGTGGGGTCATTTATTTGGAAAATGGAGACAAACGTTTAGCGTTTGAAAAACTAATTCATTAAGATCATTTAGAGTACAAAAAAAGCCCCGCAATGCGGAGCTTTTTTAGTCTATCTCATTGAAAGACTATGCTTCAAAAGGAACAACAGACACATAAGATTTGTTGTTCTTCTTTTTCTCAAATTTTACAACACCATCAACTTTAGCATGTAAAGTGTGGTCTTTTCCAGCGTAAACATTCTCGCCAGGGTTGTGTGCAGTACCTCGTTGTCTTACAATGATGTTTCCTGCAACGGCAGCTTGTCCACCAAAAATTTTCACGCCAAGGCGTTTCGATTCTGATTCTCTACCGTTTTTCGAACTTCCGACTCCTTTCTTGTGTGCCATTTTATTTCGATTTTATATGTTATGATTTAGCTAAGGGCTGAAATTAAGTCTGCTTTTTTCATCGCAGATATTCCAGTAATGCCTTTAGCTTTTGCTAATTCTTTAAGTTGTGCAACTGTCATTTTACTCAAATCCTGTGCTGGCGCTTCTGCTTTTGGAGCAGCTTTGGCGGCCTTTGGTGCTGGAGTTTCAGCTTTGGCAGTTGGTGTTTGTGCTTTTTTGGCAGGGGCGGCTTTTTTTGCTCCTGAAGCAACAATGTTATCAATTTGGATTTCAGTTAAAGCTTGGCGGTGGCCATTCTTTACTCTGTATCCTTTACGTCTTTTCTTTTTAAAGACAATCACTTTATCACCTTTAAGGTGTTTTAAGACTTTTGCTCCTACTTGAGCACCGTCTATAGCTGGGGCGCCTACTGTAACTTTGTCGCCGTCAGCTAAAAGAAGAACATTGTCGAAAGCGACTTTTTTTCCTTCTTCGGCTTGTAAACGGTGAACAAAGACTTTTTGGTCTTTTTCAACTTTAAATTGTTGCCCTGCTATCTCTACAATTGCGTACATAGCGTTACGTTTAAATGAATTAATTTTTATAACCTCTTTAAAGGCGGGTGCAAATATAACGGTAATAAATCAATTTACAAATTATTTGCTTGTATAGTTTTAATCCCATTTCATGCATAAAAAACTCATTAAATTACATATATTTGAGACCACGCTGTAACAAATCATTACTACAAGCGTCAGACCATTAATAATTTAAAAGTTAATCAAATGAAAACTTATTTATGCATTTTATCTTGTTTGCTGGGTTCAGTGGTTGCTGTATCGGCTCAAGAAGTAAAATTTGAGGAATATGATTTAGATAACGGTATGCACGTTATTCTTCATCAAGATAATACCGCTCCAGTAGTGACGACCTCAGTTATGTACCATGTTGGTGCCAAAGACGAAAACCCAGAACGTACTGGATTTGCACACTTTTTTGAACATCTTCTCTTCGAGGGTACAGTAAATATCCCTAAGGGTGAGTGGTTTACGATTGTAACCTCCAATGGCGGAAGCAACAATGCAAACACCACAGACGATCGAACTTATTATTATGAAGTCTTTCCTTCAAATAATGTAGAACTCGGGCTTTGGATGGAATCCGAACGTTTGTTACATCCAGTCATCAATCAAGATGGTGTAGATACGCAAAATGAAGTTGTAAAAGAAGAAAAACGACTTAGAGTGGACAACAGCCCTTACGGAAAGTTTTTGGAAAATGTAAAATTGCATATGTTCAAAAAACATCCTTACAAAGGAACTACCATTGGTAAAATGGAACATTTAGATGCGGCTACGCTTGAGGAATTTCAAGCATTCAACAAAAAATATTATGTGCCAAACAACGCAACATTGGTTGTGGCAGGAGATATTGATGTCCCTGCAGTTAAAAAAATGATTGAGGACTACTTTGGCCCTATTCCACGCGGAGAGGATATCGTTCGTAATTTTCCAAAAGAAGATCCCATTACAGAACCCATCCGTGCAAAAGCGTATGACGCAAATATTCAAATACCAGCCATTATGGCGGCCTACAGAACGCCTTCATTCAAAGACAGAGAATCTTACACTTTAGATATGATTTCTACCTATTTGAGTGATGGAAAAACTTCTAAACTTTACAAAAAACTTGTTGATGACAAAAAAATGGCGCTTCAAGCAGGTGCTATCAATCTGAGTCAAGAAGACTACGGAGTGTATATTCTTTTCGGGTTGCCTTTGGGAGAAACATCATTGGATACGTTAGTGGAAGAAATGGATGAAGAAATTGAAAAATTAAAATCTGATCTGATTTCTGAACGCGATTACCAAAAAATTCAAAATAAATTTGAAAACGACTTTGTAAGTTCAAACTCAAGTGTCGAAGGTATTGCAAACTCTTTGGCACGCTATCATATGCTGTATGGAGACACAAACCTCATCAACGATCAGATTGATATTTACAGATCCATTACGCGTGAGGAAATAAAAGCAGTAGCCAATAAATATTTGAACGCAAACCAGCGCTTATTATTGGAGTATTTACCAGAATCTGCACAAGAATAATTTTAAAAAAGACATGGATATGAAAACTAAATTATACACCCTTCTGGCATTTTTATTTGTTACTGTGAGCATCACAGCACAAATAGACCGTAGCCAGCAACCAAAACCAGGTCCAGCACCGAAAATAGCGCTGGAAAAGCCAACAGAGTACGAACTTAAAAACGGACTTAAAGTTTTAATTGTAGAAAACCACAAACTTCCACGTGTTTCCTACAATTTGACCATCGACAGAAAACCAATCATTGAAGGCGATAAAGCTGGAGTAACTTCGTTGTTAGGATCTATGCTCGGCAATGGAACTACCAATATTTCTAAAGACGACTTCAACGAAGAAGTTGATTTCTTGGGCGCACGTCTAAGTTTTGGTTTTGGGGGTGGATTTGCGAGTTCACTTACCAAATACAGCGACCGCATATTACAGCTTTTGGCCGATGCAGCTATGAATCCCCTTCTTACAGAAGAAGAATTCGAGAAAGAAAAAGAAAAATTACTGGAAGGTTTAAAGTCTCAAGCAAAAAGTGTTGATGCTGTTGCTGGGCGCGTCGGAGGAGCACTTTCTTACGGAGTCGAGCATCCTTACGGAGAATTTGTTACCGAAGAAACGGTAAACAATGTAAACTTTGAGGACATCATGGCGTATAGCGAAAAGTATTTCGGGCCAAATGATGCTTACCTTGTTGTCATTGGAGACGTAAATACCAAAGACGTATATAAAAGCATCAAAAAGTATTTTGGTAAATGGAAAAAAGCAGCAGAAATCAATTCTACTGTTCCTGAAGCCAACCCAAATGTAAGCGCTTTGGAAATTAACTTTGTAGACATGCCTAATGCCGTACAATCCAACATTTCTATTACAAGCAATGTAAAACTAAAAATGAGCGATCCTGATTATCATGCGGTCCTTATTGCCAACAAAATTTTTGGTGGTGGTTTTAATAGCTACTTAAACATGAATTTGCGTGAGGCAAATGGGTGGACTTACGGAGCACGTTCATCTGTAGGGACAGACAAATACATTTCTAGATTTTCAGCTGGTGCTGCGGTGCGCAATGCCGTAACTGATAGTGCAATAGTTGAAACGATTAAAGAAATCAAGCGTTTTCAAACAAAACCTGTTGAAGCTTCTGCCCTAGCCAATGCTAAGGCCAAATATGTTGGTGATTTCGTGTTGGCTTTGGAGCGTCCAAGTACTATTGCGCGCTATGCTGTAAACACAAAAATTAACGAATTACCAGAAGATTTCTATGCCACCTATTTAGAAAAAATAAATGCCGTCACCATCGAAGATGTACAGCGTGTGGCCAATACCTATTTTACGGCAGATAATGCACGTTTTATTGTGGTTGGAAAGGGAAGCGAAGTGGTAGCTAACCTTGAAAAGTTAAACATTCCTATCAAGTACTTTGATAAATATGCCAATCCGGTAGACAAACCCGAATTTTCGAAACCCATTCCGGACGGTGTTACTGCGCTTTCAGTAATGAATAGCTATGTTGAAGCTGTAGGTGGGAAAGAGGCCTTAAGCGCTGTTGAAACTATGCTTTTTAATGCTGATGTGACTATTGAAGGTGCACCATTTAAGCCCACAGCAGTCATCAAAACTATGGCACCTAATAAATCTTCCATGGAAATGAGTATTGCTGGTATGGGCACCATCATGAAACAAAAATTTGACGGTACCACAGGCTATGCCGAACAACAAGGTATGAAACAACCCATGACTGAAGAGCAAATTGCCGAACAGGCCAACCAAAAAGGACTGTTTCCTGAAGCGCACTACACTGCTGAAGACATTGAGCTAGTAAGCTTAAGCGATTTGGACGGTACTGATGTTTATAAAATCAAAGTAAAGGGTGATAAAGAATCCTTCCGTTACTACGATGCAACATCTGGTTTATTGCTTAGAGAAGAAGCTACAGAAGAAGCACAAGGACAAACCTTTACTTCTCTAAAAGATTTTTCCGATTATAGAGCAGTAAATGGGGTTTTGATTCCTTACGGACAAAAAATAACCACAGGCCCACAAGTCATTAGCATCAATGCCAATGAAGTCCAAGTCAACTCTGGAGTAACCGAAGAAGATTTTAAATAAACTTTCTTTAAATAAAATAAAAAGACCGCCATGTGCGGTCTTTTTTTATTTCTTATTTGCCAAATAAATTCCACATAAAATCAATAGAGCAGCAAAGCCCTGAAACAGATCAAAAACTTCGCCATCCAATAGCCCCCAAAAAAGGGCAACAACAGGCATCAAATACGTGACTGAAGAGGCAAAAACAGGGGTAGAAATCTGAATCAAGTTATTGAACAACACTTTGGCCATTGCGGTTCCAAACAAAGACAAAAGGACGACACAACCCATAGAAATAAAAAAATTGTCGTTCTGAAATGTTGCCGATGAACATCCCCCAGAATACACCAAAACCAAAATGGAAGGGACAAAAATGACCACAAAATTTGCTGTGGCAATGGTAATTGGACGAACCTCTTGCAAATGCTTTTTAATGATATTGACATTAGCCGCATACATCAAGGTCGCCAATACAATCAGCCCAGCAAACCAGTAGTTTTGCTTAGGGTTAAGTTCAGACCCTTCAAATATGAGCAGTACCGCACCAACAAAACCAAGCAAAACCCCCAAAATCTGTAAGCGACTTGATTTGATTTTAAACAAAATAAAACCAATAATGATGGTATTCAACGGCACTAAAGAATTCAGAATAGAGGCAATACTACTGTCCACTTCTGTTTCAGCATAAGCAAAGAGAAAAGAAGGAAAGAATGACCCCAAAAACCCAGAAATCCCAAGCCATTTCCATTGGGTTTTGCTAAGGTTTTTTAATGAATTGTAACCCACAACAAAAATAAATAAGGCCGAGATTACAATCCGAAAACTCCCCAATTGCAATGGCGTAAGTCCAAGTAATCCTTTTTTAATAAGGATAAAAGAACTCCCCCAAATGAGTGATAAAAGGATGAGGAAACCCCATTTTCTGGTATTTTGATTTGGCATAAATTCTGATTAGAAAACACAAAGTTGACTAAATTATTCCAAAACTTGAGGAAAAATGATAAATTTGTGTTCTCCTAAAATTTATAATCATGAAAAAGCTAAACTCTATTTTACTCCTTACAACTGTTGTTTTACTTGCCCTAAACTGTAAAAACAAAACGGAAGCAGAAATCAAAACTGTGGATAACGGTACAACCGAAAACACTGAAGCTTACGAAAAACAAGCTGAAAATTTCCAAAACAATGAACATTATGCCGCTGCTCAATTTACCATCAAAGGGATGACTTGTGCCATGGGCTGTGCCAAAACCATTGAGAAAAAATTGGCCAAGATGGACGGCATGTACAACGCAAAAGTCGATTTTGAAAACGAATTGGCAACCGTAGAATTTGATGCTGAAAAAATTGATAAAGATGCGCTTATTGCTACCGTTTCATTTGTGAGTGACACCTACTCTGTACAAGATGTGCAACTTTCGGATCAACCATTTTCTGTTAAGTCGTGTAAAAAAGACTGCAAAAAAAAGTGTTGCGCAAAAAAGAAAGAATGCAAAAAGGAATGCAAAAAAAAGTGTTGTGCTAAAAAATGCTAAGCATTCATTAGTGTTTCAATTTCTTCAATTTCAATCGGGATATTTTCCATTAAATTTAGTGGTGCGCCATTGGACTGAATAACCACATCATCTTCCAAACGAATCCCCATTTGTTCCTCTTGGATGTAAATCCCTGGCTCAACGGTAAAGACCATATTGGGCAACATTGGTGTTTTCAGTGCGCCAAAATCGTGGGTATCTAATCCCATGTGGTGTGAAGTGCCGTGCATAAAGTATTTTTTATAGGCAGGCCACTTTGGATCTTCATTTTGAACATCGGCCTTATCGATTAATCCCAGACCCAAAAGTTCGGAAGTCATCAGTTTACCAACTTCTATGTGATAGTCTTCCCAAATGGTTCCCGGAACCAACATTTTTGTCGCTTCGTTTTTAACATTCAAAACCGCTTGATAGACCGCTTTTTGACGTGCTGAAAAACGACCACTCACAGGGATTGTTCTTGTCATATCACTAGCATAATTGGCATACTCCGCACCAACATCCATCAAAAGCATGTCCCCAGCTTTGCATTGTTGGTTGTTTTCAATGTAATGCAATACACAAGCATTGAATCCAGAGCCAATGATTGGGGTATACGCAAATCCTTTGGAACGATTTTTAAGAAATTCATGCGCATATTCGGCTTCAATTTCATATTCCATCACCCCTGGTTTTACATAATTAAGCACCCGTCTAAATCCTTTTTCAGTGATGTTACAGGCATTTTGAATCAAAGCAATTTCTTCGGGTTCTTTCACACCACGCAAGGATTCCATAATGGGAAAATTGGGTATGATTTTGTGTTTTGTATAGTTAGCTTTGACGGATTTAATAAAACGATCCTCACGTGTTTCCATTTCAACAGCTTGACGATAATGATCGTTGTTGTTGAAGTACAATGTTTTAGAGCCTTTCATCAATTCTTCAAAAATTGCTTCAAACTCATCTAACCAATATATTGTTTGCACTCCTGAGGTTTCAGTAGCTTGTGTTTTGGTAAGTTTTGCACCTTCCCAAATGGCAATATGGTCGTTTGTTTCTTTAAGAAATAAAATCTCTTTGTGGGCATTGTTTTTTGCGTCGGGACAAAGGACGAGAATGCTCTCTTCCTGATCCACACCACTGAGATAAAAAATATTACGGTGTTGATGAAAAGGAAGGGTACTGTCTGCACCGGTCGAAAAAATATCGTTGGAGTTAAAAACTGCTATAGAATTTGGAGCCATTTGTGCAGCAAATTTTTTTCTGTTTTTGATGAATAATTGCGAATCAATTTGTAGGTACTTCATAGAAATGTATTTTTTCAAATGTAACTATTTTCTACTAAAATTACGAAGATTAAAAACATACAGGGAAAAAATGTATGCCCCACTCTATTTAAACCAATTCTGAATTAAAAAAATATGATAAATGTTATTGTCTAAAACCGCGTTGTGTAGTACCTTTGCTTAGTTATAAAAATTTAATCAAATGAGTGGATTTTTAAAGTCTTCTATAGGGAGAAAAATAGCTATGGCACTTTCAGCATTTTTCCTCATGGTGTTTATTTTACAACACTTCGCCATTAATATTTTATCTGTTTTCAATCCTGATTTGTTCAATGAGGCCTCACACTTTATGGGCACCAACCCTCTTGTGCAATTTGTACTTCAACCTATACTTATTTTTGGGGTTGTCTTTCATTTTATAATGGGTTTTGTTTTAGAATTCAAAAATTACGCTTCCCGCAGTGTCAGTTATGCCGTAAATAATGGAAATGCCAATTCGACTTGGATGAGCCGAAACATGATTTATAGTGGCGGATTTATTCTTGTCTTTCTTGTAATACATTTTATAGATTTTTGGATTCCAGAAATCAATACTAAATATATTACTGGCGATTCTTCAGGCCTTCTAGCAGATGGTAGCGATTTCCGTTATTTTGAAGAACTGCAGCACAAATTTGTGCCATTGTGGCGCGTATTGCTGTACTGTATTGGTTTTATATTTTTATCGCTTCACCTTTTGCATGGGTTCAGTTCTGCCTTTCAATCGGTTGGTGCAAACAACAAATACACTCAAGCTCTAAAAGGATTTGGAAAAGCATATGCTGTGCTCATTCCTCTTGGCTTTATCGTCATCGCTTTGTTCCATTTTTTTAATAACGCGCATTAAAACTATATACCTATGGCTTTAGATTCAAAAATTCCACAAGGGCCTTTGGCAGACAAGTGGACCAATCATAAAAATAAAATAGACCTGGTCAATCCAGCCAACAAACGATCTATAGACGTTATTGTTGTAGGAACAGGACTAGCAGGCGGTTCTGCAGCAGCTACACTTGCAGAACTGGGCTACAATGTCAAGGCATTTTGCTTTCAAGATTCACCAAGACGTGCACACTCTATTGCTGCTCAGGGAGGAATAAATGCCGCAAAAAACTATCAAGGTGATGGCGATTCTACTTATAGACTCTTTTATGACACCGTAAAAGGAGGTGACTACCGTTCTCGAGAAGCCAATGTTTACAGATTGGCAGAAGTTTCAACCAACATCATTGATCAATGTGTTGCACAGGGTGTTCCTTTTGCTCGAGATTATGGTGGATTATTGGACAACCGCTCTTTTGGTGGTGTTTTGGTCTCGCGTACTTTTTATGCCAAAGGACAAACAGGCCAACAATTATTGTTAGGTGCATACTCTGCGATGAACCGTCAAATAGGTCGTGGAAAAATAAAAATGTACAACCGTCATGAAATGTTAGATGTGGTTGTTGTCGATGGAAAAGCACGAGGCATCATCACGCGAAACCTAGTAACAGGTGAAATCGAACGCCATTCGGCACATGCCGTTGTTCTTGGAAGTGGTGGATATGGAAATGTCTTTTACCTTTCCACCAATGCGATGGGCAGTAATGTTACCGCTGCATGGAAGGCACACAAAAGAGGAGCATATTTTGCAAATCCTTGCTACACACAAATTCATCCCACATGTATTCCTGTTTCTGGAGATCACCAATCCAAACTGACGCTCATGTCAGAATCGCTGCGTAACGATGGTCGAATTTGGGTGCCTAAAAAACTTGAAGATGCCAAAGCCATTCAAAATAAAACACTTAAACCCACTGCAATTGCAGAAGAAGATCGCGATTACTTCTTAGAACGTCGTTATCCTGCTTTTGGGAATTTGGTGCCAAGAGATGTTGCGTCCAGAGCCGCAAAAGAACGTTGCGATGCTGGATTTGGAGTTAATGCTACAGGCGAAGCTGTTTTTCTTGACTTTGCTTCAGCAATCATTCGCTATGGTAAAGAACAAGCTCATGTCAAAGGACTGGATGAAAATGATGAAAGTTTAGTCAATAAATTAGGTAAGGAAGTTGTAAAAAGTAAATATGGCAACTTGTTTCAGATGTATGAAAAAATTGTAGATGAAAATCCTTACGAAACGCCAATGATGATTTACCCCGCGGTGCATTACACCATGGGCGGCATATGGGTAGATTACAATTTGCAAACAACAATACCAGGACTATACGCCATTGGAGAAGCTAATTTTTCAGACCACGGCGCCAATAGACTCGGTGCTTCTGCGCTGATGCAAGGTCTTGCCGATGGGTATTTTGTACTTCCTTATACCATTGGAGATTATCTGTCTGATGATATTAGAACAGGGCCAATTTCTACAGACAGTAAAGAGTTTGAAGAGGCAGAAGAAAACGTTCGTCAACAAATTGATCGTTTCATCAATAATAAAGGCACTAAACCGGTTGATTATTTCCACAAACGTCTGGGGAAAATCATGTGGAACAAATGCGGAATGGCTAGAAACGAAAAAGAACTGAAAGAAGCCATTGAAGAAATTTCAGCATTGCGTGAAGAATTTTACAGGGACGTACTTGTTCCTGGTGATGCCAACGAATTCAATGAAGAATTGGCCAAAGCAGGACGAGTAGCCGATTTCTTGGAACTCGGTGAACTGTTTGCCAAAGATGCTTTAGTTAGAGAAGAATCTGCAGGAGGACATTTCCGTGAGGAATACCAAACTAAAGAAGGTGAAGCACAGCGAAGAAAAGAATTTCAATTTGTCTCAGCTTGGGAATATAAAGGCGCTCCAAAAGATGCAAAACTCCACAAAGAGACATTAGAATACGATAATATAGAAGTTAAAGAACGCTCATACAAATAGAAATTGCTATGAATTTAACATTAAAAATATGGCGTCAAAAAAACGCCAATACGGAAGGCAAAATTGTTGAATACCCTATTAAGGATATTTCGCCAGATATGTCATTTTTAGAAATGCTCGATGTTTTGAATAGTCAACTCATCCCTGCTGGTGAAGAACCTGTAGCGTTTGATCACGATTGTCGTGAAGGCATTTGTGGATCATGCTCATTATACATCAACGGAGAAGCACATGGCCCAGACCGTAGAGTAACTACATGTCAATTGCACATGCGTAAATTCAAAGATGGTGACACTATTTTTATTGAACCTTTTAGAGCAAATGCTTTTCCTGTCGTGAAAGATTTGGTGGTTGATCGGTCGGCTTTTGATCGTATTCAGCATGCTGGTGGTTTTATCTCTGTCAATACTTCTGGGAACACCCAAGACGGAAATGCTATTCCAATTTCAAAACATGCCGCTGATGAGGCCATGGATGCCGCCACGTGTATTGGTTGCGGTGCTTGTGTAGCGACTTGTAAAAATTCTTCTGCGATGCTGTTTGTAGGGGCAAAAGTCTCACAGTATGCTTTACTTCCTCAAGGACAGGTAGAAGCCGCTGATCGTGTACAAAATATGGTCGCACAAATGGATTTGGAAGGGTTTGGAAATTGTACTAATACCGGTGCTTGCGAAGTGGAATGCCCAAAGGGTATTTCGTTAGAAAATATTGCGCGCATGAATCGAGAATTGGTCAAAGCCAACTTGAAGGGTTAATCCTCCAAAATAAATTCTGTAATCCAATCCCAATCAGCTCGGATTTCTATAGTTTCCTTAGCATAGCTTACCCGTTCGGGTTGGATTTTTTTGAGAAAATTTCCTGAATCGTATTTACCATTGTTATTGGAGTCAAAAATAGCTCTAAGAAAATAGATTCCAGGATCAACGTTCTTAAAGTCAATTGGGCCAGGACCTTTAACAATTTGCTCCTCCTCTACATCCCCATTGCTGGTTACAAATTGAATGATGATGGGATATTTTGCATTGCGAAGATCTACACGAATATTTCCGTAATCTGATAAAAGTTTTGTCCCCGCTTTGAAGCGCAATGTGTCGTTCTCTACACCATAAAAATCTTTAAATGCGCCAGGCAAAAATTGTATGTCGTAAGTATTATTTTCCTTTAAATCAAATTTAAAATTTGCCAAAGTTGGACGCAGTTTATCTATGGATAGTTGCCCTTTCACGGCCAATGAATCTTTGTCCATTATGGATGCTTTGCTGTTGTCTACAAACAATAGTGGAATCGTGGAGCGTAACTGAAAAGCTGTGTCTGGTTTCAGTGAGGTATTGACCGAGTTAATAATCAATGAATCTTTATCCATTGTTTTCATACGTACTGCAACCGTATCTATAGTTGAAAAGTAAGACACTTCAAAGCGCAAAGAGTCTATTTCTGGTTTTGGTTGCATCCAATAATTCAAGGTGTCTTTTTCCAATTCCTGAGTGATGCGGTACGAAAAATCATCGGGAACATTGGACAAAATTTTGATTCCTAAACTATCTGGAGATCCTTCGTAAGCAAAACCAATTCTATTTTGAGCCAATTGACGTGCACGAGAGAATTTAAATTCTGCATCTTGTTGAAATAACTTTAACACATAAGCCGTATCAGAAGGCACAGTGACAAACTGACTCCTAAAAGCAAATTTATCATCTTTGGGTTGATACGTATAATTTGTATTTTCTTCTTTCAATGCGGTCAATAAATACGTCCCAGCTTTTATATTTTCAACAGAAAACTGAAACAAACTATCAGTAACGCCTATGTATTTTGGCTTTTGTTTAAAAACAATAGAATCTGTATACGTACTGTCGACCTCATGCAACAAAATTGAAACCTTTTCTGGAGTTTCATAGTCTAGGGCTTCAATAACCAACCCCTCAACCGAAAGAGAGTCAATAACTGGTCCTGTCGAAAAAACATATCTGTAATAAGGATAAGGATTCCCTTCATTATTGTCTTCTATACTTTCCCCAAAATTAAAGGCATACGTTGTATTGGGTTGTAGTGTGTCAAGAATTTTGATGGTGATGGCTTTGCTGGCAGTACTCAGAGGAGTTAAGATGGGTTCAGGATCCATTGGAGGAGATACAATAAGTTGTCTTTGTAAATTTTTAAATTTGATGTATTCATCAAAATAAATTTTGATTTCATCAGCATCAAAATTTGTCGAGAAATTTTTGGGCTCTTCGTCTACGACCACAGGTGGCGTTTCGTCCTTTGGCCCTCCATTGGCTGTACCGCGGTTAGCACATTGAAATAAAATCAAGCCAACAGCTGTAAAAAAAACAAAATTTAAAAATGATTTTGACATACCTCTACATTGAGCAACACAAAGAAACAACTTATTTTAATTTTAGCGAAACATAGATGATGCAATTGCTATGGTTGCTAAACTCAAGTGTTTAACACCTGCATCGAGCAACACTTTTGAACACGCTTCAATGGTAGCACCCGTTGTAATGAGATCATCAACCAACAAAACATGCTTTCCAAAAACTACCTCGCTTTTGGCCATTTGAAAATTATGGACAACAGAATTCCAACGTTCTTCTTTGGTTTGAAAAACTTGAGTTTTTGCGTGTTTTATCTTAATTAAAACAGTATCGACACAAGGGATATCAAATACTTTGGCGATTGCCATTGCAAAAGGCAATACTTGATTGTATCCACGCTTTTTTAGTCTTCTTTTGTGTGTAGGCACAGGAACTATAATATCAATTTTGTCAAAACGTTTGGAAATTTTCATTTCTGTTCCAAGCCACAATCCTAAAGTTGTTCCTACAGATTTTTGTTGATTATACTTAAGATTATGTAAGAGGGTTTGAACTCGACTGTGCTTTTGAAAATAAAATAAAGACGTGGAAGCAACAAAATGAATTCGTCCAAAAAATAAATGGTTTAATGGGTGGTCTTGCTGAAAATGATAATTTGTAACAGGCAACTGATGCCGACAAGCCACACAAATTTGAAACTCATTGTCTGTCAAAATAGACTTGCAAGCTTGACATTGAGGCGGAAAAAATAAATCAATTAAATAGTTCAATAAAGTCATAGCGTTGAGGGTGAGTAAATTTAAAAATAATCTTATATTTTTTGGATTCTCGCCATTTAATTTCTTGGGGTTTTCTATTTTTGTGGCATGAATAACCAAGACGATCATTTTAAAAACGTTATTTCTCATGCCAAAGAATATGGGTTTGTATTCCAAAGCAGCGAAATCTACGATGGCCTAAGTGCTGTATACGACTACGGCCAAAACGGTGCAGAGCTAAAGAAAAATATACGTGAATACTGGTGGAAAGCCATGGTGCAAATGAACTCCAATATTGTAGGACTTGATGCTGCAATCTTTATGCATCCTACAACGTGGAAGGCCTCTGGACACGTTGATGCGTTTAATGATCCCTTAATCGACAATAAAGACTCCAAAAAGCGCTATAGAGCCGATGTCCTCATCGAAGATTATTGCGCTAAACTTGAACAAAAAATTGAAAAAGAAGTCAAAAAAGCGAAAAAACGTTTTGGAGATGCATTCAAGGAAGAAGAATTTTTAAGTACAAATCCACGGGTTTTAGGGTATCAAGAGAAAATTGATTCTATCCTAAAACGTATGGCAAAATCACTGGAGCACGAAGATTTGGCAGACGTAAAAGCCCTTATAGAGGAACTCGAAATTGCAGATCCTGTAAGTGGAAGCCGCAATTGGACTGACGTGAAACAATTTAACCTCATGTTTGGTACAAAGTTAGGTGCATCTGCTGACAGTGCGATGGATCTGTACCTTCGCCCAGAAACTGCTC
The DNA here is from genome assembly GCA_038138145.1 of Formosa sp. Lineage (GTDB taxonomy): Bacteria > Bacteroidota > Bacteroidia > Flavobacteriales > Flavobacteriaceae > UBA3537. The sequence continues at coordinate 32,256 of JAYQDD010000011.1, forward strand.
AAGGCATTTTTGTCAACTTTTTGAATGTTCAAAAAACAGGCCGAATGAAAATTCCTTTTGGTATAGCGCAAACAGGAAAAGCATTTAGAAACGAAATTGTTGCGCGTCAATTCATTTTTAGAATGCGTGAGTTTGAACAAATGGAAATGCAGTTTTTTATCAAACCTGGAACGCAAGGAAAATGGTACGAACATTGGAAAGAAAAACGGCTAAATTGGCATCTGTCTTTAGGGATGGGTAAAGAAAATTACCGTTTTCATGACCATGAAAAATTGGCGCATTATGCCGATGCTGCAGCCGATATTGAATTTAAATTTCCTTTTGGTTTTAAAGAACTTGAAGGCATTCATTCCAGAACAGACTTTGACCTCAGCCAACACGAAAAATATGCAGGTAAAAAACTGCAATTCTTTGATCCTGAAGAAAACAAAAACTATGTTCCTTATGTCTTAGAGACTTCCATTGGTTTAGATCGAATGTTTTTAGCTGTGTTTTCGAAGAGCTTAAAAAATGAAGTATTAGAAAACAATTCCACACGAACAGTGCTAAAACTTCCTGCGGTCTTAGCACCTACAAAAGCAGCCATTTTACCTCTTGTAAAGAAAGATGGACTTCCAGAAATTGCCAAAGAAATTTTGAAAGAATTACAGTGGGATTTCAATGTTGTTTACGACGAAAAAGATGCCGTTGGAAGACGCTACCGACGACAAGACGCCATAGGAACACCATTTTGCATTACGGTTGATCATGAAACTATAGAAAACCAAACGGTGACCATACGCTACAGAGACAGCATGAAACAAGAACGGATAGCGATTAAGGATTTAAGCGCCCTGATTAATGATCATGTTTCCATAAAAAATTGGCTAAAAAATTGTTAATCAGTAGCAATTTTGCCACTTTATTTAGCAAAAACAACTTCCTTTTGGTTGATTTCCAGTTTTGTATAGTAAATGTATTGTTTTTTTTGATTACTGATTCGTTTGTATATTATACATTAGGGAAACAATAATTTGAGCTATATTTACAATCGATTACTAACAATTTTACTTTGAAAAATCTTCCTCAAAAATGCTTTACCGCGCTCTTATTTGTGTTTTTTTCAATAAAGGGATATGCTCAACTTAATGCTGTAACCATTGGTGATGCTCAATCTATTGGAAACAATTGTTTTATAATTACAGAAAATGTACAATGGCAAAGTGGAGGAGTATGGTATAATAATCCTATTGATTTCGTTGAAGATTTTACTATTTATTACAAAAATAACTTTGGAAGTTCAGATTCTAATGGGGCTGATGGTATGGCTCTGGTCTTTAAAAGAACATCTAGTCCTGTAATTGGCAACTCTGGTGGTGGAGTTGGGTACGAGGGCATTTCAAATTCATTAATTGTCGAATTTGACACTTGGCAAAATACCGATAGAAATGACCCTTTTTATGATCATTTATCGATTATGATTAACGGGAATGCCTCCCATTCCAATCCCAACAATTTGTTAGGCCCAGTAAGGCCAACCAGTTCAACTACGAATATGGAAGATGGTTTAGATCATGATGTGAAAATTGTTTGGACTGCTGCAACACAAACTTTTGAAGTGTTTTTTGATTGTGAGTTGCGATTAACGTTAAATCGAGATATAAAAAATACTGTTTTTGGTGGAGATAGCTCGGTATTTTTTGGATTTGTAGGTTCCACGGGGGGGAGTTCAAATCTTCACCAAGTTTGTTTTAATAGCATTTCTTTTATTGAAAACCTATTATTACAAGATCAAACCATTTGTGATGGAGAATCTGTACAAGTTGATGCCGAAATACCCAGTGGAGATACGTATACATGGAGTCCTAGTACAGGAGTAAGTAATATAAATATTGCTAATCCAACTCTTTCTCCTTCAACAACAACCACATATACAGTAACTATAGAAGACGTATGTGGAGAAGCGACAACGGAAGATGTAACAATCAATGTAACGCCACAAAACACTACAGTTTTTAATCCAATTCCACCTATCTGTGAAGGCGATCCAAATCCATTACCTACAACAGATGTTAATGGCGTAACAGGAACTTGGAGTCCGGCGTTTGATCCAACAACGACTGTAGATTACACTTTTACCCCTGATGCTGGACAATGTGTTACAACTCCTGCGCCTGTTCAAGTGGTCGTTAATCCGATTATTACAACAACATTTGA
>JAYQDD010000012.1:0-33745 GCA_038138145.1 Formosa sp.
CTACGGCTGTAGATATTTACATTGTAGATTATCCAAAATATTTTACGCCTAATGGCGATGGTTATCACGACACATGGAATATTAGCAGTTTGAGGCATCAAGCTAACGCAAAAATTTATATATTTGACAGATACGGCAAATTGCTTAAAGAAATAAGACCAGCTGGTGAAGGATGGAATGGTACTTTTAATGGTCAACCAATGCCTACGACGGATTATTGGTTTGTTGTGGAATACTATACAGAGGCGTCAAACATCTTGAAGCAATTTAAAGCACACTTTACTTTGAAAAGATAGAATTAAAATGAAATTAACCAAAAAAATTACTTTCCTACTCTTCCTATGTTTTTCTATTCATGGGCTACAAGCACAAGAGGGATTACCTATATATTCGGATTATCTGACCGATAATTACTATTTGATACACCCATCAATGGCTGGGGTAGCCAATTGTAATAAAGTACGTTTGACAGGGCGACAACAATGGTTTGGCCAAGAAAATGCACCAAGTTTACAGACCTTAAGCATCAATGGACGAATCGGAGATTCACAATCTGGTATAGGAGCAATTGTTTTTAACGACCAAAATGGTTATCATTCTCAAACTGGGGCCTATTTGACTTATGCACATCATTTGATGTTTTCTAGAAATACCATCGATTTAAACATGTTATCCTTTGGGTTGAGCGCTGGGATGATTCAGTATAAGTTGGACGAAACTGCCTTTGTGGAATTTGATCCCATCATTGCGGGGATAGAGCAAAGTGCGACAGACTTCAATGTTGACTTTGGATTTTCCTACCATTTTATTAATTTTTATGCGCATGCAACCATTAAAAATTTGCTTAAAAATGAAGGCGTAAACATTAACGAACAAGGCGTTAGCTATGATAATTTAACGACTTATCTTTTTTCTGTTGGTAATGTGTTTTCAAAATTTGGTAGCGATTGGAGTTTTGAACCCTCAGTTTTGTTTGCTTACAAGGACGCCACGCAAGAATCATTTATTGATGCCAATTTTAAAGCATACCGTGATTTCGAATTTGGTTCTGTTTTCGCTGGAATTTCATACCGAAGAAGTTTTGATGGTGCAGAGTATATAGATGGTAATTCTATAAGCAGTCAAAAGCTTCAATATTTTACGCCCCTTCTTGGGATAGAATACAACAATTTTATGTTTGCATACACCTATTCGTATCAAGCCAATTCGGTTGTATTGGACAATGGGGGATATCATCAACTTACCTTAGGATTCAATTTCGGATGTCGAAAAGAGAAATATGATTGTGAATGTCCAAGTGTAAATTAGATTTTAGTCTAATTTTTGGATGGCTGTTTTTTCCCACCCCATCAAGTTAGCCATAACATTTATAGAACCGTTTGTAAAAAAAGTGTGATTTCCTGATGCGTTAATCGTACTTAGGAGGTTGTTTTTTTCAAGTATCGCTGCAGTTTGTCTTGCAATCGCTGGGCCAGACTCTATAATTGTAATTTCTTTGGGTAAGATTTTCTTTAGTATAGGATTTAAGAAATGGTAGTGCGTGCACCCCAGTACCAAACAATCGATATTGGCCTCTAACATTGGTGCAATATAGTTTTGGAGTAATTGTTCCATTTCACTTGAGTACAACCCTCCTGCCTCGATAAGCTCTACAATACCGTTACCTTCTTGTTCTACTACTTTTAAATCTCTGGTATAACGTTGTGAAGTTTCATGAAACAATGCACTGCTTAGGGTTCCTTTTGTTGCCAAAATTCCTATAGCATTTGTCTTTGTGTTCAATGCAGCTGGTTTTATAGCGGGTTCAATTCCTATAAACGGAACTTGATAATGTTTACGTAAGTAATCAATAGCATTTGTAGTTGCTGTATTACAAGCTACGACAACGATTTTCGCACCTTTGTTGAGCAATAGCTCCGTATTAATAATAGAACGTTTCAGAATCGCCTCTTTCCCTTTTGTGCCGTAAGGCGCATATTTTGCATCCGAAATATACAGCGTAGATTCTGAGGGTAATAGAGTATTAATCTCTTTCCAAATAGAAAGTCCACCAGCGCCAGAATCAAAAATACCTATAGGGTTTGTACTCATAGATACAAAAATAAAAAAGCTGCTCACATTCGAGCAGCTTTTTAAAAATATTTCAAAAAGAGGGATTAGTATCCTAACTCAGCTTTTACATCTGCAAGAAGGTCTTTTCCATTGGCCATAATGACACCTTGACCTTGAGAAGAATCAAGAACGTAGTCAAAACCTTGGGCGTTACCAACCTTAAGAATTGCATTTTTTGCTTTTTCTGTGATAGGTCTCAACAGATCCAATTCTTTTTTCTGTAAATCTTGTTGCGCTTGTGCTTGATACTGACGTATACTTTGTTCCATACTCTGAACTTCTTGAAGACGCTTTCCATTTTCTTCATCAGTTTTTGTAGAAGATTCTGCATCGTATTGCGTAATCTTGTTTTGCAACTCAGTAGCCATGGCTTGAATATCTGTCTCGTAGGTTTTAGCCAATTTCTCTAATTCAGATTTTGCACTTTTCATATCCGGCATAGATTCTACCAATTCCTGTGTATTAATGTGTGCAACTTTAGATTGTGCTTGAGCGGTAAAGCTAAATGCTATAATGAGTGTTGCTGCTAAGAGTAGGTTTTTTAAATGTTTCATTTTTTTAGTTATATATTAAAATTTACTTTCTATTGTTTTTAATGCTATCGCGTCTGCGTTTTTGTGCTTCTAGTTTTGCTTTTCGCTCTGCTAAAATACGTTTTTTCTTTTCTTCTAAAGCTTTTTTTCGCGCTTCTCTATCGCTCATGGCTTTATTTGTTTTGTCATCACTTTTAACGTCTTGTTTTTTGTTAGTTTCAGACTCAGTTACTTTTTCCTCTTCATCTTCTTCTACTGGAATTTGAGCTTCTTTTTTGGTATTCTTGTTCTGTTTTTCAGCACGAGCTTTTTCTCTAGCTTCTTTGGCTTTCTGCTTTTTTTCTTCAATTTCTTTTTTCCTTGCTGCACGTTTGGCTTCTAGTTCTTCTTTGCGTTTGGCCAATGCTTCTGCACGTTTTGCGTTGCGCTCGTCAATCAGTTTCTGACGCTCATCCTTCCCTGCATCTACTTCAACTATATTGTCTTCTTCTTCAGCAGCTTTGCGTTCTTTTTTACTTTTTACTTGCTCGCGTTTTGCACTTCTATTTATTGTCCGCAGGACTTGTTCGCTTATGTCGTATCGGTCCGCAGAGTACAGCATGACAACATCTGCTGATTTGTCAAAAATAAAGTCAAATTTCTTTGTTGTAGCAATTTCTTGAACAGCGGCAAATATTTGATCTTGTATGGGTTGAATAAGTTGTTTTTTTTGAATCATTAAATCACCATTTGGACCAAATCGTTTTTGTTGATAATCTAAAATTTCATTTTCTATAATTTGAAGGTCTTCTTCGCGTTCTTCGATGAGCTCATTGGTCAGTAAAACACGCTCATTATTGAGTTGTGTTTTTTGCGTTTCTAAAACCGCAAGGCGCTGTTCAACTTCTGTTTTCCATTGTTGAACTTTGGTTTCCAATTGGCGTTGAGCAGTTTGGTACTCAGTAATGTTTTCTAAGATATATTCTGTATCAATATAACCAATACGAACACCACGTTGAGCGTGTGTGTGCATGCTGCTTAAACCCAGTAAAAGTACTACAGCAATGGTTTTTAGAGCTCTTATGGAGAGGATATTTTTTTTAAAATACGTCATATCGTTTTAATTTCGGAATTTAGACTTAAGGTTTTCAAATTAACGAAATTAATTTTAATTTATTTTAATTCAAGAACATTCAATGAAATTATCATGCCAATAATTAAAATTGTTGTCCAAGAATGAAATGTGTTTCCCACCCATTCTTACGGGATTCACCAGGAATGGGGTCAAATCCATGACCAAAATCAATACCCAAAAGCCCAAATGCAGGCATAAATAAGCGAATACCAAGTCCTGCAGAACGTTTGATGTTGAATGGATTAAAGTCTTTAAAATCATTGTAGGAAGATCCGCCCTCCAAAAAGGCCAGTGCAAAAATCTTTGTTTGCCCTTTTAGTGTAATAGGGTGTCTAAGCTCGAGCGAGAATTTGTTGTAAATACTTCCTCCGTCTTGATCAGATAAGGTTTGATTGGCGTAACCTCGAAGTGCAATTGCTTCACGGCCATCCAATCTGTAGGTAATCATACCATCTCCACCTAAAAAGAAGCGTTCAAAAGGGATGATACCTCGGTCATTATTGTATGCCCCCAAAAACCCAAATTCAAATCGGGGCCTAAGCACTAATTTCCCTTTTATCCTCGTGTACCAATCTCCTGTAAATTTAATTTTATAAAATTCTAACCACTTGAATCGTTCTTGATCAATTTCACTAATACGATCACTTGCAGCGTTTCGTTCAACAATATCATCATCATCTGTAGAAGTGCTTAATTCACGGATGCGGTCTACTTTTTCTTGGCGCTCATTTTTTAGAGCGGTATAGTCCACTCCATTTACAGCAGAGTAGGGGAATGTGACTTTTGCCGATAAACTAAAATTTGAACCGCCCTCTGGATAGATGGGGTCATTAAATGTATTATTTCTGCTTAAACCAATAGTATATGCTAAGTTATTTGCGCTCCCATCACCAAATGTAAATAGCCCCGTATTGTAGTTGTTGAGGTCATAATATTGGTAGCTCAAATTTTGAGAAAGCACAAAATAATCATCTGGAACAGTAAGTTTTTTGGCAATTCCAAAACTCAGTCCTGTGATATTAAAACTTCTATCCTTGTCCGCTGATCTTGTAGCTCTATTGAAAAGATATTGCTTGGTTTGTGAAATTGAGGTAGAAAATTGAACAGGTTTTTTACCTCCTAACCATGGTTCGGAAAACGAAAAACTATAAGTTTCAAAAAAGCGGCTTGCCTGTAACCTTAACGAAAGACTCTGCCCATCGCCCATAGGGACAGGGGTATACGCTTTTTTATTGAAGAGATCTTTTACAGCAAAATTATTGAACGATAAACCAAGCGTACCTATGAATCCGCCACCCCCATAACCGCCTTGAAGTTCAATTTGACTTGATCCTTTTTCAACAACACTATATTCTACGTCGAGTGTTCCATCGTTAGGGTTTACATTTTTAAGGTCTGGAGAAATCTCTTGTGCATCAAAAAAGCCCAATTGACCAAGTTCACGTAAGGTTCTGACCACATTACTTTTGCTGTACAATTGGCCTGGGCGTGTACGTAATTCTCGGTATACAACGTGGTCGTTGGTTTTATTGTTGCCTTTGACTGAAACATTTTTGAAATATGCAGGTTTGCCTTCTGTAACCCTAATTTCCATATCAATCACGTTGCCATCAGCACTAACTTCTACAGGAGTAATGGTCGAGAACAAATACCCATTGTTTTGGTATAAGTTTGTAAGGTCAAAAGCATCCGGATCTGTTTTATCTGCGATTCGTTTTTCGAGCTCTACACCATTGTAAGTGTCTCCCTTTTTGATTTTTAAGACTTGGTTCAACTGTTCATCAGAGTAGATGGTGTTTCCCAAAAAGTTAATATTGCCGTAGGTGTATTTTTCGCCTTCTTCGATGTTGATGTTCAGCGTAACCGTTTTGTCGTTATTAATAATTAAAGAGTCAGTTATAATACGCGCATCCCGAAACCCTTTTTCTTTTAGTTTGTCTACAACACTTATGAGGTCTTCTTTGTAATCGGCTTCGATGTATTTTGAGCGTTTAAGAAAATTAACAGGATTTTTTTGTTTGGTATTTTTCATGGCTTTTCGCAGTCGTTTGCTGCTCATTTTTTCATTGCCAGAAAAAACAATTTTTTTGATTTTAACTTTTTCGCCTTTATCAATACGAATGTGCATATTGACCCGCGTTTTTTCTACAGAGTCTATAACTTTGGTGGTACTGACCAATGTTTTTGCATTCAAAAACCCTTCTTTACGGTATTTATTTTCTAAGTAATATTTGGTCGTTGTAATTAAATTTTCGGTGACTTTTGTTCCTGGTGTGAGTTTGTTTTCATCAATAATTCCTTCGATTTTTCCCTTTTTGACTCCAGTAATTTTAACTTCTTTGAGTTCAGGTAAATCATCCAGCTGAATTTCTAAATAAACTTGATTTCCTTCAATTTTTACAATGTATACATCAATGTTTGAAAACAAATTGGAGTCCCATAATTTCTTGATGCCGTCACTAATTTTTGTTCCACCAGGTATGGTGACGGTTTCGCCTTTGACGAGTCCAGAGTAAGTTATAATGGTTTCTGCGCCATACACCGTCTCGCCTTTGACACTGATGTCAGCGATGGTATAATCCTTTCTTTTAGAAATATCCAATGCTTGTCCATGAGCGGTATTGCTCATGAACATCATGATGCAAGTAATTATATAAAGAAATCTGTAGGTGCGTTTAGTTAAGCTGTTCACTTGTTTTTCCAAATCTTCGTTCTCTTTTTTGGTAACTGGCAATGGCTTTGTACAGATCTTTTTTACTAAAGTCTGGCCAAAATATATTTGTAAAATATAGTTCGGCATAAGCAATTTGCCACAAAAGGAAATTACTTAGGCGTTGTTCACCACTGGTTCTTATGAGTAAATCAACGTCTGGTAAATTTCGGGTGTAAAGATGCTGATTTATTACCGATTCATCAATTTTTTCAGTAGAAATTATATTATTTTTAATTTTTTCTCCAATTTTTTTTACTACATGCGTCAATTCATCTCTGGAACCATAGCTCAGCGCAAGGTTGAGCGTCATTCTAGAATTTGATTTTGTGGCTTCAATGACATGCAATAGCTCATCGTGTACTTTTTTTGGAAGGGTGTTGATGTTCCCAATGGCATTCAATCTGATATTGTTTTTTTGGAGGGTGTTCATTTCCTTTTTTAATGAAGAAATCAACAGACGCATAAGGGTCTTTACTTCTAATTTTGGGCGCTTCCAGTTTTCAGTTGAAAAAGCATATAGTGTAAGGTGTTCGATACCCAATTTGGCACAATTTTCTACGGTAGTACGAACGGCTTTTGTACCATTCTCGTGTCCGAAAGCACGAATTTGACCTCTAGATTTTGCCCAACGACCATTGCCATCCATGATTATGGCAATATGTTTTGGCAAGAGGTGGTTTTGTATGTCAATATCTGGATTCATCTAATAGGCACAAAAACAGGGGTTTTTACCAAACGTGTATGTAAGTGTAAATCCACTAAACACATACCAATCTGTATTGTTAAAATTTCCAAAGCGTAATCTTTTTAGTTCTTTTGTGTCTGGAACACTTCCGTCCAATTCATCAGAAAAAGTATAACGTGCTGCAATTTCTATTCCAAAGATTATATGCTCTGTAAGGGTTGCTTTGAGCCCTAAACCAATAGGGATACCATATGCGTTACTTCTTGTTTTTTCCGAAATGAGCCTATTCCCGTTGTAATAAAAATTAGGGAGGTTGAGCATACTCACACCTGTGTAGATGTATGGACTAAAATTGAAACTTCTTCTGTGTAAATCAAAATCTAAAAATGTGAATTCCATTCCCGCAGAAACTTCCAACGATGGCGCATTGAAGTTATAACCACGAGCTTTTCGTTTAGGGTCGCTCGAGCCATAATCATTGCCAAATAAAGTGGTATAAACTACACTTGCCCTGTATGAATGCCTGGGACTTCTGTTCCAACGCACAATGCCGCCAAAGGCAACTTTTTTTGGCGCCACAAATGTCGTTGAACCCACATCGCCAATCACGTTTGATCCGCCACCAAAAACACCGACTTCATAAATCTGAGTATAGCCCAAATTTAAGCTTAGTATAAAAATTAGTGCACAATAAACTGTTTTCATGGATTGTCAAATGAGTGCAAATATAACAAAATTGAAGTCGCTTCAAAAGGGATACATGCTGACTAAGTAAAACTAAAAAAAATCGAGAATATTGTTTAATTTCTTTGGTCGGCACCCCAAAGAAGTTTTTTGCGTAGCGTTTCAATGAACGTTCCGTCTTGAAGTTCAATCATTTTTATATCATATGGAGCTTTCTTGATGGTAATCCCAATAGTACTTTCCAAAGAGTTGATTCTTGAATCTAAAGACACCAAGTACTCATTTTCGCGGCCGCTGACTTTGAGTCGAATTTCGCGTTGGGCAGAAATAACAAGGGGGCGTGCATTTAGATTGTGTGGCGCTATAGGAGTAAGGACCAAGCTGTCGGACTCGGGCATAATCACTGGCCCGCCACAACTCAAAGAATATCCTGTAGATCCTGTAGGCGTCGAAATAATAAGCCCGTCTGCCCAATAAGAAGTCAAATATTCATCATCCAACCAAGTTTCAATACTGATCATGGAGGTGGTATTTTTTCGGCTGACTGTAATTTCATTCAAAGCAAAATCTAAATCAAAATTAGCCTCTTCACGATCTGTATGTACAGACAATACGCTGCGCTTGGAAATACGGTATTTGCCTTCAAAAATTTGATCTAAAGCACCAACAACATCATCTCTTTTTATGGTAGCCAAAAAACCAAGGCGGCCTGTATTGATACCCACAATAGGAATGTCTAAATCTTTGACATGAGTGATGGCTCTCAGTATAGTGCCATCGCCACCAACGCTTATGAGTAAATCAAAAGTTGAGTCAAAGGTTTTGAACGTGTCAAAGCCATAGCTGTCGATTTCTATTGTTGATTGCTCAAGAATTGAATGATAGAAATTTTCTTCTACAAAAACACGGGCAGATTTTTTACTCAAGTGCTCGGAAAGCTGAACAATAGCCGACTGCGATCGTTCATTAAATTCTGGTCCGTAGATTGCTATTTTCATAGGCGCAAAATTACAAATTTAAATATCGATCTAAGTATGCTGACCGATCTTTAAGGGTTTTTAAGAATCCATCGTCCTCATGACCAGAGATAATGGTGTACCCATACCTTCTAAAGGTTTCAAAAATAGCACTCAAACCTGAATTTTCAATTTTAATGGTGACTTGCGCCATATCATTTTTAATTCTTGACACAAAGACACCAAGCATTTTAACATTGTTGGACTCTACGATTTGACATATTTCACTCAAAGAATAGTCATTATATGCTTTTTCAACGATAATAATTCCTCCAGCTTCTGAGAAAAAAGGGGTGTTTCGAAATAAAGAAATGATATCGATGAGTTGATAATACCCCAAATAATTGTTGTGTTCATCCAAAACAGGCATGATATTGGAATCGTTGACGGCAATGGTATCCAAAACGTCTAACCATATTGAGGATTGACGCACAAAAAAATGCTCTATAGCATAAAGGACATCATTGACTTTGTCATTCCCATCGAAGCAATACACATCAGTTTCAGACAAGCACCCGATGAATTGGCCTTCTTTTTCAATGGGGACGTGCGAATAGGTCAGATGATTAAACACTTCTTGAAGTTCTTTTATCTTAGTGTTTACATCAAAAGGTCTAAGGTCATTTATAATGTATTGATCTAGTGGCATAATTTGTTTTGTATCTATGTGCAAATTAATCAAAAATAATATACTTTAAGCGATGGACTTTGTATTTTTGCAATGAAATAAATCTGGTTATGGCAAAGTTAAGTGTAAACATCAACAAAATAGCAACGTTAAGAAATGCAAGAGGCGGAGATGTGCCCAATCTGGTTCAATTTGCTAAAGATGCACAAGAATTTGGTGCACAAGGGATTACCATACACCCTCGTCCAGACGAGCGCCATATTCGTTATCAAGACGCATACGATTTGAAATCTGAAGTATATACGGAGTACAATATTGAGGGCAATCCTATCCCTAAATTTGTAGAACTGGTTACCCGTATAAAACCTACGCAAGTCACTCTTGTTCCAGATGCAGAAGACGCCATCACAAGCAATGCGGGCTGGGATTGTGTCAAGCACCATGCTTTCCTGTCCGAAACCATCAACGAATTTAAACAACAGGGTATTCGCACCTCTATTTTTTTAGACCCCAATCTTAATCAGGTTGAAGCCGCAAAAGCTACAGGAACAGACCGAATCGAACTTTATACCGAAGGGTTTGCGCATGAATATGCTCTCGGAAATGAGGAATCCGTAAAACCGTACACCGATTGTGCAATTCTTGCACATGAGTTGGGTATGGGTATAAATGCAGGCCATGATTTGTCGCTGGATAACATCAAATTTTTTAAGCAGAATGTCCCAAATTTACTCGAAGTATCTATTGGACATGCATTGATTTCAGAGAGTTTATACTTGGGCATAGAAAATGTCATCAACATGTATTTAGCCCGATTGAAGTGATGAATTTACACGCCAAAATTATTGGAGAGGGAACACCCTTTATCATTTTGCACGGATTTTTGGGTATGGGGGACAACTGGAAAACCTTGGCCATGCGTTTCTCAAAATTGGGGTATCAAATCCATCTTGTCGATCAAAGAAATCACGGTAGAAGTTTTCATAGCGAAGCGTTCGATTATGAACTTTTGGCCAATGACCTTAAAGCGTATTGTATACAAAATTCAATTGAAAAATGTGTGCTTCTGGGGCATTCTATGGGCGGAAAAACAGCCATGCTTTTTGCAGCACTTTATCCAAATCTAGTTCACAAACTTATTGTAGCTGATATTGCACCACGCTTTTATCCAGTGCATCATGATGCTATTTTAGAGGGGCTTTCTTCATTAGACTTTTCACGCATAAAAACGCGAAAACAAGCTGACGAGAAATTATCGGAATACATTAGTGAACTCGGAATAAGACAATTTTTATTAAAAAATTTATATTGGAGTACACTAGGGCAATTGGCCTTGCGCATCAATTTGCAAGCGTTGAAAAATAATGTTTCAGAAGTTGGAGAAGCACTTCCATTGGATTTGAACGTTGAAGTTCCAACGCTTTTTGTCAAAGGGGATCGATCTGAATATATTGGCCCTAATGATGAACAACAAATCTACGCTCAATTTCCAAATGTTTCCATCCAAACCATCCCCAATGCAGGGCATTGGCTTCATGCAGAAAACCCTGAAGCGTTTTTTACAGCAGTAACCCACTTTTTAAGCTGATTTTCAATCCATTAAAATATTTGTACTCCATTAAAATTGTTGTACTTTTGCCACCCAATTTTTAATTCATTACAATGAATATCACAAGAGAAAACAAAGATGCCTTAAATGCGGTCGTAAAAATCGATATTGAAAAAACAGATTATGCTGATAAAGTAGAAAAAATCCTAACGGATTATAAAAAATCTGCTAATATTCCTGGATTCAGAAAAGGTCAAGTCCCCATGGGCTTGATAAAAAAACAATATGGCAAAGCTGTATTGGTCGATGAGGTCAATAAATTGCTCCAAGAATCTTTGGGTAAATACCTCAACGACGAAAAGCTTGATGTGTTAGGAAATCCACTACCAAAAGCACAAGACAACATTGATTGGGATGCCGATGCTTTTTCTTTTGAATTTGAAATTGGACTCAGTCCAGAGTTTGATATCAAACTTAACGGACGTAAAGCCATTACACAATACACTATTGTGGCCGACAATAAAATGGTTGATGATCAAATCAAAAACATACAAAAGCAATATGGTCAATTGATTTCTAAAGCCGAGGTAAGTGAAGGCGACGAAGTCACAGGCGTGTTTTTTAATGATGAAGCAGGAATTGAATCAACAACAACCATCACTTTAGACAAACTCAAAGGGAAAGCCAACCTCAAAAAATTTGTGGGCGCTAAAGTCGGCGATATCATCACCCTAAAAACAAAAGGACTTTTTAAGGATAGTCACGATTTAATGACTTATTTAAAAGTAGATCACGATACTGCCCACGATTTGAACGTGCAAGTAACCTTTACCATAAATGAAATCAATGAAAGAGGACTTGCAGACTTGGATCAAGAATTATTTGACAAGCTTTTTGGTAAAGATGTTGTAAAAACAGTTACGGAACTCAAAGAAAAAATCAAAGCCGATGCTGAAAAGCAATTTGTACAGCAGTCCGATCAGAAATTATTAAATGACGTTACGGAGTATTTGGTTGAAAACACCAAATTTGATTTGCCTTCAGAATTTTTACAAAAGTGGCTACAAACAGTTGGCGAAGAACCTATGGATGAAGCGCAAGCTAAAAAAGAGTACGAAAAATCTGAAAAAAGTATGCGCTACCAACTCATCGAAAGCAAATTAATTGTAGACAATAATCTTCAAGTCAATTTTGAAGAATTAAAGGCCTATGCAGGAGAGATGATTAAAGGGCAAATGGCTCAGTTTGGCCAGTTAAATCCTTCTGATAAAGAAGTAGAGGACATTGTAGCACGTGTACTCTCCAATCAAGATGAAGTAAAGCGCATGTCTGAGCAATTGACAAGTCAAAAATTACTTTCTTTTTATAAGGAAAATGCCAAATTAAAAGCAAAAGAATTAAATTATGACGCTTTTGTAAAAGAAGTATACGGCAAATAATTTTCAATGATATTTTAATCTAAAAACACTTCTTCGGAAGTGTTTTTTTGTGCTCCAAAAACAAACTAACCTTCGAAAATAATAGTATATTTACAGTCTCAAAACAGATAAAACAATGGATTACGGAAAGGAATTTAAAAAATTTGCGACCAAAGATCAAGGGATTAGCAGTACATATTATGACAAGATTGTAAGCAGTATGAACCCCATGGGTCTTACGCCAAATATCATTGAAGAACGTCAAATGAATATTGCTATTTTTGATGTATTCTCGCGCCTCATGATGGACCGCATTATTTTCCTAGGCACAGCCATTAACGATCAAGTGGCTAATATCATTCAAGCGCAACTCTTATTTTTGGAAAGTACAGATGCCACCAAAGACATTCAGATTTATATTAATTCACCAGGTGGTAGTGTCTATGCTGGACTGGGGATTTATGACACTATGCAACTCATCAAACCTGATGTCGCTACAATATGTACAGGAATGGCTGCTTCCATGGGCGCTGTTTTGTTGTGTGCAGGACAAAAAGGAAAACGCAGCGGATTGACCCATTCACGAGTGATGATTCACCAACCTTTGGGCGGTGCGCAAGGTCAAGCGAGTGATATTGAAATCACAGCGCGCGAAATTTTGACCTTAAAAGAAGAACTTTATAAAATCATTTCAAAACATTCTGGGCAAGATTACGACAAAGTTTATGCCGATAGTGATCGTGATTATTGGATGAAAGCTGATAAAGCTTTAGAGTACGGAATGATTGATGAAATTTTATCTAATAAACCCTAAGACTAGAACCCAAAACGCCAACGCCTTATGGCTAAAGAAGAATTAGAATGTTCATTTTGTGGGAAGCAAAAAGCAGATACAAATCTCCTTATTGCAGGACTCGATGCGCATATTTGTGACCGATGTATCGAACAAGCCCACGGAATTGTTGCTGAAGAATCCAAACACCAAAACAAAGAATTGACTTCTGAGCTCATGCTCAAAAAGCCTCAAGAAATCAAAGCATTTTTGGATGGGTATGTCATTGGGCAAGACCAAACCAAAAAGGTGATGGCTGTTGCAGTTTATAACCATTACAAACGGTTGTTGCAACCCAGTTCTGCGGAAGATGATATCGAAATTCAAAAAAGCAACATCATCATGGTGGGGCAAACGGGAACCGGTAAAACCCTTATCGCCAAAACTATTGCCAAAATGCTCAATGTCCCTTTAGCTATTGTGGACGCCACAGTGATGACCGAAGCGGGCTACGTTGGAGAAGATGTCGAAAGCATGCTGACACGCCTTTTACAAGCCGCTGACTATAATCAGGAAAAAGCAGAACGCGGGATTGTGTTTATTGATGAAATCGACAAAATTGCTCGAAAAAGTGATAACCCATCTATAACAAGAGATGTTTCTGGCGAAGGGGTGCAACAAGCTCTGTTGAAACTCTTAGAAGGGACTGTTGTCAATGTTCCACCAAAAGGCGGTAGAAAACACCCCGACCAAAAATTTATTGAAGTTAACACCGAAAATATTTTATTCATAGCTGGTGGTGCATTTGATGGTATAGAACGCCATATTTCTAAGCGGCTCAACATGGCCGCCATTGGCTACAAATCTGCTCAAGAAGGTGAAAAAATTGACACCCAAAACCTTTTGCAATACATCACACCAAAAGACCTTAAAGACTTTGGGCTTATCCCAGAAATTATAGGGCGACTTCCGGTATTGACTCACATGAACCCTTTGGATGAAGGTACTTTGAGAGCCATCCTTACGGAGCCCAAAAATGCCCTCACCAAACAATACAAAAAACTCTTTGAGATGGACAATATTGCACTTAGCTTTAAGGACGAAGCATTGGATTTTATTGTCCAAAAAGCAGTGGAATACAAACTTGGTGCTCGTGGTTTGCGCTCATTGTGTGAAGAAATCTTGACCGATGCTATGTTTACGCTTCCAGGAAGTGACGAAACTGCTCTTGTAGTGGACAAAGCTTATGCCCAAAAGCACCTTAGCCGAACACGCCTTAAGCAGCTTAAAGCGGTGTCTTAAATCCACTTTTTTCTTTTCATTTTCCATTCCAAAGTTGTTTAATTCAAGAGCACTCATTAAGGACGAAAGCGATACGGTGGTCTATTCCAAAGGTGAGATGACTACCTACATTAGTAGTGGTTACAACTTTGACTTTAGAGGGATAGAGTTTAAGCCCTCATTTATGGCTATGTATACTGATGGAGCACCGTTGTCTGTAGATTTTACGGCCGCTGCTCGCGTGATTGATGAGTTAGAAGTTGGATTTTCGTATAGAACGGATAAAGCATTTTCAGGATTGTTTTTACTGGATTTATACGACTGGATGAGTATAGGATATGCTTACGAAACTTCCACACGAAGCGATATCATCAAAGTCAGCAGTGGAAGTCATGAATTGATGCTGCGTTTTCTACTCTAATTTTTGAAGAACTAACAATTAAAAAAGAGGCGCCCAATGGCGCCTCTTATTATTTCAAACTATTTTTTAAAGGATAATATATAATCTACCAAAGCTTTAAGTTGTTTTGGGGGATGGCCGTGGTCAAAAGAACTGGATGAGGTTGTTTGCCCCTTTTTCTCAATGGTTAAAGAAGCATGTGGCGCACCATCATACAATCGTTTGGCGGTCGGTGCTTTTAGCTTTGGAAGCTCATTAACATCTATAGCTGATAAAAGCCGCATAAATTCTTCCCATTCTTTTTTAGAAATTTTATGCGTTTTCGCATTTTTATAGTCTCGATCATCGTAAAAAATGATGTGCTTTTCTGAGACCAGAACTTCTTGAAAGAATCCTCTAGAAAAGGCCTGATATTTAATGGAAACGTGCTCTGTTTGATGTTTTGCCAAATGCATTTTTTGATTGGTACAGCTGTTTAAAATAATAGTAGAAACAAGGATTAATTTGGAAAGCATAATATTATGTTTTGAATGATCTATCTAATTTGTAGCAATTTATATGCCATTTTAAGAAAGCTTCAACAACTCATCCAACAAAGTTCTGGAATTGGAAAGGCGAGGTATTTTGTGTTGCCCGCCCAATTTATTTTTAGTTTTTAACCAGTCGTGAAAAAGCCCACTTTTAGCGACATTGATTTTTGGTAAATTCAGCGTCATGTTGTTGTAGCGTTTGGCTTCATAGTCGGAGTTGAGGGACTTTAAAGCATTATCCAAAAGTTCTGTAAAATAATTCAAATTCTTTGGTGGTGTTTTAAATTCAATAAGCCATTCATGAGCTCCTTTGTTTTTGCCCTTCATAAAAATGGGCGCCACGGTGTAATCACTGATTTCACAACCAATTTTTTGTGACACACTTTTAAGGGCTTGGTCTGTGTTTTCAATAATCAATTCTTCGCCAAACACATTGATAAAATGTTTTGTACGTCCTGTAACCTTGATGCGGTAAGGGTCAATACATGTAAAGCGAACGGTGTCCCCAATTTGATAGCGCCAAAGCCCCGCATTTGTGGTGATGATCATGGCGTAATTTTTCCCTTTTTCAACCTCAAATAATGGAATAACTTTTTCATTTTTAGTGCCATAGGAATCCATGGGGATAAACTCATAGAAAATACCATAATCCAACATCAACAATAATTCGTCAGAGTTATTTTGATCTTGAATGGCAAAAAACCCTTCAGAAGCGTTATAGGTCTCATAGTATTTAAACGACGATGAAGGGATAATTTTTTTGTACTGCTTTTCGTAGGGTTTAAAGCTTACACCACCATGAAAATAAACTTCCAAGTTGGGCCATAGTTCTAATACATTGCTGTGTCCTGTCGTTTCAAGAACATTATTTAGTAAGACGAGCATCCAAGATGGTACCCCTGCCAAACTGGTCACATTTTCTTTGATTGATTCGTCTACAATGGCATGCATTTTCGTTTCCCAATCACTCATAAGCGAAACTTTATTGCTGGGCGTACTGCTGAATTCGGCCCAAAAAGGCATATTATCAATCAATATGGCCGATAAATCTCCGAAAATAGTACCGTTTTCTTCGTACAATTCTTTACTTCCACCAAGACGTAAATTTTTGCCATTAAACAATTCAGAATCCGGATTATTGTTTAAATACATACACAATAAATCCTTTCCAGCCGCATAGTGACAGTCTTCCAAAGAGGCATTACTGACAGGGATAAATTTACTTTTTGCATTGGTGGTTCCACTCGATTTTGCAAACCATTTAATAGGTTTAGCCCAAAAAATATTTTGTTCTCCTTTTCGCGAACGTTCAATGAGTTCATGGTAACTTTCATAAGTCGAAACCGGTACGCGTTTGGCAAATTCGCGGTACGATGTGATGGATTTAAAATCATACTTTTGCCCGATCTCCGTATTTTTAGATAATTCCAAAAGGTTTGTAAGAAGCTCATTTTGAACTTCATAGGGGTATTTTAGAAACAAATCAATTTGATGAAAACGTTTCTTTAAAAACCAGGAAGCAACCGAATTGACTAATGGAATTGCCATAAAATTAGCTATATTTACAAGGTTAAATGTAACAAAAATTCTCTATGCTTTACCAAGGTGTCCTCACAAAAATGCAAACCGAGCTTTCCACGCCTATAAATTATTTTTTAACACTTGGTGAAGCGTTTATTCAGCCCCAGCAGTTGTTACAAAAAAAGCTAAAATTAAAATTTTTAGGGTATCAGTGTTTGAATTGTGGCAGTACGGAAGTCACCTTCAGACAAGGATTTTGTAAATCTTGTTTTTTTGAATTGCCACAAACCGCCGATTGGATTATGCATCCCGAAAAAAGTCAGGCACATTTAGGGATTGAAGAACGCGATTTAGAATTTGAAAAAAAAGTACAGCTTCAACCTCATATCGTATATTTGGCCAACTCGAGCAATGTAAAAGTGGGGGTGACCCGCAAAACTCAAGTGCCCACACGATGGATTGATCAAGGTGCCGAAATGGCTTTAGAAATTTTGGAAGTACCCAACCGTTATTTGGCGGGTGTAGCCGAAGTTGCCCTAAAAAAATACATCAGTGACAAAACAAATTGGCGTGAAATGCTCAAAGGGAAATCCTCTGATGAAGATTTGATGGCTTGGCGTCATCAACTAGAACCTTATTTGCCAGAACAAGTTAAACCTTATTTTTTGGCGAATAACCAACCGTTGAATTTGTTGTTCCCCGTTGAACAATATCCTGAAAAACCAAAGAGTTTAAACCTTACAAAAACTCCAGAATATGAAGGTATTCTTGTGGGGATTAAAGGGCAGTATCTTATATTTGAGGATGATACGGTATTCAATATAAGAAGTAACGAGGGACTCGTGGTTGGACTTGATATTTCAACTTAGTCCAAATCAATTTCTTGATTTACGTTTAATTCAAAGCGCTTTCTAAACCAATAAACACTTAGATACAAAAGTGGAGTGTCGAGTGCAGCTATTAGGACTTTAAATAAAAATCCTGCAAGCAACAATCCGCTAAATAAATCCCAATCGATTTCTCCAAATGAACACAGCAACAACAATACGGTTGCCGTATCGATAAATTGCGATAAAAAGGTAGAACAATTGTTGCGTAGCCAAAGGTGTTTTCCTTTGGTTAGGCGTTTCCAAAAGTGATAAATTTGAATATCCACAAATTGTGCAAACAAATAGGCCAACATACTGGCCAAAACGGCAATTGCAGTGCTACCGAAAACTGTTGAAAATAATTCATCAGAAACCGGTGACCAGTCGGTAGCTGGTGCTGCATTGGCAATATAAATAATGCCCATAGCCAAAAATGAAGCAAAAATTCCACCAACCACCACCTCGTTGGCTTTTTTCTTTCCATAAATCTCACTAATCAAATCGGTAATCAAAAAGGTAATCGGATAGGGGAGGATGCCTACAGAAATCTCAAATAATTTTACCCCAAAAATAGAAACATCAAAAGGATAATAATAAAAGAATTTTTTAAAAATTAGATTAGATACGACCAAAGACGTGATGAATAAAATTCCTAAAATTAGATACAGGCGTCGCGCTAAAGCTTTGTCTTTCAATGGCATTGGTTGTCGATAAATACTTTAGTAAAGATATAATATTAATTTTTCATGTGTTTATATTTATTGTTTTTCAATGGTCACATGTAACCTTTGATGTTTAAAATAATCATTCTGCTGTGTGTTAATAATTATTTTTAACATGTCGGTTTCTTTTACTTAAATTGCTGTTTCTTATGAGTGTACAAAAGCGCATATTTATTGGGTTAGGCAGCAACGTGGGGGATCGACTTTCGTACCTTCAATTGGCAGTGGATACTATTCATTATGAAGTGGGCAGTATTTTGAACTTATCAAGTTGTTATGAAACTCCAGCCATGGGTTTTGAGGGCGATCCTTTTTTGAATGCCTGTATTGAGGTACGTACTTTTTTGTCAGCGGAATTAGTGCTTTCGAAATTACTTCAAATTGAGGAACGCCATGGGCGTAAACGATTTGACGACGGTCAGTACCATGCACGAACAATTGACTTAGATATTCTGTTTTTTGACGGCGAAATTATTGAGAATGAACTTCTTAGTGTGCCGCATCCACGATTAGAACAACGCCTTTTTGTGTTGCATCCCATGGTTGAAATTGCCCCTAATTTTGTGCATCCAAAATTGAAGAAAACGACATCAAAATTAGTAGAAGATTGTACGGACGACAGTCCGATTTCTAAACACCAAGGTATGCTCAAGAACCCCCTTCAAACGTTTGATTTTTCGAACTATAATTTCATTGCCATAGAAGGCAATATAGGTACTGGAAAAACAAGTTTGACCCATATGATGGCCGAGGACTTTAATGCAAAATCCATTTTTGAACGTTTTGCCGATAACCCATTTTTGCCTAAGTTTTATGAAGATGCCGATCGCTATGCCTTTACTTTAGAAATGTCTTTTTTGGCCGATCGTTACCAGCAAATTTCAGACGATTTGGCTCAACTGGATTTATTTAAAGATTTTATCATTGCCGATTATGATGTGTTTAAATCATTGATTTTTTCAAAAATAACCTTGCCTGAGGACGAATTTTTACTCTACAAAAAATTATTTTATCAGGTCTACAAAGATTTTAAACGTCCTGACTTATATGTTTATTTGCACCAAGACACAGAGAAACTTCAGCAAAATATCAAAAAGCGTGGGCGTATATACGAAAAGAATTTAACGGCGGAATATTTAGAAAAAATCCATATGGGATATTTGGAGTTTATAAAAAACAACCCACAGTCCAAGGTCAAAATCATTGATATTTCAGCACGTGATTTTGTTGAAAATCGTCACGATTATTTGTGGCTACTAGAACAAATTCAGGGTTGATTCATCTTAGAAAACAAATCCCAAAGCACTACACCACAACTTACGGCAATATTTAACGAATGTTTAGTACCAAATTGTGGGATTTCAATCACACCATCACACTGATTTACCACATCTTGTGCCACACCTTTCACCTCGTGCCCAAAGACCACGGCATAAGTTGTGTTTTTTTGTGGGGTAAAATCATGAAGCATTTGTGCGTTTTCGGCCTGTTCAATAGCCATCACTTTTACGTTCTGATTTTGAAGATTTTTTACCGCCTCAAAAGTATCTTTTGCATAAGACCAATCCACAGCATCCGTACTTCCCAAAGCAGTTTTTTGAATGTCTTTATGCGGCGGGGTGGCCGTAATTCCACAGAGGTAAATATGGGCAATACGAAAAGCGTCAGAGGATCTAAATACACTCCCAATATTATTCAAACTTCGCACGTTGTCTAGAATTACAATTAGTGGTGTTTTTTTGATGCTTTTGAAAGCGTCTACACTTAATCGGTTCAATTCGCTATTTTTCAATTTTCGCATGGGCGGAATTCTCTGTTTTTAGGTTTTAAAACACACTAAATTTAATTACATTAGCATCTTTATGCACGTACAAAAATACGCTTTTAAAATATAGATTCATTGGCCAAAAAAGTAAAAAAGGAAACTCCACTCATGAAACAGTACAATGCCATTAAGGCAAAGTACCCCGATGCGTTGTTGTTGTTTCGTGTGGGCGATTTCTATGAAACTTTTGGGAGTGATGCTATAAAGGCGGCTAAAATATTGGATATTATTTTGACCAAACGCGGCGCTGGGAGTCAAAGTGAAACAGAACTTGCAGGATTCCCACACCACTCTTTGAATACGTATTTACCGAAACTAGTCAAAGCTGGAGAGCGTGTTGCTATTTGTGATCAGTTGGAAGATCCAAAAAAGACTAAAAAAATTGTTAAGCGCGGTGTTACAGAACTCATCACACCAGGGGTATCGCTAAATGATGAGGTTTTAAGCTCAAAAACCAATAATTTTTTGGCTGCTGTTTACTTTGGTAAGTCTGTTGGAATCTCATTTTTGGATGTCTCTACAGGCGAGTTTTTGACCGCTCAAGGCAGTGAAACGTATATTGCAAAATTACTTCAGAATTTTAACCCCAGTGAAGTCCTCATCGAAAAACAAAAAAGAACGCAATTTTCAAAA
This sequence comes from Formosa sp., assembly GCA_038138145.1. Lineage (GTDB taxonomy): Bacteria > Bacteroidota > Bacteroidia > Flavobacteriales > Flavobacteriaceae > UBA3537. Next base: position 21,006 of record JAYQDD010000012.1, read on the forward strand.
ACTTTTGGGGATGATTTTAATGTTTTTTATTTAGAAGACTGGGTGTTTCAAGACGATTACGCCAACGAGTCGTTGTGTAAACATTTTCAAACCAAAACCTTGAAAGGATATGGAGTTGATGAGCTACCCAATGGCGTAATTTCATCTGGAGCCATACTACATTACTTAGGCGAGACACAGCACCATAAACTACAGCATATTACATCTATAGAACGCATTTTGGAAGGCGATTTTGTTTGGATGGATAAATTTACCATTCGTAATTTGGAACTCTACCATTCTACAAATCACAATGCAGTCACGTTGATTCAAATTATCGATAAAACCCTTTCGCCTATGGGTGGCCGATTATTAAAACGCTGGTTGGCTCTGCCGTTAAAATCTATTGATAAAATTAGAAGGCGTCACGAAGTGGTTCAGTTTTTTTGTGAAAATGAAGCAGAACTAGAACAGTTGCAGTCCAGTATCAAAGGCATTGGCGATTTAGAGCGTTTGATTTCTAAGGTTGCCACGGGCAAAGTTAACCCCCGTGAAGTCATTCAATTAAAAAACTCGTTGGCGCAAATCATACCCATAAAAACACGTGCCTTGGAGAGTGGTCATTCGACCTTAGTTGCTTTAGGTAAGCAGATTCAAGATTGTCAGGAGTTGAGAGAAAAAATTTCAAGCACTTTAAACGAAGAAGCACCAGTACATATTCTGAAAGGAAACACAATTACATCCTCTGCATCAGAAGAATTAGCGGCCTTACGCGCTATTGCATTTTCTGGGAAAGATTATTTAGATCAAATGTTGGCGCGTGAGAGTGAAGCGACTGGAATTCCTTCTTTAAAAATTGCTTCCAATAACGTTTTTGGATACTACATTGAAGTGCGCAATACACACAAAGATAAAGTGCCTGAACACTGGATTCGCAAACAAACATTGGTCAATGCAGAACGTTATATTACAGAGGAACTTAAAGAATATGAACAAAAAATATTAGGCGCAGAGGATCAAATTTTGGCTATTGAACAACGCATATTTTCAGAGTTAATCCGTTGGATGCATGGGCATATCAAAGCGGTACAAAAGAATGCACATTTGGTCGCTCAATTGGACTGTTTGAGTGCTTTTGCACATTTGGCCCAAAAACACCAATATACGCAACCTGAACTCGACCTTTCATTTGATTTAGACATCAAAAAAGGCCGTCATCCAGTCATAGAACAACAACTGCCTTTGGGTGAAACTTACGTGGCCAATGACGTTTTTTTGGATCGAGAAACCCAGCAAATCATCATGATTACAGGGCCTAATATGTCGGGTAAATCTGCCATTTTACGTCAAACCGCTTTGATTGTTTTGTTGGCACAAATAGGTAGTTTTGTTCCTGCAGAAAAAGCAAGAATTGGCGTGGTGGATAAACTTTTCACTCGAGTAGGCGCGAGTGATAATATTTCTATGGGTGAGTCTACTTTTATGGTTGAAATGAATGAAACGGCTTCAATTTTGAATAATATTTCAGAGCGAAGTTTAGTTTTGTTAGATGAAATTGGTCGAGGGACAAGCACTTACGATGGGATTTCAATTGCATGGGCAATTAGTGAATATTTGCATGAGCATCCATCGCGCGCCAAGACGCTTTTTGCAACGCATTATCATGAGCTGAATGAAATGACTGAATTGTTTTCACGAATCAAAAATTATAATGTCGCTGTTAAAGAGTTGAAAGATAATGTATTGTTTTTAAGAACCTTAGTTGCTGGCGGTAGTCAGCACAGTTTTGGAATTCATGTGGCTAAAATGGCAGGAATGCCACAAGCGGTACTGCAACGTTCTAAGAAAATATTAAAGCAGCTTGAAAAATCACATTCAGGGGATGAGTTGACGGCCAAAGCCAAAGGGTTGAGTTCTGAAATGCAACTGAGTTTTTTCAATTTAGATGATCCGTTACTTGAGGAGTTAAAAGCCGATATTTTGGATACAGATATAGATCGTTTAACACCTGTTGAAGCTTTGATGAAGCTGAATGAAATCAAGCGTATGCTCACGAAGAAGAAATGATGACAAAAACCAAAAAAAACTTTGGTATTATCAGAAATGTGTTAAATTTGCAACCCCTTTGTATAACAAAGGAACGTTCTTATAAATTGCGAAAGTAGCTCAGGGGTAGAGCATCACCTTGCCAAGGTGAGGGTCGCGGGTTCAAATCCCGTCTTTCGCTCAGAATTTTTAAGTCTTAATGCTGAAGTGGTGGAATTGGTAGACACGTTGGACTTAAAATCCAATGGCCATTAGGCCGTACGGGTTCAAGTCCCGTCTTCAGTACAAAACCCGCAACAGTCGTTGCGGGTTTTTTTTGTTATGTAAGATTCTTTAAATTTTTTATTTATTAAAATCTTTAGTAATATTAACCTCAAATACTACCAATTTGAAACTCTTATTCCTTATAACATCTTTTTTTCTATTTCAAGAACTAGTTTTTTGTCAAAATATCGACTCATTAATTAGTGTTCTTGAGCATAAAATGGAAAAGCAAAAAGTATTTGACAAGACAAAAGAGAATCAAATAAAAAGATTGTTAGATGACTATTTTAAAACCAATGTTCTTGAAGAAAAAATTAGAGTCAATGATGAACTTTTTAAGCTGTATCAATATTACAATTTTGATAACTCATTAAAATATATTGAAAAGAATATTGAACTTGCTAATCAGCTAAACAATAAGATTTTGATTAATGATGCTATATTAAAAATGAGTATGGTTTTAGTAAATACAGGGCGCTACAAAGAATCAATTGATGCTTTGAGCGAAATAGACCGAAACTCACTTCAAAAACCATTATTCGAAAATTATTTTTATGCATTAAAAGAAGGTTACTCAGGATTGGCTTATAGTACTTCTGTAAAATCCAGGCAATTAAAATATAATCATCTTTATAACATATACAAGGACTCTCTTTTTTTAGAGTTAAAACCGAATTCAGATGAAGCACTGAGACTTAAAGAAAAAGAATCTAGAGACAGCCGTAATATTGACATGGCTTTTAAAATAAATAACAACAGACTTGAAAAAGTTAGCTTAGGGACTCGTTTATTTTCATTAATTACATTTGAAAGATCTCTGCTCTATGAGATGACTGGAAATCAAATAAAACAAAAAGAATATTTAATTCTCTCCGCAATCTCTGACATTCAGGCTTCGGTAAAAGACAATGCTTCTCTTGGAACTCTTGCGAAGATTCTTTTCAACGAAGGTGACATTGACCGAGCATACCGTTATATAAATTTTTCTTATGACGATGCCGAGTTTTTCAACTCCAATTTAAGATTTGTAAATATTGCCAATACGATGCCATTAATTACTAAAGCGTATGAAGATAAAAGCGCAAAACAAAAAAAGCAACTTCAAGTATTGGTCATATCAATTGGTTTGCTTTCAATTTTTTTAATTTTTGCAATTTTCTCTTTATACAAACAGGTTGTCAAGGTTTCAAAAGCTAGAAATGAATTAAAAATTCTTAATGAGGATTTAAAAAGTTTATACGATAAGCTATCAAAAGTAGATAAAATTAAAGAACATTATATAGGTTCTTTTTTAAATTTATATTCTGAATATATATCTAAACTAGATTCTTATAGAAAATTGGTCAGTAAGTATGTAAACAGCAATCAAATGAATGCCTTACTAAAATTATCAAAATCTAAACAGTTGATTGATGAGGAGTTAGAGATTTTTAATAAAAATTTTGACGAATCTTTTCTACATATTCATCCAAATTTTATTGAGTCAGTAAATAAATTGCTTAAACCCGAAAATCAATTATCCATACATAACTCATCTAAACTCAATACAGAACTGCGGATTTTGGCTCTAATAAAATTAGGAATTACACGAAGTTCAAATATTGCCAAAATATTAAGGTTTTCGGTAAATACAATTTATAATTATCGAGCTGCGATAAATAATCGTGCTTTGGATAAAGACACATTCGAGGATTCTTTAAAATATATATAACCTAATCATTGACTTTAGTTTATTTTCATTTTACTAAAAATACAGTTAAGGTTTTGACAATTTTCGATTTTGACATTTGTTTATAGCTCAATTTCTTAAAATTTTCTTAATTTTTTACCGATTTCCGTGACATTAATCCACTTTTAATTTATCCAATTAAAATTTTAAATTACTGATTAACAGTATCTTAGGTGTTTTTTTACAAATTCAAAATCCACTTTTTATTTATACGCCATTGATTTAAGATAAATACCAAACTATATTGCAACGCAAACGAAATAGTAATCTTAAATATTTTAATATGAAACTAACCAAGCAGTTATTTTTTACCATTTCTATGATGTTGTTAAGTTACACAGCATTTGGTCAGAATGGTCTTACTGGTCAGGTCATTGACAACAATAACATGCCATTACCAGGTGTCTCTGTGGTGATAAAAGGAACTACCGCAGGAACTATTACTGATTTTGATGGAAACTACAATTTAAATACTGAGCTTTCAGATTCTACATTATTGGTGTTTAGCTATGTTGGCTTCAAAACTCAAGAAATTGTTGTCGATGGTCAATCCGTAATAAATGTTCTAATGGAGGAAGACACAAGCCTACTCGACGAAGTGGTTGTCGTTGGATATGGCACACAGAAGAAAAGTGTTATTACAGGTGCGATTTCTGGGGTAAAACAAACAGAATTAGAAGATTTACCAATCACCAGAGTCGAGCAAACACTACAAGGGCGTGTTTCTGGAGTTACAATTGCTGCAACTTCTGGACAACCTGGTTCTAATTCTACAGTCAGAGTTAGAGGAATCACTACATTAGGATTTAACGAACCGCTATGGGTTGTAGACGGAGTTGTTGTAGATTCAGGTGGTATTGGCTTTTTAAATCAATCTGATATTGAATCTGTTGAAGTACTTAAGGATGCTGCATCCCAAGCAATATACGGTGCTCGAGCCGCTGCAGGTGTAATCCTTATTACTACCAAAAAAGGTAAATCTGGAAAGCTAAGTGTAAATGTAAACAGCTATACAGGTGTATCATCTGCATCTCGACAATTAGACCTTTTAAATGCCAGAGAATATGCTACTCTATTAAATGAAAAATATGTTAATGGAGGAGGAACTATTCAAATTACAGATCCATCATCTCTCGGAGAAGGTACAGACTGGCAATCCGTAATTTTTAACAATAGCGCCATGCGTTCTCAGCACGAGTTGAGTCTTAGTGGGGGTAACGATGTGTCCAAGTTTTATGCATCTTTTGGATATAACAAACAAGAGGGGATCGTTATGAGCGATATTTCTAATTATACTAGAAAAAATATTCGATTAAATTCAACACACGAAATTTCAGATAAATTACGTTTTGGACAAACTTTAGGATATTCTAATGAGAAAAATGTTGGTATTGGAAACACAAACAGTGAGTTTGGTGGCCCATTATCTTCTGCCATCAATTTGGACCCAACAACTCCAATTGTAGAAACAGATCCTGTATTTGCAGGCCAAGCTCCATACACCAATGAAGGAATTTGGAGAGATAACAACGGAAACCCTTATGGTATTTCTAATTTTGTTGCACAGGAAATGTCAAATCCATTGGCCTATCAAAAGACCCGTTTAGGCAACTATGGTTGGTCTGATAATTTTGTGGGGAATACTTTTGTAGAGTATGAACCAATTGAGGGGCTTAAATTAAGAAGTACGGTTGGGGCAAAACTTGCCTACTGGGGATACAAAAGTTTTACTCCTGTTTCTTATTTGAATGCTGCTACAATTGTAAATCAAAACAATATATCGCGTGGAACGAACAGAGGATTGGGGTGGAATTTAGAAAACACAATTTCGTATTCTAAAAAAATCAAAGACCACAATTTTAGTGTTCTTTTAGGGCAAGGTGTATATGCTGATAATATTACTTTTGGAGAGAGTGTAACTTATTATGATATTCCAGTAGATAACTATTCCGATGCATCATTCAATTTTTCAGTCCCTCAAGAACAAATTAATGCTTCTTCATATGAAGGTGTAGAACACAGAGTAACCTCATTGTTTTCGAGATTAACGTATGATTTTGATGAAAAATATTTGCTTACAGCAATTTTTAGAAGAGATGGTTCTTCCCGATTCGGTTCAAATAATAAATTTGGATTTTTCCCATCATTCTCTGCTGGATGGGTTCCATCTAGAGAAGAATTTTGGAACGATAATGATGTCGTAAATCAACTTAAAATAAGAGGTGGTTTTGGTGTAACAGGAAGTGATAATATTGGAGATTTTCAATACTTGTCGACAATTGGTGGAGGACGAAACTACACCATTGGCAACCCTGGTTCAATAGTTATTGGGAATAGCCCTAATGCACCATCTAATCCAGATTTAAAATGGGAGGAAACAAGCCAGTTAAATATTGGATTTGACACACGTTTGTTCAATGACATTTCATTATCATTCGATTGGTACAAAAAAACTACTACAGGAATATTACAAAATATAGCAATTCCAGGTTATGTTGGTACTATAGGAGATCCTGTTGGCAATGTCGCTGATATGGACAACATTGGTTATGACATCGAGTTGGGCTACAACAAAAGTTTTGGAGAATTCGATCTTTCCTTTAATGGAAACGTTTCTTATGTAGAAAATGAGGTTACTCATTTAGGAAATGGAGTAGATTTTCTTTCTGGAGGAGCATCTATTCAATCGACGAACTTTCCAATAACAAGAACTCAAGTTGGCCAGCCCGTGAATTCCTTTTATGGGTTCAAAACCAATGGAATTTTTCAGAACCAAGCAGAAATTGACAATTATGTTAGTTCAAATGGAACCATTATTCAACCAAATGCGCAACCAGGAGATTTCAAGTGGGTTGATATGGACGATGATGGTGATATTGACTCTGATGATAGAGGATTCTTAGGAAGTTCGCTACCAAAATTCACTTTTGGTTTTTCACTGAATTTAGACTACAAAAACTTCGATTTTTTCATGTTTTGTCAAGGCGCCTCAGGGAACAAGATTTTTCAAGGGTTAAGACGATTAGACATTGTTAATGCAAATTACCAAACAGCAGCCTTGGGGAGATGGGTAGGTGAGGGAACCTCAAATACTCATCCAAGACTGACAACCAATGACACAAACAACAACTTTTCTAATCCATCAGATTTCTATTTGGAAGATGGTGATTACTTGCGACTAAAAACTATTCAAATTGGTTATAGTCTACCAGAAAGTGTTTTGGACAAATTAGGAATTGATAAATTGAGGATTTATTACACCGCAGAAAACCTCTTAACTTTCACTAAATACAGTGGATATGACCCTGAAATTGGAGGTGGAATTTTTGGTATCGATCGTGGGTATTATCCACAAGCTGTTACCAATCAACTTGGAATTAATTTACAGTTTTAAAAATAATATTATGAAGTTAAAAACATTTAAAAAAGTATTGATGTACATCCCGGTAGTATTAATCACAATGGCATGTGACAAAGAATACTTGGAAGTAGATCCTAAAGGAACTTTTCTTGAAGATAATTACTACAACAATGAAAGTGAAGCATATTCTGGATTAGTTGCAGTTTACGATATCTTAAGAAAACAATCAGGAGGTTTTGAAAATATGATTTCATTACTAAATTCTGGTTCGGACGATCATTATACAGGTGGTGGAAGTTCATCAGATGGAAGCCAACTGCAGGTATTTTCTAATTACACTATAAGCGAATCAACCATTGCGCCAAGCTATTGGAATGATTATTATCAAGGTATTTTTAGAGCCAATGTTTTATTGTCGAAGTTACCGCAAATAAATATGCCAGAGAATACCAAAGCAAGATTTGCAGCTGAAGCAAAGTCACTCAGAGCTTTATATTACTTTGAATTGGTACGTTTATTTGGAAACATTCCATTAATAACGGGTCCAATCAGTATTGATGATTATTATACTATCACACAAGCGGACCCAAATGACGTATATAATCAAATAGAAACTGATTTGACTCAAGCTATCCCAGCCCTTCCTGCAACCCTTGCAGAATTGGATATGGCCAGCGAGGCAGGAAGACTTAGTCAAGGGGCAGTAAAAGCACTTTTGGGTAAAGTTTATTTATATCGAAATAAAAACTCAGAAGCAGCCAGTATACTTTCAGAAGTGAATGGTACACCTGGTGCGACTAGTCCTTACGGTTATGCCTTATTGAATGATTTCTCAGATTTATGGGGTGCGGATATTGATTTCAATCCTGAAGCAATCATCGAAGTATCTCATTCAAACCTTAGTAACTCAGGATGGGGTAATTGGGGCTCAGATTCAGACGAAGGAAATAGTCTAAATGTGATGAGTGGACCTCGAGGATATGTTAGGTTAAGCCCTAATGCACCAAGTTATGCATCTGGTTGGGGTTTCAATATCATTACTCAAAATTTATATGATGTAATGGTTGGCGACCCAAGATTTGATTCAACCATTGAAGATTTGCAAGCGTATGCCGATGCTGGAGAAGTGGAATTTGAACAAAGCTACCAACACACAGGCTACTATTTGAAAAAGTTTATGCCATTAACAAGTGATGTAACAACAGGAGGAGGAGAGCCAGTTTTGAATTACAGACAAAATACATATATCATTCGCTTGGCAGACACTTATTTGATGGAAGCTGAAGCTCTTGGAGGTACTGGAACACGTGCACAAGCTTTATTAGATGCTGTGAGAGCGAGAGTAGGACTGCCTTCAGTTCCAGTTTCTTTACAAGCGATTATGCAAGAACGTCGCTTAGAATTAGCTGGTGAAGGTCACCGATGGTATGATTTGGTTAGAACAGGGAATGCTGCTTCGGCATTAGCATTTAAAGGATTTACGCCTAATAAAAATGAAATTTTACCGATTCCTCTTCCAGAACTAGAAAATACAGCATTAGTTCAAAACCCTAATTATTAATTATAAAAAGTAATATTATGAAATTAAATAGAACAAAAAACAGTGCTTTTGAGGTTTTGTATGTACTACTCACGGCCTTAATCGTAATTTCATGTCAGCCTGATGAATTTCAAGATGCAAATGGGCTTAGTGCTTCTGAAATGGATGCTAGTTTTACTATTACTCCAGTTGATGGGGTAAACAATACATATTTGTTTACAGCAAACAGCACTTATTTAACATCACAATGGGATGTTGCCGATGATACTGGATTTAATATTGGAGGTGCTACAAAAGAAGTATTCTTCCCAGATGCTGGCGTTTATACTATAAAACACAGAGTTACAGGAATTGGCGGAGCGTCATTAATTGCAGAACAAGAGCTTGTCGTTGAAACATCTGACCCTTTAGCTGGAAATATTGTCAGAGGAGGAAAGTTTGATACTGCTGATGATATTTCTGAATGGACAGTACTTAATATTAGCGCTTCTGGAACTGAATGGACTTTTGCTGATGGTAAAGCAAAAGTTGCTGGTGGTGGCTGGAACCAAAAAGGAATTTATCAAACGGTTGACGTTATAGAAGGTGTAACTTATAAAGTCGACATGTTGGTGAGTTCAACTACAGGTGTTCAAAATACTTGGTTTGAAGTATTTGCATCTTCTACAACCCCTGTAGACGGCTCTGATTATTCTGCTGGTGGAGCGATAGCAAAATTTAGCACATGGGGTGGTTGTGCCACTGAAGCATTCAGCGGATATCTTTCTGTAGTAGGTTGTGATTTTCCAGGCGAACAAGGTGTTTTTGTTGCACAATCTACAGAAACTATTTATTTGGTAATCAAGTGCGGTGGCGAAGATTTATTGGACGGCGTTTCTGTCGACAATATTGAAATGAGAGCTACTAATTAAAAAAAGAATTTTTTTGAATTGGTTTATTTGTTTGTGGGCCCATTTCCAAGAGATTAAATGGGCCCATAGCTATGGAAACAGACCATTTAAATTTATATTTTGAGGAATAAATTTGTACAAATATTATTGAGCACGATATTATTTCATTGCTCATCAGGAAATGACAACTCGAATAATAGTTATATACCAACAAACCCAACAATTGATTACAGCAATGTTGATTTGTACTTAACCAATGCAGATCGAACACAATTATTTGATTTACAATCGGATAAAGTCCCTCTTTTTTTGGGAAATCAAAACTTTTCTATTACGGTAAATCCAGAAATTAAATTTCAAGAAATGGATGGTTTTGGTTTTACATTGACAGGAGGGAGTGCCCTACACATAAACAATATGTCACCTTCTCAAAGAGCAGAGTTGTTAAATGAGCTTTTTAATCCAGATAATATGGGAATTAGTTATTTAAGAGTTAGTATTGGAGCTTCTGATCTTGACGCCACACCATTTTCATACAATGATATGCCTAGTGGGCAGACAGATATTAATTTAGATAATTTCTCTATTGCTAATGATGAGCAAAATTTAATCCCTGTATTGAATGAAATTCTTAACATAAACCCAAACATTAAAATAATGGGCTCACCATGGTCTGCACCATCATGGATGAAAACCAACAATAATTCTATTGGAGGGAGTTTAAAACAAGAATATTTTGAAGTTTATGCCAATTATTTTGTAAACTATATTCAAGCATATGCCGACCAAGGCATTCCCATTAGTGCCATAACAGTTCAAAACGAGCCTTTGCATGACGGGAACAATCCTAGTATGTATATGGAATCATTGGATCAATTAAATTTTATTAAAAATCACTTAGGTCCAGCATTTGAAATGGCCAATATTCAAACCAAAATTATTATTTGGGACCACAATGCAGACAATATAATTTATGCTAAAAGTATTTTAGATGATCCTGTTGCTAATGCGTATGTAGACGGTTCTGCATTTCATCTTTATAATGGGTCTATTAATAATCTTTCTTCTTTACACAATGCCCACCCCAACAAAAATTTATATTTCACAGAACAATGGGTTGGTGTCAATAGTGAATTTGACGACAATTTGCGTTGGCACATGAAAGAGTTGATTATTGGTGCGACAAGAAATTGGTGTAAAACGATCTTAGAATGGAATTTAGCCTCTAACTCCAGCCTTCAACCCCACACCGATGGAGGATGTACAGAATGCTTGGGAGGACTAACCATTGATGGTAATAATGTTCAGAGGAATGTTGGGTATTATGTCATTGCTCACGCTTCAAAATTCGTTAAGCCAGGTTCCAAAAGAATTCAATCCAATTACTCTTCTGATTTACCCAATGTTGCATTTGAAACTCCAGAGGGTAATATTGTTGTAATTGTACTTAATAATTCCAATATAGATATATCTTTTAACATAGAGACACCTGGAGAGTCTGTTACGACATCACTAAAATCAGGCGCTGTTGGCACATATGTCTGGTAAATAATAAAAAATATGAACAAAAAAACCTTATATGTAGTTGCTCTAATAATTACCTTTTTTTCGTGTAAACAAAGCGAAAAAACAGAACGTTTAATCGAGAACGACAATGTAATCAATACAAAATCTAACTATATTAACAATGAGGTTAGTGTTTACACCACAGCGGAAAACACAAATAAAAGACTTTCTTTAGACAGCAAAAAATTTTTTGTTGAAGCAAATCAACCTTTAGAAACGGAAGTGGCTATTTTTGTCAATCCTAAAAAACAATTTCAAGAATTTTTAGGCATTGGAGGTGCAATTACAGATGCTTCAGCAGAAGTATTTTCTAAACTAAGTAAAGATAAACAAGAAGAACTTCTCAACGCTTATTTTACTGAAGAAGGGATTAACTATAACATCATAAGAACCAGTATTCACAGTAGTGATTTTGGTTTAGGTAGTCATACCTATATAGAGGAAGGCGACAAAGAGTTGAAAACCTTTTCCATAGAAATGGACAGGAAAAAACGCATTCCGATGATTAAAAGAGCACAAGCGTTAATAAATGACGATTTGGTGTTTTATGCTAGCCCTTGGAGCCCACCAGCATTTATGAAAACCAACAACCATATGCTTCGTGGAGGGAAGCTACTGCCGGAATACAATCAAGCTTGGGCAAATTACTACGTTAAATTTATCGATGCCTATGAAGCAGAAGGAATCCCTGTTTGGGGCGTTACCATCCAAAACGAACCTATGGCGGTACAGCGTTGGGAGTCTTGTATATATACTGCCGAAGAAGAAAGGGATTTCCTAAAAAATTACTTGGGGCCAACATTTGAAAAGAATGGTTTTGGTGACAAAAACATTGTCGTATGGGATCATAATAGAGATTTAATATCTCATCGAGCCAACACTATTTTTGAAGATCCTGAAGCCAACAAATATGCATGGGGGATAGGGTTTCATTGGTACGAAACATGGACTGGTGGAGACCCGAAATATGACAATCTAAAAAATATTAAAGAATCATTTCCCAAAATGAATTTATTATTCACTGAAGGATGTCAAGAAAAATTTGACCCCACTCAATACGAACGATGGTCTAATGCTGAACGTTATGGAAATTCTATGATTAATGATTTTAATAGTGGTACTGTAGGCTGGACCGATTGGAATATTTTACTCAATGAATTTGGAGGACCAAACCATGTACAGAATTTCTGTTTTGCGCCTATACATGCCAATACAAAAACAAACGAGCTAATTTATACCCCAACCTATTATTACATTGGACATTTTTCAAAATTCATAAAACCCAAAGCAAAACGTATTAGCACTACAGCGAGCAGGAGCACCATTGAGAGCACGTCTTTTCAAAACCCCGATGGTGAAATTGTA
>JAYQDD010000013.1:0-9685 GCA_038138145.1 Formosa sp.
AAATGTTATAAATTTAAGTGACAAATTAGCCGATCGTGGTGATAAACATATTCTTACTCCAAAACAGCAATTAACCGTTGAGTTACATAATAACTACATTAAACAAAAACAATTAACGAGAGCGATCAGGTATCATAAAGTCGCACAAAAAAGACGAATTCAGAAATACAATGAACTATCCAGTCATATCGAACTACAGGAAGAAAAGTTATTGGAGTTAAATTAATTTCTCTAAAATTTAGTGTTTCTGTGAAACATCATAGGTTTTATATTGGACTTTATATTTTAAAAATATAAAGAAATTTTCATCCTATTAAATTAAATATAAACACATGTAAAACAATACTTTAAATAAATTTTTCGCTTCAATTGAAATATCTATTTAGAACTTAAAAAATAACTCGCGAACACTTCAAATGGAATCAGCTCAAGAAAAAAGAGACAGATTGGTAACTGCGCACTGGTTTGTAGAAAATATATTTACTGATCAAAAAGATGACTTCGAAGCTGCATCTACAGAGCTACTTAATCACATATACAGTATCTATAAACCACAAAGAAAGCATATTTCAAGACATCTTCCTCAAGTACAAGTTTTTTTACTTAATGTCCTGTTGGCTTATAAATATACTGATGGAGTCATGTCCGTTAACAAATCTGCAGGTTGGTACAGTAATAAAATTATTACTTATCGTATTACTGTGGATTTAATCATCAGCTCACTCATTAAGTCTAAATGGTTAATTGAGTACCCCGGCTTCTTCGGCGGTATAACAGGTTCCTTAACCAGATTGGAGCTGACCAATGAATTTTGTTCCTGGTTAGATTCCCATAACTTAGACGTCCCAAAAACTAAAGTCAAAAAACCATCAAAATGTATTGTTTTAAAAGACGAAAATAAAAGAGTTATCGATACACCCAAGCACCTCAAAAAAGAAGAGGAACTTCTTTCATTAAATGTTTACGCTATAAATCAATTCCTAGAAAACAATCATATTGGTTTGGCTGTTTCAAACGCTGAATTGTCAATCATAAATTCACAAATGAAAGATAAATCAATTAATGACTCTACAAGAGAAAGTTATTTATTTTTTAGCAAAAAGTATCTTCAGCGAAAATTTAATAATAGTAGGTTTGATAATGGCGGCAGATTTTATGGAGGATGGTGGATAACAATCCCTAAGGAATGGAGAAAATACATAACAATTAATGGATATTCTACAGTTGAGCTAGATTACTCTGGAATGCATTTGCAAATGCTATATGCGAAAGAGGGTGCAGAGATAGCTGGTGACCCCTATGCGATTGAGGGTGTATGTAAAGATTTTAGAGATGTTACAAAACTTATATTTGTGATTCTTTTTAACGCTTCGTCCAGAAATACTGCACTAGCAACAATAAAAAATAACCCCAAGATTAAAATTTTGAGAAATAATAAGTACCCCAAGGGTATAAGAAATTTTGATGAATATCTTAAACTGATAGAAAAAAATTATTCCATAATTTCAAAGTATTTTTATACAGGTTACGGAGTTAATCTTCAGTTTTATGACTCCACAATAATAGAAAAAGTAATGCTAAGAATGATAAAGGAATATGATGCAGTAACATTGCCAATTCATGACTCATTGATAACTCAATACCAATATGGCTCAGAGTTAAAAAGTTGTATGGAGGATGAGTTTAAAGTTTTAACTGGAGGAAGTTGTAAGGTAAGACTAAAAAATACCGCAGAATAACTTAACTGACTATATTTGGGTGTTACTGTTTTTACCATAGATTTTGTTACCAGTGAGCGTAGTATCGACCATGATAAAAGTTACGTACTAAAATATTCTTGAATATTAAAAAATTCTCAAAGAAGAAATAACGATTAATGGTAACTCTTATAGTGTTTGTCCATTGCCAGTATCAATTCATAAACAACTTCATTTGTAATTTTTTCTAAAAAAAACTGTAAAGCATTTTCTCTTTGAATTGCATGATTCATTGAAATTATTGAATTCCATATTTCAAGAATAATGAAAACTAGCATACTACTCCTAACATATTTAACTGCCGAGGAACTCTCGGGCATCATACCCATCCTTTTTGTTTCTATGATGGTTAAGCTATTAAGATTTTCGCATAAATTTTCTATCATTTTATTTTGCAATTCAGGGTTTTCCAACCTGCTAATAATTTTGGAGTGGTTCTTTATAACTTTTTTATCTAATTTGATGTTTGCATCATCGACGATGCATGTAAAAAGTCGTTCTCTTATTGTTGAGCATCCACAAGTTGTACATACTCCAATACCCCACCCAGACCCCAAACAATAATTTTGTTTTTGGTGTTCTTCAAAAATAATGGGAAGATAATCCATTGCTTTAACCCTTAAAACCTATGCAGAATTGTTTTATATAGTCACATCTAATAGATGGATCTAATTCGTCTCTATGTTTATCCTTTGACTTAATTTCACTCATTATTTTAATTTACCTATTATTTCCTGTCTTTTCTTGTATTTTAGTTCTGCTACAAAATTTTTTGGCTGTAATGTAAGGGTTAACTCAATGATCTGAACAATAGCCTCTAAACCGTAACATACAAATCTATTCAACCGTTATGATCGACTTCAAAGTTTAAAAGAAAATTACGTTATGCTTATTAAAAATACAGGTTTAATGTTAGATCCAACAAGGGCTTTAAAGGGATATTTTTAAATAGCTTTTATATGTATCCAAATGCTTACTAGTAACGTTAAGAGCTTTTGATTTAACAGTACATTCGCTTTTATAGCCTATGAAACACTCAACCCTGAAAACCATACTCGTGACATTCAATTTGAAAAATGATGTAAGTGGATCTTTGAAAATCACCCTTTAAACAAACATTTTCAGCGTTCAGGGGCGCTGGTAAATTCTTTTGCTTTCCCTAACTTTTCGCATTAAGTAAGCATAATAAAGTGCCCCAAAAAATCAGACAGAAAACCCAAGATAATGTAATGTCACTTTGTGGTTATTTATAGCAAAATATAGTAATGTTTGCATATATGAATAATTATTGAAAAGATTTTGTTTTTCCATAAATAGCCGTTAATAACTGCTCTAGAATAATAACAGGCTTAATTTATAAAACTATATAAAGACAGAAATTTTGCATTGAAATTGATAGCTTGCCAGCAGATGCGGTTATCTCCAAAAATTAATTTAAAATTACTGGTGTAAGTTTAAAAATGACTTTAAAAACATTAAGTCTAGATCGATATGCTTTGTTATTGTTTTTATCAACAGTCTTTTGTTTAGTGACATTGATATTTTTTGGGATTTCGCAGTTGTCCATAGAGAGGAAATTTCTTTATGAGGGAAGTGATAAAGGTAGAAATGAGCGAAGCACACCAAGATCTTTTATCTTACCCGCTACACCTGCTGTTGCATTAGAGCAAGAAAGAAAAAAAATCGTTAGTGAGCATGAAGTTCAGATTAAATACTGCATACTGAAATTGCATGATTTAGGTTACAGAATAATTAACTTCGAGGATATTTTTGATATACAAATTATGATAGCAATAATGGATTTTCAAAAGAAAAATGGTCTCGAAGTTTCAGGTGAGTTTGATGTCAAAACAATAGGGAACTTAGGGTGTAAATTATGAGAAAAACTCTACTCGTTCTTAACATATTAGCCGTAATCTCTTGCGTAGGCATTGGTGTTAAATTCCTTTTGCTTCCACAAATTGCAAAATCTATATTTAAAGATGAATATCAGGTTTTGATGTTTAAATGTGACAATGTCATGCGTGACCATCTAATTGCTAAAAACCGTGTTATGTATGAAAAGACTGATATGTCGCTCAAGCAATTAAAAGTTGCGGAGATGAGTCTGGTTAGTTGTCATAACTATGACAAGCTTAGAAAAAAAATGAAAATCTGGGGGGTGACAGACAGTGAGTTGTCCTATATTGGCTTAGAAGCTATTGAAAAAAATACAAAAGATTTAATGAAGTACGTTGAAATTCATGAAATTAAATATTAACTATCCTCTCTTTTTTCTGATAATTCTTGGAATTTCATTGAATAGTTATTCTTTGGAAACAGCTCGTGCTAGTTTGGTCAAAGAGGCTGTAAGAGAGAATGGCTTCAAGTTTGCTAGTGATCTGTACATTAATGATTCGGGTCATTTGGCCTCAGAGGGAAAAACTTTTTTTGAAAGTCCTCATTTAAGCTTAAATGGAGAAATTTCGTGCTCAACATGTCACAGAAAAGACTCAGGTTCATCTGATGGTATTCCAAATGCAGCAGGTGTTAGAGGATATGGTGAAGGTGTTGAAAGGTTGATTTCAGGGGCAAAAATAGTCCCAAGAAATTCCTTGGCTCTCTGGGGGGTTGGTTCTAAAGATTTCAATACACTTTTTTGGGATGGCAAACTTGTATTCTCAGAGCTTCATACAATTAGTCAATTTGGGAGCGTAGCCCCATCAAAAGACCCTTTAATTACAGCAGTTCATTTACCTGCTGTGGAAATTCGTGAAACCCTAGAGGAAGATGCTTTTGTACTTGAAAATAAGAATGAGAGTGTTGAAGGTGTGGATGTCATTTACACTGCAATTGTTGATAATTTGAAAAAAAATGAACGTGATGCGATAAATAATCTAGCAGCGAAACTAAATAAAACTTCTGTCGAGATCAATTTTTTAGACGTAGCTACTTCAATAGCAGCCTTTATTCGAGACGAATTTAGAATTAGAGAAACCCGTCTTGAGAAGTTTATGAAAGATGAAATATATTTCACTAAATCAGAGATGAGAGGCGCAGAAGTATTTTATGGAGAGGGTGGTTGCTCTTTATGCCATGCTGGTAGTAACTTTACTGATCAAAAATTTCATACAGTGCCCTTCCCGCAATTAGGTTTTGGAAAAAATGGCTTTGGTGTAGATTATGGTCGATACAACGCTACATTTAACCCAAAGGATCTGTATAAGTTTAGAACTCCATCTTTATACAATGTCGAAAAAACATCACCTTATGGTCATTCTGGGTCTGTACGTACGTTAAAAGAAGCTGTGATTGCGCATTATGACCCTCTCAAGTTGGTGGATTTGAATAATCTTGATTCCTTGCAAAGACATGAACTTTCAAAATTTTTGGCCAGAAGCGATATGGTTGGTATGGTTAATTTTTTAACTGATGATGAAGTGAGAGATGTTGTTAGCTTTCTAAAGACTTTGAGTTTTTGATGATGAGTATCTCAAAGTTTTTTTTTATTTCAGTAGCTTTTTTGATATTCAGTTGTTTTTTAAATGCTTCTGAGGGGGCGGAAAAAATTAATCCTCTAATTCTTGAAGGTGAGTACAAGCCTTTCTCGGGGATTCACAAGTCAAAAATTGGTGATATGGAAGTTGTTAGTAATTACATAAATGGATTTAAGGAAGGTATTGAAAAGCATTTCTATAATGATGGAAAAATTGCAATTGAAATAAATTTTCAACGTTCTGTTCAACAGGGTGAGGAAGTACATTATTACAAGAATGGAAAGAAGAAAGCAGTTATTGAGTTTAAAGATGGTGTAAAGCACGGCGATATGACTAGCTGGTATCCCAGTGGAAAGTTACTTGGAATTGCTCCATTTGAAAATGGTCATCATAGCGGTGTTTCTTTTGCTTGGTTTGAGAATGGTCAGCCAAGAGCTGAGGGTCATTTTAAGAATGGTCATCAAAATGGTATAGAAATCCAGTACTATGAAAATGGCAAAAAAAAGCTGGTGGGTAACTTTAAGGATGGGAAATTACATGGTATTGAAACCCAATGGTATGAGAATGGACAAAAAAGGTCGGAACTAAACTATACAAATGGGGTTTTGACAGGGGATCAAAAATTTTGGGGTGAAGATGGTTCTTTTTTAGAGGACTTTGACATCGAAAAATTCCGAAAACGTAGATTATTTGTTCATTAATTATTAAAAAATATATGATTTTAATAAAATTTTTTCATAAGTCCCCAAGCATGTTGGGATTTAAATTTATATAAAAACGCTAAGGAGAAAGTTACATGAATAATATATCGTTAGATAATATTTTGTCAGTTTTGTCACTCAGTTTTGTTGGAATTTTAATTTTTGCTTTGGTCTTCTGGCTGATGGTGAAATTAGCGCCATTTTCAGTGCAGAAGGAAATAGAGGTAGATCAAAATACATCACTTGCGGTTTTATTTGGGAGTGTCTTTATAGCGCTTGCAATTCTAATTAGCGCCGGTATTAGTTAGTATAATTACCCCTGCCTAGCTACAATAAAATTAAGTTAGGTAGGGGGTTTTCATTTCCTTCAACTATCGTTTTATTGGATGGCCTTTATGTTATCGCTTCTTCGTATGTCTGAAGATTGAAAGAAACCTCCACATTCATTTTTCCTGATGCAATCCGTGCATTCTTCATAATACTTGTTTTTCCAGTCGGATATACTTTTAACTGCATAAGGCCAAAGATTTTCAGAAAGTAAGCAGTGTTGAAGGTTATATATAGAGGTTCTTATTTTATATCTTTTTAAGATATTTACAGCACGGTTTAGCTCTGAATTATATTCAACTGGATCAATCCAAAGTTCGTCTAAGTTAGCTCTTGTAAAGCCGGTAATTTCTAATCCCATTAGAGCAACATGATCAACAAATTGTAGGTTTCTTCCAATAAATTCTGCAAGTTGTGGAAGTCTTTTGTATGTTTGTTTATGAATGACTACTCTAATTTCTACTTTCTGCGAGGCACGTTTTAGGTTTAATATTCCTTTGATAGTTTCATCGTAAGCGCCATCAGCCTGAACTACAAAATCATGAATATCTGGAATGTCTGAATAGAGAGGAATTCCAAACATTAAATCATGATGATTAAGTTCAGCGATTGGTATAACTTTTGACTGATCTTTGAAACTTCTGCCATTTGTAAGAACATGAATTGCTGTTTGGGGTAATGAATTCTTTATAGTTCTCAACAATGCTAAAAATTTTTCTCCAAGCAATGTTGGTTCTCCGCCAGTAATTCCAATCTCAACAGCACCTTTATCAATCATAGGAACAGCTTCAATTAGTTCTTCAATAAGATATCCATCATCTACATCACGAGGAGGTTGGGAGCACATTATGCAAAATGAATTACACCTTTCAGTTACAAATAGAAAATTTGCAGAGGCATTAACACGATAAATAGCTCTAACTGAATTTGACCTAGGAACAACTCTGATTATGTCGCCTTCATCGAGGTAACTTAGTTGGATGTCGAGAAACTCTACTTCAGTTTGTTCGCTGAGCTCATTAGAAAATACCATTCCAAATCCTTTGGTATCCACTTTGTCAGGGTGATCAATAATAAGTGCTTTGTTAGCTCTCAAGACCAAAGGTAAGGAAGGATTTCTGGTGATTTTGAGAATTTTTGGCTCTTCAGAATCAGAATGTATGATATTTTTATTTGAACGTAATTTTATCACTGAACCCAGCTCTCTAATATCTCACGGTCACTTTCATTATTGAGAAGAGAAAAAATATGTTCAATTATCGACATATTTTTTTTGCAAAAGAAACTAATTGGTTTTTTCCCAACAACATCTCCTTGAGTTGCATAATGATACACTGGGTCGGCACCACAATATGTGACTAATCCACAATCAGAACACATCGGCGCAGATTCTGGCAAAGATTCCTCCAGAGCATCCAAAAGTGCATCGGAGGAAAATAATTCTTCATAGCTATTTTTATGAACATTTCCAAGTTTAAATTTCTCGTCTCCCATTTCCTTGAGCATCCTTGCTTCATCACTTGCATACACATCACCATCGTAGTTGTATACAACCGCTGAAATACCAGCACCGGCTGGTGATTGCAGATCAACATAGCCTGGATCTGATGGTGTTAGCATTTTTTTTAATATTATTGCGGTGTATTGTTCTGATAGAAAATAACCTGCTTTGTTAAGCTCGATGATGTATTTAAGCCCTGCTTTATAGAAGTTCATCCAGTGATCAATATTATATTTTTCGCTTTGTTTAGTTTTAATCGCAAAACCATATGGCGAAATTGGACGCAAAAAAATGCTATGTAAATTCTGTTGGACATATTCATCGATAATATCAATTGGTTTTTCAAGTGCATCAGCAGTTGTTGTCATTAGTGCTGAAACTTTATGTGGGCCTAAAAACTCCTGAATCCTCTTTATGCTACTGATGGTTTTGGTATAACCATCTTTTTTGGGTCTGGGTCTATTTTTATTGTGGAGCTCTTCTGGCCCATCAAGAGATGTTGAAATATAAATATCATACTTTTCGCAGAATGAGAGTACTGAGTTATCAAGAAAAGTAAGATTTGATGTAATTACAAACTGTAAATCACGCTTTTCATTTTCATTTATAGCTTGAGCAGTTTCGACTATAAATTTAATTAATTCAAAATTAAGAAGTGGCTCACCACCTTGAAATTCTATTTTCAAAGATTTAGAAGGGCTCATGAAAACCAGTTTAAGCGCTTCAAGTGCAGTTTTCTCAGACATGTCATACTTATTAGCCCCTTCCATTTGTCTTGATACTTGACAATATTTACAGGTGTAATCGCACCTTAAAGTGACAACAAAAATATGTAGTGCGGTAAATTGTGAGACGCGATGTTTTTTTGTTCTGTATTTTAGCGATAGCAACTCAAGTGCAACTTTACTATCGTCATCTAAAATGATGTGCTTAGATTTTAGATCATTATAAATACTTTCTGATGGAGTGATTTTCCCTTCAACCAAT
Source organism: Formosa sp. (assembly GCA_038138145.1). Classification (GTDB taxonomy): domain Bacteria; phylum Bacteroidota; class Bacteroidia; order Flavobacteriales; family Flavobacteriaceae; genus UBA3537. The sequence continues at coordinate 8,750 of JAYQDD010000013.1, forward strand.
CTCACTAAGTCTTGTCTATTAAGTATGATATGTTCTCCTACTAAATTTACACATATAGATTCTGATTTAGATAATCTATGAAATTTAAAAGGAAGTAATTTATAACCTGTTTTGGTAGCTTCAGTGTATTTATCAAGGGTGTTAAATTTATTAGATAAAGTCACTGTATTACCTTGAAAGGTGTTTATACTAATTTAGTATTTGAAAAAGCGTTGCTCAGAATAATATTTTTTACATCTTCTGTTTGTTTCGATATGGATTCACGTAGTGAATAATCTAGCAACTCATCAAGAAGTAATGCTTGTAGCTGATCTGCATCATATTCAGAGTCGCTGCTTTTAAAGGCTTCAATAATAATTTCTGAATTGATTGTTTTAATTTCGCAGCTAATATAATCCATTAAGGCGTATGACGCCTTTTTGCATACATCAAGACTGTAAACATTAGAATCAAGCTTTAGATCAAAGTAGCACTTATCAGATGCTATAGTTGCGCTCATCGCCAGAAACTTCTAATAGCTGCTGCTTGAGTGTGAAGAATGTGAAGCGTGAGAAGCGTGAGACGCATGTGAGGCATGACTCGAGTGTGCAAGCATTTGAACTGAAGATTCTGATGGTGAGATGATAAAATCTTTTTCGGATTTTGATTGCACATTCTCAACGATACTCTTAGCCTCAGAGGCTGAGATCGCTGGTTTTAAATTGTCATTGGGTATTTCGCTGAGACTGGTATTCGCCCCAAGCGCAGCTGCTATCAAAGCTACTGGTTTCAAAAAGTTTCTCTTTTTCATAAATCACCTCTAATAACTAATTATAGTAGAGCAATTTGTGGATTGTATCAATCTATTCTTATCCGAATAATAAGCTATTTTTAAGCTAAGTTAAACTCCATTTCATGTTGAGTTCTCATTCCCATTTTTGGTCTAAAAAAAAGGGT
>JAYQDD010000014.1:0-4798 GCA_038138145.1 Formosa sp.
GAGCAGGAGCACCATTGAGAGCACGTCTTTTCAAAACCCCGATGGTGAAATTGTAACAGTAGTGATGAATAAAACGGACCTGCCAATTGATTATAAACTCATTGTTGAGGGTGCGGAAATTCAGCAAACAATTTTGCCTCATGCAATGCAATCTGTACTATATTAATTTAAAAAATTATTACATTGAGTAAGAGGACATATCTTTTATTTATTACCATCATTTCCGCTTTAGGTGGTCTCCTATTTGGCTACGACACAGGAGTTATAAACGGCGCTCAATTTTATTTAAGCAAGTATTTTGAATTAAGCGACGCCTTAAAAGGTTGGGTAGTCGGAAGTGCTCTCTTAGGCTGCTTTATAGGTGCAATAACCTCAGGAAAATTAAGTATTAAAATTGGAAGAAAAAGATCATTAATAATTTCTGCAATACTTTTTACTATTTCAGCATATGGTTCTGGTCTTCCAAGTCTATTTCCTGAATCTGTAACTGTTTTAGTGATCTTTAGAATAATTGGTGGTTTAGGTATAGGTATTGCATCAATGAATGCACCGATGTATATTGCTGAAATTGCACCAAATTCCATAAGAGGTAAGATGGTAACGTATTATCAACTCGCTATAGTTATTGGTTTTTTTGCTGTGTTTTTGGCAACCTATTTTATTGGCAATGATTTATCTCAATCAGAAAATATTTCATTTGGTTGGCGACGAATGTTTTGGTCGGAACTAATTCCAAGTACTTTGTTTTTAATTTTATTATTCTTTGTCCCCAAAAGCCCAAGATGGCTAGCGATTAAAGGTAAACATGATGAGGCCGTAGAGGTTTTAATTAAACTTCAAGACGCAGAGAGTGCACACCAAGATATGCAAGAAATTAATTCATCGTTACAGTCTGATAAAACGGACTCGAACCAAGTAAATTATTTTTCAAAATCAGTATTAAGCATTATCTTCATAGGGTCCATTTTATCTATATTACAGCAGTTTACAGGCATCAATGCGGTATTGTATTATGGTGCAGATATTTTTGAAAAAGCATTAGGTTTTGGGCAAGACGATGTGTTAAAGCAGCAAATTCTTCTTGCTTTTATAAATGTTGTATTCACATTAGTTGCCATGTATGGTGTTGATAAATTTGGCAGAAAACCACTTATTTATGCTGGTTGTATTGGTATGATAATAGGATTTTTATTTTTGGGAATCACTCTACAACAACAATCCATAGGTGTTTTATCACTAATAGGAATATTGATATTTATTGCTTCATTTTCTTTATCAATGGGTCCAGTTGTTTGGGTATTACTTTCTGAAATATTTCCCAATAAAATTAGAAGTGTTGCCATGTCAATAGCTGTAGCAGCACAATGGGCTGCCAATTATTTGGTATCTCAAACATTTCCAATGGTTACTGGAAGTGAAATAAACAACAATGTCTTTTGGAATGGATCTTTACCCTATTTCATTTTTATTGGTTTCACTTTGTTTATAATTCTATTTGTCTACAGATATATACCCGAAACCAAAGGGGTTAGTCTTGAACAACTTGAAAAGAAATTGTGGAATTTTTGAATTTATCGTTGTTATAGTTTAGGTCGATTTAAATCTTTTTAAAAATTCCAAACTCTGTTTCGAAAATAGCTCAATGGGGTGTACAAAAAAGGCATCCATTCGGATGCCTTTTTTTGGTATGTTGCGTTGGTTAGTAGTTAAAGTACTATGATTTATTCAGGCATTTCATACTCTACAGCTTGTCCTTCAAGCCCAATAGACCAATGAATTTGTACGACTTTCCATTGTCCATCTATTTTTTTTATCACCCCACTATTGCGCACGTTTTTAATTTCACCAACCTCACCAGCAACAGAAAATGTAAAGTCTAATTCTTGAGTATAGGAGGCCATATCGCCACCATCACTCATAACAATGTTTAATTTGCGCGCTGTAAAAACAGGGTTTTCAATAACCAATTGTCCTTTGACCGAAGGTTCAATTTCTGTCCAACCGCTTAAGTACTCAGCGGCATCGGTACCAATTAACACCGCATCTTCGGTGAAAGTTTCTTTGGCCAATTCAAGACTGCTTTCTGTAAAGAAATCAAATTGACTTGCAATAAACGCATTGGCTTCTTCCGTTGCTTTGGCCAAATCCACAGTCTCCACATTGGTACAGCTTATAAAAAATAAAGTTGATAATAGATAAATAAAATGTTTCATAATTATAATTTTTAGTTCGATATCGTTTACAGCTTAATAAGCTGAATACCCTGTATTTGGATGCACAATATTAATCCCATCTGCACCTCCTTTAAGGAAAGGCACCATTGCGCCAATTACAGTATCTTCGGTTTGTCTCCATTTTAAATAAGCAGCATAGTGGTCATTTGTCGCCCATTCTCCGACGACCCAAATAGTATTGCTGTCTTCATTGATTGTCATTTCTAACGATAGACATCCATCGTATGCTCTTGTTGTAGGAAGCCCCCCTTCGCTGTTTAAAATCTCCAAGACATTGTCTAGTTTACCGTCTTTTATATCCAAGGAAACAATAACCAAATTCTTTGGGTAAACTGCATCAAGCATGCCTCCAAAATCAAAAAAGTCGCCTTGTGCATTGATTAAGCCATCCTCATCAAAACCAAAATACCAGTACCCTTTGAGCGATAACTCTTTATTGGTTTGAACTTGAGTTCCTGTCCATACGCCATAGGTACGAACGCTTCCATTTAAATTTCCTAAGGTATCACATCCAGGGAGCCAAACTTCTGGAGTATACTTAATATTCTCAAAGGCCATATGGTATCCTTTGACGTTGGCCATAAATTGGTCATAACCCATTTTTTCTGAACCATACATAGACGTTTCGGCAACGATATCTTTACTTACAAGTGCGGCTTGCCCATCGTAATCTTCAAGTTCATGAAGCTGAAAAAGCTTTTTGGCTGTTTCTAAGTTTTTTGCATAGTCAGGATGTTGTTGTTGCATACAACTTGTAACAAAAATTGTTACTATTAATAATAAAAAGAGTCTTTTCATAATTTAAAGTATTGGTTAATATTGGTTTAAATCTATTAAAATAACTTTTAATTTACAACTAAAATGGCGCAAATATCTTTTTGGGCGTTTAAGCGAAATTTTTAATTTAAAATATTAACAAAGGATTTATTATGACATCATGACATAAAAATTATTTTTTTAGACGAATTATCGCATAAGCTTAGATTGTATTAGATTTTGAGCGCAAACCACGCAATTTCTCTAAAAACACGTTTTAAAGACTTTTAAGGCACTATTAGAGAAAAGAACTCAACAGCACACCCCTTTATTTTTAAACCCTTTAAATCCTTTTATTCAAAACAATAATTAATAGACAAAAACTATTAATATTATATATTTAATAATATAATTCTATATATTATTTTAATATTTAATTTAATATAATTTTCTTGTCATTTATTTCTTGTAAAAAATAAGATTTACAATTTCATATAAATTTATTTTTCAACATTTTTGGATATAAGATAAAATACTGATCTTCAGTATTTTAAAAGATTATTTTTTTAATTATTAACAATTTTAAATGCTACTAATTATCTTTTTTCTTTTTGTTTTTGTGGTTCATTGTGTGATTACTGTTTTCCTGAATCGATTTATATCTGTAATTTTTTTCTTTTTGTTTAATTTAATAGTGATTTATTTAAACAATTTATTATTTTTGTTAAATGTATTTACGCGGTACTGGTCTAAATTATTAGATTAAATTTCGCGTTTTACATCTTTAAATTAAAAAGACAACCAATTTATAAGGCATGAAAAAAATTACATCTTTCTCATCATTAATCTTATTAGCTTTATTCTTATTTTCAAATTTAACTTTCTCTCAATCCCCAACAGTTCAGTCGGTAACTAGTTTTACTGATGAAGGAACTTTAAAAATTGGTGACCAAATTGAGATCAAAGTTATCTTCTCAGAAGCTGTAACTGTCACAGGAACTCCTCAATTGACATTAGAAACTGGTAGTACTGTTGCTGATGCCGTCGTTGATTATTCTGGAGGCTCTGGTGATATTCTCAACTTCATGTACACTGTACTTGAAGGTCACAGTTCATCTGATCTTGATTATAAGGCAACTACATCTTTAGACCTTAATGGTGGGTCCATTAAAGCGGTTGATGATAATTCTGATGCCACATTAACTTTGGTCGCACCTGGTTCAAACGGCTCTTTAGGTGAAGCAAAAAATTATGTTATCGATGGTGTTAAACCTACTATAACTATTACTGCCAGTCAGGTTGACACTGGTAATACTTCAAACGATTCAAGCCTATCATTGACTTTTACATCATCGGAATCTACTACGTCTTTTAGTTCTGATGATCTTTCCCTAACAAATGGTACGATTTCTAACTTCTCCGGTAGTGGCTCCACATACACTGCTACATTTACTCCTACAAACCAGGGGGCAACAGCAATTAATATTGCTGCTGACACTTTTACAGATGCTGCTGGGAATTCCAACAAAGCAGCTACTGAATTCACCTGGTTATTTGATTCTGGCTCACCATCTTTAACTCTTGTGTCTGGAATATCTACTCCAAATAATAGTGCCACTCCAAGTATAACGTTTAATAGTAATGAGGCAGGAACAATTACAAGTTCATTGTCTTTTTCAACTTCAGCTACAGCTGATTCAGGTAATAATCTTTTAACTTTTTCAAGCTTAAGTGACAACTCTTATTCTGGAGTAACTGTCACAGTTACCGATGCAGCGGGTAATGGAACTACAATTACTTTAACTACT